>CALEMF010000020.1 GCA_937911505.1 uncultured Cytophagales bacterium
TAGCTCACTACCAACAGTAAAGCTAAAATGAGTGCTAAATTGATCTTTTTCATCGGTTTGTTTTTTTTTTTGTAAAAAGATAAAGAAGTGCTATATCTACTAAGCCTTTTCAATAGATGTAACGTATCACCACCAAAAAATTAAAAAAATACTAATAACGGCTCTAAATAAGTGTTAAATATTTATTAATAATTGGTTTTATAGGCAAATAATATTTACAAGTAAAAGCATAAGTTATTTTCAGCTATTATAGAGAACGAATATAAGTATTTTGGGTTGTTAATAAAATGTTAATTTTTTCATAAGTAGCCAACCAACGCGAACGAACGAAATGGATGATAAGCAATGAAGGAGTGTTTTCTATTAGTATGTATACATAGTATAAAGCTTATCAATTAAACCCGCACTGAAGAAGGATGAGGAATCGTAAGATAACAGATTCAGTTTCCTGAAACCTAAGTAGTGAAGGCTTCGAGAGTGTTCATTTTAGAAAATAAGTTCCTATATGTTGTTTTGAAGCTACCTATGCTTTACTATCTTATGGTTAACAACCCAAAACACCTTGTTACATATACGCCTCACTAAGCCTTTATATGAAAATAATTTCATTAAAATATAGACCCTAAGGTCTATTTCTTAGTAGCTAACCACTTCGTATCTTTGAGATACTTAAATACACTATTTGCATCTAATTATTTTATTAGCAAAGTCAGCATAAAATTAGGAAGGATGTATCTCATAGGACACTAGCGGATGATGCATTTCTGGATATTTTTTTATTTTATCACCATCTATTTATTTTATAATAAAATTTATATTTATTGTTAATAATAAAACTACAATTAATTATATTAATTTTATTTCTCTTTAAGCTATAACTATATAAAGTCATATTTGATGCTTTATATAGTTTCGCATCAATAATAATTGGTATGAAAAAGTACCCGCAGTCTTCCTCTTTTATTTATTATAAGCGATGAATACTTATCAATATAATATCTTATATTTTTAAAATATTTTATAATAAATTATATCTTTTTAAGATTGTATTAGTTCAAGCGTCCATAAGGGCTTTACAGTTACCAAGCTTAATATAAAATTATCACTATCAAATATTTATCATTCATGAAAGAGTGCCTAATAAGTGAAAAAACATGGCTATGTAAGGCTAATCATATGATAAAAAATTCCTTAAAATATAGACCCAAGGGTCTATATTATGATATAAAATAACTTAATAACTTTAGTGTATTAAATCACATCATTATCTAAACCCCATAATCACTAAAGTCATGACAAAAACAAGTCTAATATTTTTCGTAATCTGCTGTCTACTAGCAGGAAGTCAAGTGTATGCACAAGACCCACTTTGGTTAAAGAGTGGTACAGGAGCCATTATACCTGTTCCTTTTGACAATGAAGTAAGGATGGACCTTGCCATTATGAATGACGGTAGAATTGGTGCACTACAAGTAAATCAAAACGCGAATATCGCTGGAAACTTAGGTATAGGCGGAGACCCTACCGCCAATCGTGTTACACTTTACGGAGGCCTTAGTATGAAGTTCGGCACAGAAGAAACCCTGTTCAACTTTATATCAGGAGAAGGCGGCTTTGCTTATTTTCAGCGGCTCGGCGGTACCAACAGACTCGATATTATGACCGATCGGGTACGTACTGGCACCTTAGAGCTTGCCAGTACTTTACTGCTACCTAACACCTGGGACGTAACTACTCCAACGGCTACCGAGCTAACCATAGGGCAAGCAGGAATACCTGTATTTAATCTATTCGCTACAGATGGTGGACAAATAGCACTCGGTACTACCAATGTTCCAGAAGGTTTTAGAATGAGTATTAACGGAAAGCTAGCCGTAGAAGAAGTATTGGTAGACCTAGATGAAGACTGGCCTGACTACGTATTCGAAGACGACTACGAACTTATGTCATTAGAGGACTTACAAAGCTACGTAAAAGAAAACGGTCACTTACCGAATATTCCTTCCGCTAAAGAAGTAAAAAACACTGGAGGCGTCTACTTAGGTAGTATCAATCAGAAGCTTTTAGAAAAAATAGAAGAGCTTACTTTATACACCCTAGAACAAGAAAAGAAGATAGAAAGCCTACAAAGCTTAAGGGAAGAAGTAGAAGCACTTAAAGCAATCGTAGCCACCCTTAAGAAAGATTAGTAATGAGAGAATATAAATTAAGCTATTTATTATTACTAGTATTGCTTATACTTTCTACTACTTATTTACCTATACAAGCACAAATTTTAGAACTAGGGCAAGCGGTTGTTACTTGTAGTTCTGAAGATCCTGCGGGTCCAGTAGTAGGGATTATTGACGTACGTGATCGTACTGGTGTAGCCAAAGGACTCAACTGGGAAGCGCCTATGTACAAACATCCTAGTTGGACGAGAGAACAGTTAGGTAATGTCTTTGGGGTTGCTATTCGTAACAATGGCGACATCTATATAACTGCTACCGATCATTACGGTCCTGCTGGTTCTTATGGGCCTGGTGGTGCAGGAGGAATTTACCGTATTGATGGTATGACCGGAGAATGGGAGTTGTTTAAGAGTTTAGCCCTTTTAACAGGTGAAAGCCTCGGTAATATTGCCTACGATCAGGTGAATGATCAGTTTTTTGTAACTACTAGAAAGCTAGATGGATTTATCTATCGTATTGATGCCAATACTGGAGAGACCTTAAGCTCTATCGAAATAACAGGACAAAGGACTTGGGGCATTGCAGTAGATAGGGGTAAAATCTATTATGGTGTTATGAATTCAGTCTACTCCATGGAATTAATGAACGGTGACTTCAATGAGGACCCTGCAGCTACCCGACTTGAAGCAACTATTGAAAGTCCTGCTACTGTCATTGCTGACATAGAAGTAGGAAATGACGGAAGCTTGTTGGTAGCGCAGGTTGGTACACACAATGCAGGCGTACACCGACTCGTACCTACAGCTACAGGCTGGACACAGGTGCAGATACCTATTGGCAACTATCAGGTTGGTAATAATGCCGCAGGGGGTGTTGACTACGGTTATGATAGTTTTTCAGGAACTACCTTGGGTGAACCAGAACATTGGGTATTGGCTACCGGTGATGCTCTCCGCTTTCCTAGCGGAAACGAAGATGGTATAAGTGACTTTGTATACGGTATGGCAGGTGTACCCACCATAGGCACAACGATTGATAATCGTAAGACAATTGGCTACTACGTAGACTTTGATGGTAATCTTAACAGTAGTGCGGTAAAAGGCGACCAAGGAGATGTAGATGTATATCGACAGATTGGTGTAGATAGCTGTATCGCATTGGTACCTGAAGAAGGCGTAGAGGAAGAGGTGTGCGGAACTGCGTTTTTCTGTGTAGACGACGATGCAGACCTTAGCTACATACGCAATGGTTCCGAAATTTGGAATTCAGAAGTGAAGCTCAACTTTGCCGAAAAATTTGCACTCAATGTACCCTTTGAAAGAGTAGAATGGTACATCAAAGATAATATAAAGCAGCAGTACCGTAAGGTAGAAGACCCTACTAACTTTTATTTTTGTGCTATGGGACCCGACCGTGACGAATGGGGACTGGTGACGATTCAGCCCTTTTACCAAAATAGTGAAGGTACGCTTTGTATGATGGATTCTACTTTTTTGGAAGTAGTCGATAGAGGCATTTACTTCAGAAGTGCCGATAAAAAGATACAACGCTGGAAAGAAGAGGTGTATGAAGAGAACCCAGCCCTATACGACGGCTTCTTCGATCCTAGTAAGCCTACCCTCATCCACGTCCACGGCTGGCAGCCAGGCGCTAATAAGCGACACGTAGAGACAGGATCAGATGAAAGAGGTCGCCTCATAGAAGGTGCTGAGAACCCAGAAGACGTCGCCAAACATTGGTTGAACCAAGGCTGGAACGTAGCCATCTATTTCTGGACACAATACGCAGAGTATGACGATGAAGGGTCTAACCTTAATGCTTACCCTGAGAAATCTGCTGAAAATACATACAGCGCTAGTCCGCAATGGTATAGAACAGATGGTACTATGACGACAGAAAGTGGCGGTACGGCTTCTATTGCTAGCGACTTTGTTAGTAAATTAATCAATCTGCGTCTGACTACAAGCAACACTACAGAAATGCGATGGGCAGGTCATTCGCTAGGCTCCATTGCCATTACCCAAGCAGCCATTGAGATGAGAGCAAGTGGTAACGTTATGCACCTACCAAGTAGACTCGTTTATCTCGATCCAGCTTGGGATCCTGGCTTCTTTGGGATGTGGGAAAATTCGCTTTTACCTGCCATAGATGATTATCCGGTAGTAGAGTGGTACCAGACCTCACCGTATAATATTCTCTTTGGTCAGTCGGCAGGAGGGCAACTGCTTGGTAATTTACTCAGTGCACCCAACTACCCAAATGGTAATGAAATCTACAATGCAGCTATCCAAAACAGTGCTTATGTACGCAGTCATCCTTTATGGCAGGAGGGCTATCCAGTGGGGGGAGGCTTTCTACACGCCAGTGCAAGAAGACACTACTTCTCTTCTTTCAAAGACGATCGGAAGCCTACTGTATTAGAGCGAAGCCCCGTTGATATAAGGGTTTTTGATACAGAAGGAGATCAGACTATTATCCCTGTTTGCGAGGTAGATGCGTTAGAGCCAGACAATGAATATTACAATCTGTTTACGCTGATTGATCTTTTCGATAGCTTTGAATCGTATATTTCAACGATTTCAACGAGGACAACTTCCTGCTTTTATCCAACGGGTACGGCTGATGGCCCTTCAGCAAAGGCAAGCGTAGAAGAACTAAAAAAATGGCGGGGTTATCCACTCTCACAAGTACGAGGAATGACGACTATCAACACCAACGATGATGGCTATGGTATTCAAAAGCTCGATACGGAATTTCATCGAGATCGTACCGTAGAAGCAGAGGACTCACTGGATGCCCAGCGATGTAATCGGGTAATTCTTGGCGCGGGTTTTCACGCCAAAACAGGTAGTTGGATGCTGGCAAAGACCGAAGTGAATTGTCAAGAAGCGGTTTGCCCAGCCAACTGTACAGACCCCATCTTTAACGATGCCATTGTCTTAAGGAAAAAGACCGAAGAAAGTACTGCCTCTAGTAGCATTGCTCCTTCTATAATAGAAGCAGTCGAAGCAGAGACAAGCACCTTCAAGGCTTACCCTAATCCTACTGCAGAGGGACTTACCCTTCAGATTCCCAAAGGATACGAAACTGTACGGATAGAACTGTACTCTATACAAGGCGTAAAGCAATTAGAACAAACCACATCTGCCGATGAAGGTAATGTACAAGTTTCGCTCGATCTCAGCAGCTTTCCAGCAGGCTTATACATACTTACTGTACACGATGCACAAGGGCAACACCTCTACGCCACCCGTATCGTAAAAGAGTAAGTTGTATATTGATAAAATTACTTATTAACAGAAAAGGCAGGCTTTAAAAGCCTGCCTTTTTTACTTTTTACTTATCGTCATCAATCACTCAAAGATAACTCCCATCGCTGCGTTTATGTAGTAATCGGAAGTATGTTTAGCTTAAATATGAAAGTTTTTTCCTTAAAATATAGACCCTAAGGTCTATTTTCTGATATTCACTAGTTTAGTAACTTTAAAGTAATAAACCACACGATTGCCTTCAGTTTTAAGACAATCCACATCTACTTAAAAATTTAAAACCACATGAAAAATTTCCTTGTTTTATCGCTTGTCATCTTTACAATGATGTACCTGTTCTCTTGTAAGCAAGAAACAGAAGAAGTATTGGCAGAGGATAATAACCCCATTTCAGCAGAAGTACTAAGTAAGATTAAGGCGCTAGGTTTTAGTGACTACGACGTAAAGAAAATTATAGATCCTCTTACTAACCAGACGGGTTATATCGTAGAGGGTGACATGTTTATTGGTGAAGACCAATTAGATGCAGAAATAAACGCACAGTAACTGCGTGTAGGCGAAGCAGAGCAGTACCACACTGCTAATATCGTAAACACAGGTAGCGGCATAAGAATACTCAGCGTGGCTATATATAGAGAGGATGTTACGCACGCAATACCCTATAATTTCGATCCACTTATTGTTGAGGCATTGCATCGCTTCAATACGATGAACTTAACCATTCAATTTCACTTAGTGCCTAGAACTCATTGGCAAAGTGCTGACATTTTGATTTACAGAGAAGAGACCCTTCTTCCAACTAAGTTAGGATACGCCGACTTACCATTAAATGGTAATCCTGGTAGCGCCATTCGTCTACACTTAACGAATATTATGGATTGGGCAGTTACCAATGAGGCCATCGTCAATATCATATGTCACGAATTAGGACATACTATGGGTTTCCATCATACTGATTACATGGATAATTCTTACAGTTGTGGTGGTAATCCTGTAAACGAGGCAGCTATCTACCCAGAAGTAGGTTTCATACATATCCCTGGTACACCCCCAGGGCCTGAGCCCAACTCTTGGATGTTGGCTTGTATGCCTGTGCCTGGTATTGGCCGTCCATTTACTGCTAATGATCTTATTGCACTTCAGTTCTTGTACTAGTTTTTTATACCTAATCACGCTTAAAGAGGTGCTATCTGGTTTTTGCTAGATAGCATTTATTCTTTTAAGGCTTGCTGTAGATAGTAGATTATTGCGTCTATTCAACTCAGCACTATACAGTATTAACTTAATCATATGAATATTTTTCCTTCAAATATAGACCCTAAGGTCTATTTTCTCATAGCCATCGGCTCTTTATCTTTAAAGCGTTAAGTGATACCATTATTCTCAATCCTTTAAGGAATCGTAATAAAGAGCTGATAAAGGAGGGTAATGGATTTCTCTACGTTATTACTACCATTTACCTGAGATATTACTTTGTTTTATTGCCAATTCTTAATCTATCTACATTAAATTAATACACCATGAATAGTAAAAAGAACTTTAAAGTTACGTTTAAGCTAGTGCTGTTCGGCTTTTTACTTGTGCTGGCCTCCTGTAAAAATGATACTGTTGAGTTAGACAACGTAAATGAAGGAGACTGGATGTCCTTCATACCAGATGGTGAGTTGGTCAAAATACCAGTAGGTGTCGATGATACGCTTCATTTAATAAAAACTCAATCAGGTTATTTATTTGAAGGAGATATTTTAATTCCATCGCCCAAAGTAGAAAAGTGGCTACAAGCTTCGCGGCAAGGTAAAAGACTGAAAGACCCTTTACCATTTGCAGGTGTGGGGTGAATCCATCGTCTGCGAGTGATCCTAGACTCTGGCCAAACCGTACGGTACGTTACTACATCGATCCTTCGTTGCCAAATGAGCGAATAGGGTGGCTCAATGATGCTATCGCACACTGGAGAGCGAAAACCGACAATCGAATAAGGTTTGTAAAAGTGAGTAATCCAGGGCCAGGAATAGTTACCGTCAGGCCTGGTAGTGGCGGATGTTCCGCTACCATTGGTTATTACAGTCAACATAATACCGTTATTAACTTAGGAAGTAATTGTGCCACAGCCGTTGTGCATGAAATTGGCCATACGCTTGGGTTAGCACACGAACATACGCGTGCTGACCGCGATAATCATGTCACTATATATCCTGAAAATATTCAAGATGGAAAAGAACACAACTTTAGAAAAAACACAGCTCCTGAATTTCTTGATTATCACAGGTTCGACTTCAACTCTGTCATGATCTACTGGTCTACAGCTTTCTCTAAAAATGGAAGCCCCACTCTTCTGAAAAAAGACGGAAGTAACATCTCTAATCGCGTATTCCTCTCTGTTGGCGATGTAGCAACCATTGCGTCCATGTACGGTGGTGGCGCTATCACCACGGGTTCCTACAAATTAGAAAATAAAGAATTTAACAGAAGACTCAAAACCTCGGAAAACATTCCCAACAACGTAGTGCATTCAAAACTCGACGATACGAGAGCAGCTATCAAATGGAGAATCTCTGTATCTGGTAAATATTTAACAGCTAGAAATGCTGACAACGGCAGATATTTGAAAAGAAGTGACAAAGGCACCAATGTAGTATCCTCTTGTTGCATTAATGATCGTTCTCGATGGGAGTTCATTAGTGTTGGTGGTGGCTACTACAAACTAAAAAATAAAGACACTGGTGAGTTTTTAGATGCAGACAATGCTGATAATAATGTAAAGTGTAATTCTTCTAGCTCAGGAGATGATAAGCTCTGGAAGCTTATTAGGTTCTAATGCAGTTGTACGGTTATATATCAAAAACGAATTGCTAAAACCAACAGTTGGGGTTAGTGATCTAACATAAAGATTCCATTTGTGCATCTTTATGGTTTATGTAAGTAGAGAAAAAACACCTTACTTTACGCTACAATTTTAGTTATTCGGAATATTGTATCCCGAATATTTCATGGTAAGTCTTGTTAACACACCTACCTTCATATGAATATTTATTCCTTCAAATATAGACCCTAAGGTCTATTTTCTGAGGGATTCCTCTTCAGTATTTTTGTACCATCCAATCTTATTATTGTTTTATTTATAACCCTATAACCGTTAAAATCATGATGAAAATAAACGTATTGTTTTTTGTAAGTTGCTGGCTATTCATAGCTGGTCAGTCCCAAGCCCAAGACCAAGTTTGGAGCGAAACTACTCCAGGTATTATCTCCCCTGTAACCTTTGAGAATGAGGTAAAAATGGACTTGGCCACTATGAACGATGGAAAGATTGGTGCCCTACAAGTCAATGAAGATGCCAACATCGCGGGAAGCCTAGGCGTGGGTGGTGCCCCTACCGCGAGCCGAGTTACCATGTACGGTGGCCTCAATATGAAGTTTGATGCCCAAGAAACCTACTACAATTTCAATGTAGCTGAAGGGGGCTTTGCCTACTTTGAGCGACTCGGAGGTACCAACAGACTCGACATCATGACCGATCGCGTACGCACCGGCACCCTACAACTGGCCAATACACTACTACTTCCTAACACCTGGCAGGTATCGACCCCAACCGCTACCGAACTAACCATAGCACACGGAGGAACATCGGTATTCAACCTATTTGCTACCAATGGTGGGCAAGTAGCGCTCGGTACTACTAACGTACCCGAAGGTTTCAGAATGAGCATCAACGGAAAACTGGTCGTTGAAGAAATGCTCGTAGACCTAGAGGCAGATTGGCCTGACTATGTGTTTGAAGAAGACTACGCACTAATGCCCCTTGCTGAACTACAGGCGTATGTTCGTATGCACGGTCACTTACCCAACATCCCTTCTGCCCAGCAAGTAAAAGCAGACGGCGGCGTATATGTAGGAAGTATGCATCAAAAACTCCTAGAGAAAATCGAAGAGCTGACCCTTTACACTTTAGAGCAAGAGCAAAAACTGTCTGAGCTGTCCGAAAAGCTAAAGCAGTACGAAAATCTAGAAGCAGAAGTAGAGGCGCTTAAAAAAATGATGGCAACACTTAAAGAAGACTAATCATGAGACTATACCTTTATAAAAGCAGGTGGCTATGGTCTGTACTGATAGGTAGTTACTTGTTACTCACAGCAGGTACTTGTGTTGCCCAGTATGCACGTGAAAATGCACTCTTGAACGGCTCTTTCGAAATACGTGACGAGGATCGTCCATCGGAGGCTACGCATTGGGATCGTTCTTTTATATCAGCAGGTTTCGCTTATGATCCTAGCTATGCAGGTGTTACATACAGGCGTAGCTCGAATGACCGTGGTAGCATTTATCAACGTGTTACTCTACAAGCGGGTGTCGAATATACGCTCACTTTTCAGGCTAGAAAAAGTCCCGATAAACCCGGAGCCGGAGCAAATCTATCTTTTTTCCTTGGTAAAGATGACAATAACGATGGCTGGTGGGAATATCGAGACCAGATCGCTACGCAGACTTTGACCGATGAAGGTTGGTGGCAAACCTACTTTGTTACTTTTACACCCGAGGGAAATCACACCCACTTCGTGGTTGAAGCAATACAAGGACAATCACTATCAGAGTCACAATCTGCCCATATTGACAACATAAGGATTACTGGTGGGCCACCATTTACTTGTATTGATCTAGCAGGCACGAATGGAGGAAGAAGCTGTGCGTCAGATGACTGTGAAGATGGAGTGAATCTTAGCTACGAACGTAATGGTCTGAGTACTTGGAATTCGGAAGATAAACTAGACTTTTCTGAAAAATATACCCTCAACGTGCCCTTCGAACAGGTAGAGTGGTACGTAAAAGATAAGCTTACACAGCAGTTTCGTAAAGTGGAAGACCCCACCAACTTTTACTTTGGGGCAATGGGACCCGACCGAGACGAGTGGGGCGTGGTCACCATTCAACCTTTCTACCAAAACAGTGAAGGTGGCCTCTGCGCTATGGAACCTACCACACTAGAAGTCGTCGATCGGGGAATTTACTTTAGAAACGCAGAAGGGCAACTCCAACGCTGGAAAGAAGAACTTTACAACGAAAATCCTAGACTCTATGAAGGCTTTTTCGATCCTGACAAGCCTACTCTCATCCACGCACACGGCTGGCAGGGTGGTGCTAATAAAAGACACGCTGAGAATAATTCAGATGAGAGAGGGCGACTGATTGAAGGCGCTGAGAACCCAGAAGATGTTGCTCAGCATTGGTTCGATGAGGGATGGAACGTAGCCATTTACTTCTGGACGCAATTTGCAGAACACGATGACGAAGAAGGATTATTTCCAGCCAATACTGCTGAAAAAACGTATGGTAATGACCCTCAATGGATGAGAGAAGACGGCTCACTAACTACCGAGCAAGTCTCTAATATGCCCGTGGGGCAAGACTTCGCTAACCAAGTAATTAATCTCCGCACTATTACAGGTAATACAGCAGAGATGCGTTGGTCAGGTCACTCATTGGGGGCTATTTTAATTACTTGGGCTTCTATTTTCATGGAGGGCACAAACAACCAAGCACACCAACCTAGTAGGTTGGTCTATCTTGATCCTGCTTGGGAACCTGGCTTATTTAAAATGTGGGAAATTGATCTGTTGCCTCGCATTGATGCCTTTCCGGTAGTAGAATGGTACCAAACTTCTCCCTACAATATATTTCTTGGTCAGTCATTAGGAGGGCAACTGATCACTGAGGTAATCAGTAATTTCTCTGTTCCTAACGGAGATGAAATCTATAATGCTGCTATCCAGAATAGTGCTTACGTACGTACTCACCCCTTGTGGCAAGAGGGCTATCCCACAGGAGGAGATTTTTTACATGCTAGTGCACGAAGGCATTACTTCTCGTCCATTAAAGACGATAGGCAACCTACCGTGTTAGAACGGTCTGAAGTGTTTGAAACTCCACCACCAGTTACTTTTTACTGTGAAGATAACGCTATAGAAGCAGACCCCGAATACTTTCAGTTCTTTGTTGATAACTCTGCTAGCCCTTGGCCTATTAACCCAGCAAACCTCTATGATAGTTTTGAGTACATTGGTCGTGACGGTCGAGAAACCCAAAAAGTCGCCTGTTTCTATCCAGAAGGTACTGCCAATGGCCCCTCGGCCAAGGCAACTTTAGAAGAGTTAAAAGAATGGCGAGGCTACCCACTCTCACAGGTGCGGGGTATCACCACTATCAATACCAATGATGATGGCTACGCCATTCAGAAGTTTGATACTGAATTCCACCGTGATCGTACAGTAGAGGCTGATGAGTCACTAGATGCCAGACGCTGTAATCGGGTAATCTTTGAGCCAGGCTTTCACGCCAAAAAGGGGAGTCAGGTAGTAGCTGCCACCGAGTACAATTGTCAAGATGCAGTATGCCCAGCCAACTGTGAAGATCCTATCTTTAACGACGGCGCTAGACTAGCTACAACAGCAGAGGAGACAGCTAATAGTGTAGCACCTTCCTTGGAAGAAACGCTCGAAGCAGAACCTAGTACTTTCAAAGCTTACCCCAACCCGACCAAGGATGAATTGATCGTAGAGATTCCTCAGAGACACCAAACCGTACGAGTAGAGCTATATTCTGTACAAGGCGTAAAACAACTGGAAGCCCTTGCTGAAGCAAGTGAAGGTGACAACAAGGTTTCCTTCAATCTCGACGGTCTTCCAGCAGGCTTGTACATCCTCACTGTACACGATGCGCAAGGGCAGCATCTCTATGCTACCCGTATTGTAAAAGAGTAGAGTGTAAACTGATAAAATCACTTATTAACAAGAAAGGTAGGCTTTAGAAGCCTGCCTTTTCTGCTTTATATCATACCAGTAAAGCACTGTCATATACTTATCTCCACCCTCATAATATGATATTTTATTCATACAAATATAGACCCTAAGGTCTATTTTATGATATATGATGACTTCATAATTTTGCGAAGTCTGTAGCTGATACTTATTAACCTTTAAATACTTATAACCGAAAAAGTATTCCTACACTATTTCAATGGCTCTTTGGCGAGTAACATTTCAGCAGTTACGAGTACAGAAAGTGCAAGTACCTCAACAAAAGTCATAAATAATGAACATAGGTAAGCATTCGATAAGTCAGCGAAGCAACCAACATTTTATAAACAATTAAACCATCCAAAAAAACGATGAAAAAGATCAATTTAGCACTCATTTTAGCTTTACTGTTGGTAGTGAGCTACTCACTCCAAGCACAAACTACACCTGATGATCGCCTCAACTTTACCATTGGCGATGCCAATTACATGACCCTTCGTAATAACGGCGCGCTTTACTTGGGCGAAGCCGCCCTTGCCGATACCGATGATAGAACCTGCTTAGAAGAAGACAACTACCTCTTCTTTGTAGATGGTAAAGGTGTTTTTGAAGAAGTACGCGTAAAGGTAAGTGACTACTGGTGCGATTACGTATTTGCCCCTGATTATGAGTTGATGCCGCTACCAACACTCAAGCGCTACATCCAGCAGCATCACCATCTACCCAACATCCCTGCGGCTGCTCAAATCGAGACCGAAGGCTTAGAAGTAGCCGATATGATCACCAGGCAAATGGAGAAAATAGAAGAGCTGACGCTTCACACCATTGCTCAAGAGGAGAAAATACAAGCGCTTACCCAAGCGGTAGAGGCTTTACAGCAACAAATCAACGCCAACAAAGACTAAGCAAAAGATGAAAAAATATTTATACATTTTAGGCGGATGGCTGATGCTGCTTTTCGCCCACCCGATTGCCTATGGGCAGGAAGAGTGTGTGTCTCCTATTGAAAATTCAGGTGTCTATCCTGTAGTGAGGATATATGGTATGGACAACAGTAAAAACTACTCAATAGATAGTCAAGGAAACTTTTTTATTAGGAAAGCGGGCGGTCGATATAAAGGTGATGAGTTCTATTATTTCAATAGAGCTACGGGTACGTACAAAGCACTTTTTTGCGCAGATACCGACGGACAGACTGGCTTACCCAACTGTATACCTGACAGTTACAATCGATCCAGTCAAGATAGAATTTTTGGCATTCAGGGATCATATTTGACCAGGAATGGTCAGCACGGACTAATAAGAATTACAGAAAATAGGAAACCAGATGACGATGACTATACAAACGGTAATTTCTGGGTTGCTAGCACACACTTCTTCTATTACAGTGTTGCACAAGAGCGTTTGGAGAAGATAGATCTAGGAGTGATCTGTACTGATTATCCTTGTACTAAAACTGTATCACAAGTCGGTATACCACTCGTTCACGAACTAAGCATCTCGGAAGATGGGCGGTATATTGCTTACACTAAATTTACCACTGATCTCTCGAAGGAAAGTGACTCATTTACCTATCGAAATGTATCTGTTAACCTTTATGATCGTTTGACAGGTACTACTACCGTTATATAAGAAAGTGGTTCGCAAGTGGAAGGTACTTACCCACAAGTGGGCGCTTTCCTTGCGCCTGATGGAGACTATGTATATCAACTATGGCCTGATCCTATAAAATGGATGACTTCTTTCGGAGAAGAAATGTCTTATAAAATATCTCGTTATCATATCTCTAGTGGGACTACGGAGGAGGTAGCAAGCTTCGAATTTAGCATCCAAGATTTATTACGTTTATATATTTCAAAGAACGGAAGGTATCTTACCTTTTGGTTAAAAGAAGGAGCAGACGCTGATGCTTCCCTTTGGAGAATAGATGGGGAAACTAAAGAAGTGCTCTCAAAGGAGATTGATATTTATGCTAGACCTAGTGCTATCTCAGATGAAGGAATTATTGCTTTAGACAGATATGTTGGTTCACCTTCCATCTATGATATAGCCTCAGATCAAGAAACTGTCCTTTTTAATAAGTCTGAGTATAAATATACTTTCCCCGATTTCGCAGCAAATAACTCGATTATCTTCAATGCTCCAGCTAATAATAGTATTATAGCAGGAGAGAATAATCCAGCAGGGTTTTATGAAATTTCTCTTGACTGCGAGAGACCCGTCACTGGCAATAGTGCCTATCCCTATTACGCCTTCTACCAAGATGCGCTGTACAATGCCTTCAACGATGCTGATGGCACAGCAGGCAAGTATACTGACTACACTGGTAACCAACACGCCCTTACCGTAACCGGTACCGTCACTCCTGCCCCCAATCGCTTCGGTAAAGACTCCGCTGCCGTCCACATCGAAGGACTCGGCTCTCGGCTCAGCCTCGACGGTGGTACACTCAATCCAGCTAATGGAAATGCCAATGCTAATCTGGCTAATGCTAGTTTAGCAAATACTACCAACGCCCGTGTCACCACCAATGAAACCGATCCTACACTCGTAGGTCGACCCGTCACCATCGCTGTCTGGTTCAAGATGGACGACTTCAACTACGGTGCTTCGGCCAACCGTATTCTCGATAAAACAGGCGGTACCCTACTGCGTGATGCCGAGGGCGATGAACCCTCCGAAGGCAGTGAATACTACCTCAACATCGCCTACGATGCCGATAATCCTGAACCCCGCCTGCACTTCGCCTGTATGGATGCCATCGGTGGCCTCCGAGAGCTAATCTCCTCACAGGAAGTAGTCACAGGTGAGTGGCAACTTGTCATCATCGAAAAAGATGAGAACAATACCCTCAAAGTTCACCACAACGGCGCGCCTGTTGGCACCCTCACCAACGCCCGCATCAGAGGTAATCTAGAGCCGCTCGACATTGGCGGGCGCGCCAGCGAGTTTGAGAGCTGGCAGTTCGAGGGCGACATCGACGATCTCTTCATCCAATCGCGTGTCTTCACCGACTGCGAGAAAGAGGCCCTCTGGTCGGCCAGACCCGCACAGCTTTCAGGGACGCCTCCTCTTCAGGAGGATGGCCCGCTCAAGCGTATTGCTCAGTATACCTTTACGGAAGGTAGCTTAGAAGATGCTACCGGCAACTATCCTGCTACCAGTCAAGGTGCTGAGGCGGCCGAAGATAAGTTCGGACAGGCTGAGGAAGCGATGCACTTTGAAGGCAACAGTAGCCTGACTGCTCCGATCGACTTTGACGGTACCCGCCAAAACTACTCGGTGAGTACTTGGTTCAAGGCGGAATCTACCCTGACCGGTAACCTGCTTAAGATCGAAGGGGAAGGCTATGAGTGGCGCTTATCGTTAGAAGATAACCAACTTGTCTTTTACCAGAATGGTACCTGTCAGCAAAGCGACAAGGGCAGCACTCGCACCCCTGAGGGCCAACCGCTCCAAGCAGGACGTTGGTACCACCTGATCGCTACCTTCGATTTTGAGAGCCAAGTAAAAACAATTTACCTCAGCGATGGGGAAACCGATCAGGCGTCTACCATCGTGATAAGCGCACTGAGTGACCTTTACATCGACCGGATGCCCAAAGGGGCGCTCACTATCGGGGAAGCCTTTAGTGGTACACTCGATAACCTGCAATTCTTCGGCAAGGTGCTTGACTACTGCCAGATGCGCAAAATCTTTATCGAAGAAAAAGACATCTTCCAACATCCTACCGATCAAAACCGTGGTATCGAAGGGCTGGTGGCCCACTACCCGATGATCGAGGATAGAGCACTCATCCAGCCTGCACTTGACGATACACCCAGTGAAATGTTCGCAGAACAACTCGATATCAGCGGCAATGCAAATCACATGGTAATTTTCAGTACAGGTTTGGTAGCTACCCCTATCGAGGCACTGCCTGGCCACGGCTTTCAACCAGGCCAAGCCATTCGCTACCTCTCTGCTATTTCTCGTTTTACGGTTCCTTCAGAGGTGGCCTCTCTTGCACAGGACTCTGCCGCGATATCAATGTGGTTCAAGCCTACTGAGCTAGGCTTTACCCAAACGCTACTCGATAAAACCGACGGCTTGGGTGATGAAGGTAGCGAATACCGCCTTCAAATCCGACCCGATGGTCGCTTGAGGCTCACTTACTTTACTGAATACATAGAAGGAGAATGTGGTGGCTATGAGGAAATGCTCTCCGAAACCCCCATAAGTGTAAATGAGTGGCATCACTTGGTAGTGATCAAATCACACAACAAACTCCGTTGGTACCTCGACAATACGCCTGCTGGTGAAGATATCTCAGTATACCTTTCCAAAGAAAACAGTAAGCCCGCTGTGTTAGGGGCCGCTGTCCCTCCTGGAGAAGACTTTGCCTTGGAATCGGGCTTTACAGGAATGATCGACGACCTGCGTTTCTATCGAAGAGGCCTTAGTAAAATGGAGGTGGCGATGCTCTACGAACTCGGTACCTTAGAGCTGACCTTATCCGCTCACTATTTTCAAAATAGCGAGCTGCCCGTACCTGCTGAAGAGAAATGGGAACGCTACAATGGAGACGTGGAACTGATCCCTCAGACACTTGGCTACGATATCTGGTATTGGGATGCCTTCTTGGGCTTCCGTCCGAATGCCTACTTCCCACAAATGGTGATCAAAGATGCCAGCAGGCTCACCTGGTTGTATTACAACCGTATTGGGGTGACGGATACCCTCCAAGGGATGAGTGAGGAATACTATTTCAACGATGAAGTAGACGCCGATGAGTGGGGTAGAATGGTCATCAAGCCGCTTTATCATTATCAGGGCGAGGGCGACCAAGAGGTACAGAACGTTGCCTTAGAAATCACCGATCGCATCAATTCAAATGCTAATAGCAACGGTACTTCTTTGCCCTTACAAGATGGAGAAATTGCCCTAGAAGTACTGGATTATGGCGTCTACTTCTTTGGTGACGGCGGTGAGCACGAAAAATTCAACCTTATTAAAGATCTCAATGGTAATACTTATTTTGATCCTGATAAGCCGACGATGATCTATACCCACAGTCATCAGTATACCTCGACCAAGTTACACGAAAGAGACCTTATGGGTACCGATCAACTGCAGCAGATCGCCCAGAAGTGGCGGGCCAAGGGCTACAACTTCGGTATCTTCTACTGGAACCAATTTGCCGATACCTACTGGATAGAAGGGCGAATCCGCCGAGATCGCGATGCCACCGATACTTATATGAACTTCGTTAAAAAGCGCCTAGAGGCCAACTGGGACGGTTACCGAAGGGGCAAGCCCTTTGATGAGGACTGGTTTACTTCGGTGAAGAAGGTAGTTACAAGCCAGCTTGGGAAACTCCCTACCAAAATGCTTGACCTCTTCCCAACCGTCTCTGGGGTCAACCTACCCACTTGGAAGTTAGAAGGGCAACCCTTCGAAGCAGACTACAATTGGAACTATAAGGCCACCGGACGGGTCTTGGATGAAACTTTCCTCAACGAGATCACCGACATTGCTGACCTCTTCCAGATGTATTTAAGAGAAGTAAGAGAGCAAATAGGCAGCGAGACAGAGCTACGGATAGCGGGTAGTGGCTTTGGCGCCCAACTCGCCGTAGAGGCTGCTGCAAGAATGGCTGTCGATGGTGTAGCCCCTGATCGGGTAGTGATGCTTGATTTACTCACCTTACCTGATTTGTTCGAAGATTTGATCCACGCACAGAGTAATAAGGCCAGAACGGGTGAGGCAGTCAAAACGCTTGTAGCCGAAGGTACCTACGTGGAGGCCTACACCAGTGTAGATAATGCTTACAGATCGGTTGTCGTACTTGTAGATATTGTTCTCGGAGGGTATGGCCTCACTAAAAGTGTCATCAAAGCACCTGGTACGATTTGGAAGGCGGTCACCGATGGGTGGCAGGCACTCGGTCTCATCGACGGTGCTAAAACAACTAAACAGCTCCTCAAAGAAATCAATCAGACCAATATTAGCAAGACTGACATTGAGAAGACGATCGCCCTTTTTGATATGCGGGGCTTCTTTGAGAAGAGCATGTCGGATCTGATCCCTCAGGTGGTGATCTCTGATATTAATCACTGGACAGGCGAGGAGTGGAATCCTGCCACGAGTGAATTCCCGTCGAAGTATTATTATCTTCACTCTATCGAACAAGAGGAGACACAGCGTGCTCCCTACGTGCGTCCTGTTACGGAAGCACAGTTGGTGAACTTGATGGCTGAGGCCGATCCAGGTGCTGCGCTCAAAGATTTGGTAGATCACGAGGTATACCTCTACGATGTGCCGATGGGCCATAACCCTTTTATCTGGGATCCGCTTCTAGAGCAATACCTCAAAGGAGAGCCTGTAGTGATCGATCAGCTCTTCCAAGGCGCTTTTGAAGAGGTGGAGTTCTTCAGAAACGAAGACTGGGAGGTACGTAGAGCGCCTTCAGCGGCGATTTCTACCGAACGGCTGTTGTTTTGGGATGAGCGCAGCAATAGTTTGGGCATCAGAGAGCCTTACAGAGGAAGAATACTCGTACAAGTCGATGGAGTAGAGACGGCTGATTATGCTGATGACATCTTCGTGGAGGCTACCGAATATGCTCAGTCAGACTGGGGTGGAATGGCTTCTACCTTGGTAGTGGACGGAAGTAACTTTGAAGAGGTCATTGAAGACTGCGAGAAGCTCTTTGGTTCAGGCAGTGTGATCAAAGGCAATGCGGTGATTCGATCGGTGCCTGAGTTCTGTTTGGTCAAGGAGGCTTGTCAGATTTACACCCTCGATGAGGAATTGTATGTAAAACTGGATTGTAAGAGCCAAGATGGGACAAGAATGGCGACTCAGGAAGCGGCACCCACAAAGGCTTATCCGAATCCTTTTAGCAACCACATAGAGGTGGTGATGGAGTCGCATCAGGCCAAGATAATCACTGTACGTTTGTACGATCTACTGGGCAGACCAATGTACACCTTAGAGGAGAACGGAATGGTGTACGAAGGTACCCACAAGGTGCGCTGGGACACAGGACAAGTGGCCAGTGGTTTATATCTACTTGTGATAGAAACTGATACAGGGGAAAGGTTGACGACCAAGGTGGTCAAACAGTAGTAAGCAAACCCCGTTGTAATAAAGCCCCTTCTCTGATTTAGAGAAGGGGCTTTGTATAATTAACGCCACCTAATTGATCAGTATTATCAATAGAGCGTTGATTACTATCTGTATCTTCTCAGCTAGAAACAATGTTGAGCAATCATTATAAATATCTCCTTACTTAAGGATTTATGTTAAGAAGGTGAACACTGCGTTATCCGATCTGCTTCTACTGTTCAACGAAACTTTTTACCTTATTTAATGGTATTTACGCTTCCTTCATTAATGCTTCTAGAATTTGCTGTGCGGCCACAGAGATGATCGTTCCAGGGCCAAACACACCCGCCACACCTGCTTCGTAAAGAAAATCATAGTCTTTGGGCGGTATCACCCCTCCTACAATGACCAAAATGTCACCTCTTCCTATTTCTCTCAACGCTTTAATTAATTGAGGTACAAGCGTCTTATGCCCCGCTGCCAAACTAGAAATCCCTACCACATGTACATCGTTTTCAGCCGCTTGCTTGGCTACTTCTTCTGGTGTTTGGAAAAGTGGCCCAATATCTACATCAAAACCCAAATCAGCAACACTGGTAGCAATTACTTTAGCGCCTCTATCGTGACCTTCTTGTCCCATTTTAGCGACCAAGATACGTGGTCGACGTCCCTCTAAGGTCTCAAATTCATCCGTCATTTGTTGGGTCTGTTGGAAATGTTCGTTGTCAGACACCTCACTGGCATACACCCCAGAGATGGCTCTAATGGTGGCTTTGTGCCTACTAAAGGCCTCTTCCATCGCATCAGAGATTTCTCCTAATGTGGCTCTCAAGCGGGCCGCTTTTACCGCTAAGGCTAGTAAATTAGTTTCGTCGCTACCTGCTATTTTCTGTCCAGCAGCTTTGGTAATAGCCGTCAATACTTGCTTTACTTCAGCTTGATCTCTCTCTGCTCTAGTCTGCTCCAAGCGTTTTACTTGTGCTTCTCGTACAACAGCATTGTCTACCTCTAGTAATTCTATCTCTTTCTCACTAGCAGGTTGGTAAGCATTTACGCCCACAATAATATCTTTTTTAGCGTCTATGCGGGCCTGCTTTTTGGCTGCTGCCTCTTCAATACGCATCTTTGGGAGGCCTGTTTCTATTGCTTTAGCCATACCTCCCAACTCCTCTACCTCTTGTATCAGTTGCCAAGCTTTTTCTACCAAGTCTTTGGTAAGTGATTCTACATAATAGGCGCCTCCCCAAGGGTCTACCGTCTGGGTGATACCTGTTTCTTCTTGTAAGAAAAGCTGCGTATTACGGGCAATACGCGCAGAGAAGTCGGTAGGGAGTGCGATGGCCTCGTCCAGAGAGTTAGTATGTAGTGATTGTGTATGTCCTAGTACAGCCGCTAGCGCTTCTATACAGGTACGGGCTACGTTATTAAAGGCATCCTGTTCGGTAAGACTATAACCAGAAGTTTGGCAGTGTGTACGTAAAGCCAACGATTTTTTATTTTTAGGATTGAACTGGTTTACCAGCTTGGCCCAGAGTAGACGCCCTGCACGCATTTTAGCAATTTCCATAAAATGGTTCATGCCAATTCCCCAGAAAAAGGAAAGACGCGGTGCAAAATCGTCAACCGCTAGCCCTGCCGCTAAGCCTGTCTTTAAATATTCTAGTCCATCAGCAAGGGTATAGGCAAGTTCTAGGTCGGCGGTGGCACCCGCCTCGTGCATATGATAACCCGAAATACTGATAGAATTGAATTTGGGCATATAACGCGCCGTATATTCAAAAATATCTGCAATGATACGCATACTGGGCTGTGGTGGATAAATGTATGTATTACGCACCATAAACTCTTTTAGGATATCATTCTGAATAGTACCGCTAAGTTGTGATGGATATACGCACTGTTCTTCGGCTGCCACAATGTAAAAAGCCATAATAGGAATCACCGCACCATTCATCGTCATAGAGACTGACATCTTATCTAGTGGAATATCTTTAAACAGCAGTTTCATATCTTCCACCGAGTCGATCGCTACGCCTGCTTTTCCTACATCACCAGCCACACGAGGATGATCAGAATCATACCCTCTATGGGTAGCTAAATCAAAGGCTACTGAAAGTCCTTTTTGTCCAGCAGCAAGGTTTCTTTTATAAAAAGCGTTTGACTCTTCGGCAGTAGAGAAGCCAGCGTACTGACGGATGGTCCAAGGGCGCTGTACATACATTGTGCTGTAAGGCCCACGTAAATAGGGCGGAATACCCGCAGTAAAATGTACATGAGAGAGCTGCGCAAAATCTTTCAAAGTATAATGTGGCTTTACCTGTATGCCCTCTGCTGTCTTCCAAGTACTAGCAAGTTGCTCAGTAGAAACTGAGGTAATGAAAGGCTTGTTGAGATCGATTTGTGTGAAATCTGGCTTCATACTTTGGGGATTCGTTTGATTACAAAAATAGTAAAACCTAGCAAACTACCAATGGTACAGCTTTTTTAGGACTGTTCATAAACTTAAGCAATCAAAGCTCGTTTTTCAGGTTTTTATAATAACACAAAACGCTTCCATAACCTCTGGAAGCGTTCGTAATCTTTTTGATATGATGGGTTAGTCTAGCTTTTTCAATTGCTTTACGTCTACCAATTTTATATCCGCTCGGCGCATCTTACGACGTGCTGCCACTGGGTCAGGCGATGGATTAGAACCATAGCCTTTCCATAACAAACGTTTTTTAGCAATACCGTTATCCAGAAAGAATTGATACGCTGCTTTCGCACGATTTTCCGAAAGGATGAAGTTAGCGTCAGGATCGCCTTCTGAAGAAGCATACCCTAAAATCTGAACGCCCACTTCTTTATTGGCTTTCAGGTACTCAGTAAACTTACTCAGTTCGGCCATAGCTCTGCTATTAAGGGAGTACTGATTGCTCGGGAAGTACGCAGTGTAGGTTTTATTTTTCAGGATAGGGCCTTGGTTCACAGAATAGTCATCTTCCTCTTTAATCGTTTCTTTATTGGTATCTACCGTCTCCAAAGTCATGACTGTTTCATTGCCCACCTTAATAGGTTTGAGTTGCCCATCAGGGGCATCGTAAAAGAAGGTCACTTGGATGGCCTCCTCTGTAGGAACTACCTCTTCTAAGTTAATTTCTTCCTCTCCTTCGCTATACATTACGTTCATTAAGTAGTCGAGTGCGACACTATCTTCTGCGGCAATAATGTCTTCCATCAAGTCGTACATATCCAACTTCTGCTCTCCAAAGTTAGCAGGATCGCTGTTGGTCTCCTTTTTTACATCAAAGAAGGCATTGGTTACAGAAATATCCTGCCCTACTTCTTGGTTGTTGACGATCTTCTTTTGAAGCGTAATTTCTTGGTACATCTCGTAGAAGTAGGTTTGGTTGGGAATATTAATGTTTACTAAATAAGGCAAATAACCCTCTGCTTCTATGATCATATCGTAGTTTTTACCTGGAGGAAAGATCATCAAATAAGCCCCTGTTTTAGGGTTAGGATCATAGATGTATTTCAGAAACTCATTGGTTTCTTTATCTACTACTCGAATCTTTGTAGGAATTGGCTTGGGCGGATTACCCGCTAAAATTTTACCCTTTACTAAGGTAAGCGGGATGACTCCTTCTTCTTCGGGAATTCCTAAAAAGTAAATATCTTGTTGACCAAAGCCACCAGGTCGATTAGAAGAGAAGTAACCTTTTTTCCCGTCTGCTGAAAGCACAAAGTAGCTATCATTATAAGTGCTATTGATAGGATACCCCATATTTTCGGGTTTTTCCCACCTTTTACCATCCTTGACAGCTTTAAAAATATCATTGCCTCCCATCGTACGATGTCCGTTACTAGTGAAGTAGAGTGTCTTTTTGTCTGGATGAATAAAAGGGGCGTCCTCATCGTAAGGGGTATTTACCTGTGCCCCTAAATTTTGGGGCTTTCCCCAAGTACCATTTGGTTGGCGTTCTACGCTGTAAATATCTCTTCCTCCGTATCCACCGGGTCGATTACTAGCAAAGTACATCACTTGCTCATCGGGGCTAATGCTTGCAGTGGTTTCTAGGTATGTAGAGTTGATTTCCTTACCCAACTTACTAGGTTCTGTCCAAGTAGTACCATCAAAGCTACTGGAATAAATACTTCCTGTATTGTTGGTACCCCCCATGTAAATGAGAATTTTTTGTCCATCTGGTGACATCCCTACCGAGCCAACATTGTCACTGGTGGTAAAATCAATCATACTAGGAGGAGACCACAAGTAGTCTTTCTTCTCAGAGATGTAGATATGCTCTGATACCTTTTTCGTTTGCTCATCAACTTTAGCTGTGGTGTAGGCCATCAGCGCCTCGTCAGCAGAAATGACAGACCCATATTCAGTAAATGAGGTGTTAATGGGTTTACCTAAGTTTTGTACGAATACCTCAATAGTATCTTTGGCAATCTCTTTTGCGTATTTTGTTATCTCTAAGGCTCTCTGATTATCTTTCCAAAGGCGGTCCTGCTCATTTACATATTCTTTATATTTCTGGAAAAGCGTAGTAGCATCATCAAAACGATAGTTGAGATGATAAAGCACACCTAAATAATGGTAAACCCTATAAGGAATGCGTTCGTTGGGATTATTTTTAGCAAACTCAAAATAGGATACGGCTTTATTTTGTGTATCTGTATCTGTACTTTTATAATAGCAAAGGCCTATTCGGTAATTAAGAAGTGGATCGTTGGGATTTTGTGTATGCGCCTGAAGAAATGTGGGAAGTGCTTCTTCATATTTACCTTGATTGAAAAGCCCTTCTGCCTTCTTGATCTCTTCGGAAGTTTGCCCATAAAGTGTCCAACTTACTATAGCCAAAGTGGCTATCATTAATAAACTTTTTTTCCACATAGCTTATGAATAAAATGTATAGTAGCTCGTGTTTATATACTATTAGGCTACTTCAAATGATAAATTTATGAAATAAATTGGTATTTACTAAGTGATGTATTCAATTTCTTTGAAACTGAAATAGTGGAGTCTCCCCTCTTTTTCTACACATAGTCGCCCTATTTTATCGATCCCCAGAATGGTTCCTTGAAAGGTGACTTGCTGCGATTTGAAAGTATGTACTTCTTGGTATCTATAAAGATTCTGTAGATAATGTTGTTTTAATCTGTCAAAATTACCGCTTCGTAATTGTAGGTATCGTTTTTCTAAAAAACCTAAAATCACCTCCAACGCAGTATTCAAGCTTATTTCTTGACCTGTAATTTGTTTTATAGAGATCGCTCGTTCAGTTTGGAATCCTGTTTGATTCACATTTAAGCCAATACCTACTACGCTTCGACGGATATTTTCTTGGCTCAAGATGTTTTGGATAAGCACACCACCTAATTTGTGGTTTTGATAGTAAAGGTCATTGGGCCATTTAATTTTGAGGTCTTGGAGAATATGTGTGGACAGAAAGTCGTATATGCCTAAAGAAATAGCTATATTTAACCAGAACTGCTGCGCTACAGCCAAGAAGCTCGGGTGTAAAATGAGCGAAAAGGTAAGGTTTTGATGCGGCGCTGCTTCCCAAGTGTTATGTTGTTGCCCACGCCCTTCCGTCTGGTGGTCAGTAAGTACAATGGTTCCTTCTGTCGTCTTGGGATCAGTAGCCATCTCGAGTGCCACAGCATTTGTTGAATGACAAGTTGGCAGATATAAAAGTGAGCGTCCTACAAATAAAGTAGTAAAATTGTACAAGGTTTTTAGTAATTTTGTAATAAGGAAATAAAGATTAATGAATGAAAGTAAAAAAAAATTTGGAAACACTGGGTAACGAGCAATCTGAAGTGCTCTCTGAGCATATTGTGAAAGGTATGCAGGAAAAAAAGGCAAGAGATATTGTACTTTTAGACCTGCGTGGTGTAAAACAAGCTGTAGCAGATTTTTTTGTGATTTGCACGGGTAACTCCGATACGCAAATTGATGCTATTGCTGACTCAGTAGAAGAACAAGTTTATAAAGACCTAGGGGAAAATCCTTGGCACAAAGAGGGGAAACAAAATCGTGAATGGATTCTAATTGATTATGTAGATGTAGTCGCCCACGTCTTCAGAAAGAACAAGCGAGAACACTTTGCAATGGAAGAACTCTGGGGAGATGCGAAAATCACCTACATTGATAACGAATCCTGAACATTCTATTCATAAAATGGGTTTTAAGTGTCAAATCTAAAACCCGCAAGAAATATTTTTAAAATTTATAAAGGGAGAATTCCATGGCGGACAAAAAGTCAAGTAATCCAAAATTACCGAAACCATCACCCAAATCCAATTTTCAGTTTTGGTTGATCTCTGGGTTAGTAGTACTTATACTTTTTATTATATACCTCAGCAGAACGAACAATGCCGCTGAAATTAATTACCAGCAGTTTAAGGAAATGGTAATGGCAGGTGATGTAACAGAGATTGTATTGATATCCAATGAAGATATTGTAGAAGTGACACTCAAACAACAGGCTATTGAAGAAGCCAAATACGAGAAGCTCTTACCACAGCGCTCTCCACTTACTTCTTTCAATGGACCTCATTTTCAATTTAGGGTAGCTTCTACCGAAAAGTTTGATGAGAATTTTAGAGAGCTGGAGGCAGCCTTAAGAGAAAAGGCAAAAGAGCAGGGCAGTAACGACTATAAGTCGATTGGCTACAGAATAGAAAAGCGCTCTGACTTCACCAATATTATCTTCAACTGGGGATTTCTGTTCTTAATGATCTTAGGACTCTGGTGGTTGATGCGACGTATGACAGGTGGTGGCGGTCCTGGTGGACAAATTTTCAACATTGGCCGTTCGAAGGCACAACTCTTTGACGCTGAAAATCGTGTCAAAATCACCTTCAATGATGTGGCTGGCCTAGAAGAAGCCAAAGAAGAAGTAAAAGAGATTGTAGATTTCCTAAAGCACCCAGCTAAATTTACGAGTCTAGGTGGAAAAATACCCAAGGGTGCGCTCTTAGTAGGCCCTCCTGGTACAGGAAAAACCTTACTTGCCAAAGCGGTAGCAGGAGAAGCAGGGGTACCTTTCTTCTCTTTGAGTGGCTCTGACTTTGTGGAGATGTTTGTAGGGGTAGGCGCAGCGCGCGTGAGAGACCTATTTAAGCAAGCCAAAGAAAAAGCGCCTTGTATCGTATTTATCGATGAGATCGACGCCATTGGCCGCTCTAGAGGGAGAGGCATGATGCCTGGCTCTAACGACGAAAGAGAGAATACCTTAAACTCTCTACTCGTAGAGATGGATGGCTTTGGTACTGACTCTGGGGTGATTATCTTGGCGGCTACCAACCGTCCAGATGTACTCGATTCAGCGTTACTACGTCCAGGGCGTTTCGATCGACAAATCAGTATTGACAAGCCAGATATTATTGGTAGAGGAGCCATCTTTAGTGTGCATTTGAAGCCACTTAAATTGGCAGAAGAGGTAGATGTAAAGAAACTAGCCGCACAAACACCTGGCTTTGCAGGTGCAGAAATTGCCAACGTTTGTAATGAGGCTGCACTTATCGCAGCAAGGCGTAATAAGAAGGCTGTAGATATGCAAGACTTCCAAGATGCCATTGACCGTGTGATTGGCGGACTGGAGAAGAAAAACAAGCTGATCTCACCCGATGAGAAAAAGATTGTTGCTTATCACGAAGCAGGGCACGCCGTAGCAGGCTGGTTCTTAGAGCACGCCGATCCTTTGGTGAAAGTAAGTATCGTACCCCGTGGGGTGGCAGCGCTCGGCTATGCCCAGTACTTGCCCAAAGAGCAATTTTTGTATCAGACAGAGCAGTTGCTCGACGAAATGTGTATGGCATTGGGTGGTAGAGCTGCCGAAGAGATCATTTTTGGTAAAATTTCTACAGGCGCACTTAGCGACCTAGAGCGTATTACAAAAATGGCCTACGCCATTGTGACGATGTACGGAATGAATGATAAAATAGGGAATATTTCTTTTTATGATTCTAAACCACAAAATGATTTCGGGATGTCGAAGCCTTACTCAGAGGCAACTGCACAAATCATTGACGAAGAAGTACAAAAGATAGTAGATGGTGCTTACAATAGAGCAAAAGACCTGTTGATTGCAAAGAGAAATGAGCTGGAAATTGTAGCACAAGAGCTTCTTAAGAAAGAGGTGCTTTTCCAGTACGACTTGGATGCCCTCATCGGGAAGCGTCCTTTTGAAAGGCAAACTACCTATGAGGCCTACACAAATGGACAGAAAGAGAAGGAGAATAAAGATAAAGACATTGATCTAAGTAAGAAAGAGGATGACGACTCTACCGTAGAAGAAACTACGGATAAGAAACTGTAGTTAAGTCTTTTTCTTCCGAATTATAATCATTTTATAGTGTTGGCATAGTACTGTGCCAACACTTTTTAATTGAACGCGTAATATCAATAGTAACCTAAGATAGCGATGACTGATAGAGAAAAAATTTTACGACGTGTACGCAAAACGCTTGCCGACCACCCCTCTCCCACTGCTTCTCCTCCTAATTTCAATGTGGATGTTTATACGTCGCCAACCGAAGAGGATTTAGCTATTCTTTTTGCAGAAAATTTACTAGCGGTACAAGGAAATTTTTGCTTTTGCGTAGACGAGCAGGACTTTTTATCTAATCTGGTTGCCCTTTTAAAGCAAAAAGATACCACCCATATTTTCGTGTGGGATAAGCATTTACAGGATATTCTTCGCCTTACCCATATTCCCTTCCAGACGACAGCGCAAGACTTCTTGCAGGCTGAGGTAGGTATTACTACCTGTGAGGCACTGGTAGCTCGTACAGGAAGTATCTTAGTTTCTTCTCAGCAAGCGGGCGGCAGGCGACTTAGTATTTATCCACCTGTACACATTGTAGTGGCTTTTACTTCTCAGTTGGTATACGATGTAAAGGCAGCTTTACAGCAAGCTCAGCAAAAAGACGCTTTGCCTTCTATGCTTTCTTTTATTACAGGCCCTAGCCGTACCGCTGATATAGAAAAAACCTTGGTATTAGGCGCACACGGCCCGAAAGAGTTACACGTATTTCTGATAGATGACTTAACAAGCTAAGGGATTTCGAACCCTTCACGTGTTAAGATATTGGCCTAGGTACTTTTTACAAATATTTCTAACGTTTTGATACGTACTTATAAGAAGCCATCTCTAATGCCACAAATTTCTTCATCGGGACATTCTTCACATTGCTCGTAATAACGTAGGCTCACACACGGTACCAAGGCAATCGGGCCATCGAGTAAGCGAAGGATATCAATAATATTAATGGCATCTGGAGGCTTCGCTAAGTAATAACCCCCTCCTTTTCCCTTTTTACTTTTTAAAAACCCGCCATTGCGGAGTTCCAGTAAAATCGCTTCTAAGAATTTCTTAGGAATTTTACAAGCAGTAGCTATCTCACTAATCAATACCGTACCCTGATCATACTTTTTGGCTAAGTGTTTAAGGGCTAGTAGCGCATATTTGGCTTTTTTAGAAATCATAAAACGCCGTTGATTTTATGTAAAATTAAGCACTCCCCTTTAGAAATCAAATTGTGCTTTAGCGATACCATAAAATACCCTTATCAAAAGGCGACCACCAAGCGGTACGAACATTAATTTTCTTGAGCCCCTCGTTTACCCAATCATTACAGGTGTAGAAAAGATGATAGCTGGGGATCGCTTCATAGAAGTTGTCATTATAGGTATAATTACGATGGGGTAGTAGTACAGGACGTTGCGTATCCGTATCAAATTGAAAGGTATCGAGTAAATACGGTACAAGGAGTTCGTACTGCGCTTCAGTAATGACCAGCACCTTGGATCGCTCACTTTCTGTGGGTGTGTTTTCGTAATAAGTAACATGCATTACTGACGCTGTAGGTAATAGTACAGCCTTGAAGGCGGTAGAAAAAGTAAGCTGATCCCACGTAGGGGTGGTTACATAAAAGGCTTTTTCTCCCAAGCCAAAAGCAATATAAGCTGCTTCTTGAGAAACGCGTCCAAAATCTTGTGGCATACAGTAGTCACGCCAGTCTATCACCGTATGTACAGTAGGTACTACTAAGTCTGTATGTACACCGTTGCTCTTTACAAAGATGGGAATACCTTTTTGAGGAGCTTCATAGCTATTGTTTACTGGTAGTAAGCCTATACTGAAAGCGCCTAGTACATACAGTAAGACAACCGCTAGGCTGCTTACCAGTAGGAGAAATAAGTAATAAACTACTTTTCGGATAGGACGAGGCATAAAAAAACACAGGCTTTTGCCTGTGTAAAGTTATTGATTAAGACCTTTTATTGAAAAAACTCTTTCATTTTATCGAAAAAGCCTTTTGACTCCTTACCAGGATTGGGGGTAAAGCTTTTGGAGTCTCTAAGCTTTTCTAGAATTTCTTTCTCTTCCGCACTCAACTTCTGAGGTGTCCATACGTTAACGTGTACGAGTTGGTCTCCTTTCCCATAGCCCTGTACATCTTTAATTCCCTTGCCACGTAAGCGTAAGATTTTTCCACTTTGCGTACCTGGCTCTATTTTTATCTTCACTTTCCCGTCAATAGTAGGTACTTCTACAGAAGCGCCTAGTACTGCATCTACAAAGTTAATGTACAAATCATAAATGATATTTTGCCCGTCTCGCTTGAGCTGTTCGTCCTCTTCTTCCTCAATGACAATTAATAAATCTCCGTATTGCCCTCCTCTAGCAGGATAGTTTCCTTTGCCACTCATGGACAACTGCATGCCTTCTACCACACCTGCTGGAATACGAATAGGAATAATCTCTTCTTCTAGTTGACGTCCTTCCCCATTACACGTATCACAACGTTCTGTAATGATCTTTCCGAAGCCATTGCAAGTAGGGCAAGTATTGGTAGTGATCATTTGGCCGAGCATCGTATTACTTACTTTTCTCACTACACCTGTACCGCCACAAGTAGTACAGGTTTGTAAAGCCGTACCATTCTTAGCGCCATTACCACCACAGGCTTTACAGGCTACGTGGCGCTTTACTTTAATTTTTTTCTCTACTCCCTCCGAAATCTCTTGTAGGGTGAGTTTTAGTTTAATACGCAGATTAGTACCACGTTTTACCCGTGTACCTCTTCCACCGCTTCCTCCAAAGAAGCTGTCAAAGGGACTTCCACCACCGCCGAAAATATCACTAAATTGTGAGAAGATATCTTCCATATTGAAGCCACCTGCGCCTGCACCACTATTGACCCCTTGATGACCAAACTGGTCGTAGCGTTGGCGCTTTTCTTGATTACTCAAGACACTATATGCTTCTGCAGCTTCCTTAAATTTCTCTTCTGCTTCTGCATTATCTGGATTTTTATCGGGATGGTACTTAATGGCTAACTTACGATAAGCTTTTTTTATCTCCTCTGGCGAAGCATTTTTATCTACCCCAAGTACCTCATAGTAATCTCTCTTTGCCATAAATGTATGAATTCAAGTATTTCTTCCTTTACAAGTAAATGCCTAACTTCCTGTTACTACTTTTGCAAAACGTATCAGTTTGTCGCCAAGGTAGTAGCCTTTTTCTACTACATCCATAATTTTTCCTTTCATCTCTTCGCTTGGTGCAGGCACACGGGTAATGGCATCGTGGCGTTCTGCATCAAAAGGATCACCTACCTTTATTTCCATAGGTTTTAGGCCTTTCTCCTGTAAAGTCTTATAAAACTTATTGTAAATCAACAGCTCTCCTTCTTTGATAGACTTCATCGCCTCGTTTTCAGCATCTTCTTGCTCAACTGCCTTTAAGGCTCTTTCGAAATCGTCGAGTACAGGTAAAAGGCTCTTGATGAGTGATGCATTGGCTTGTTGTATATAGTCAATTTTTTCTTTGGCAGCGCGTCTTCTCAAATTCTCAAAGTCAGCGAACAGCCGTAAGTATTTATCTTTTTGCTCGGTAAGCTCTCTCATCAACTTTGCCGTAGGATCGTCTTCCTCTACCTCTTCTTTATTTTCCTCTGCTTCTTCTACAATGCCCGCGGCTACTTTATCTTCTATCTCATCGGTAGTTGTAGACTGCTCTTCAGGTGTCTCTTTTTTTTCTTCCTGATTTTCTAGGGCATCTTTCTCTTTATTATCTTCCATGTGTAATTGAATACCTATTTAAAAATATACGTTGATCGAAATATGTGTTTAATCTGTCTACAAAACAGACAAGGATTTTGCCAATACGGACAAGCGCCATTTTGACAGGATTCAATAGATTATTGACTGCTTCTAGGCCATTTTTGCTTCCATACGCTTTCTTTCGTTTTCGTCTAGGTAGATCTTACGCATCCGAATGGCCGTAGGTGTTACTTCTACGTACTCATCTTTCTGAATATACTCCAATGCCTCTTCCAAAGAAAAGTCTGTCTTAGGAGCAATCTTGTTGTTATCGTCAGAGCCGGCTGCGCGGAAGTTGGTAAGCTTCTTAGCCGTTTGTATGTTTACGACGAGGTCATTGCCTCTAGTATGCTCTCCAATTACTTGCCCCATATACACCTCTTCGTTAGGCGATACGAAAAAGATACCTCTGTCTTGGAGTTTGTCTATGGAATAAGCCGTGGCCATACCCGTACCTTTAGAAATCAACGAACCGCTATTTCTCTCTGGGATAGGCCCTTTATAAGGCTCGTAACTCTTGAAGCGGTGTGTCATGATCGCTTCTCCCTGCGTGGCGGTAAGGACAAGGTTCCTTAGTCCAATTAGCCCGCGAGACGGAATATTGAATTCGAGATGCTGTAAATCTCCTTTAGGCTCCATAATGATGAGTTCGCCCTTGCGTTGGGTGGCTAGTTCTATTACCTTCCCTGAAACCTCTTCGGGTACATCTACTACTAGCGATTCGATCGGTTCGTGCTTGGTGCCTTCGATTTCTTTATAAAGTACCTGCGGCTGACCTACTTGTAACTCATAGCCTTCTCGACGCATCGTTTCGATGAGGATAGACAAGTGTAAAACGCCTCTTCCAAACACGAGAAACTTATCCTCTGAATCGGTAGGCTGTACGCGTAACGCTAGGTTTTTCTCGGTTTCCTTTATTAAGCGATCACGCAAGTGACGAGAAGTGACAAACTTTCCTTCTTTACCGAAAAAAGGTGAGTTGTTGATAGTAAAGAGCATACTCATCGTAGGCTCATCAATGGCGATGCGAGGTAAGGCGTCAGGGTTGTCTACATCAGTAAGTGTATCACCAATTTCAAAATCATCCAGACCAATCACAGCGCAGATGTCACCTGCTTTTACCTGCTCTACTTTGGCACGTCCTAAGCCTTCAAACACCTGTAATTCTTTTATTCTTACTTTTTTAATGCTTTCATCAGCCTTGCAGAGTGCCATCGTTTTTCCCGTCTCTAATACACCTCTGTACACCCGTCCAATGGCGATACGTCCTACGAATGAGGAATAATCAAGCGACGTAATTTGCATTTGTGGAATCCCTTCTGGGCTTGGCGCAGGCGGAATCACCTCAATGATGGTATCTAGTAAGGGTACAATATCTTCGGTAGGGCTTTTCCAGTCTTTGCTCATCCAGCCTTGCTTGGCAGAGCCAAAGACTGTTTCAAATTCTAGCTGCTCTTCGCTGGCGCCCAAGTTAAACATCAGCTCAAAAACGGCCTCGTGTACTTCATCAGGGCGGCAGTTAGGTTTGTCTACCTTGTTGATCACTACGATGGGCTTTAAACCTAGCTGAATGGCTTTACTGAGCACAAAACGGGTTTGGGGCATCGGCCCCTCGAAGGCATCTACCAGTACCAGTACGCCATCGGCCATTTTAAGTACGCGCTCTACCTCTCCCCCAAAGTCGGCGTGACCGGGCGTATCTATAATATTAATTTTAACGTCTTTGTACTGAATGGATACGTTTTTAGAAACAATGGTAATGCCTCTTTCTCTCTCTAGCTCGTTGTTGTCGAGAATCAGGTCATCGAACTGCTGGTTTTCTCTAAAGAGCTTCGCTGCGTGAATCATCTTATCCACGAGCGTTGTTTTTCCGTGGTCTACGTGGGCAATGATGGCAATATTTCTAATCTGCTGCATATGTGAAATAGGTTTCAGGTGGCAAAGGTAGTTAAAAAAAGCTAGAGTTGTATTACGCCATCGTAAAATTGCTTTTTGTACAGACTGTTATACGTATTTATGAGAGCGAGTGATGTGATAAAACACTCGCGATAGTTCTCTGAGTTTACTTTTAAACACTTTAAAATAACTGAACAAAACAAGGGGGTCTTTAGGTTAATTGGTCATGTCGGTGAAAAAACATAACAGTCAAAACGATTTCATCAATGCATTACACTTAACAGATCAAAGATCGGATACGGGCATTTTTATCTTGGATATTCAGGAGGTGTCAGATAAAGTGGCTGAATCGATGGAAATCTACCGTAATGACTTCTATGAAATAGACCTCATTAAAGGACAGTATGACTTCAAGTTCACGATTGATCATACCACTTATCATCCACAAGGAGAGACTTATCTTGCTTTTGTAGCACCTTATCAATTGCAGACCTATGAGGTGCTGGGCGATCAGCTTGGTGTAGAAGGTTATATCATTTATGTTGATAAGGATGCTTTCCAACGACTGGATTTAGGAGAGCACTTTCCCTTTTTTAAGAGAGATAGAGAAAGCTTTTTTAGCCTCTCGGAAGAACAAAGCGAAGAATTATTTGAGCTTGCGAAGCATATGGCCACAGCCTTCCAAGCAAACGCACCTTTAAGCTACAAAATACTACAAGCTTACCTACAAATTTTCTTGTGCAAGTCAGCTATTTTTTTTGATTATAAAAAAGAAAAAACGAAGCATTCATTACGGCTTATGGCACGTTTTGAAGCACTCGTTCATCAGCAATATGTACAACACAAATCAGTGCAGTATTACGCTCGTGAGCTGGCTATTTCTACTAGACAACTTAGCAGTATTACGCAGCAAGTCATTGGGAAATCTCCCTTACGCTTTGTTCATGATATTATCCTCAATGAATCAAAATCGCTGCTTGTAAGCTCAAAAATGACTACGTCCGAAGTATCCTATACACTCGGCTTTGAGGAGGTAGCGCACTTTTCCAGATTTTTTAAGAAATATGTGGGCATCCCTCCCTCACTATACAAAGAAAAACACCGAAATGGGTAACACGACCACTTAATATGACAAACCACTAAGGCTACCTATACGCTAACTTTGTCACAAACAAAAAGCGTATGTGGCAGAATAAAAGACTATTACTGATTTATGCAATTGTTCTTGTAGACATCGTCGCAGGATCTATTGTGTGGCCTGTATGGCCTCAATTTGTTAAAGGGTACACCCATCCAGAATTGTTGCTAGCCATTGGTACAGCCATTTTTATTGGTTTACAACTTTTTACTGCTCCTCTATTAGGTAGTATTTCTGATAGAAAGGGTAGAAAGCCTGTCTTTATGATTACCGCCGTTGGTACTTTCTTATCTAACCTTCTACTCATTCCAAGAAATGCCTTTGCCTACTTTAGTAACCGAGGGACAGATGGATTGACCAATGGGGTCTATGCGGCTGTCCGCTCCTCGATTACCGATATTTCTGACGAAAAAGACCTGCTACGCAATATGGGGCTGGAGGGAACCATCGTATCTCTAGGGTTTATTCTTGGACCGCTTATCGCCTCGCTCATACTACTTGGTTTTAACGTTGTTGATAAGCAGATTGTGCCTACACTTATTTATACAGGTATTGCTATTTCTGCGATCAATATTTTACTAAGCTATCTTTTTAAGGAAACGTTGCTTTTAAAACGGTCAAGGGCTCCAGTAGATTGGCGTAATACGTTTAAGGCGTCTCTTCATCTCATCAGCCACTTTAAAAGAATCATCACGTTAGATAAAAGTCGCCCAGGATTACTCAATACAGTAATTTTACAAATTTGTCTGGTGCTAAGTCTTGGGTACTACAATTACCTTATTACATACATCAGCTTGGGGTCACTCCAGATGACCCCAAAAGAGATCTCTTATTTCTTCACCTACTTTGGTGTAATCTTTCTCATCGTTAGCTATATCTTTTATTCTTACCTCGTCGACAGGCTACATCCAACGCAGTGTTTGGTGTGGATGTCTTTGATCGGTATGATCACCCACGTAGGCTACGCGCTGATTGGAGGGTCTCAGCTAGCCTTGTACACCATAGTAACGCTAGACTGTCTCACCATCGGTCTACTTCCTGGTTTAATGGATGGCTTAATTGGAAGGTATACAGAAGCAGACGATAGAGGTGAAATATTTGGGATTGTACAAGCGCTCAGTAGCGTTAGTAGCTTTCTTACTACGCTCATCTTTGGCGCTTTATCTGTCGTTTCCTTACAACTACCTTTTTACTGGTTTGCCGTCTGCCTCATCCCGTTATTATTTGCTCATCAATTATTACGTAAAAATGAGAAAGTTATTATTTCTTAGTCTACTATGGCCGAGTAGTTTGCTAGCACAGATACCTATAGAGGTAATAGTAGGTCATAAACAGCTTCAACACGAGTTTTTCTTCTTTGAAGATTTTGATCAAAAAGCAAGATGGAGCCTCTTCAGTATGGGACGATTTGCTGTGGACTACGAAGACTCGCAGCGAAATAGCTCTTTTATTAGCTCACAAGTGACTTATAATTTTACTACTAGCTGGGGGCTATCTAGTGGAGCTATTTATAGCGAAGGAGACTTTGCCCCAATTTTGGCTGTCTCTTACGTTTACACAAACCAATCAGGCAACCTTTTTATCAATTTGTTCCCCACTTGGATTATCAGAGATAAAGCAGAATACGAGTTATTTGGGCTGGTATTTTTTACGCCTAAACTCAACGATAAGCTCAATCTGTTCAGTCAATTGATTTTTGGGAGTATAATGAACCACCGCTTGAACGAGCATTTATTCAGCTACCAACAAGTACGCCTAGGTGTAGACTTGGTAGGAAAATTTCAAGGTGGCTTTGGACTTGATCAAAACATTATCGGTGGATCGGCTGAAGTCCCTAGCAACTACACGTATAATTTGGGCATATTTCTTCGAAAAGAGTTCTAGTAGTATTGAGTACTCGCTTTCTTTTTTGAAAATGAAATTTCTGGGTAGCTTTACCTCAAAGAAGCAAAGATTGACTCAATTGATGATTGATTGAAAGCTTCTTACAAAATGTAATCAAAAACCCTTACTAATCCACCTTATGTTTACCCTTCAACAACTGATTAATCAGAAAGAGCGCTTTATCAAAGTCATTTCTAGGTACTGTCCCCTTTCCGAAGATTTACTAACACAATACACAAATGTGTGGGATTGGGAGCAAATTAGCCAAAACGAGCAAATCCCGTGGACAGCCGCTATCTTGGAGCGCTTTCAAAACAAATTACATTGGCGTGAAGGATTGGTTCTCAATACCAATCCAGCGATACCTCTTACGCCTGAGTTGATCAAAACCTTCATCAAAAAGAAAAAATGGCAGTGGGATGACCTCATGTGGAACCCTCAGGTATTTCAAGAGGCAGACCTACTTGCCCTGTGTTTACCTCATTGGAATAGGGGCGCAAGGCAGTACCTAAAAAATAGTCTGAGCTCTGATACTGATTTAGGTACCTACAAGTATTTTCAGTTTACTTCTTGGGGAGAGGATGCTCACGAATGGGCACCCATAGTAGTGGAGCAAGCAAAAGGCTTACACTGGGATTTATTTAGTGGTGTACAAGGCTTTCCGTGGACAGCCGAATTCATTGAGAAGCATCAGGATCAACTAAACTGGAAAAGACTTAGCTGGAATGCCGGGCTCCCTTGGAGCATCTCCTTTATTCAGAAGTTTGAAGATCGCTGGGATTGGCGGTGGATGAGTTGGCAATTGCCTTGGAGTATTGAATTGATCCAAGCTTTCGAGGATCGTTGGCACTGGCGTAGATTAACCAATGAGGATAAAATTCCTTTTCTAAAAGAATTAGCAGACACGTTTCCAGAGAAAGTGATGTGGGCAGACGCAGAGATGGATCATGGTGCTTGGACAGGCATGTTCGATGGTTTGATTAATAATGAGCAAATTGATTGGACAGTCGATTATTACCAACAAATGTATACCTACGTGGAAAATTTCTTTCACCAGCTAGAGCAAACTCCTTATTTAGACTGGGGTGGTAACGAAGACTGGATTCGGTGGAGTGAGGATGATGAAGAAAAATTTTACTGGACGTATTACGCTAAAGGGAATAACTGGTCGCCTGATTTCTTCGATTTGATGTTACAAAAACAAGCAAAGGAAAACGTGCAAACGATTGATTGGGAAAATATATGTAGGTACGCAAAACACCTCTGGCATCACGACTTTATTGCTCAATACCAGAATAAGCTACAAGAAAACCTGTACGCTTTATGCGGGAACCCTTATTTTCCTTGGCACACGTACTGGGATTATTTTAATAGTCAGCTCAATCAAAGCTATTTTCGTGCGCTCAGCAGTAATACTGGCTTACAACTCAGTATACAGCTAGTAGAGGCAAACAAGGAAGACTGGGATTGGGTCAGTTTATCTTCCAATTCGCATATCACAGAAGAACTCATTGTATATTTTCAAGAGGATTGGGACTGGCGCGCACTCTCTATGAACAAGGCGATCTCGTACAAGATATTGCAAAAATACCCCGAAAGGGTAAGCTGGTATCATCTTTCCCGTAGAGAAGCGCTAGCCATTGAGCAGCTAGATTTGGACTTACCTTGGCATTGGGAAAGGATTTTTCAGACTCACACAAACCCGTCAATGATTCAAAAGTATCTCCCAACTGACTTGCTAGAAGACTTTCTGGAAGCTATGTAGCTAATAATTACTTGTAAGATGAGAACAAAAGCTGACATTACACTCTTTTGTTCCCATAACTATATATGTGTACGTTACTCCAATGCGCTAGTGAATTCATAATATCAGAAAGGCTCTTTCCTTTTTCTGTTAGAGAATATTCCACCCTCGGGGGCACTTCTGGATACGCTTTTCTATCAACTATACCATCTTCTTGCAATTCTTTCAATTGCCGTGAGAGAACCTTTAAGGCAATTCCTGAAATTGTTTTGTGCAATTCGCCAAAACGGTAGGACTTCTTCATTAAAACCCAGATGATAATAGGCTTCCATTTACCTCCAATTACGTGAATAGATGCTGCGATGGGACAATCGTCTGCTTTCTGATATTTTTTTTCATTTTTTTTCTCTTCCATATAAATCGTTTTCAAAATTTAGACATTTCTGCCATTACTTGACAAAAAGGTAACTACTTGACAAAAGTATAGTAATGAGTTAAGTTTGTCAAGAGTTCAACGCTAAAACATAAGAAAAATGAAAGCAATGGGTTATTTATTATTTCGATTAATCATGGGGGTAAACTTCCTTTTTCACGCTGTGAATAGATTCTACTATGGATATATAGGTTTTGTAGATTGGATGGCTGTAGAATTTGAGCCCACGTTTCTACCAACTGTATTGGTAAGGGCTTTTGCATTTATTTTACCCATCGCAGAAGCCTTAGTGGGTATTTCTTTAATCTTGGGTGTCAAAACAAAGTGGGGACTCATTGGAGGCACTGCTATCATCGCTTTTTTGGTACTGGGGAGCTGCCTTATTCATAAATGGGACTGGGTCGGCTTACAAATGGTATACGCTGTCTGTTTCTACCTTTTAATGGAGCGAATTGAACAAAATACTTTTTCTTTGGACTATAAGGTAGTTCACTGAAAAAATAGCCTTCTTAGGCAGATTATAAACATATACTTGCCGAACCTGTATCGTAGGTTCTACAAACTATCTACCGAGCCAGATCACAGACCCTGCAGTAGCTTAAGCGAATTTACAAAATCAAAGCAGTGGAAAGTGGATAACATACTTTTCTAAACCTGCTTAGCAAACTGCGCTACCACCTGATAAAGATGAAACTCATTCTTAGCTATACCCGCCCAATAAGGTGTATCAGGATTGAAGCCTTCCTTCTTGAGAATAGCCTGAAAAGCCTTTTCACTCTCCCACTGACCGTAATTGAAAACCCTTGTACCATCCACACTTCTGTGAAAAGTAGCGGAGAGTAAGCCTTGCTTCCCTGCACCTGCACGGTCTATCTCTGTCGTAGCCAAAGCAATCATCTCCTTTTGCTGTGTGGGTAACATCCTAAACTCTGCTAAATGCGTAACCTTATCTCCCACTTCAATTTTGATGGGTACTTGTGCTGCACGGCTTACAAAAACTTCCAAAGCACTGCGATCTGGTGAATAGAAAGCGGCTAGGGCTGGCGCAAGTGCACTACTAGTAGGCAAATAGGGTTTCTCCCATTGGCTATACACAAAAACCCTTGTGCCATCTAAGCTTTTATGGATGCTTGCGGATACAAAAAAAGGAACAGCCTGCCACAAGGGTAGCTGTTGGTGAGTAAGGGTATCAATGAGGGCTTGTTGGTGCTTTTCTGCCACAGGAAATAAATCTACACCAATACTAAAATCAGAAGAAAGGGTAATCATAAAAAAGCGTGTTTATGTTTTTAATGGTCATCTATCAATGACAAAATTTACTAAAAACTCCCGTTTTCTCGAAAAGAATATGATCTTTGTAAAACACCCTATGATAGTAGACAATCATACCTTCTTTCAATAAGTACCAAGATGGCCAAGCGCATCCCGAAGCAGCATTATACAGCACTTACTCAATACAAGAGAATTAGTATCCAACGGCTCAGAAAACGCCTTACCAACAAGCAGTTTCTCATTTTAGCTGCTATTGGGGTAGGTTTATTGGCAGGGCTACAAGCCGTATTGCTTAAGTCAGTAGTACACGGCCTGCATCATTACATCCACTACGACCACGAAGAGGGGATTGATCATTTGTGGAAGGCACTTTTTCCTATTGTGGGCATTGCCCTGACTGTGTTGTTTGTAAAATATCTATTAAAGACTGAGCTTGGTAAAGGCGTCGCCAATATTTTAAGGGAAATTGTGAAGGGCGGTTCTAACGTGCGAAGACACAAGACTTTCTCCCATATGGTGACCAGCGCGCTGACGGTGGGTTTTGGTGGTTCTGCGGGTTTGGAGGCACCCATTGTTATTACGGGCGCTGCTTCAGGAAGTAATGTAGGACGCGCACTTCACGTTAATTATAAAGAAAAAACCTTATTACTAGGATGTGGCGCAGCAGCAGGGATTGCGGCCGTTTTTAACTCCCCTATTGCAGGGGTGATGTTTGCGATTGAGGTATTACTTACTCAGATTACCGTCTCTTCTTTCATTCCGTTGATCATTGCAGCAGCTTGTGGCGCCTTGGTCTCTAACATTATCTTACACGAGAATATCCTCTTTGCTTTTCGCTTACAACAGCCTTTTGAATATACCAATATCCCTTATTACATCTTACTGGCTTTTCTTTGTGGGGCCATCTCGCTTTATTACATGCACATCACGCATAAAATAGAGCATTTTTTTAAGCAGTCTAATAGAGTTTGGCTAAGGGTGATATTGGGCGGCTTGTGTTTAGCGCTCCTCATCATCGTTTTTCCACCGCTCTTTGGGGAAGGTTATAGAAGTATTAAGCTCTTGGCTGATGGGAAAGCCTTTTTACTTTTAGAAGAGAGTTTCTTCCAACCCTTTGCACAAGAAGAATGGTTGCTGTTAGGCTTTGTGGGGGCTATTATGTTGCTCAAAGCCATCGCTACTTCTATTACCTTAGCGAGTGGCGGGAATGGGGGTAACTTTGCTCCTGCCCTGTTTGTAGGCGCTTACTTGGGGTTTGTACTTGACCGGGTTGTGAACCTTTTGGGGTTGGATAAGCTGCCAGAAACGAACTTTACCATTGTGGGTATGACGGGTGTATTAGCAGGTGTGATGTATGCACCCTTAACGGGGATTTTCTTGATTGCAGAAATCACAGGAGGGTATGAACTCATCATACCCCTAATGTTGGTAGCTACCCTAGCACACGCGATGGTAAGGCACTTTGAACCTTACTCTATGGAAATCAAGCAACAGGTAGAAGAAGGAGAGATATTTACACACGATAAAGATACCAACGTACTGTTGCTACTGGATACTTCACAGCTTATAGAAACGGATGTTAAAACCATCCATCCTGATAAGACACTAGGTGATTTAGTAGCACTCATTACCAAGTCGAGGAGGAGTTTATTTGCGGTGGTAGATGCAAAAGGTCACTTTAAGGGAGTGATTACACTAGACGATGTCAAAAACTTTATGTTTGACCAAACACTTTACGACCAACGCTTGGTGAAGGAAGTAATGCAAGACCCACCTGCTCGTATCTATGTCAATGAGCGTATGGATGTAGTCATGCGTAAATTCGACGAAACCAACGCTTGGAACCTTCCTGTAGTAGAAGGGCAACAATACATAGGCTTTATTTCTAAGGCGCGTATTTTCTCCCAATATAGAAGCGAGCTACGCAATATTACCAATTTAATAGAATAGTTAAATTTCTTATAACTAGGACATTACTCTAAGAAAAATAACCTTAGCATCAACTTTTCTCGTTAAAATTTCGTAAACTTACTATTGTACATTACCATTGGTCACAAAGATTGCTTATGAATAAAACTGTATTCATTTTAAGTATTATTTTAGTAGGTTGGATCGCTGGTGGTGCCTATGTGTATACTTGCAAGATTAAACAACTATGTTATGACCCAGCAGAAGCCTCAATTTCTGAAAGAGAGGAAATAGAGGAGCCATCGACCGAAGAAGAAGCGGTAAGCGAGCTGCTTGATACAGTTTCTACAGCTACCGTCGAAGAAGGTACTACAGAAGATACAACTCCTACGCAAGAAGAAGTTTTACAGCGTACTTATACCATTTATTTTCAACCTATGAGTACTGAGCTGATTGTTGAAGAAACGCATCGCGTCTTTTTTCGGCAAGCAAAAGACTGGCTAGTGAAAAATCCTGAAGGGCGTCTACAACTCATAGGCCATACAGATAGCACAGGAAGTCCTGAGAGGAACATCGTATTTGGAGAAAAAAGAGCACAAAGTGTGAAAGCGTATTTGGTAGCGGCAGTAGGACTACCACCCATACAAATTGAGGTGGATAGCAAAGGGCAAGCACAACCTCTAGCAGATAACACCACAGAGACGGGCAGGGCTAAGAATAGACGCGTAGAACTTTATATACGCCGTTAATTTATTTTACTTTCATCTAACTCACTTGTATCATGGATTTTACTACCGCTGTTTTAGTTTCTGTATTTTTTCTTGTAGTGGCAGCCATTCTAGGGGGGCTTATTGTCTATTTTTTGATGCGTAGTCGTATAAATAGTGCTTCAATAACGCCTTCTGATACTAGGCCAGAGGAAGAACTTACTGCGTTGCATCGTCAAATAGAACATCTTAAAAATGATGTAGCAAAAAAAGAGAAAGAAAATAGTATGCTACAAACACAACTTACACAAGAGCGCGTGGATTGTAAGGAGCAGCAGGGTATACTTAATAGTCACATCACACAATTACAAAATGAGATAGAGATTCTACAGTCAAGAGCTATGGATCAATTAAAGGAGCAATCACAATCAAAAGTGTCTGTTGAAAAGGATAAGAAAAGTGCAACCCTTGATAAAATTAAAGAAAAGGCAGCTTCTTTTGATTATTCTACAATGGGTACAGCGACTGCTGCAGAAAAAGACGACCTAAAGATTATCTCTGGTGTGGGCCCTTTTATTGAGGAAAAACTGAATGCCTTGAATATTTTTACTTTCGCACAGATTTCACGCTTTACCAAAAAAGACATAGAGCAAGTTACAAAAGCGATTGCTTTTTTTCCAGGTAGAATAGAACGAGACGAATGGGTAAAGCAAGCAAAGGACCTATCAGAGAAGAAGTAACACTCATTTTTACGACATCTCTTTATAAAAGGAGCCCGTATTTTATACAAGCTCCTCTGTCTTTCTAATTTTTACATAAGATAATCTCTTTGAAGGCTTCTTAGTTTTTCTGTAACACTACGCCTTACTCAAATACATTTTTGCCAACTCAGGATCCTGTAAAACAGCCTTGAGGGCATTATTACGAGACATTACCAAGTCTTGCATTGCAATCAAGCGCATATCATTCGGTAAGAAGTCCATCTTCAAGAATTCTTTCACATTATCAATCTGCTCGGCCTTAAACTTCTCTTTACTCAAGGTAAGGTAGTTAATAAGGCGAGTACATATCACTGCTAGTATATCTACACGCTTTGTTTTCTGCTCAACTGTATTTTTTATTTTTCGATAAACGTCTTTCTCAAAGTCTTCTGCGGTTACGATCTCTTCAGGAGTAATCAGTTTACCTAAATCGTTGTTGAGGAATGAGATAAACGAAGTCACTGTGTTGCTATCCATACAACCATCGGCCAGCATTTTTACAATGCCAAGCTCTTCCTTAAGGTCTTTGATACTAGCAATTGATTCTGCAAACTGCACAATGGTTCTGGGAGTAGTCCTCTCACCGCTTATGAGTTCTGGATAAGTAAGAACGAAACTAATTACACGTGGATCTACTTGGTTTTTCTCTGCCCAAAAAGACCACCGTTTGGCATCAAAAGTAAGCGTAATGTGAATCATCCTTGTGAGCATCGCAAAGTCCATGGGCGTTACAGAGTAGTCTCCTCCATCAGGATTGGCGGTAAGGACAATGTGCCACTTAGGAGGCATTTTCCAGCTTACTAGCTCATAGTTTTGTAAGAGCTGCATAATCCCACGTAAAATGCGGTCGTCTGCCCTGTTTACATCGTCAATCAAGAGTATACCGGGACCTTCTTCTTGCGGCACCCACTCGGGCGCTGCCATTACCGTTACTTCTTGGTTATTTTCATCCTCAGCAATATGAGGCATACCGATTAGATCGCCCATTTCTTCGAACTGTGCAGGGGCAATATACCGCCACTTATAACCTTGTTCTAACGCAAAGTCTTCTACTGTTTGTGTTTTACCAATACCGTGTTCACCCCATATACAGATAGGTGTTTTACGCCTTTGCTCTGCTTCTGCTTTTTCGTTTGCCTGAATGGTATGTTTTATAAAGTCTTCTAGTTCTTTTGTATTGCATTTGGTTCCGTAGAAAATATAATTATGTTTCATCAGCGTACAATCTTCTTAAGATTAGATTTTTTATGATTATTAGTTCATTTTCAAGATACGTCCTTGAAAGTCTTTTAAGTCGCTTTCGGCAGCACCCCCTTTGCTCACGAGCCACATCAGCGGGCAACGACTCTTTACAGTAGGTATAGCGGCATAGCCATCTGTAAAATAGATCAGGGCATCTGGTTGGTACGTTTCGTTGGCAAATAGAATAGGTGCTTCGAAAGAAGTACCTCCCCCTCCTGCCACAATTTTGGGGGCAGTACCTCGGTAAGGGTATTGCCGATGGATTTTCACATCACACTCTACAATATAGATTTCGGCACCCTGTCGCCAAATATGATATACTTCACTGAAGAACTCACGGAGCTCTTCCATTTGTATACTTCCCGAAGTATCAATAGCAATTAGTAGCTTGTTCTTACGTTTGATTTTAATGCCAGGCGTAATACCATAACGCTTGGAAGGACGACGCAGGGTATTTTTCAAATAGGTTTTCTGACTACTAGCGGCAAATATTCGTAGAATTCTGCGCCAGTTTACTTTAGGAATTAATGACTGCTCGAAAGCCTCTAAGTAGCGCTGTAAGCCTGCTGGTAATTTACCAAAGTCTTTGGGCTTGATACGTTGTAAGGTATTCTCTAGAGTCTGGTTAACAGACTCTTCTGCAATTTCTTGTTCGGCATTGGAGAGTTCTTCTAACCAACGCCAAAACTGGTGTTGTCGTTGATATTGACTTTCTGGCCTGAGATAATCTTTGAGGTTTTCCCAAGATTGGTTAGTACCTTGTGAGCCTGAATCACTGTCACCAGGTTGATCACAGTCTTCTTCTTTCTCTGTTTGCTGCTTAATAAAATCAAACAGCTCATTATAGTAATAATTAATACTCTCGTTGGTTTTGAGTTGCATCTCTGGGAAACGATCGAGAGTAACCGCGCCCTCAATGAGCTGATCAGGATCGATGTATTGATTAACTACCAAATCGGCCGCGATGTTGAAGACTTGTTTATTACTGAAGTCCTTGTAGCGGAAGATGTGCTTGAGTACGATATGTAGAATTTCGTGCTTGAGTCCGCCTAGCTTGTAGGAGGTACTGTGAAGTTGATTTCTCCAGAAGTTGGCATTGATGTACAGCCTCACCAAATTATTATAATAAGCTACCGCTAACGTATCTATACGCTCACTTACATCTTTTACTAGTCCCGTGAAGAAGTGCCCGTAAAAGGGTTCTTCCAATAAGAATTTGATACTTATTTTAGAAACTTCTTCCAGTATTGCTGCGTCTTTCTCTGCCATTGTATTCTTTTGTAAATAGATTATTCTCAATAATGTTACGGGAACAACTATGATTTACTTACTTACCTTATAAGTTTCACGATCTAAGTTGCTATCGTTGGTGCGTAATATGCTTACGTAGCTGCTATAATTCTTCTAATGCTAGCTGTTGAAAAGCCTTATGTGACAAAAATGGTGCAAACTCGGAGGCATACCGAATTTGACGCTTGTATTGTTTATTGATGGTAATAGCCTGTTGTAGCATTTCAGTAGCCGCTTCTACCTGTCGCTGTGCTATGTATACCAATGCCTTTCCGTAATAACTATTTGCGCTATTAGGGTGTTCTTCGATACGTTCATCGTATACCCGTAACGCTTTTTTCCAAACTTCCGTTGCACGTGTGTGCTGTTGTAGCTGTTGTAGTGCTCTCCCCCAATGATACCAAGCCTCTGCAAAGGCTCCTTTCAGTTGTGTTACTTTGGCAAAAGTAGCAGCAGCTTTTTCCCAAGCTTCCTCTTTTACATACACCGAAGCTTCTTTGTAATAATTATCACACATAATGTCAGGAAAAACCTCTTCTAGCCTGATTAGTTCCTTTTCATTAAGCGGTGTATTTTCGTAATCTAAGCCTGAGAGCCGATGCAGTTGTTCTATCGTATCTGGCAATCTCTCGAAGGCGTTGCCACAAATATCAAGAATAGTAATTTCTTCTCCGTACTTCCCAATACTTTCTGGCAGTGCCTCAAGCGCAAAGTTTTGAAAGCTCAACTTACCTCTATAGATCATTTTTCCAATAGTCTCTTCTTCTGAACCCAATGCGTGTTTTAAGCAGTACTTTCCTCCTAAGCCCCAAACCTCAATCATTTGATGTGCTACCCATAGCAAGTCAAGAGAAGGAATGGTTGCCAAATCTGCTAGCATGTGGTATACTTTTTCTTCATTAAGTGCTTTGAGTGGTTGCTTAAGCTTACGAATTTGCACGCCTACTTCCAGTAAGAAAGTGTCCAGTAAATGCCCACACATTACCTCTACTTCTTCGTCTTCATACAGTAGATAAATCCCTATTACATAGTGATAGAAGGCAGTAGGCAAGCCGCCTCCTTGTAAGATAGGTAATGCTAGCTTAATGTTTGTTAACTCCCCTTTTTCCAACAGTGTTTGCAACGTCTGTTTCATCTCATCGGCTTCTGTGCTGTCGTGTAGTAGGTAGTAGTTAGTTGTCATAGTATTGGCAATATACACAAGGAATCGTGTTTCTACACTATGTACTTCTAAAGAAATGTTAAAAGAACTTAGCAAAGGTTAAAGTACTTGTGTTTGCTTGAAAGTAGCGGTAAATAGCTTCAAAAACAAGTGTGCTATATGAAAAATTCACGCAGGCTTTCTCTTGCTACCATTGGGATATTACTCTATCATTTTCTCTTTTGGCAAGCAGGCTATGGTATTAATTTATGGTTTTTTTCTACGTTTTTAATGGTTACCCTCCTGTGGTGTTCTCCGGAAGTTCTCCCTTCTAAAAAAATTATTTCATTGGGCTTGGGTACCTTTCTCACTGGTGGTTTGGTAGTATGGCATCACTCCTTGCTAAGTCAGGTCATCCATCTTATTTCTTTTGTTCTTTTTACAGGCTTTGCCTTGCAGCCTCGCCTCCGTTCTCTATTATACGGTTTATTGACGAGTCTTACTACCTTATTGCTTGTCCCACAAGCAGGATGGCGTTTTTTGCGGAAGCGACAATCTGCTTGGCAGCGTAGCTTCAATGTGTCGCGCTGGGGGCGATTGCTAGTAGCACCCCTGTGTTTTTCGGGCGTATTCTTATGGATGTTTAGGGCAGGTAACGACTCTTTTTTATCCTTTACCAACCATTTAGGCGAGCAATCCTTTCTCACACTCAGTGACTTTCTACTTCATTTTTCTTGGTCGCAGATGGGTTTTACGTTACTGGGTTTTCTTATTATCGGCACTGTCTTTAGCGAGCAGCCTGTTCGTATTTTCACACAATGGGATATACGAGAACCCAATTATCTTTACAGAAAGCAGCTCCAACTGACACATTCATTTAAAACACTTGCCCTAAAGAGCGAGTTACTAACGGGCCTACTACTTATGGGACTAGTCAACATGATGCTCCTTTTAGTCAACTATTTTGATATTACGTTACTATGGTTCAAATTTGATTATAGCCAAGTAGATCTCTCTACGGCGCTTCACGAAGGCACCTACCAGTTAATTGCTAGCATCTTACTCTCTATGGGTATTTTGTTGTATTTCTTCCGTCGTAATCTCAACTTTTACCAAAAAAATCAGTGGCTCAAAAGGCTTGCTTACCTCTGGATTTTACAAAACTTCATACTGATCATTTCTGTGGGGCTTCGCACGTACTATTACATCTATGTGTACGGGTTAGCCTACAAGCGTATAGGAGTACTTGTTTTCTTGTTACTTACGCTTTTTGGCCTTTTTACTTTGTGGCAAAAAATCAGCTACAAGCATTCTTTTAGCTATCTTTTACGTCAAAACTTGTGGGCGACTTATCTGGTATTTGTAGGGCTTTGTGGAATCAACTGGGACGTGCTGATGGTGCGTTACAATTTGGCGCACCCTCACGTTATTTCTAAAGAAGTGGATGCTTCTTTCCTCTTAGCAAGAGCAGATCACACCTTATTTATGCTACACCAACAGAGAGAAAAATTGAGTAATACCTCTTCAGAAACGCGCAATGCGCGCAATTTAGGACAGTTGGCCAATCGTATTGAGTATTTTATGGAGACATATGAAAAACGACGCTGGGTCGCGTGGAACTATGCAGATGCGCGTACTTATCGCCTTCTTAAAAAACATTATTCAAAGGGTCTTGTAGGGTACTGTCATCATCCACCACATCAACACTTTTTGAGTACGTCAGAATAGCATTCAAAAAAATTTGTATCCCTTAAAAAAAGTAATACCTTTGCAAAACGTTTCTCAAATGGAGTGGTAGTTCAGCTGGTTAGAATGCCTGCCTGTCACGCAGGAGGTCGCGGGTTCGAATCCCGTCCATTCCGCCAAAAGCCTTTCAAGAAGAAAGGCTTTTTTTTATTTTCTAAGCTGATCTATTTCTTTTTGTAGCTGCTCTATTTTGTCTTTATATGTTTTTTCTTTGAGTACTCTTACCGTTTCGTCAAAGCATACTTTCATAATTCTATGTACTTTTCCATTTTCATCTTTTAAAGGCATAAACACGGCATTGAGCCATACATCCTCCCCAAATTTATTCTTTCTCTTGTAAACACCAGCCTGTACTGTGCCACTGCGTAAGTTTCGCCAAAACTCGATGTAGTTCACACTATTCTGCTCACTCTCTTTGACCATCATCTTGTAGGAGTTTCCTTCGAGTTCTTCTTTGCTATAGCTCATAATATTACAGAACATACTGTTGGTGTATAGTATGGTACTATCTAAGTCGATGTCTATTCTTCCTAGTGTGCTTTCGTTGATGGCTTGTAACTGTTGCTCTGTAAACTGTTGCTTCTGTTGAACAGTATTTCTTTCTTCTTTTACCTTCTGAAGTGTCGTTTGTAGTGTTTCTTCGCTCTCTTGTAAGTGTTGGTTACTTTTGAGGAGTTCTTTTTCTTTGTGTTTTCGTGTGGATACCTCTCTGGTCACGATAGATAGCCCCAAGATACTGCCTTGGTCATTTTTGAGCGGATAATAACGATGCTCATAAAAGTCGCTAGGCGCTTCTTCTTGGAGAACTTCCTCTTCGTATTGAACAATCTCTCCTTCAATCGCTTGCTTGAACTTATCTTTGTAGGCTTCTCTTTGTTGTAAGGTAAGCATAGGAAGTATATTGACCCCTACACTGAGCTTTACACCGTTGGTTTTGTAATACCAAGCTTGGGCAGCCTCATTGAAAGAAAGAATTTTATAGTCTTCGTCTAGCGCCACGACCATGTCTTTGGGGCTATCAATCACGCTTGTCAATAGGGCTTGTTTCTTTTGTTCCTCTTGCAGAATGCGGCGCATCTCTTTGGTGTTACGCTGCATTTCTTCTTGGGTGGCTTGTAACTCTTCTACGTTTTGGCGCATCTCTTCTTCTTGGGCCCGCATCTGCTCAGTGAGCTCTTGTGACTCTTCTAGTAATGCCTTTGTTTGTAAGTTACTCTTTACAGAAGAGATCGTAATGGTAATACTTTCCGATACTTTCTCTACAAACTCGATGTCGCGCTCGCTAAAGGCTTCGAAAGCGACCAACTCCACCACACCGATGGTAATGTCGTTGGAAGTAAGCGGTACAATGAGAATGTTATTAGGATTTGCTTCTCCTAAGCCAGATACAATGTTGACGTAGTTATCGGGTACTTCTCTTATATTGAGGGTGTCTTGCTCCTTAAAAGATTGCCCCAGTAGCCCCTCACCTACGTTGACTTGTTTTTTCATCATCTTATGTTTATCATAAGCATAGCAAGCTAGCATTTCTAAATGACGGTGTTGGGGATCTTCTTCGTTGAGAATAAAAATTCCTCCTTGGTTCGCATTGATGTAACCTACAAGATTGGCAATGATTTCGTAAGAGAGTTTTTGGATATCATCATTGTACTTACGTAGTATATCAGAGAAAAGTGCTAGTCCTTCAGACATCCACGTACGTTTGTTATCTTCTTGAGCAACTTGCTTTAGACTTTCCTTCATTTCTATGAGTGCATTCCCTAAGATATCTGACTCGCTCAAGGACTTGAAGGTAGCATTTAAATTGCCTTGCCCAATCTGTTCGGCAAAATTAGCGTAGGCATCAAAGCCATCAATAAGTGTATTGACAGAAGAAGCCATGACCCCGATTTCGTCTTCACTCTTGATCTGAACAGGTTCCATTTTTCGACCTGCTGCCATACCACTTAAAATCACTACCAATTTGTTGATCACGCTAGTAATCCAATTAACGATAAGCGCAATCCCTAATAAACATAGAAGAAGGGCAACCAAAAAACCCAAGATCAGTGTGTTCTTTACCCCTACCAGTGTTCTGTCGAGAATCTGGTTTTCGTCTAAAGTAGCGCCAATAATGAGATCATAAGGCTCATAGTAGGTAAAATAGGTAAGCTTCCAAGCACCGTCTTTGTTATCTGGATACTTGTAACGGTACTTTCCTCGTTTATTCTTTTTTACAAAGGCCGTAAACTCCGGGTCTTGGTTGTCTTTTCCTTCTAAAATGGGATGAATAATGTACTCTCCCTCGGGTGTCATGGCAAAGGGGTAGCCCGTATTATAATATTTCTTTTCTTTGAATTTTTTACGTAAGTAACCTAAGTCTTTTTCTTTGGCACCAGTGTAAAGCATTCCTGCTATCTCCCCGTTAATGCGAATGGGCTGATAAGCAGTGATGTACCACTCGTTGTCGATATTGAGGCGCCCTTCAAATTTTTTACCACGTGCAATGGTCTGTACAATAGGATCATTGTTAGATAAATAATACCCCAACAGAGATTTTGCACCATCAGCAGCTTCCTCAGTAGTGCTGATTCGTACATAGCCATCTGGTATTTTTTGAAAAATGCTTGTTTGGCTACCAGTCAGCTTTTGGATGGTATCGACCAGAGCATTATTTTTTTGTACCATTTGGCCTGCTATCAGCCATTGCGGTACTTCTACAATTTTTTTGCTCTCCGTTTTTTGATTAATGATGGCTAAGACCGTAGTTGCTTCAGTGGCACTAATCTCCCCTCGATTACTAATGACATTGGCTGCTACCTTCAAGGCATTTTCAATAGAGGACTGCTTGTATTTATACTCTATTTCTAATAGGTTGGTAAGGTCTTCGAGTTGGCTGTACATCCTGCGATCACTATTGGCAATGATGTCGTTTTTCTGGCTTCTGTAAATGACAACCGCCAATACTGCAAATATAATGACGAGTACACCTGTAGTAAAAATTAAAAACTTGGCTCTTAAGCTCAACCTGCGTATAAAACTCAGCATATTTTTCGAAGAGATGATTTAATTGAACTGAATTTAGGACTTGCGCCTCTAATTTCAAAGGCTTCCTTTAAATAAAGTCAATAGGTAAAAATAAGCTTTTAAGCAAATTGTGGAATCCCTTGGTAAGCTTCTGCTTTCTTAGCGCATTGATCAACATGAAAGGTTTGATAAAAATAACCATTTGTAACGATGATGTAGGGAGCTTTCAGGGTGGCATTGTAGAGAGCCGCTTGCTCACATACTTGTTGATCTAAGGTTATCTTCATAGATTTACACTCTACCAATACGAAAGGAAGCCCAGCCCTGTTATAAACGACTAAGTCTGTTCTTTTTTGTCGCTGGTTGTATTTAAGCCCTGTTTCTACACGCATCAGTGCTTTAGGGTATTGATGTACCTCTAGTAACCAATGCACAAACTGCTGCCTTACCCACTCTTCTGGCGTGAGCATTACATACTTTTTTCGGATGATGTCATAGATGCGCAATACACTCTTCTCTTTTTTCATACGATGAGCGTACTGCGGTAAATCTAGCGGTATCATAAACGCTAATAATTGTTTTGTATGATCTTCATCAGTGCTTCTACGTGCACTTTATAAGCATTTTTACCTTTTTCTGTGGCGGTGTAGGAAGTATTAGACTTCTTCCTAACAAACTTTTTTTGTATCACAATATACTCTTTTTCCTCCAATACAGTAGCATTACTAGAAAGATTACCGTCAGTAGCGCCCAGTAGTCTTTTTAGTTGATTAAAGGTAAGCGATTCATTGCTCATCAAAGAGGACATAATCGCTAAGCGAATTTTATTGTCAAAGGCTTTATTGATCTCTTTGAGTAATTCTTTCATAACAACAACTTTACTTTACGTTGCAAAGTAAAGTATTTTAAAAAGTAGTACAAGAAAACGAGCAATTTTTTAACAAAATTTAGTTAAAAATAAAATGTATATTCTTATCACATGGGCAGTAAAAGGGTATAGTGTGTAAGTATTGCCCCATAATGTTGTTTCATACAAGTGAAATCAATAAATTGAGGAACTGTCTTGACTAACTATTCAAATACAAGAATCACTTTATAATTTAGGTGAGTATTTACTTCCTGCATAGTGGCCTAGCTAAGATCAGTTAAGCTTGCAGGTATGGTACACTTACCATATTACATTGTTTTATCCTATACACCTCTTATGAAACTTATATCTTCTGAAATAGAGGCTTTTAAAGCATTATTATTTAGCCCTAAAACCTACGAGTTGGCTATTGAAATGAGTAAAAGTGCCATTCATTTACAACGGATCATTACAGAAATGAGTCAGCGTTTTCAACGTGCTTTTCCTTTTAGTAATGATACTTTTCAGGAGATTGTACGGTCACAACATTTAGACTTAAGTCACCAAAGCTTAGAGACGCTCCAGTCGGCGGTAGAAGTATTAGAAAATTTACAGAGCTTAGATTTATCTTACAACCAGTTCTCCTATGTTCCCACTGTCGTCAATAAATTGGCTTATTTAACCTCCTTAGATTTATCAAGTAATCGTATTCAACATCTTTCTCAGGAGCTCAACGGGCTATCTGCTTTACAGGTATTAAAAATGAGAAACAATCGACTTACTTCACTACCTAAAGATACCTTACCAGCCACACTTACACACTTAGATTTATCTAACAATGTACTGGAGCACATTCCTTCACAATTAGCAGAAATAGGCAACTTGGTTTCTCTCAACATAGCCCACAATCCTTTTACCCATTTAGACTTATCGCTTGTTCAACAAGTAAAGTATTTGCAGTTGAATCGAAGTTTGCCCCTGCCACAGCTTTCTCCTACTATTGGTCAGTTTACTCACTTGAAAGAGCTCAACTTAGCTTTTAATCGGCTTCAACGTATTCCTAGAGAAGTAGGTAATTTATCTCGACTAGAAACGCTCCACCTCGAACAGAATGAATTAGTAAGCTTACCCGATACCTTAGGACAACTTCGCCACTTGGACAGTCTTTACTTGCATGGTAATCAGTTTACCTCTTTTCCAATAGCCATTACGCAACTCCATCAACTCACTGAGCTCACCTTACTAGGGAATCAGATCACGACGATTCCCACACAGATTGGGCAATTAAAGCAACTCAAAAGATTTACGCTACAGCGTAACCCGCTCTCTCCTGAAGAAATACATAAAGTGAGAACTTTTCTGCCGCACTGTAAAATTTACTTTTTGTGTTATTTACCCATCAAGATCAAGCCCAAAACGTTGTTGTAATGTTATGAGATGCTTGTTTTTTTTGGCCAAGTACTTCAGTTTGTCACGAGCGGTGTAGGGTTTGGTATTCTCTTGGGTAGATTTGGCTAAGGTAGCTTCAATCTGAATGGTTGGGTGATTAAGCTGCTCTCTCAAATACTGTAACCAAGTAGGCTTGAGCGTCTGGAAATTATCCATTTGGATAGGATTAGTCAGTGCCAAGTGAATGGTAGGCGCTTCCCAAGTAAAGTCTCTGTTAAGGATGATATGCTGTTTGATATCTTCTTTGTGGTGAGCTGCTAAGCCTTTCCAAGCATTTTTTACTTCTTCTTCGCTTACAGAAGAGGGCACTGCCTCTATCACCTTTACTTCTTCTACGGTTGCTTGTGGTGTTTCATTAGTTTTCTCTTCTTTATATACTTTTTTTTCTTCTAATATTTGTTTAGAAGGGATTTTTACGGTAGCCTTAAAATCTTTCTTTGTATAGAGAGTTGACTTCCCTTCTACTGCATTAGGCTTTTTTTTTTGACCCTCTTCTTGAGAAGATTCAGCAAGTTGTATAGTACGCTGAATATAAGCCATCTTTATGAGTGTAAGTTCTACGTGTAATCGTTGATTTTTACTTGTTTTATAGTGTTGGTCACATAAGCTTGCCAAATTCATAGCAGTCACTAAAAACGAGCGCGTAGTCTTCTGTGATTGTACCAAATAACGTTCCTTTACCCCTTCTGTCACCTCTAGTAAAGTAGTTGTTTGAGGGTCTTTGGCTACTAGTAAATTCCGCAGATGTGAGGACAAGCCTACAATAAATTGATGCCCATCGAAGCCTTTCTTAAGAATCTCATTAAAAATGAGTAAAGCTTGGCTTACTTCCTCCTCTAGTAGTGCTTCTGTCATCCTGAAATAGTAATCATAGTCTAGAATATGGAGGTTCTCTACCGTTTGCTCGTAGGTGATGGTACGATCAGTAGAGAAAGTAACCAACATATCAAACATAGAGAGTGCATCTCGCAAACCACCTTCTGCTTTCTCAGCAATAAGATGTAGCGCTTCTGGGCTAGCATTTATTTGTTCTTGTGCAGCAATTTTTGCCAAGTGTCTTGTAATATCTTGTATCTGTATACGATTGAAGTCGAATATTTGACAACGTGACAAAATCGTGGGAATAATTTTGTGTTTTTCTGTGGTAGCCAAGATGAAAATAGCGTAGCTGGGAGGCTCTTCCAATGTTTTCAAGAAAGCATTGAAAGCCGCATTGGAAAGCATGTGCACCTCATCAATGATGTAGATTTTGTACTTACCCGACTGTGGAGGATAACGCACTTGATCGACTAGATGACGAATATCCTCTACGGAGTTGTTGGAAGCGGCATCTAGCTCGTGGATATTAAGAGAAGCATTATTTTGAAAGCTACGACAAGAGTCGCAAACGCCACAAGCCTCTCCTGCTTCGGTGAGTTGTTGGCAGTTAATTGTTTTGGCTAAGATGCGAGCACAGGTTGTTTTACCCACTCCTCTCGGCCCACAAAATAAAAAGGCTTGAGCCAAGTGGTTATTAATGATAGCATTTTTTAGGGTAGTAGTAATATGTGACTGCCCTACTACTGCCTCAAAAGTAGTAGGTCTGTACTTACGGGCTGATACAACAAAGTCTTCCATATTGTAAACTTACGAACTCTGGCGAAAAGTAGGAAACCTTTTACGAAGGAAATTCACGAAAGTATTTTTGCTGTTTTTTCAACAGCCTCTGATAGTTTCAGCTTGTTCAAAGGCTTCGTAATATAGCCTATCACACAGTCGTAAGCAGCCGCTTTTTCCATATCTTTGTTATCGATCGAAGAAGAAAGCATGAAAATTTTCTTGTACTGCAATTTGGTATCATCCAGTTGTAAAAATAACTCTATAAACTCCCAGCCGTCTATTTCTGGCATATTGATATCCAATAAAATAATAGTAGGCTGTTTATCTATGGGTGCTTCCTCTATGAAAGAAAGTGCCTCTTTGGCGGCAAGAAAAGCGTGGATGGTATGATGCTTAAAATATCTTTTGATGATAGACTCACATACTAAGTTATTAATGTTATCATCGTCAATTATGAGGTAAGAGTAGTTATGTTCCATATACTTGCACGATTCTCAGCTATACACTAGGTGTCAGAAGGCTAGTTTTCTCCGTCTGTTATTACAAGGTAATATTTTTTGTGATACGTACCAACGGATAAAGTAATCAAATCGAGCACGAGTAACGCAAGAAAGTTCGTATAAATCAAGGGTGCTTCTAGAGTGGCATGCCCTCAGTCTAGTAATGTTCGTTACTATACTATTGTGCTTCAATCTAGTACATGTAATAAATTTGTATATTTACAAGCAACTTTTGCAATAAGCAAAGCGGTTATGTATTTACCATAAAGCGTATTTATAGCAACACGTATGTAGATTTATATGAAAATAACACTTACCTTATTCTTCCTGCTACTCATTTCTGCGGAAGGAATTTCACAGCACACTATGCCACCTTATCAAACTGATAAGATCGTATTCAAAGTAAAAGCAACAGCCTACAAATCCAACGGTAGGACACTACAGCAAGAACAACTTCTTAGTACAACAGTATTGCAACAAGTAAGTACTTCCTCTCCTACGCAACGTTTCCCTGAACTTAAACGTATAGATCCGCGCCAGCGAAATGTACGTAATGTACCACTTGTTGATCTTTCCCGTATCTATACGCTTACACTTAAACCGGGTGTCAGTGTATCACAAGCCTTACAAACCCTTAGAAGCGATCCAGATATTGAGTATGCTGAACCTATTTATAATTATCAGCCACTTTATACCCCCAACGATCCAGGAGCCGACCCAGCCAGTGGTAGTGAATATTACCAGTGGTATCTAGACAAAATTGATGCTTTTGAAGCTTGGGATATCCAAAAAGGAGACCCTAATACGATTATTGGAATTATAGATTATGGTTTCAGGCTTACCCACGAAGACCTCACTACGAACCTGCATCCTGATTATTATGACCTTGGTAACAACGATAAAGACCTGACTCTTCCAGGCTCCTTCGGCTACCACGGTTGTGCTGTATCAGGAGTGGCCTCAGCTACTCCTGATAACGGCGTAGGTATTGCAGGAGTAGGTTTTAACTGTAGTTATTTACCCATCAAGGCTGTCTCAGACAATGGCGCGTCCTTTGCGCTAGAAGCGTCACTGGCTTACTTAGCTAGTAGAGGCGTGGCTGTTATCAATATGTCGTTTGGGAGAAGAGAACGCGCTGGCGGGTACTCTCGTTATGAGGAAGACCTTTTCAATTACTACACTATTAATGAGAACATCGTTTTAGTAGCTGCGGGCGGACAAAAAAGTGCAGGTACAGAAGAACGCTGGTATCCTGCTAGCTATCGTAATGTGATTGGTGTAGGGGGCTCTCGCCAAGACGACAGAAAAGATAGCCAAAGTGATTATAGCTATGAAATCAACCTCCTTGCGCCCTATCGAAGTATTTACACTACCTATAATCGTAATGACAGCGACTATTTTCCAGCTTCAGGTATCTCTGGAACTTCTTTTTCTGCCCCACAAGTAGCGGCAGCAGCAGCCTTGGTACGTACACAATATCCTAGTCTATCTGCCCTACAAGTGAAGGCTCGTTTAGAGGCTACTGCCGATGACGTAGAAGCCTTGAACAGCCCAACGTTGGCTGGTAAAATTGGGCAAGGCCGCCTGAATGTACATCAAGCGATCGCTGCTACCGATGTACGCTATATAACTTCTACACAACAAAGCTATGCTGGGAAGTCACACCTGATGGCTGGTGATACCACTACACTTGTCTGTAATTTTCAGAACTGGCTAGAAGGTACCAACAACCTAGAAGCTACGCTTTCTAGTACTTCCCCTTTCGTAACTGTTACGCAAGCCAATGTAGCTTTAGGAGCAGTATCTGCTAATGGAAGTACCAATAATACGAATAATCCATTTGTATTGATAGTAGACGAAGATATTCCTCCAGGCACTGAGGTTTATTTACGTATCGACTACCGTGACGGTGACGCCTTGAATTTCGAGTACTTCAGTGTTTTAGTGAGTCCTCAATATTATACCATTGCTAAAAATCAACTAGCATTTACACTAAGAAATAACGGACAGATAGCCACCTACTTCGACTGTAGTTACTGTGAGGATATTGCTTACCAAGGTAGTTCACTGGCTACCTCTGCTGGCCTACTCATTGCCAACAGGGCTCCTAATCCTAGTATAGCGAGTACGGTCAGTTGGTACTTTCCTGGTAATCCACAATTTAAAAGTAGCGACTTCACCGTGACTGAGACTTTTAGAACAATACAGAACACAGAAGACTTCGAACAAGCAGAGGTTACTTTTACCGATACTACAAGTAATCCTTTTGCAGTAGGCGTTTTTGTAAAGCAACAGGTGTACGCTTGGAAAGAAGCGCCCAATGATAAATTCGTTGTAGTACGCTATGATGTAACTAACATTACAGAGGAAGCCCTAGAGGATTTTTATGTAGGTTTATTTGTAGATTGGGACATACATGATCCTACTAAAAATAAGGCCAGTTGGGATGCTGCTAATCAACTGGGTTACGTTTACAGTATAGATAAACCCTATGGAGGGCTAAAGCTACTGACCGAGCAGAACGTCAATTACTTTGCTATTGATCATGATAATGCCAACGGCGCAGGTATTCAGCTTACTGACATTTTCGATTTGAATGAGCAGTACGGCTCTTTAGCGAGTGGTACTACCCATACAGAAGCGGGCATTACTGGAGAAGGAAATAATGTAGCACACACCCTTTCTGCTCATATTCCCTTACTACCAAAAGGCAGTACAGAAACAATTGCTTTTGCCATTTTAGTAGATGACGACTTTACCAGTCTACAGCAAACAGCTTTACAAGCGCAAGAAACTTTCTTAGCCTATAATACCAGTGAACAGCCTGCTATTGATAATTTGTTAAGTGTATGCCCCGGAGAGGAGGCAATCTTAGCGCCTACCAATGGAACACAGTTTAAGTTTTATAATAATACAGGCTTTACATCCCCATTAGCTAGTGGCGCTTCTTATCAAACGGAGCGTATTGATACTGCTCAAAAATACTATATTGTACACGAAGATGAAACAAAGCTTTATCCTAGCGCACCGTTTGCTGTAGACATACAGATCAAAACGCCTGCTGTAGGGTTTACTACTAGCCAAGACACTTTGAATTTATTTACAGGCAATACTTTGCTCCTTACAGATACAACTGCCCAACAGGCAAGCTCTATTTGGCGCATCAACGATGAAGAAAAGCAAGGGAAAGAGGTAGCTTATACCTTCACAGAAACGGGTAATTATACCATACAGTTATCAAGCACCGACCAGAGAGGTTGTAATGATACGGTTACACGCTCTTTTGTAGTTGTCAACCGTCCACCTACACGTCTTTTTCCTAATCCTGCCAACCAGCAGGTCACTGTAGAAACTTACTTTGATCACTTTGATTGGCAAATTAAAGATGCGTTGGGCGTTCCATTAAAGTCTGGAGAGAGCGGTGCCTACCAGACAGTCTTGCCTATACAAGATTTACAAGCAGGTATTTACTTCGTAGAGGTGCGGTCTCAAGGTGAGCGCCATTTACAAAAGCTAATGATTAGCCGATAAGGCCTCTGCAATAGCAACTCCTGAGGAAGTTCCTATGATTTCAGCCCCTGCCTCCAGCATGGTTTGCACTTGCGCAGGGGTTTTAATACCTCCTGATGCCTTTATACCAACATAATCAGGTAAGAGGCTTTTTATGTAAGCAATTTGTTTGGCTTGTGCACCTGATGGAGCAAAACCTGTTGAGGTTTTTATAAAATCAACCCCTGCTTGTGTACAAAGTTGACAGGCTTTTTCAATTTCTGTATCGTCTAAATACGCCGTTTCAATAATGACTTTCACCAACTTTTCGTGTTCGTGTGCTAGCTTTGTAAGCTGTGCAAATTCGATCTTTACCCAGTCATAAGCACCAGATTTGAAGGCAGAAAGGCACATCACAATATCTACCTCATCTGCGCCGTCTGCGATGGCTGTTTGTAGCTCTTGGCGTTTGGTAGCAGTACGTTGATAACCCAAAGGGAAACCCACCACCGTGACGACTTTCAAGGAAGTATCGCCCAACTCTCGCTTTACCTTCTTTACCCAATAGGGCGGTATACAAACCCCTCTAAAAGGATATTTTTTCACTTCTTTTATAAGTTGTTCTACTTGTTGATAAGTGATAAGAGGGTCTAGTGAGGTATGCTCTAGTGTAGAGAGGATCGTTGTCATAATCGTGCTATTCTTTGCTTGGGTAAATTAATACAGAATGTGGTCTTTAGGCGCTACTTTCTCTGGTAAATCAGGCTCATCTAGCATGTCTCTTAGGTCTATTTCGATGGTTCTTGTAAGAGCTGTCATGGGTACATCATTGGGACGATTTTCAAAAGGATCTTCGCTGTTGTCACCTACAGCTTCCCAAGTAAGAAATATCCAAGTGATGAGAATGGAGACAGGGATCATCAAGAAAGAGAAAGCTGAAGGTAAGGTTTGAGTGGCGTTACTATCAAAAATATCTAAGAGACCCAATGGAAGTAAAAGGGCGAAGATATAAACAAACACTTTACTAAAGAAAGCATACTGCCTTGGGAAAGGTGTATTCTTAATGCGCTCACATTTTCCTTGAAAGTTGTAGCATTCCTCTAGGCACTTCATCATCATCATAAAGTCGAAGCCATCCATCAATCCATAGCGCTCTTTTAATAGACGCAAATGAGCTCCTTGGTTTTTTACAATGTGGGTAGCGATATTTTTACGCTTCTTCAAATCATTTACTTCTTCTTCGCTGAGGTAGGGCGCAATAGTAGCACAAATTTCTTCGTGGTCGTTATGTCTTTCAGAAAATCGTTCTACAAAAGTATTTTCTTTGATAGAGAAAGAAGTGGGTTTTCTGAGTTGTAGTCGTAAAGCATGTAGCCAGGCAACGTGACGATAAATCAACCTTCTTTTATGGTCTTGCACTTCTTCTTCTGTTGTATCGTGTACGGTATCCATTGTGATCACGTTCAATACTTGATTGCCCCAAGTACGGCTGTAGTTGACAATCGCTCCCCAAATCTTTCTTCCTTCCCAAAAACGGTCGTAGCTTTGGTTATTTTTAAAACCCAGATAGAAGGCAACGGCTGTACCGATTACAGTAATTGGCTGAAAAGGAACTTTGACAAATCCCCATCCTGCATAGAAATATAGTATGAATATAATGATGGACCATAAAGAGGCCAACGATACAATTTTCCAAGCATATAGTAAGATGAGGCCAAAACTTATATCTCTTTTAATGTACATAAGGGGTGTTAATTTATCTCACGTTACTGAGGTGAATAGACAAAAATATTTATGCTACAATAGGTAATAAACTTTTGATTGACATAATACAAAGAAAAAGAAATTCATACAAACGGGTTACTTTGTAAATAAAAAGATATTAAGGTTGAGTGTTAGCTTACAAAGTGATAAATTGTAAATTGAGATAAACGAATGTATACTTCTAGAGATCATACTACTCTTAAAAGTAATCATATAAGTACGAAAATCAATTCCATGAATCAAGCAGTAAGCTACACGGATGAAGACTTAGTGAGGGGTATAAGAGAAAACGATAACCGTATGCTAAGCGTGGTGTACAAGAAACATTTCTCTATGATTGCCCATTTCATACTTCAAAATAGCGGTACTGAGCAGGAAGCCAAAGATATTTATCAAGAAGCCATTATGGTATTTTATGAAAAGCTCCAAGAAGAGCATTTTCTTCTTACCTGCCAAATCAAAACATTTATTTATTCTGTCTGCCGCAGGCTTTGGCTTAAACGCCTTAGAGAGAAAGGAAAATACGTAGGGAAGGTAGATGATTACGAAGCATTTATTGTTTTTGATGAAACAACCACTGATTTTGAAGAAAAGGAAAAGCAGTTTTCCTCAATGGCCAAAGCCCTCGATAAGTTAGGTGAGCCCTGTAAAACAATTATTAAGGATTTTTACTTGAAGAATTTATCCATGCAAACCATTGCAGAGAAGATGGGCTACACCAATGCGGCTAATGCAAAAAACCAAAAATATAAATGTTTCCTGCGCTTGAAAAAAATATTTTTTCAGTGCTATGATCAATAACACTTTTACGCGATTGAAAATGAGCTTTGTGGACAAATACGAGACGATAGAAGGCTATATAAACGGCGTACTAAGCGAAGAAGAGCGGCTTCGCTTTGAAGAACAACTAGCGAAAAGCGACTCCCTTAGAAAAGAGGTAGAAAGCCACCGTGCTTTTGCAGAACAATTACGTTGGTATGGCAAGCGACAAACCCTTAAAGAACAGATGGATTTGCTCCATCAAGAAATGACGGTGACTACCTCAACGCCTGTGACTACTGCAACTAAAACCTCTTGGAAGCATACGTGGAAGCGCCATCTTTATACTGTAGCTGTGGCGGCTTCTGTAGCGCTTGTTACAGTAATAGGTATTTTGTGGAATGTACGTAACTATAGTTCTTTAGAAAACAAGCAAATTGGTTATTACCAAGCCCTTAAAAAAGACCTTGACGAGGTAATCGCCACCCAAAGAGACTTAGTAGAGCGTAGCGAAGAAGCCAAGGTAAAAGCACTTCCTGTTCCGCCTGTCAACTCTACTGCTACAGCTTTTGCCATTGCAAGGCAAGGCTACTTAATTACCAATTATCATGTAGTGAAAGATGCACGCGCGATGTTTATCGAAACGAAAGAGAGTACCCCTCAAAGGTGGCGTGTCGAGGTGTTTCATAAGGATAAAGAAAGTGATCTAGCACTCCTCAAAATTGTAGATACCACCTTTACGCAGTTCAATTATCTTCCTTACAGTCTACGCACTGAGATGGCTGCACTAGGAGAAGAGGTGTTTACTTTAGCCTATCCACGTGATGACATGGTGTATGGAGAAGGGGCAGTTAGTTCTAAAACTGGTTTTGAAGGTGACACCATTGCCTACCAGATCTCTATTCCAGTAAATCCTGGCAATAGTGGTAGCCCTTTACTCGACGAACGAGGCCACCTCATCGGTATGATATCAGGAAAAAACACCAAAGAAGAAGGAGCCGCCTATGCTATTAAAGCGAAGTATATTCAAGCCTTGGTAGATTCTGCTAGTGTAAAAGATGAAGCTTTGCGTACTAGCTTGCCTCGCTACAACCAAATTCAGTATTTAAAGCGTCCCAAGCAGATAGAGCAGTTACAAGACTTTGTTTTTGAGTTAAAAATATACGCGCAGACGTTTTCTGAATAACTCAATGTACTGCCACGTAACTCTTGTAAAAAAGAAGCATTCACTCCTTCCTTTCAGTAGTGAGTGCTTCTTTTTCAAGTTACAAGAATTCTTCTATCTTTGAATAAACAAGTAAACCAGCCTGCTATGAATTTAAAAGAAAAGTTTAATGAGGTAGATGACTATTGCTCTCCAAAGGTAATAGAAGAAGTCAATGATGTGTATGTAAAAGTCGCCATTATTAAGGGCGATACAATTCCTTGGCATAACCACGCCCAAGAAGATGAACTTTTCTACATCGTAGAGGGAAGCTTACTTTTTGAAATAGAAGGGCAGCCTGGTTTCACTATGAATACGGGAGACCTTTTTGTAGTTAAGCGGGGGATTAATCATAGGGTTTCCTCAAAAGAAGCCTGTAAGATTATGCTCATAGAGAACAAAACAACCGCCCATACTGGTGAGGTCATCTCTGATGTTACGAAATCTATTTCGCAGCAACTCTCCTCATAAGAACTTTCTTACTAACGCACCTCCTTTATGGCAAATACGCTTTTAACCACTTTTCAACAATACCTCAATCAACCTTTACCTGAGGCTTTCCCGCCTTTTACTAAATGGCTGAACGGTACGATTATAGCTGCCGAAGAAGGAACTATTGAGATGTATTTTACAGTTAGAAAAGAGATGACCAATCCTTTAGGATTATTGCACGGAGGCGTACAAGCAGCAATACTAGATGATATCATTGGTATTACAGTAGCTACTTTTGATAAACCCTCCCCTTCCGTATCGATTAATATTTCGGTAGATTTTTTAGGAAAAGCTTACGAAGGAGACACGATTTTTGCTAAGTCTATCGTTATAAGACAAGGAAGGCAAGTCATTCACATGGCAGGAGAGCTACGCAACCAAGAACAAAAGTTAATTGCTAAGGCTACCTCAAATATGCTAAATGTAACCTTAAAATAGCATAAACTTGTAACTTCTGCATATAGTTTATTGTCATAATATATAACAACTGATTTTGTTTTTCGAAACCTATGGCGCGTACCAAGAAAAATAAATATGTGACAGCAGCCCTAGCGTGGTTTCTAGGCGTTTTTGGTGTACATCGTTTCTATTTAGGACAGCCCGGCTTGGGTGTTTTATACTTATGTACTTTTGGCGTCTTTGGTATTGCTTCTACCATAGATGCGATTAGCTATCTGGTTATGCCAGAGCAGCACTTTGATGTAAAACATAACAATGCGATTCCTCCTACAAAAACCACTCAAGTATCGCTCAAACCACACGACGTTGCGGATGAGACTAATAAGCAGGGGCAACTGATCGACAAAGGGCTGATCACCTTAGAGGAGTCTGAGCGTAGAAAAGCAAAACTATTACAACACAAACCTTTATAACTATGAAAGATAAAACCATTGCCCTTATTACAGCCCTTTTAGGTGGATCATTCGGTCTCCATAAGTTCTACTTAAATGAGACTTCTAAAGGTATTCTCTACCTTCTACTAAGTTGGACATTTATTCCTGTTGTACTTACCATCATTGATGTGGTAAAACTCAGTGAAATGAGTAAAGCACAATTCGACTTAAAGTACAACCTTGGTACCACCACCACCTATCGACCTACACACTCAGTAGAGCAGCTTTTGAGCAATATCGGTAGCCCCTTTGGAAAAGGCGCTACTACCAAACAAGTAAAAGTTCCTTCTAAGAGCAGTACTGCCGATGAAATATATAAGCTAGGACAACTAATGGACAAAGGGCTTATTACCTTTGAAGAGTTTGAAAGGCGTAAGGCAATGCTTTTGAAAAGTACCGCATAAATGCTTACTTTGCATTATCTGACCTAATCTTTTAAAATCCTATTGGATCTCTTTGTATGGAAACAACACAGCAACTTAAAAAGCAATATAACCAGCAATACAAAGAAGATTTTAGCGAATGGAGGATGCTAGGTGGTGAAGCGAAGGCGCAAAATATTATTCATCTTACCAAAAAACTTTCTTTTGATTCTGTACTCGATGTAGGTTCAGGAGATGGTAGTGTGTTACACTGGTTAGACCAAGCAGGCTTTTGTAAAAAGATCACTTCTGTAGAGATTTCTACTAGTGGTTTAGAGAGAATAGAAGCTAGACAACTCCCTTCCTTAGACCAGGTAGTTCTTTTTGATGGCTATCATATTCCTTTTGATGACAACGCTTTCGATTTGGCTACTTGTAGCCACGTAATGGAACACGTTGAATACCCAAGAGTCCTCCTCAGAGAAATTAAGCGTGTATCGAAATACCAAGTTTTTGAAGTACCGATTGATTTCTCACTTCAAGTAGATCAGAAAGTAGACCACTTTCTTTCTTACGGGCATATCAACATTTATACCCCTCAAACTTTTAGGTTTTTACTAATGTCTGAAGGTCTCAAGGTGATAAACTATAAAAATTTTTTGTACGATAAAACCGTTGTTCAAAGACAACTTGCTTCCAAAACGCTTTTTGTTAAGTATCTCCACTATTTAAAGAATTTCTTGCGTACACACATTGGTGTGTTAAGAGAGCTAAAACCTGACGTTACTACAGTACTTACTGCCAAGACAGACCAAGCACTCAAAATTATGTAGTGATATCCCTTGCTTCCTTTATCAAGAAGCTATTAAACTAAATTAGGAAAAGGCTAGTTCTATAAAGTATAAAGATTCACCCTATACGCTCTTTTATGCTGCTCCTCTCTAAGCTCGATCCACTGGTGGGATTTGTCTCGCTCCTTACTATTCTCATCATCCTTGTAGGGCTTTTTCTAAGGCGCATCAAGCAACCTTATATTATAGGCTACATCTTGATAGGCGCTTTACTTGGAGAAAATGGATTGGGTTTTATACAAGATGAAGAAACAGTTCATTATCTAGGCGAGTTGGGCATCATTTTACTCCTCTTTTTTATTGGTATGGAAATCAGCTTACCAGAGCTTGTGAAGCGTTGGCGAATAGCTGCCATTGGCACTTCTCTACAGGTAGGGATTAGTGTGTTGGCTATCTTAGGAATTGGCTATTTTTTTCGCTGGGGTATTGCCCAATCCATTGTACTGGGTTTTGTAATTGCTCTGAGTAGTTCGGCGGTCATTATTAGACTGTTAGAAGATAAAAAGCTCATAGGTACACAAATTGGGAAGAATGTTTTGAGTGTACTACTGACACAGGATATCATCATTGTTCCTTTACTTATCATTACCTCTTTGCTAGGCGGAGAATCTACTCCTATCGAAAAAATACTTTCTATGCTTATAGGCGGCGCTTTGATAGTCGGTATTTTGATTTACATTTATGTGAAAAGAACCATTCGCTTACCACTTTCCAATCGGCTGAGCCAAGACCATGAGTTGCAAGTATTTGCAGCCATTCTCTTTTGTTTTGGCGGGGCGCTGCTCTCTTCTGTCTTTGGGTTGTCGGCGGCTTTAGGCGCCTTTGTGGGTGGTATGGTGATGCACGCTTCTCAGGCTACACACTGGATTCACGATACGCTTCACTCTTTTCGGGTGCTCTTTGTAGCTATTTTTTTTATAAGTGTCGGACTACAACTAGATTTCTATTTTATTTATGAAAATTCCCTAGCCATTGCACTTGTATTGGTAGCCGTTTATTTGACAAACCACCTCATCAATGCTTTTATTCTCCGACTCTTTGCTTGTAGTTGGAAGGAAGCACTATTGGGCGGAGCGCTGCTCGCCCAAATCGGTGAGTTAAGTTTTTTGCTCAGTTCATCGGCTTATCAGTTGGACATTAAGGGCAACTATGAATATAAATTCACCATCAGCCTTATATCACTCACTTTACTCATTAGTCCCTTCTGGATTACCTTCTCCGAAAAACTTATTCAAAGACAAGAATCTCTCACTACCAAGCCAAAGCTACAGCAGTAGCCAAGACTTCTTTCGTTTATTATGCATAATATGGAGATATTTTTCTAATTTGCTACGCCACTCAACGATACATTATGGCTTGGGATATTTACATCAAACAATTTAAGGACTATCTTAAAATAGAGCGTTCTCTCTCAGAAAACTCCATAGAGGCTTACTTGCGAGATGTACATAAATTTAGAGAGTATGCTACGATACATCAACTAGCCACCCCTAGCCAAATAGATACTACCCACATCAGCAACTTTTTACAATACTTAAATGAACTAGGCGTGGCAGATACTTCTCAAGCCCGTATTTTATCAGGTATTAAGGCTTTTTATAAGTTCCTTTTCTTAGAAGATATTATTAGCACCGATCCTTCCAATTTGATTGAAGCGCCGAAGTTGAGTAGAAAACTACCCGATACGCTTACCTATCACGAAATAGAAATGCTGCTCCAAGCCATTGACCTTTCTACCCCAGAAGGCACGCGCAATCGTGCGATGCTTGAGATACTCTATAGTTGTGGCTTACGTGTTACAGAATTGGTCGACTTAAAACTAACTAATTTACACTTAGACTTAGGCTTTATAAAAGTAGTAGGGAAAGGAAATAAAGAACGTTTTATTCCCATTGGTACAGATGCTATTAAGCATTTAAAGCTTTACACAGACCATGTACGTAACCACGTGAAGATACAGCCCGACTACGAGAATTATGTGTTCTTAAACCGAAGAGGAAAAAACTTGACACGGGTCTATGTATTTCTGGTGATTAAGGAACTAGTAGCCAAAGTAAACCTACAGAAGAAAGTGAGTCCACATACCTTTCGGCATTCTTTTGCAACACACTTACTGGAAGGTGGTGCCGACCTAAGAGCCATTCAAGAAATGTTAGGACACGAGTCCATCACTACTACAGAAGTATATATTCACTTAGACAAGGAGTACTTACGTCAAACGATTCAGCGTTTTCATCCTAGAAGTTAGTGTAGTCATTTATTCAATAGCTTTCCCTGTAGGTAGACTTAGTACCTACTTTTTACGCTCGAGTAATGCTAGCCAACCTATTCAATAGTTGTGTTTATTTTTACTTTTACAACTAGTTTTAGAATCGAAAACTTTGCTAACTTTGCACTTCTTAACTACTTTATAATTTTTGAAATGATTCAACGGGTTCAATCCATTTTTTTAGCCTTCATTATTGTTTGTATGGTGACGGTGATTTTTATGCCACTTTGGCAAAAGGTAGATACTAATAATAGCCTTAAGGTAGAGCTAACAGCCTTAGGTACAAAATACGTAGAAGGTACACAAGTTACTTCTACTACCCCCGCTTACTATTTAGCTATTTTAGCAGGCTTATCAGCGGTTGTAGCACTTCTCTCTTTATTGAACTATAAAAATCGCCTACGCCAATTACAATTTGGAATGCTCAATGCCCTTCTAATGGCAACCTTAATGGGCCTTACGGTTTACCAAATCTCCAAAGCTGAACAACTACTGCTCCCTGGCCAAAAGGGAGACTTTACTTTTGCCTTTTGGTTTATTGTGGTAGCCCTTATCGCCAATGTTATTGCCAATCGCTTTATTCGTAAAGATGAAAAACTAGTACGTTCAGCCGATAGAATCAGGTAATTATTTGTATATTATTACTTTTTTTAGTATATTTGCATCCCACCATAGATAGGTGGTCTTAAATTTTAATTTATTATTAAACGAAAAAAGGAGTTGTTTATAATATGATTTCAGTTCAAGTAAAAGAAAATGAGTCTATTGAAAAGGCTTTAAAAAGATTTAAAAAGAAGTTTGAAAAAGCAGGCGTATTGAAAGAGGTAAGAGGAAGAGCCTTCTTCGAAAAAAAGTCAGTTTCTAGAAGAAGAACTGTTTTGAGAGCTGCTTACAGACAGAAGATGAAAGCTGAGCAAGAAAAGTCTTAGTCTTCTAGCTTTTTACTTGATAAGACATAGAGAGACACCAAGCCAAAAGCTTGGTGTTTTTTTATGTAGAAAAGGTGCGATTCTGGTATTTTTTTAGTAAGTTAGTTACGAACGATATAACTCTTACAAGGCTTGCTTATGGTTGACAAGTTTTTAAAATACATTGCCTTAGAGAAGCGCCATAGCACACATACGCTTACTTCCTACCAACTCGATTTATCACAATTTCAGGATTTTTTACAAGAAATTTATGAGCTAGAAGACTTACTGGCAGTAGATTATAATATGCTACGCAGTTGGATTGTAGCCCTCTCTGAACAAGGGTTAAAAGCCTCTTCTATCAATCGTAAAATCGCTACCTTAAAATCCTTTTATAAGTTTTTACAACGAAAAAACTACCTAGAGCAGAATCCAACACTGCGCGTAAAACCCCTCAAGACACCCAAGAAAGTACCTGTATTTGTAGAGGAAGATTCGATGAATACATTATTAGACCAACTTACTTTTGAAGAGGACTTTGCAGGACAACGCGACAAGCTGATCTTGGAGATGCTATACAATACAGGCATGCGAGAGGCTGAACTCATTTCTCTGCAAGAAAAAGACATCGACTTTGCGCATCAGCAAGTAAAAGTAATGGGTAAAGGCGCCAAAGAACGTATCATCCCCTTGGCACGCCCACTGCTCCATTTTATACAAAACTATCTACTACTCAAGAAACAACATTTTGAGGCGGCTTCTCCTTATTTGGTAGTTACTGATAAGGGAGCGCAGAGTTATCCTATGTTGATTTACCGAGTGGTAAAGAAATACTTAGACCTCATCACTACTTCTGAAAAGAAGAGCCCCCACGTATTGCGGCATACCTTTGCTACTCACTTACTTAACAAAGGAGCTGATCTTAATGCCATCAAAGAAATACTTGGACATAGTAGCTTAAAAGCTACCCAGATTTATACACATACCTCGCTTGAAAGACTTAAAGAGATTTTTGAGCAGGCCCATCCGAAGGCGTAACGGTGCTTACGCCCATTGTTTAACCCTAAAATTTTTATGCTTATGAAACTTCAAATGCATGCCGTTCACTTTAATGCAGACAAAGACCTGCTAGCATTTATTCAGAAGAAAGTGGATAAACTAGAAACTTTTTATGATCGCTTCATAGAAGGAGAAGTGTTCTTACGGATCGATAAACGTGAGAAGCGTAACAATAAGATTGTAGAGATACGCCTTCATATTCCAGGTAATATTCTCTTTGCCAAAGCGCAAAAGGATAGCTTTGAAGCCGCCACCGATCAAGTAGTTGAGAGTTTGAGGCGACAAGTAATAAAATCAAAGGAAAAACAAGCCACTTACTAATTGTCATTTAGTATTCATAAAAAGCCACCTCGTAATGAGGTGGCTTTTTCTTTTACATCACTATATAGTTACAAGCTGTGCTACTTCAATCGCTCAAAATCTACTCTTCGGTTCTGTCTGCGTCCTTCTTCGGTAGCATTAGAAGCAATTGGTATACTGTAGTTGTACCCTTTTGTTACAAGTTGCTCAGATTTTACTCCTTGCGAAAGCATATAATTACTCACTCGATTGGCCCTGTCTTCTGAAATCTCTTGGTTGCGCTCAAGCGTACCGATGGTACACGTATGTCCACGTACCTCTACTACCATGTCAGGATTAGCTTTCAGCTCGTCGATTAGTGGTTGAAGCGAGCGTTTCTGTGCATCCGTCAACTGGGAAGAGTTATAACCAAAGGCAGCTTCCTCTTCAGGATCTTCTAGGGCAGTTGTATTCGTTGTATCTTTATCTTTGGTCGTTTCCTCTTCAAAGGTAATGCGTGTTGTATCTACAGGTTGTGGAGAAGTATTATCGGTAGGCGTTTCTTCTACTTCGGTAATCTCCGGTACATCGTCCTCAAAAACAGGTCTTTCTTCCTTCGGCTTCCCGATCGTTTTACGAATAGATACTACGAACTCTGTAGCCCCTGCGTTGCCAGCAGCATCCCCTAGAGGAGAGGCATTGAAATCGTAGCTAAAGCCAAGTGCAAACGTAGGACTATTGAACTCTACAGAAGCAACTACCGCGTTTTCTACACTATACCAAAGCCCTAAGCCAAGCGTACCGTACCTAAATAGTGCTCCAGAATTTTCTGAAAAGTGCTTATTGAAATAAGAACCTATGTTGACCTGTCTTTCACCCGTCTGCTTAATCCAGCGTAAATTAGGTACAATAGAGTAGCGATCGTTGCGAAAAGCCCTTACTCCCCCTGTAAATACACCTCTTAAAGCCAGCGGCGCATCTCCATTTTGCAGAATAGATACATCTGGTTCATTAATATTAAAGACAGAGGCACTCAGATAGTACCGTTGCTCATTGGAAGGGTAGCCCTCTTCGCTATAAAACATCAATCCAGCCGCCAGCGACGGATAAGTAACAGAATTGTCGTCGATAGATTCATTAAAAGTAGGGTTAAAATTCGGATCAAAGCTTGATACCAAGGCAGCATCATCGAGGCGGCGTTGGTAAAAGCCTCCTTGTACACCTACGCTCAAATATTTCTTTTTTCCCAAGTCAAAATTATAGGCAAAGCCTACCGTTCCACCTGTAGTTCTCAGTAAGCCTCCTTCTCCCTGCCGATCACTGATAAATGAGGCAGAGATGCCCCCCCAGCGTTTAGGCTCATTGTCTTTTAGGGTAATCAACGGATAGATAAAAGTCGCCATAGGTGTTCTAAAGTCACCATCTACCCCTGCCCATTGATTACGGTGTTGAAAAGTAACCTCTAGTTGATTACGGGTAGCTATTTGGGCAGGATTGGTAACGGTAGGAGCATACCGAAACATAGAGTAACCTACATCTTGTGCGATGGCGGGCTGTAAGACCGCCCAAAGAATAATAGAGTATACAATTTTTTTCATGAGGGTTTTCAGTTTTTATAAGGGGAAAATGTTAGCGCATAAGAATGACTGTACCGGTTTGTTTACCGTCGATGGTTTCCAAGTCTCTACCATCTACAAACTTTCCAGCAATGTACCAGACGTAGGCTTCACTGTTTTGTATGGTACCTCCTACTTTTCCATCCCAGCCAGTATCTTGGATTTGGTTCCAATCGTCAGAGCGATAGACTTCTTGCCCTAAGCGGTTGTAGATGCGCAGCGTAATGCTTTCTATGCCTTCTCCTGTGGCTACAAAAGTATTGTTGGGCGTATCAGTACGTTCTGGGAAAAAGATATTGGGTAGTGCAATACGTCCTGCGTCGATCACGGTGACAGTGAGGCTTTCTTCATAGGTACAAGCACCATCACTAACAGTAACGGTATAGGTAGTAGTTTCTTGTGGAGAGGCAGTAGGCGTAGCAATGTCAGGATTGTCTAACCCTACTGTAGGCGACCAACTGTAGCTTACTGCACCTATCGCTTCGGCACTAAGCTGTTTACTTTCTGTTCGTACAATCGTAACGTCACCACTAGTAACAATATTGGGAATAGCGGGTGCGCCTACGTTGATGTTCCGAGAGAGTGTATTAAGGCTAAGATCATTCACTGAAATAGTATAGCTTTGTTGCGCTAAACCTGTAAAGGTAAAGCTTCCATCTGTTGTTAAAACTGATTGTACAGGATCGGTATCAATTTCTACAGCGTACACGCCTACAATGGTGGGTTCTCCTCCTGCCACAGTACCCGACACCGCACCGTCAGTGTCGCCTTGGCAGGTCACGTTGGTAATATTAAGGTTATTAATAACCAATGCTGGGACGCCATCTGCTGGAAGCAGCCTTCCTAGTACGGCTTGATCTGGTCGATGGGTCAGTTTCGTCTCTAAATCTGCTTGCTGTACATCACTCATCTCGTTGAAACGTAAAGGCATACCTGACCCTGTTACATCAAAGAGATTTTGGGTAGCATTGAAGCTTTGGGAAACGGGCGTCATAGTAGTTTGGCTGGCAGCAGATAAACCTGACCAGAGTGGATTGGTAGCGGAGCTACCTGTCGAGTTATCTAGCTCAATATAAGTAGTAATGTCATCTCTAAAGATATTGGCTTCTGCATCTGGTCCGCCGATTTGTACTTCACCAAAATCACAGACGTCGTTATGATTACCTAATACAATACCTCGCCCATTCGCTACACCATTTCCATTAAAAGTATTGCCTATAATAATGGCTTCTGTAGAAAAGGCGGTTTGTGTAGAGGCATCAACGTTGGTACGTTGTTTTGTATTAAGCAAAATATGCGTATAAGTCGCGGGTGCTACTTCAGGTGTAAAAGTATTGTTGCTAATAGTAACACTATCAGAACGGGCAATAAATATCCCCACCTCCTCAAAGTCTTGTAAAATATTGCCCTCAATATTGACGATCCCTCCCTGCGTATTGTCTTTAACTTCTATCAAAAAAGTATTGAGGTCTCCATCTGTAATTGTATTATCAATAATTTGTATATCAGCGGTGGCTTGAGGTAAAGCAAACTCAACGAGTCCAGTGAGATCATTATTTTGTATCGTGAAGTTTCCTGCATTACCCATCTGTAATGTGTAAGTGCCTCTAATGGTATTTTCTTCACTTACGTTCATGCCTCCTATTGTTCCACTTCCCCCTAACATCCTAATACCTCTTCCAAAGTCAGCAGCGGCAGCGTTTTCTCTGGTAATGGTATTTCCCACAATGGTTACTTGACCTGTGCCATCGGCAGATTCTAAACGAATACCGTAAGCATCAAACTCAAAGGTAGTACCTGTTGATTCAATCAAGTTATTGAGCAACCTCAAATTGTCAAAGGTAGTAGCTCTGATGGCGTGTAGGGAATTTCCTGTGAGTGCGACTCTAAAGTTGATATTTTCGATGGTTACGTTAGTAGCATCAATTAAGAAAAGCGTCTGCTCGATGGCATTTCCATTACCTTCTACAATTGGGCGGGCAGCAATATTACCGCCATTCCCTCTAATGGTGAGCGCTTTGTTAACGATTACAGAGGTGGTAAGTGTATAGGTAGCAGTACCGAGGTCGAGCACATCCCCATTGTCTGTATCAGCATCGTCAATGGCGGCTTGGATGGTAGCGAACATTTCACCAGTGTCAATGTTGGTTACTTGTGCTTGTACACAATACCCCCATCCACTTAGGAGTAATATTCCCAAAAGGCGTTGTAAAGTAGGTTTCATAAAAAGTCATTAAAGGTGAAGTTTATCAGTTGAGGGTTAAATTACCTATTTATTGTAAAAGTTCATAGCGTGGTCGATGCCAATTATACAGGACACGAGCTTTCTTTGATATGAAACAATCAAAATGTATCAGCGCATCAAAATGACCGTGCCAGTTTGCTTGCCGTCAGAGGTTGCCAAGTCTCTACCGTCTACAAATTTTCCAGCAATGTACCATACGTACGCTTCACTGTTTTGTATGGTACCTCCTACTTTTCCATCCCAACCTGCATTTTGAATTTCATTCCAATCACTAGAGCGATAGACTTCTTGCCCTAAGCGGTTGTAAATACGCAGCGTAATACTTTCTATCCCTTCTCCCGTAGCTACAAAAGTAGTATTGGGGGTATCAGTACGTTCTGGAAAGAAAATATTAGGTAGTGCAATACGCCCTGCATCAATCACCGTTACGGTGAGGCTTTCTTCATAGGTACAAGTGCCATCGCTCACGGTAACAGTATAAGTAGTGGTTTCTTGTGGAGAAGCGATGGGTGTAGCACTATCAGGATTATCAAGTCCTCCTGTAGGCGACCAACTGTAGCTTACTGCCCCTACTGCTTCAGCACTAAGCGGTGTATTTTCGCTTCGTACAATCGTGACATCGCCACTGGTGAAAATACTCAACGCAAAGGGTGCACCTACATTGATGTTTTGAGTAGCGGTATTACCATTTAAATCGTCAAGCGCAATGGTATAGCTTTGTTGCGCTAAGTTTGTAAAGGTAAAACTTCCATCTGTCGTTAAAACTGATTGGATAGGATCAGTATTAACCTCTACCGAATATACTCCTGTAATCGCGGGATCTCCGCCCACAATCGTTCCTGACACTGTGCCATCGGCATCTCCTTGGCAAGTGGCACTGGTAATATTTAGATTGTTGACCATTAAAGCAGAGGCATCATCTGCTGGAAGGCGCCTTCCTAACACGGCTTAGTCAGGGCGATGGACTAGTTTCGTTTCTAAATCTGCTCTTTGGGCATTATTCATAGCGCTGTAGCGTAAGGGGGTAACTGATCCTGTTACGTCAAAGAGGTTTTCAGTGGCATCAAAGCTTTGAGAAACAGGCGTCATCGTGGTATGACTAGCAGCAGGAAAACTAGACCAAAATAACTCGGTAGCTGAGCTTCCCGTTAAACTATCTAGTTCGATGTAGGTTTCGAGGTTGCTGCTAAAGGTATTAGCTTCTACACCTGACCCTCCGATTTGCACTTCGCCAAAATCGCATACGTCATTGTGATTAATCAACGCAATCCCACGTTCAAGGGGACTCGTGGTAGACGGACTACCGTTAAACGTATTGCCTGTGATGATTGCTTCAGTGGAAAAAGCAGTTTGAGTGGTAGCGTCAGCATCAGTACGCTGTTTAGTACTGAGTATGATATGTATAGGAAAAGGGTCTGTGGAAGTATTGAAAGTATTATTATGGATAGTTACGTTATTGGAGCGTGTAATGAAAACGCCTATGTTATAAGAGCCTCCCAAAGTGTTATTTTCAATGTTGACGATACCTCCGTAGGTATTGTCTTTAATCTCTAAAGCGATACTATTTGAGCCACTATTTAATGAGTTATCAATAATACCTATGGTAGCTATGGCTTGAGGTGCTGTAAGCACTGTAAGCCCTATCAAATCATTATTCTGTATAGAGGTAGTACCAGCACTACCTATTTGTATAGCATAGGTTCCATTAATTACATTTGACTCAGCATTGGTAGCACCTCCTACAATAGCGCTTCCTCCTAAGATACGTACTCCCCTTCCAAAATTTAGTGCACCTATTGTCTCTCTTCTAATAGTATTACCTTGTATGGTTACTAAATCGTCACTATTGAGGGATTCTAAATAAATAGCACTTGATTCTAACGCTATACTTGTCGTGCTATCCACTACTTCTATCAAATTATTTATGATTAATAGATTATCAAAGTTGTTACTTGTTGTAGCCCTAATTACGTGGCGTGTGTCCGCTTCAGAACGTAATACTCTGAAATAGATATTTTCTATCACAATATTAGCAGCATCTATCAAAAAGATGGCCTGTGTTAGCGTATTTCCTCTCCCTTGTACAATGGGTTGAATTGCAGTATTACCACCATTCCCTCTGATGGTAAGTGACTTATTAATAATTACGGTAGTAGTAGGGAGATAGGTAGCGGTACCTAGGTCGATCACATCGCCGTCGTCTGTATCAGCATCATCAATAGCAGCTTGTATGGTAGTGAAGCTTTCACCAGTATCTACGTTAGTCACCTGTGCCTGGGCACTGTACTCCCACCTACTTAAGAGTAGTATTCCCAACAGGTATTGTAAGACTGTTTTCATCAAAAGTTCTTCAAGAGTAGAGCATTAGTTAGCTGAAGCTCAAATTACTTATTTATTGTAGGAGTTCATAGCCCGATCAATACCAATTGTACAGAAGGCGGTAGTGGCTTCATAGGTCTTTTGGAGATAGTCTGGGAGAGCTTCAAATTCCGCTTCGGTAAATCTGCTGAGTACATAATTAACTTGTCCTCCTTTGGGATAATCATTTCCAATACCAAATCGTAGGCGGGGATACTGTCGTGTTTGTAGGGTGGCTTCTATATTACCTAAGCCGTTGTGTCCACCATTAGAGCCTTTAGGGCGCATTCTAATTTTTCCAAAAGGTAGCGCTACTTCGTCTGTGATTACTAGTATATTTTCTACAGGTACTTTTAGTTGCTGGGTCCAGTAATTCACGGCTTTTCCGCTCAGATTCATGTAGGTAGAGGGCTTTACGAGGTAGATTTGTCTACCTTTATGACTAAAATGAGCTACATCACCTAAGCGATCTGTCTTGAAGGTGGCTTCGTGCTTATCTGCGATGTAGTCTACTGCCAGAAAGCCTATATTGTGACGAGTCAGTTCGTACTGTGTACCTATGTTACCAAGACCAAAAACAATGTATTTCATTCCTATGCTCTTTTTTGATGGATATATACCCTGAAGTCGTTTAAACTTTTCTATTTTAATTACTCTTCGTTTCTAAACAATGACGATTCAACCCTTACTTTGTTCCTTTTTTGAGTTATAGTGCTGCTATATCTTTCAAAAAGTGCCTTGTCTGGTCAACCTTCCGTTCATTATTCATTTTCGGTCAAAAATAAGAAGGTCAAATGACTTCCATTTAAAAATCCGCATCATGCTAAGCATCATGCGGATTTACGAGGTACTCTCTTTACTTCTAAATGTTATTCAGCCGCTACTTCCTCAGTGGCTTCTTCTCCTTCTTCCTCTTCACCTTTTCCTCTTAGTGCTCTTGGTACTTCTACCGTCACAATGGGATTTCCTAGCGCATTGAGTATTTCGTAGTTATCAGGCTCTACTTCTTTCACTTTGATAGATTTCCCTAGATCTAAAGGCTCTACATTGACAGTGATTGCCTCTGGCATGTGTTTGGGCAATGACTTAATTTTCAGCTTTCTCAAACGCATAATTACTTTCCCCCCTTTTTGTGAGCCCAGTGCTTTCCCTTCAGTTTTTACAGGAATATCCATGGTAATTTTACGATCATCTCTTAGCAATAAGAAATCTACATGCAAAAGCGTTTCGCTTACAGGATGCTCTTGGAAATCTTGTAGAATACAATCGTACTCATCGCCTTCTATGTTAAGCTTCACAAAGGCAGGTTCGGGTGTATAAATTAGGTTTCTAAAAAGAATCATGGGCGTATAAAAAGCTACTTGCTCTTTTCCACCATATAAAACACCTGGTACGTGACCTTCTCTTCTGAGCCGCTTTGACTCTGACTTTCCGAGATTTGCTCTTTTATACCCTATAATCTCTACAGTTCTCATTTTCTATATTTTTTTAAGTACTTATTAAATTGAGGAGGGCAAAGATACAGATATTTTTTGGCATTTCTGTCAATAATTTTAAAGTATTGTTGATATTTTCTTAAGAACGCTTTAAGCCTTTATAAACAGCGAACTAATGGATTCGTAAGTGTGTACTTTCCGAATGGCCGTAGCGAATAGCTCTGCCACACTGAGTATTTTTAATTTAGGAGATTCCTCTTTAAGCGGGATTGTGTCAGAAATAATGAGCTCTTCTAGTACTGAATTGTTGATATTGTTGTAGGCACTGCCAGAAAGTATAGGGTGTGTGCATACTGCTCTTACGCTTTTAGCGCCTTTTTCCATGATGATACGCGCTGCCTTGGTGATTGTACCGGCTGTATCGACCATATCGTCTATCAATACCACATTGGTATTTTCTACGTCGCCTATTACCTGCATAGAAGCAACCTCATTGGCACGTTTACGATGCTTGTCGCATACTACCATATCTGTTTCAAAGATTTTCGCAAAAGAGCGTGCTCTTCCTACCCCACCTACATCTGGCGCAGCAAAGATTAAATTTTCTAAGTGGAGACTTTCTATATAGGGAGCAAAAATCGCTGAGCCATCCAGATGATCAACGGGGAAATCGAAAAAACCTTGGATTTGTCCTGCGTGTAAGTCACACGTCATCAAGCGATCTGCGCCAGCAGCCGAGAGTAAATTCGCTACTAGCTTGGCCGCAATGGCTACACGAGGTTTATCTTTTCTGTCTTGTCGTGCATAACCAAAATAAGGGACAACTACCGTTACGTATTTGGCGGAAGCTCTTCTGGCAGCATCAATCATAAGCAAGAGTTCCATTAGGTTATCCGAGGTAGGAAAGGTAGATTGAATTAGGAATACATCACATCCTCGAATAGACTCATCATAGCTCGGGCTCATTTCGCCATCACTAAACCTTTGTATGTTAATGGCTCCCAATTCTTTACCGTAAGCATTGGCTATTTTTTTTGCCAAATAATGAGTAGCTGTACCAGAAAATAACTTTACAGAAGCAGTATCGACCATGTTGCGTTGTGTATTGAAAGATTGGGAGAATGATTACAGTACAAACTTACAGCTATCGTATTAAACTAACAATTTTCAGAAAGCGAATTTCTAAATTTAAAAACCTTCTGTTACCTTTGTTTTGAAACTTTTTCCTTGTTCACTTAGTAAGTGTAGCATTTAATTCAATTAACAACAAAGCGCGTAGATTCACTTATGGATATTGCCATTGCCTTCGCTAAAAACCTTTCTCTGCTTGTTTTCATAGCTGCTTTACTATTTGTGTACTACTCACTACCAGAAATGGTATCGTTAGAGTTTAATCAATTCCAGCAGCCTATTAATGGTTTACCAAAAGAGTATGTTTTCTACATCGCCACTTTCTTTGTAGTACTCTTCAATATGATTCTGACTTTTTTTGTACGTTTCTTTCAGGACATTCCTTTACGACGTCTCAACGTACCCAACCAAGCATTTTGGCTGCGTGATAAGATAAGTCGCGAGCATTTCTTCTATGTCATACAATCGTGGGCGTATAGCTTTATGTTGGTAGTCAACTTGTATACTTGTTATATTTTATACAGGCTATACAACATCAATTTATACCAACAGCAGGACAGTCACTTATGGATAGAAATAGGTATCTTTGGAATGATCTTCTTAGGCTGGTTATCGTTTCTGTTCTTTCGTTTTCGTATTAAAAAATACCATTTATTAGGTCCTCCTGAAGACGAGCTATCTTCCCTTTAATGGATAGGATCTAGTAATAATAACGAAGCGTAGCTGGATTTGTAACACCAACTACGCTTTGAAGGAATTTTTACTCATACTAAGATCTACCTTACCTAGTTACTGTACCAGTGGGGAAGGAAGTCAAGTTTCTTTCAAAAGAAAACTGAGTAGGTGCTGGAGCTGCATCATCAGCTAATGTAATCTCCAATGGTTTTAGTAAAAAAGGAGCAGGAGAGTTATCAGGAACAGGCTCTACAGAGATTACTACTTTTCTTCCTCTTACATCTAAGGGAAAAGTTTCTCCCGTGGGGGCATTATTGAAAAAGTCTTCTCCAGGTACAGGAGGTCCCGCGTTATTTTCGGTACCACTGAAAGGGTTGCCGCTATCACGCATGTCAAATGAGGTAAAAGTACCCGTAGAGATGGGACCAGCGTCGCCTATTACCCATCCTTCGTAAGCCCATCCCTCAGGAAGCTCAGGAAGTGTTAGTCCAGCAGTAGGCGGCATACCTGGATTACCAAACCACACACCATTTTGATCGTTGTCGTTGTTACCTTCACTCTCATCAGTAGGTGTTCTCAAAAAGAGAGAGCCTGCAGCCATCGAGAAATCACCAATGGCAGGAGCGGTAGTAGTAGAGATAGTGGCTGTCTCTCCTGAGAAATCACCTGCGATGAGTTTCTGATCTGAAGGTGCTGGATCGGGATCGTTGGCAGGCTCGATAGTGAGAATAAACTTAGTGGCATTGCTTAAAGTGGCTGCATCTACATTGAACGATGTACTAGAAAGTTCTCCAGCATCATTCACTCGAAAAGTTCCCGTTGTCACAGGCGTACCGTCTACCATTACCCATCCTTCGTAGACGAAATCACTGCCTAAGTTGGTTAAGCCATCAATATCTAGTTGTAGGTTACTCGTGGTGGGAGAATCGTTGTCTGAGTCATCATCGCAACTTACAAAGATGATACTGCTTAAGATAGTGAGGAAAAAAACAAAACTTACTTTTCTCATTTTTTTGAATTTAAGTTTAAGAGTTTACTAAACAGGTTTTGTAGTAGCAACCAACAAGCTAGGTTCCATAAGGAAGCTGACCTTAGCTGCACTTACTTTTGAAAAGTAGCCATTTGTTTTCCCTCAATTTGTCGGGTAAGTGACAATGAACAAGATTCTGAGATATCGTAGACAGTGTTGAGGAAGAATACTAAACTCCTTTAGAAGTGGTTTTCTCGAATAGGTTGTATAATAACAGTAAACTTGTTCCTTTGCTTTCTCTACTAAGCATCGTAAAGTGACAATTAGGTGAATCTGTTTCCCCTTTCTAGCACCCACACCCCACATTACGAAGCCTGTCTATGCGAGATGACTCCCTAGTATTCAAGATTTCGCAGAATTTGTTTAACAAAAAGGAACAATCAGACATATACTTCACACAGTTTTATTGCAGTCTTCTACTGGATAAATCGTTACGTATTTTAGCTAACAAATAGCTTAAGGGTTTCTCATAAAGGTTTCATATTATTTATAAGCTATTCGGCTTTCTCAAAATAGCACATGCATTTTACAGGCTTATTGAAGTTATTGATATATATTCATATCAAAACTTACTTTATCAAACTCAATCCATATTACCATAAAAGAAGTGTTCTGCACGCCTTAATAATCCTCTCCAAGCATTAGCTTGCTATATAAATATACTAAGTGTCTTATATTACTTTTGTAATTTATACATTTACGACTAAAAACTTACTTGAGTAGGTTATATCCTTAAGCTACATATTTTGCTAGCATAACATTAAATTAATAAATTGGTCACAATTGTCGAGATATTGTTGATGATACTAAGTTAAAACAGCTCTTAAACTTACTTCAACACCAGATTAATCAGCAATCTTTCTCGATGCTACTTTAATATTAACACATATTACAAACAAAATCATCTCATGAAGAAAACCTACAGTTTCGACACCAACTGGTGGCAGTGCTATCATTTGAGTAGATGGCTAACGTGCACGCTCTTGCTGCTGTTGATTGTCATCTCGAGTACCTCACTCCGGGCGCAAGTCTTAGAGAAGGTTCCAGGCAAACCAGTCATTTGTCCCGCCAAGTATGAAGATCAATTCACAAAGGCAAATGTTCCAGATGAACATGGTCTTGAAAGAATGCGTACTGGAGGTGCTGTACAAACGGCCACCTTTGAAATCACTTTTGGGTCTGGCGCACAAGCCAATCCTGATGCGCAAGCAGCTTTCGAGTTTGCCTTGGACATATGGGCCACACAGATTGTTTCGCCAATACCTATCAAAGTTTTTGCTGACTTTGCCGACCTAGGACCAGGTGTACTTGCCTCAGCAGGTCCCGCCTATAATGTCCGTAATTTTCCCAATGCACCTGAGCCCGATGTATTTTACCCTGCAGCTTTGGCGAATGCATTAGCAGGAGAAGTGCTATTTCCTGATGAAGAATTCGACCTAATAGTGAATCTGGGCAACGGTGTTCCCTACTACTTTGGCCTCGATGGTAATACCCCTGCAGGTCAGTTTGACTTTGTAACTGTAGCCCTCCACGAAGCGGGACACGGTTTAGGATTTACCACTATTAGAAGTTTTAATAATGGCGTAGGCTCTCTAAGATCGAGCGGTTCACCTTCTATCTTTGCTATTTTCATTGAAGATGGCGACGGTAACAGACTTATTGACTTTCCTGATCCCTCTACTGAGCTAGGAGATGCTTTTACAGGAGGAGACATCTTCATGGCAGGTACTTTTGCGGTAGCTGCTCTGGGTGGTGTACGACCAGCACTCTTTGCGCCGCCTACTTGGGCGGGAGGTTCTAGTTTGGCTCACTGGGATGAGGCTACTTTTCCTGCAGGCGATCCCAACTCACTCATGACACCTCAAGTAGGTACTGCTGAGGCCAACTTTGACATCGGAGATATTACCCGAGGCTTATTTAGAGATATGGGTTGGGTACTTAATGATGACAACGCCCCTCCGCTGGTAGTCACTCCTACACAACTCTCGGAAGAACTCTCCGTTGGTAATACCAATACGCAATCTGTAGAAGTTTCCAACATTGCAGATGAGCCTTTGAACTTCACAGTCAGTACTGATCCAGAAGCGACATGGTTGTCGTTTACGCTACCAACCTTACCACTCGCCTCAGCCGCTACTGGTACACTCGAGGTGCAATTTGACGCAAGTGGCTTGGTGAAAGGAGTTTATGAAGCAGAGATAGTACTTACTATTGATAACGATGCAGCAACAGAAGTACGCATTCCTGTCTCTTTACGAGTGCTTGATGGTACAGAAGTACCTGCTATTGAGGTGGACCCTACAAGCTTATCCGCTGAGTTACAACAGCTACAGCAAGAAACTCAAACCCTCACTATCTCTAATGTGGGCGATGATGATCTCACCTTTTCAGTGGTCATTAACGATGCTGAAGGAGGCAGTTTTTCTGAAAGTGTAGCAACCTCAAATAAGTCTATAAACGAAAACGGTTTTGAGAAAGTAAGGTATGGAGCGCCCTCAAAGGCTACGTCCTTAGCTAGCTTAACTAAAATCAGTGAAACGTATGATCGTTTAGTAACGACGCTCTATGCAACTGGATTTGAAGACTTTGCAGTCGGAGAGTTAAACGGTCAGCTAGGCTGGCAAACGCAATTTCCAGGAAATTGGGTAGTGAGCGATGCTAACCCTTTTGAGGGTACTCAACACCTACTAGGTATATCAGATGGCTTAGGCAGCACACGTGATGGCGCCGTATTAGCGTTATCGCCTACTATAGCGCCTGGCTCAGAGCCTTTTACAGTTGCCTCTGCTAGAATTGCTATTGAAGGAGAAGGAGTTACTTGGGAGTTTATCACTCAATCTCCTACTGCAGAATCTGTTGTTACACGCGTTGCGTTTAATCCTGATCGGTCTGTGAGTATTCTTGAAGAAGGAGGCTTTGTTCCTTTAAATGGGGTAGTAACACCAGAAGGATATTTCAACATCCGTCTCGTTGTAGATCGTGATGATGCTACTTATTCTCTTTTCTTTGATGATGAGCTGGTCTACGCAGGGCAGGGTTTTGCTGCTCAGGTAGAGCAAATTGTTTTTCTCTCACTTATGGAAGTGGAAGGTTCTACATTTCGCGCTGATAATATTGAAATCAATGATGGTGATGCAGATGCTTTCTTCCTTTCTGTAACACCTAGTGCAGGAACTGTACCTTTTGGGGCTACGACAGACTTAGCGGTTAAGTTTGATGCAAGAGCGCTCGAGCCTGGTGAGTATGCAGCAGATATCGTTATCAATAGTAATGATGCTAATAATCCGGAAATAGTTGTTCCAGCAACTTTAACCGTTACTGCACCTCCTACTATAGAGGTGACTCCTGATAATCTGCAAGCAGCCGTAAATGTGCAAGTAGACGATCCACCAAGTGCTGAAAGAACCTTCACAATTACCAATACAGGTAGTAATCCACTTGAATTTAGTACAGGACTCGGGGCTACTAACTTTACCCCACCAACACCTGCTACTAATATTTCTGTGGCCACACTAGACATGGCGAGGTATGGCGTAGGGAATACAGCACCCGTAAAAGAAGCACTAGCAGGCAGTAAGCGTGCAGTTAGATCTGTTGGTGAAAGCCTTACCATTTCTGGAGAGACTTCCAATTCAACGGCTTTTGTAGACTCTATTTTCTATGATAGTGGGGTTAACGTTGCGGGTGATTTCGCAGGCGTACAGACCGCTCCTTATACAAGCGCCATCAAGTTTGATGTAGAGACCGCTTCCTTTACACTGAATGCAGTCAGAAATGCCTTCCGTACGGAGACAGTGGCAAATCCTACTATTATATTGGAAATATACAGAGGAGGAACCACCCCAGCAGATGGCGAGTTACTTCTTTCTCAAACGCTACAGCAGGCCAGTGAAGAAGGTGCTTTTGTAGTAGAGACTTTAGATGAGGCTTTCACTTTTGCACAGGGAGAATCTTTCTGGGTAGTACATAAATATCCTGATGGTATAGAGTTCCCTCAAGGAGTAGATGATGGTGCTACACAGCGCCCAGATACTTATTTTTTCAGCAGCGACGGAGGAAGCACTTATAATCCTTCGGGCTTCGTCTTTTTAGTACGTGCCCTTAGTGGAGGAGCAGGTAGTTATATTACCCTCAATCCTGCCACTGGCACAGTAACGCCTGGAGAGTCTGTAGAGGTGACTGCTACTTTTGATGCGGCTGAATTAGCCAATGGTACTTATGAGACAGACATTGTTGTAACAAGTAATGACCCTGTTAACCCTGAAACAGCGATAGCAACCGTATTTGACGTTTCTGGTCAGGTTGCGGCTATTGAGGTTTCAGAGGAAGCCCTATTGTTTAATGATGTATTTATTGGTGCTTCTCGCGAACGTACCTTTACCATCAGCAATACAGGACTTTCGCAGCTTAACGTTACGTCCATTACTTCAGATAACTCTAACTTTACAGTTGACAATAGTAATGTAGTGATTGCAGCAGGAGGATCAGCAGAGATAACCGTTACCTTTGCCCCTTCTACTACTGGTAACATTAACGGTATTGTTACCATTCAAAGCGATGCTGCTAATAATGCTGAACAGATCGTGGTTGTCTCTGGTGTAGGATCTGAGCCTCCAATCGCCTCTATTACTCCTGAAGAAGTAAGCTTAACTACCAATGCAGGTACTACGATAGATGCTACATTTACACTTAAGAATGAAGGTAATGCACCGTTGTTCTTCTCATTCCCTGATCTAGCGGTTGTCGCAGCGTTAGCACAACCTGATGTACAGCTTAATAATACTGCATACATTGATTTTGCTAGTGTAGAACAGACCTATGAAAAAGGAAGTGAAGACAACAGAGTCGGTAATCCTGTAACATACAGCGTAGGTACGGATAATGGCTTTGGGTATATGTGGATTGACAGTGATGAACCGAATGGTCCTGTATATAGCTTTACTGATATTGCAGTTTCTGGTACAGAGATTAGCACCTTAACGGGTGGTGATGGCACAGTACAAGTAGACTTACCTTTTACGTTTTCTTATTTCAGTGAAACGTATAGTAGTGTATTCATCAATGCCAATGGTTTTGTAGCTTTTGAGCAACCCACTGGGTCTACCTTTATCAATACGCAACTTCCACAAGACGATACGTTTAATGGTTTAGTGGCAGGATTGTGGACTGATCTTGAACCACAGAATGAGAATGGAGCGCTCCACTTCGAAAGCTTGGGAGATCGCTTTGTAATTCAATGGACAGATGTTCCTGTGTTCTTAGGTTCAGCCGATGAAACAGTTACTTTCCAAATTGTTTTGTATGAAAACGGGAATATAGATATCTTCTATGAAGATGTAGCATCAGCTAGCTTTACCAATACAGCTACTGTAGGTATCGAAAGCCCAGACGCTTCAGATGGGGCGCAAGTAGCCTTTAACACCGATTATGTAAAAGATAATTTAGCACTTCGTTTTGTAAGACCGTTAATTGCGCTTACTCCTTTTATTAGTGATGTTTCGCCACTTTCAGGCGTAGTGCCTGCAGGTGGAGAGCGTGTACTAACCGTAACGGCTGATGCTACCGAGCTTAACGATGGTGTATATTTCGATAGACTTAACGTGTCTACGAATGACCCTGTCAATACTGAAGTGAGTAGCTTAATTGAGTTAACAGTCATAGGATTCCCTGAAATAGCGGTAACGCCTATGTCGTTGGATTTTGAGCCTCTCTTTATTGGTCTTAGCTCTGAGGCATCTTTCTCTATAGAAAATGTGGGTACTAAAACGTTAGAAATCTCTTCTATCGCTAATAGTAACGATGAGTTCTCTATAGACCTTGCTGGGCCACTTTCTTTGGAACCCGATCAATCGGTAATCGTGAATGTTGTTTATACGCCTTCTACCATAGGAGCGATAGAAGACGATGTGGTAATCGTCAGTAACGATGCATTTGATAATGAAACGGCCATCGTTAGCTTGTCTGGTATTGGTGTTGATCCACCTATTGTCAGTGTGTCGCCTGAATCTATTGACGTCACTGTATTTGAAGGGCAGACAGCTACAGAGTCTGTTACAATCACGAACCAAGGTGCTTCTGATCTCAATTATGCAGTATCACCTCCTTTCTTTGCAAGTACAGGTACTGAACTTGCAACAGCTAAGCAGTATGAGTTCATCGAATACGAAAAGCTAAGAAGTAAGCAGCAAGAAGATGACAGAATAGGACCAACTTTCTTAAATGCAAGTGGTGGTCCTGGTACGTTCGGTTATACTTGGGTGGACAACAATAGTGGTGGTCCTGCCTATGAATTTATCGACATTAGTGAATCAGGTACGCGAGCGAATGTAGGAAACGATGGTGATGAAGAGGTTGCACTACCTTTCGACTTCCCTTTCTTTGGAGGTACAGAAAACAGTGTTACTATCGCAGCGAATGGATTCTTGACTTTTACGCCTATTGTAGGTGCCAACTTTGTGAATACGCAAATTCCTAGTAATGTCAACCCTGATCTATTTATTGCGCCGCTTTGGGACGATTTAGAGCCAGATAATGGGGGCGGCGTCTTCTACCAAGCAACTGCAGATTACTTTATCGTACAGTATGAAGCTGTACCCGGATTCGGCTTCCCGCCACTTTTCCCTGTACCAGACCCTGTTACGTTCCAAGTAATTCTGTTCCCTGATGGTAGCATCAAAATGCAATACGAGAATGTTAATTCTACTATTGCTACTAGTGGAACGGTGGGGCTAGAAGGGCCTTTAGGATTGAGTGGCTTGCAAGTAATCTTCAATAATGAGTACCTCGAAGATGAATTAGCTATTACCTTCACGCCGCCTACTACTGGTACTGTAGCGCCTGGCGCCTCTGTAGAAGTACCTGTGACGTTCAATGAAAATGATCAAGAAGTAGGGACTTACGAAGGAAATCTATTTGTAAGTAGTAACGATCCTCAGACACCTCGTGTAGAAGTAAGTACTACGTTGGAAGTATTGCCACTACCAGAAGTAGTAGATTTTAGCTTGATCAATGCCACTACTAATGAGGTGATCGGTGCGCTTCGCGAAGGGGATATTATTAACTTAGACGACTACCCAGATAGTGGTCTTAGTATTGTAGCCAATGTAAGTTCGGTTCCTGTAGGGAGCGTTGTATTTGATTTCAATGGTGAAACCAATTTCCAACGAGAAAATGTTGCTCCTTATGCCTTGGGTGGCGATCGTAACAGCGGTGAGGATTTCAATCCTGTAACTTTCCCGCTAGGTATCAATACTGTAACGGCTACTCCTTTCACAGAACGAAATGCTACTGGTGTGGCAGGAACAGCTTTGACAATTACTTTCGAAGTGGCCAACAACCAAGCACTTATCTGTTTTGGTGAGTCAGTAGTGAATTACGCACCAGGTAATAAGAAAAATGGAGGACGTATCTCTACCATACGTAGTAATCCTAGTTTAGCACTTGATGCTCCTCAGGAGAATGATACCTTCAACTTTGTATCGCTTGGTTTTGGTGGTTCTGTTACTATAGAAATGGGTTGTGAAGTAATCGATAGAGAAGGAAATGACTTACGTATCATTGAAACTTCCTTCCGAGATCCAGCGTGTGACGATTACCCTGAGAAAGCTAAGGTAGAAGCCTCTATTGATGGCGAAACTTGGGTAGTACTCGCTGATGAGATTTGTAGAAGTGGTGAGGTAGATTTAGCCGCAGGTGGACTCACCTCAGCACGTTTTGTAAGAGTTACAGATGTTAGTAATCCGGCTGATTTTAATGGTAATGCTGATGGTTATGATGTAGATGGCATTATGGTGATTAATCCGCTTGCAGGTGATATGCTTGTGGCTCGATCATCAAATGCAATCAACTTAGTTGCCAATGAGGAAGCAGACCTCGTAGCCTATCCTAACCCAGTAATAGATGTTGTAAAGCTATCTTTAGATGGTAGTCGGGAAGCTCGAGCAGATGCATACAGCACTCATCATGAAGATGCTCTACAAGTAAATGTATACGGTCCACAGGGAGGTTTAGTATACCAGCAGTCAATTAAGACTACTAATGGTACTATAGCACTTAACCTTGCGAAGCTACCGGCAGGTATTTATCACGTTGTATTGATTGATGAAAGTGAGGGAATTATCTCTCGATCAAAATTGATCAAACAATAAATTACCTCAAATTTTTTTTGTTAAAAGGTGGGAAAGTTTTCCCACCTTTTTTTATGATGCTACTACTTAGACTATTTGAATTATGCTGACACTACTACTCCCTGCCCTACTTCTCTCGTATAATTCCTAAAAACGTTATTGTAATAACAAGCTAAATGAGTATTTTTGCAATATCGTTGCATCAATTAAGTCATTTTCCTGTTCTATTAATTAAACGTTGTTAGATTTTTGAATAATGTTTGTCGTCCAAAGTACTACCCAATAAACGGCTGAAAAATAATTTGTGAGACTCTGGAAGATGCTTCTAATTAAAACACTCACCTCTCAAAATTGAAATCTTATTTGGATCGGTGAGGTTAGATTACAAAAGATACTATTATTTAAACCAAAAAAGCCTTGAATAAACCCGTAACCATACTCACTGGATTTTTAGGTGCAGGAAAAACCACTTTTCTCAATCATTTACTCAAAGAGAATAAAGAGAAGAAGTATGCCATCATTGAGAATGAATTTGGAGAACAAGGTATTGATAACGAATTAGTAGTACATCCAGACGAAACAATTGTTGAGCTCAATAATGGCTGCTTATGCTGTACACTCAACGATAACTTATACGATATTCTTAATGATCTTTTTGAAAGAAGAGACGAATTTGATGAGCTTATCATTGAAGCGACAGGCGTAGCAGACCCAACTGGTCTAGCACAGCCTTTTTTATCTCACCCGTTAATTAAAGAGCACTTTCCACTTACTGCTATCATCTGTCTAATAGATGCAGAGCTAATAGAACAACATATTGAAGAAACAGAAGAAGCCCTAAATCAAATTATATTTAGTGATGTATTACTCATTAATAAAATAGATTTGGTAAGCGAGCATCAGGTATCTTCGCTGGAAGATAGGTTACGAACCTTAAACCCTTTGGCAGATATCGTAAAGGGTAATAAGGAAGGTTTTCCCCAAATTGAATATCGACAAAACTCAGAGAAGCTTCAGGAAATCTTACAACTTGGGGAGCAGGTAGTAGATACCGGCGAGCAACTGAGTTTCCCTGTACAAAAACCGCATTCTCATCATCATCATAAACATACTGAAGAGATCAACAGCCAAACCTACACTTTTGATCAGCCTTTTGACTACAAGAGACTTTATCAACAATTGTTTGTTTACCTTACTTTTCAGTCGAAGGATTTGTATCGTATGAAAGGATTGATCTGGATAGAAAACGAAGCACAACAATATATCTTTCAATCGGTAGGAAAACGCTTAGATGTACAAACGAAGCGACCTTGGCTCGCTACTGAGCCAAAGAAGAGTGTTATTGTTTTTATTGGTAAACAACTTAAAAGAGAGGGGCTAGAACGACTCCTTCAGCAATGCCTAAGTGACGGGAAACAAGTAAATCAACAAACCATTAATTAACATGGAAACTACACAAAGTATAAACTATTCTGGTATTGTAGGAGCCACAGCAGGTAGGTTTTGTATTACTCATTGTACGCTTATAGTAGCTGATTTGTGTACGTTGGTTTCCTAGTACTTACTGCATATTTAGAAAGTTATCGCTCTTGTTAGAAAAGTAATAGATAGGAATTGTCATTAGTAACGCTTTATGAAGATCCAAACGAGTAATCTACAATACCAATACCCTGCCTCTCCACTACTCTCATTCCCTGACCTTCAAGTAGAAGCAGGAAAAGCCTTATTGATACGTGGTGAATCAGGTTGTGGTAAGACTACGCTGTTGCATCTACTGGCAGGTTTAAGGCAACCGACAACAGGTAGTGTTATACTTGGTAATAACCAGATCGCCCGCTTATCAGCCGCCCAGATGGATCAATTCAGAGGAAAACATGTGGGCATTGTTCATCAACAATCTTACTTTATTCAGTCGTTATCTATTTTAGACAATCTATTGATTTCACCCTATGTAAATAATAAGCATAAAGTTGAGACGATTGCTAGCCAACTAAATATTAAGGACTTATTATCTCGCTATCCACACCAGTTAAGCATGGGGCAACAGCAGAGGGCTTCTATTGCAAGAGCTATCATGAATACTCCCAAAATCTTATTGGCTGATGAGCCTACAAGTGCGCTAGATAATAAAAATTGTGCACTCGTGATTGAAACTTTGTTAAAAGAAGCAATAGCTAACGAGGCCGCATTGCTCATCGTAACGCACGATAATCGCTTGCAAACCGAAGTCAGCGATTATATTGATTTAGCTACCGTACTCCACTAAACTTCTAAAAGATGCTTATCAAGATAGCTTGGAAAAATATGACGTACAAACCACTCAATACAATACTCTGTATTGGTCTACTTATGTTTGGCGTAAGTATTATTTCTTTACTACTTCTCATTCAGCATCAGCTTGAACAGAAATTCAAACGAGATTTACAGAACATTGATTTAGTAATGGGCGCTAAAGGTAGTCCGTTACAGCTTGTGCTTTCAGCAGTTTACCACTTAGATGCCCCTACTGGCAATATAAAGCTAGCAGAAGCACAAAAAATGATGAATAGTCCTATGGTGCAAGAAGCCATACCCTTGGCTTACGGTGATAGCTATCGTGGTTATCGTATTTTAGGAACCACTACTGGCTACTTAGAAAAATATGAGGCTCAATTACAAGAAGGACGCTCCTTCTCAAAGCCTTTAGAAGCTGTAATAGGTGCTAACGTCGCTGAAAAAACTGGACTAAAAGTAGGGGCTACTTTTTTAGGAACGCACGGAGAGGTAAACGAAGGACATGTGCACGAAGAGCATCCGTATAAAGTAGTAGGTGTCGTACAGAAAACAAATACTGTATTAGATCAGCTAATATTGACTAATCTTGAAAGTGTATGGCAGGTTCATGCACATAATGACGACACTGATCATAACCACGACGAAGACCATAGCCACGACGAAGACCATAGCCACGATGACGATCACAACCACGATGACGATCACAACCACGATGACGATCACAACCACGATGACGATCACAAC
>CALEMF010000021.1 GCA_937911505.1 uncultured Cytophagales bacterium
TGGTTAAAAACAAAAAGTCTAAATTACTTCATATGGAAATAGGTACACCTGTTCTGTGTGCCTGTTGTGATACTTGTACGAAAATAATTTAAAACGAATACCTTAAAACCTGATTGTATGTCTTGGTTTAAACGTACTGAAAAAAACATTCAGACGCCTACCGATAAGAAAAGGGAAACGCCTGAACATCTTTGGCATAAGTGCTCTTCTTGTAAGCGGGTGATGCTGACGAGAGAACTTCAAAACAACTACTATACTTGCTTGTATTGTAACCATCACGAACGAATCAATTCTGCGGAATACTTTGCTATCTTGTTTGATAAGAATCAGTTTACCGAAATGGATACAAAGCTTACTTCTGCTGATCCGCTTCATTTTGAAGATACAAAGACGTATCCGGCACGTGTGAAAGTAGCACAACAAAAGACAGGGCTAAAAGATGCTGTGCGAACCGCTTATGGGAAGATGAATGGTGAAGAATTGGTAATTGCTTGCATGGACTTTCAGTTTATAGGAGGATCGATGGGATCAGTAGTAGGAGAGAAGATCGCCCGTGCTATCGACAAAGCATTAAATTTAAAAATTCCTTTCTTGATGATCTCTCGTTCTGGTGGAGCACGTATGATGGAGGCAGGGTTTTCTTTAATGCAAATGGCCAAAACTTCTGCTAAGTTGGCACTTTTAGACAAGGCAGGCATTCCTTACATCTCCCTTTTAACAGACCCTACTACTGGTGGGGTAACCGCTTCCTTTGCCATGCTGGGCGATTTCAACATTGCAGAACCTGGTGCCTTGATTGGATTTGCGGGCCCACGGGTAATTCGTGAGACGATTGGAAGAGACCTACCAGAAGGCTTCCAAACAGCCGAGTTTGTCTTAGAGAATGGCTTCTTAGATTTTATTGTGCACCGAAAGGATTTAAAAGACGAGCTTACCTCTTTACTAAGCATGTTGAAAGACCCTACAGCAGAAAAGTCGTAAACTAACGTACAATATGCCCTTGTGGTGAGATGTGATAAGTAGCTTTTTGCTCCTTCGAATCAATGACCTTTTCTTCGTTCGTAGGGTTGAGGTACTCTTGGGCGTGTATAGTACGCAGTTGAATGACACCATTCGCAGTTATTTGGCTAGTGGTATCTTCAAATCGCTTGGTAGTTTCATCAAAGGCTTTTCGTAAGTTATGTGTATACACAACTACACAGTCAATAAATTGTCCTTGTGGCGTAAAGGTACAAAGGTATACGGTTTCGTCATAGCCCTGCTCCTTATCTAAGAGGGTAGCATTGAAAACGGTAAAAACGATGTATTGCTCCTTTTTCAATAATAAATGACCATAGTAAGGATTGTTAAAATCGTAAAATTCTTCATTACTTTGAATTTGAGAAAGAAATGCTGCTTGGTGGGCTGGCTGAACGGGCTTACCTGTAGCTTCACAACAACTAAAAGGAAGCGTAGCAGGATGAAACTGGGTAAGAAAAGCCTCAAAGGAAGCTTTTTGATCTTGTGCTTGCACACAAGTAATGGTAAAAAAAACAACGATAAAATATAAAATACGCATATCAACGAAAAAGGCTTTGGATACCCCAAAGCCTTTTCTATCAAAATTAATACCTGTACTTTAAGATAAGGTTCTTTTTACCTCTCTTAGCTCAAATACCTCGATGATATCGCCTACCTGTAGGTCGTTAAATCCTTTGATGTTCAAGCCACATTCATAGCCTGACTTTACTTCCATTACGTCATCCTTAAAGCGCTTTAAGCTTCCTATTTCACCACCATCTTCTCCACCACCATAAATCACGATGTTGTCTCTTAAAACACGGATTTTACTTTGACGCTTGATGTAGCCATCCAGTACGTAACAGCCCGCAATGGTTCCTATCTTCGAGATGCGGAAGGTTTCGCGAACTTCTAAGTTCCCTACAATTACTTCTTCTATTTTAGGCGCTAACATACCCTCTAGGGCATCTTTCACCTGATTAATGGCATCGTAGATGATAGAATAGAGGCGAATTTCTACATTTTCTTGCTCAGCTAACCTACGTGCTCCTATAGAAGGGCGAACTTGAAAGCCAATCACTACAGCATCTGAAACAGCCGCTAAGTTGATATCTGTTTCGGTAATAGAACCCACTGCCTTGTGAATTACATTAACCTGAATTTCCTCTGTAGAAAGTTTTAGCAAGGCATCTGATAGTGCCTCCACAGAGCCGTCCACATCTCCTTTTACAATTACATTGAGTTGCTGGAAGCTTCCGAGGGCGATACGACGACCGATGTCGCCTAGCGTAATACGCTTGGTAGTACGAATGTTTTGTTCTCTCAGAATCTGCTCTCGCTTGTTAGCGATCTCTCGGGCTTCTCGCTCTGTTTCCATCGCGTGGAGGGAATCACCTGCTTGTGGTGCACCGCTCAGCCCTAAGATTTGTATAGGCGTCGAAGGCCCTGCTTTCTTCAGTTTTTTTCCGCGGTAGTCTACCATCGCTCTTACACGTCCATAATGATGGCCAGCCAGGATAATATCTCCTACTTCGAGTGTACCTGCTTGTATGAGGATATTGGTTACGTAGCCACGTCCTTTGTCTAGAGAGGCCTCTATGACTGTTCCTACTGCTTTCTTATCAGGATTGGCCTTGAGTTCTAAGATTTCTGCTTCTAGCAGTACTTTTTCTAGCAACTCGTCGATACCTTGACCAGATTTAGAAGAGATTTCTTGACACTGGTACTTACCGCCCCATTCTTCTACCAAAATGTTTTCGTTGGCCAATTCTTCTTTGATCTTGTCGGCGTTAGCGGTAGATTTATCTACTTTACTAATTGCAATTACAATAGGTACATCTGCCAACTGGGCGTGATTGATGGCTTCACGCGTCTGAGGCATCACGTTGTCATCAGCAGCTACCACAATAATCGCTACATCTGTGAGTTTGGCACCTCTAGCACGCATCGCAGTAAACGCCTCGTGACCGGGTGTATCTAGGAAAGTTACTTTTCTACCATCATCTCGGACTACACTGTAGGCACCAATGTGCTGTGTAATACCACCTGCTTCTTTGGCAATTACATTGGTATTACGAATATAATCGAGCAAGGATGTTTTTCCGTGGTCAACGTGTCCCATAACCGTCACAATAGGAGGGCGATGTTGTAAGTCCTCTGCATCGTCTTGTTCTTCCAACTCCACTTCTACGTCCTCTTCAGCCGAGATAAATTCTACTTGATAGCCAAACTCATCAGCGATGATGGTAATGGCTTCTGCATCTAGGCGTTGATTGATAGAAACAAACATACCTAGCGACAGACATTTGGAAATTACCTCATTGACAGAAACATTGAGTAAGGTGGCTAAATCATTTGCAGAGATAAACTCTGTTACTTTGAGTACAGTACTTTCGCTAGTCTCGTTTGACAGCTCTTTTGCTTTCTGTTTCTCTTTTACTTTTTTGATACTGCTCTTTCTGGTATTCCCACCCTTACTGAGCTTTTTCATCGTAGCTTTGTAAGAGTCTTGGATATCCTTTTGAGAGATTTCTTGTTTTTGCTTTTTATTCTTGTGCTGGCGATTGTCCTTGTTGTACTTGTTCTTATTGTCGTTGTTGGTATTGCCAGTTTTATTTTCGGTCTTATCCGTTTCTACCTTTTTCTTCTTAATGCGGGTACGTTTCTTCTTCTTGTTGGTAGCATCAGAAGAAGCTACGGGTTGTTTTTTGCCCTTCTTACCAGGTAAGTCAATTTTTCCTAGTATTTTCAATCCTCCTAGCGTTTCAGCCTTTCCCTTAATGAGCTCAGTCTTTTTTTGCTCTTCTGTTTCTTTCTCTTTTTCCTTTTCCTTCGTTTCTTCTTTTTCCACGATAGGGGTTTCTTTTACAATAGGTTTCTTTTCAGAGACGGTTTCTTCTATGGGTACCTCCTTTACTTTCTTTTCTTCCTTTATTTTCTTTTCCTTCTTAGGGGTGATCTTTTCTTTTTTCTTTTTATTATTTAAATCAATTTTGTCAAGTACTTTCAGGCCCGGTAGCTTAGGAGAAGAAATATTTGTTTCTTCCTTTTTCTCTTCTACAAAAGCGTCATCTGCATTTTGTATCAATACTTGTTCTTCTACTTCTTTTTCGTCTTCTTTCTCTTCTACGGCTATTTTTTCAAGGTTTTTATTACCAATAGTAATAGTAGAAGCTTCTTCTTTTTCAAGCAAAGAAGCTTTGAACTCCTTCTCTAATAGCTCAATCTGTACTTGATCAAGGTTAGAGTTGGGTCTTAGTTTTTTAAATCCCTTAGCAGCAAGGAAATCAATGATAGCGCTGGTGCTCTTATTTAACTTCGTTGCTACTTTGGTAAGTCTCATCGTTTTCTCTTCTGACATATTTAAGTGTTACTATATTATATCCAAGTGGCTGAGGGGATTGGTTTGGGTAATACCTCAGTGCCAGTTGGGCATTCAGGCTACAAAGATACGCATTTTTGGCGTCTACTAAAAATATAAGTCTTTTTTCGTTCTTTTTTTATAAAAAGACCACTTATGTAAGAGAAGAGATTGGAGTACAGATAGGAGAAAAAGCTCCCTTTTTACGGGAAGCTCACTGTCTTTATTCAAATTCTTTTCGAATGACTTCTACAATAAATACGATGCTCTCTTCTTCTAGGTCGGTTCTACGCACTAAGTCGTGAACAGTCAGCTCAAGTACACTTTTGGCCGTATCCAAGCCAATTTTTCGTAGTTCATCGAGCATCCAAGGTTCTATTTCGTCTTCAAACTCGCGTAGGTCTATGTCTTCTTCATCTTCTAAGTCGTCGGTTTCGCGGTAAACGTCAATTTCCAGTCCTACCAATCTACTGGCTAATTTAATGTTTAAACCACCTTTACCAATTGCCAAAGATACCTGATCGGGCTTGAGAAATACAGAAACACGATCGTTCTGCTCGGCACGAATTTGCGAAATTTTGGCAGGTGCCAAGGCCCGAGAAATGAATAAATCCATGTTTTCGGTGTAGTTGATCACATCTATGTTCTCGTTGTTGAGCTCTCTTACGATGCTGTGAATACGGGAACCCTTCATCCCTACACAGGCGCCGACTGGGTCGATGCGGTCATCATAAGATTCTACCGCCACTTTAGCCCTTTCACCTGGTTCTCTCACAATTTTACGAATACTAATAATACCGTCGTAAATTTCAGGTACTTCTTGTTCGAAGAGCTTGGCTAAAAACCCGGGAGAAGTACGTGAGAGAATAATTCTAGGATTACCATTAACCAACTTCACTTCTTCTACAACAGAGCGGGTAGTTTCTCCCTTTTTAAAGCGGTCTTTTGGAATTTGTTGGCTTTTAGGAAGCAATAGTTCGCTTCCTTCTTCATCCATAATGATAATGTCTCGTCCTACAATTTGATAAATTTCACCAGTAATAATTTCTCCTACCAACTCGCTATACTTTTCGAAGAGCGCTTCTTTTTCTAAGTCTTTTATTTTTTGCATCAGTGTTTGCCTGCCCGTCATGACGATACGCCTTCCAAATTCTTCTAAACCAATGCTCTCAGCAATTTCTTCCCCTACTTCAAAGTCTGCTTGTATTTTGAGCGCATCATTGAGGCTGATCGTCTCAGGGTCTTCTGCCAGCTCTTCTGAGTCGTTAGAAACGATGCGACGATACCTAAATATCTCTAGATCACCATCTGCATTGATAATGACTTCAAAGTTTTCATCAGAACCATATTTTTTACGGATCATGGTTTTGAAGACATCCTCGAGTACGCTAATCATAGTAGGACGGTCGATCCCTTTTGACTTAGCAAACTCCATAAACGATTCTGTTAGTTCTTTTGTATTAATCATATTACCAGTAACATTATTTGAACGAAACCTGTACAACCGCCTTTTGAATAGCTGTAAAGGGGATGTCTATGGTTTCTGTCTTTTTCTTCTTTCCTTTTCCTTGGGTGAGGTCAACTGCTATTTGTTCTGTTGTAACAGCCTTTAATACACCTGTTAGGGTGCGCTCATCCTGCAAAGTAAACTTAATAGTTCTTCCTATATTTTTAGGATATTGTCGTTGAAGCTTCAAAGGCGTATCTACACCCGGAGAAGACACCTCTAAAGTAAAAGCCTCTTCAATAAGGGGAGCTTCTTCCAACTGTTGAGAGAGTGAGCGACTTATTTGTGCGCATTGATCGATAGTGATCCCTTGATCGCCGTCAAGTAGTATAACCAGCTTGGCTTTCTTTCCTTTGGTATGATACGCCACATCGACTACAAAAAGATCTGTATGGGTGGTTAAAATACCTTCTAAGCGCTCTGTGACTTTTTTCTCGACATCCATAAATAAACACGCTACAAAACCAAGAGGGGACGAAAAGTCCCCTCTTGCAAATTTCTAATAGATTGTACGCAAAGTTATACAAAGATACACAAAGGTACAAGCCTATGGTAAAAAAGCTATGTAAATTGTTGGTGAAGTAGCTCTTCCTTGCCTAAAAATACAAAAATGGCTAGGAAGCAGCTCGTTTCAAATCTTCTAATATTTCTTTGAGCGCGTCAACTGTGACGGGTTTCAAGATATACTTGTTGACTACATCGTATTCCTTTACGCGCTTGATATCTTCTGGATCGATAGAAGAAGTGACAATATAGATGGTAATGGCCTTTTCTCTAGGAATCGTAATAAATTCGTCAAGAAACTCCCAGCCATCCATAATAGGCATATTCAAATCAAGCAGAATAACTTCTGGAAAAGGTTGATCTGAAGACAACATAGGTTTTAAACCTTCTATGGCCTCTTGTCCGTTGCCGAAAACGATAAACTTCTCCGAGAAGTCTGTCATTTCCATGATCTTTTGTGCACCAAACACAAAAATAGGATCATCGTCGATAATACAGGTGGTTGCAATCTTACTCATGTTCTAAAGTATATTTTAAATGTGGTTCCTTTATCTACTTCACTTTCTACATCTATTTTGCCACCCATTACTTCTATTTGGTTTTTTGTAATAAACAAGCCAATCCCACGTGCATCCTTATGCACATGGAACGTCTTATACATACCAAATAGCTTGGCGCCATACTTCTTCAAATCTATACCTAGTCCATTATCTTTTATAGAAAGAACAAGATGTTCTTCCTCTACCTCAGCTTGTAAAGAGATCACTAGTCTCCTTTCTGGAGAGCGGTATTTCACTGCATTGGTGAGGAAGTTAAGTAGGATACTTTCTAAATAAGCGGGTACGGCCTGTATAGATAAATCAGTATTTGTTTCATTTTTAATTTCACATTCTGCTTCCAATAACGATGCTTGGATATCTACGAGTGTTTTTTCAATATATTGATTCAAATTAAGATGACGGAGGTTCTCTTTCACCTCTCTGTTCATCGCGACTACCTCATTGAGGTGTCCCATGGTTTCTTGTAGGCTCTCGGCTGCTTTCTCCAGAAGTGGGAAGTAGTCGTTTTGCGTAGCACAGGGTTCTTTATCTCCCATAATCGATAAAAGCATGGCAATATTAGTAGAGTGAGAGCGTAGGTTATGAGAAACAATATGGGCGAAGTTGAGTAATCGCTGGTTTTGCTGCTGTGTTACATCCAGCAGGTCTTGCACCTCTTTCTGCGCTTTTTTGAGCTGTGTAATATTAGAAGCGATGAATAAATACCCTACGATTCTATTGTGTTGATTACGAATAGAGGTAACGGTTACAAGCGCCGGTAAAGTGATCCCATCTTTATGCTTATAACTCCATTGGCTCACTTCTGCACGCCCTTTTTTGGCTTCGTTGATGAGTGCTTCAAAGTTGCTAATGGGTTTATGCGTCTTTTTAACAATTTTATTTCTTTGTTGAATTACTTCATCAATGTTGTAAAAGAGTAGAGGTGTCGCCTTGTTAATTACTTCTTTATGATGATATCCTAGTAGATTTTCGGCACCACGGTTAAAAGTTTTGATGATGCCCTTAACGTTGGTTTCGATAATGGAGACTTGTGTACTGGCGTCTTGTATACCTTGCAATTTGCTTAGGCTTTTTTGCAGCTTATTTTTGGCCTGCTTCTCTTGAGTAATATCGTTAATCTGCGCCACATAGTAAATGGGCTCACCGCTGTCACTGCGTACAATGGAAACCGAGAGTAAAATCCAAACGATTCTCCCACTTTTGTGGAAATAACGCTTTTCTAATTGATAACTATCTCTGACTCCCTCTGTAAGCTCTTGTAAAAGCTGCAAGTCAATACTTAGGTCGTCAGGGTGGGTAATGTCCTGAAAGGTAAGTCTGAGGAGTTCTTCTTCGGTGTAGCCAACAAGTTTACAAAGGCTTTTATTGACCTGGAAAAAGCGTCCCTCTAAATTGACGAGCGTCATGCCATTTGCTGAATGTTCGAAGGCGCCTCTGAAGCGGTCTTCGCTTATTCTGAGTTGCATTTCTTTTGCTTTTTCCTTCTCAATATCTTGCATGGTGCCAAATATTCTGACACACCTTCCTTGCTCAAAATCTGCACTTCCTAGCATGCGTACCCACCTAGAGATACCCATTCGTGAAAGTAGTAAGGCTTCTACTTGAAAGGGTTTACCACGTTTGAGAAGACGCTTAAGCGCCTGTTTAACATTTTCTTTATGCTCGCCCTCCTCAAAGAAATTATAGAGGTCACATCTTGTAGGTTGAAACCCAAAAGGAACCCCACAAATCTTTTTAGCGTAGTCGCTCCAAGTAAGGTGATAGGTAGTAAGGTCTAACTCCCAAGCACCAATCTTGGCAGCTTCGTTGGTACGTTCTAATATCTCTTTGAGACGAATCTGTTCTTTTTCCTTGTTTTTTTGTTCGGTAATGTCTTCTGTATACATAAGCATTCCCCCGATCATTCCTTGTGCGGTATGCCAAGGTCGTAGCTTCCACTTAAGCCATTGTAAGCTTCCATCTGCTCTTTCAAAGCAGTCTTCATTACACTCAAGTACTTCTCCGCGTAGACATCTTTGGTGATGTGTTTTCCACTTTTCTCCAATTTCAGGAAAAATTTCGTAGTGTGATTTTCCAATAATCACCTGACCTTCTAAACCATAATCACTAAGCCACTGGTTAGAGGTAGCCAAGTAGCACATATTGTTATCAAACATGGCAATAGCAGTAGGCGCTTGCTCAATAAGAAAACGATTATGTTGACTAGTTGACCTACTAATGGCTTTTTGGTTCTTCTCTTTCGCTATATTTTGTACAGAGCCAATCATAACAGTGGGATTTCCTTCACTATCTCTTTCTATCACTTTTCCTTTTTCCAGAATCCAAATCCAGTGCCCCTGTTGATGGCGCATTTGTAACTCGCAACTATACACAGGCGTTTCTCCTATTAAGTGCTTTTGGAGCAAACGATGAGCAATTGGTTGATGCTGCGGATGAATCAACTGTGTTCTAAAATCTGTTTGGATGAACTTCTTTGAAGGTGTATACCCCAATATCTCTGTCCATTGCTCATTGACTTCTATCTGGTTAGTAGTAAGGTTCCATTGCCAAGTACCAAGTTCTGTCCCCTCTATGATATGATGAAAGCAGTCGATGCGTTCCTCAAGGGCTATTTCGTAGTTTTTTTGCTGGGTAATATCAGTGTGCGCGCCCAACATCCGTACAGGTTGGCCGTTTTCGTCTCTAATCGCTATTCCTCTGCACCGAATCCACACAGTAGAACCATTGTTGTGTCTATATCTAACTACTTGGTCATAGGGGTATTGCGCATCTTCACAATGCTTTAAAAAATTAGTTTTGGCAGTTTCTAAATCGTCAGGATGAATAATGTCTTGCCAAGCAGCCGCTTTATGCGGCATTTTCTCAGGGTCGTACCCAAGTGTATGCCAGAAGCTGTCGTTCATCCATTCATTAGCTGGGTTTTTCAGATCCCAGTACCATAGGCCATCTAATGCAGAGACCTGTATAAAGTCAAAGATATCTTTCTCAGATCGAACTAAACTGTATAGTTCTTTCTCAAGATAGTTGTTCATTCTATTTTTCATGCCATAGTGATAGTTGTCTTCTGTATATCAAATATATAAAAGCAGTTCAATGATAACAAACCACTACTGTAGAATTGCTTTCACAATTTATGAAAAAAAATAAATATGAAGTAATGAGTTTAACTAAAAATAAGCCCTAGTAAAAGCCCTGTGAGTACAATAATGGGAGGAGAAATTTTGGTAAACTGTAATACCAAAAAAGTGGCTATCATAATGAAAATATCCCAAAAAAGCGTAGTGGCGCTTTGCTCCAGAATGGGCATAAGCATCAGAAAGGCGGCGGCTACCACCAAGCCAGAGCTAGTCGCGTTGATTCCTTCTAGGGAAGCCCTTACTGCTCTGTATTTTTTTAACTCATCCCAGAATTGAATAACAAAGAAGATCAAGAGTGTACCAGGAAGAAACACTCCAATACTAGCAATAAAAGCCCCTGCTATCTCGCCCATCACCCCGAAGTCGCGCATGCAGAGCGCTCCTACGAAAGCGGCAAAGCAAAAAGTAGGGCCAGGAACGGTTTGACTAAATGCATAGCCTGCCATAAATTCTTTGGCACTCAGTAAACGTTTAATATTGACAAACTCAGTAAAGAGCAAGGGGATAAGTACTTGCCCTCCACCAAAAATGAAGGAACCTGTACGATAAAAGTTTTCTAAAAGTCGAAAAGGGAGCCACCTGCCAGAAGCCTCACTTAGCACCCCAAATATGACAAAGAAAACAACAAATAGGGTGAGGTAATGCCACTTGATGCGGATGTTCTTATCAGTTTGCTTAGGGTACTCTTTGTAACGAAAAGTAGTGACAAGTCCGCCTGCAACAATAAGCAACGGAAACACAATAGGATAATGGAGGTGATAAGCAGTGACAGCCGCAATTATCATAAGTATTACAGCCGTTTTTGTTTTGATGACTTTTGTAGCAATTTTGAGCGCCGCAAAAGAAATAAAACCAATGGCCATAGGACGAATAAAGCGCGTAAACTGAATGGAAATATCGTTTCTTTGTAAGTAAGTAAGCCCTATGGCGGCCAAGGTCATGATGCTAACGGCTGGGGTAGCCCAAATGAGAAGGGTAAGCAATGCTAAGCCCACCCCGCCAATTTTAAAACCGACAGCGGTAATGGTTTGGGTAGAAGTAGGCCCTGGTAAAAGCTGACACAAGGCATTGAGCTCGATAAGCTCCTCTTCTGTAAGGTAGCCTCTCCTTTCCACAAAGCGCTCAAAAAACATAGCAATGTGCGCTTGAGGACCCCCAAAAGCTGTCCAAGCGATCACTAGTACATCTTTCAGAAAGATAATTTTACGTATGGTCTTTGTTTGCGCCAAACCATTGATTTAAATGCAACATAGCCCTTGTTTACTTCTCTCTTAGCCCTAGCTCAATCAGTCGCTCTTCTAGAAATTCTCCAGCAGTCATATCGCTGTACAGCTTAGGGTGATCTTCATCCACGCAACTAGGTAAACAGGTGAGGTTCATCTCTGCACGTGGATGCATAAAGAAAGGAATAGAAAAGCGAGAAGTACCCATTTTTTCTCTGGAAGGGTTAACTACCCGATGAATAGTAGATTTCAGCTTGTTATTAGTGAGGCGATCGAGCATATCTCCCACATTGACTACCAACTGATCGGGAAGAGCAGTGATAGGAATCCATTCTCCATCACGTCTCAGTACTTCTAGCCCTTCGGCGCTGGCTCCCATTAGTAAGGTAATGAGGTTAATATCACCGTGTGCAGCAGCACGTACAGCCCCTTCTGGTACAGCGTTAGGGTTTTCTATGGGAAAATAATGTAAAGTACGCAAAATACTATTGCCATAAGCGACTTTATCTTCAAAGTAATCTTCTTCAATACCTAAGTAAAGTGCAATGGCACGTAGCATCGTTTTTCCGGCGTTTTCTAAGGTGCGAAAGGCTGCTAGGGTATGGGCCTCAAAAGCAGGAATCTCTGTTGGAAAAATATTGTCAGGGTAGGTTGCTCTGAGTGGATCGTCGCTGGGCATTTGTGAACGCTCTTGCCCTACATGGTAAAACTCTTTCAAATCTGCTACGCTAAAACCTTTGGCAGTTTCTCTGCCTGGGCTGGTGTAGCCCCTTTGTCCTGCCAAGCTGGCTATTTCATACTTTTTCTTAGTAGCTTCAGGAAGCGCAAAAAAGTCTTTTACTGCCTGATAAAGTTGTGCCTGTAGATGGTCAGTAAGCCCATGCCCTTTGACAGCTACAAAACCAATGGTGTTGTACGCTTCGCCAAGTTGCGCAGCAAACTTCTTTTTCTTATCGTAATCGCCTGAGGTAAAATCGGCTAAGTCTTAGGAAGGAATGGTATCGAATAGGGAAACTGACATAAATAAAGTACTTAAGATGATTTAAGTATATATGAGGCAAGCTAGCTATTTTTACTAAAAAAATAAATGAGTACGTTATTTTTTGAGTACTCCTCAAACGCGCGGTATTCTTTCTAATACACCTTCTCCAAATACTTCATAGAGGCGTAACTCTTCTAAATGGACATAGCCAATGTGGCAGCCACATTCTTTGGCGCTGCAAGAACGACGATAAAGGTGCTTTTCGAAATCTTTTTCATAAATATTACCGATCCGTTGTTTAATGAAATGACAGCGCTGTGCTTCTCCATTACCATCTACCGTAAAAACACTTTCGCCTGTTTTACAAGATTTTCCTAAACTAGGATGGTACTGCAGGTTGTACTGAAAGAGCGGATCTATCGCCTTTAATTGGGCAATGTCTCGAGTGGTGTAATAGTTAGGTACGCGCTTATAAGCATTGATCCAAAGGTAGATATGAGAAGGCAGCGCAGCACGTAACGCCTTGATTTCCTCTATTTCCTCTTTAAATCCTACAACCCCTACGCTGTAGGAAATTTGCAGTTCATCTAATGCCCGACATCGTTGCAGGAATTTCTCCCTACTAATCTGGGTAGGATGGTAGGTAGTCCATAACGCAAACGTAGCCTTGTTTACCTGCGCCATCCAAGCGGTAGAACAAGAGAGATTGGTTTGTATAGCTACTTTCCGTACTTGAGGGAGGTGACTCAACTCTGTTAAAGCCTCTTGGTAGTATTTCCGAATGAGCGCTTCGCCCCAAGGCGTAAACAGCATACCGATCTTAGCCTTTTGGGATGCTACCCAGTCTACAAACTTACGTAAAGCTTTGGCATCTTCAGTGAGCTCAGCCCTTGTGTTTTTCGTTTTACCGAAAGGGCAATAGTCACAGTCGTAATTACAACTAGAAAGCGATCCTCTGTAAAGAATAGACCAGTCCTTCATAGCACAAGCAGTTTATCGTAATTCATAGGTTTGCATTAAGTCTTTAACACTGGCTGAATAAAGCCAAGGCCCAATCACGTCCGAGTAGGCCAGCCCCTCAGAAGTTAAGTAGATTTTTTCTGCATCTTCTTCAGCTAGTTTCAAGTCAAACAACTCTTCTAAATGTGGGAAATCCTGCGAAAGGGAAGTACCAAAGTAACGATGGTAACGCTTTGTTAGCAGCCGATTTTCATCTTCTAGCAAGGCCTTAATTACGTAGCGACGCTTCTGCTCTTGTTTGGTAAGTTGTACCCCATAGACTACCTGCTGATAGGCTTGGTCAGTTTGTTGGTTATAGCTTTCAATCAGTGTTTTAATTCCTTTACTCCCTACGGCGTATTCGGTACTGTAATGCACCTCTTTGGTATAAGAGCGTGCCCCTACGCCTATTCCTACCATACCATCCTCTACACTATAATAAGGAGGTACTTTCGTAAATGACTTTTCTTCCTTACGAAAAAGCCGCTTCGTAATTTGTCTGTAGCCATTTTTTTCTAAAAGAGACTTCCCCAACTGGTACAACAACCAACGGTGGTCGTCTGTAGTAGTGGTTCTTTTGTTGAGTCCTGTCAGCGGGCGGATGTAAAGCGGGTACAGAAAAATCTCTTCTGGTTCATACGCTAAAGCACTTTCTATAGAGTATTGCCAGCTAGTGGGTGTCTGGGTAGCACTACCATACATAAGGTCAATGTTCATAAAGGGAATGCCAGAAGCTTTTATCGCTCGAAGCGCTGTTGCGACTTCTGTGAGTCGCTGCGGTCTACCTAAGGCTTTTAGCTCTTCAGCCACAAAAGATTGTATCCCAATGCTGGCCCTCGTCACCCCTTGTGCCTTTAAGAGTTGGAGCTTTTCTACAGAGACTGTTTTAGGAGACATCTCCACTGAGGTAGGAAGGGCGGAAGAAGCACCCATGACATTTTGTATAATATCAAACACCTGAGCGAGCTCTTCTACTGATAGATAGGTAGGTGTACCTCCACCCAAAGCCACTCTGCTAAATTGAATTGACTCTAGCGCTTCACGTACCTGTTTGGCTTGCCTTTCGAGGGCTGCTAGGTAGGGAGCATACAAGGGTTGTTTAGGGTTGGCTACCGTAAATAAATTACAAAACCCACAGCGCATCTCACAAAAGGGAATATGTACATACAGGAAAAGATTTTGTTTGGCTTCCTTCTTCCATAAATCTCTCAACGAAAGGGGCTTTTCAAAGAAACGATAAGCCGTTTTGTGAGGATACGCATACGCATATCCTTGATAGGGGGACTGTTGTATCAGTTCTTTTAGATGTATCATATTAAATCATAAATTCTACATAAGGAATCTCCCACACGCTAGGGTGTGCTAGCCGATGACCTATATAACCATCTTCTCCATAGGCTGTACCGTGATCAGCACAGAAGATACAAAAAAAACTGCCTTTTTGTACTAAAAAGTCCATCAAAATAGGAAGCTGGCTATCTACATACTGCAAGGCAGCGGCGTGTGTTTGTAAATTATCTTGCTTGGCTGCTGGTAGATAAAAATAATTAGGTTGGTGAATAGCCGAAATATTAATAAAAAGAAAAACTTTTTGCTGCTCGGGAAGACGTTCTAAGTAATGAATGGCGTTTGTAAACTGTTGTTGCGTAGAATCCTTTGCAGTGACGCCCATCGCCTCCTCCCAGTGACTCTCCTGAAAGTAGCTTGGAAGTACCTTGCCTAGCGCTGTACGTTTATTAAAAAAACCTACCCCTCCAATACAAATGGTATGGTAACCCTGTTGCTGTAGCCCTGCAACGATATTATCTTCTTGAAAAACAAACGTACCTGCATTTGTCGTTACACTACCTTGAAAATCAGCCGCAAAAAGCCGCGCTTGTTTAGGATGCTGAGCAGGTGTAGGTAAAAATCCGGCAAAAAAGGCTTGGTGAGCCGCAAAGGTAAAACTAACTGGCGTATGGCGTTTTTCCCTACCAGTTGAGGGCAGAAAACGGCTAAAGTAGGGGAGCTTACACGCCAAGAAAAGTTCTTGCGCTACATCATAGCGCAAGGTATCGAGGGTAACCCATAAAATATGTTGCTGGGTAGCGATAATATCCTTGCCGCTATACATAAGTATGTTGTTTTAAAGCAGTGATAAGTTGAGGATAATCGGTAGAAAAAGTGAGCCAGCCCGCTGCTTCTGCTCCCTTAATATCATTAGTAGGATGATCCCCTACCATGATAAGTTGTGAAGGTTGCACGCCCATCAGTTCTGCTACGTGTGTAAAGATGGCTAGCTGTGGCTTACGGTAGGAAAGTTCGCCAGAAATGAAAATCTGATCTGGATCAAAGCGTTGATCCAATTGACTATTAGCCAGTTTGGCGCGTTGGTTTTGGCTACCTCCGTTTGATAGGATGGCTAGGGTGTATTTTTCTTTCAAGGCTTGAAGCCAACTTAACAAGGCTTGCTCACTAGGAGGTAGGTAAGTTGATAAATGCGTTTGATAGAACTGCTCAATCTCAAGAGAAGAAAGTAAAGGGAAAAAACGCATCTGTAGCCAAGGGTAGAAGATGGTTCTAGGCGTATAGCCGCGATGATCTTTGTCTATTATTTCTTCCCAAATATTGTGTGAAAGAGGGAGTGATTGATAAGCTTTCCAAAGTGCTGCTGTGCAGGCTTTAAAGGCACTATCACGATCTATTAAAGTATTATCTAGATCAAATACGATGGCTTCTATCTGTGCCTGCTGTAATCGTGTGTTCCATTCATCGAGCAGTAGCATTTCAGATAGCCTTTTGGGTGATCAGTTGTTGTTTTACGATGGTTTCGTAAGTATTCTCTCCTTGCCAATGTAGATTAGGAAGTAAATCGCCAAAGGCGTTAAGTTCTAGCACCTTCATTTTTTTGTGTGTGGCATCAAGGAGTATATCTGCGCCCATACAATAAGCCCCCTCAATAGTACGTACTGCTTGAGCGGCCAGTTGTCGCAAGGCTTCCCATTGGCTTTCACCTATGACAGCTTTTACCTCTGCTGGCGCAGCACGTTGATTGCCCAAATGTAAATTGGTAATAGGGTGTGGACTAACACGCGCAACGGTTTGGTAGGGCTGCCCGTCAATCACCACCACCCGCAGATCGAAAGCTCCCTTGGAAATACTAGCTTTCGGGAGCCATTGCTCGGTAAATAAGTATTCTTGTGCCATTGTATCTACAATTGTTTCAATTTCCTCACGATTTTGGTAGGAACGTACTTTGAGATGATTGTACAACTTGGCAGTGGTGGCTTTTCCCACCAATTCTATGGAGGTAATTAATTGCTCTTTATTCCCCTGCCGACGATACGCCATAATGCCAGATGCTGAAGAACTGTGAGAGGGTTTCAAAAAAACTTGCGGGTAAGTTGTATGATCGAGGAGTGCTTGTAAATGGTCGTAGCTTTTTACTTGCCCTAGGCAAGCAGGCGTTGGTAACCCTTGCGTGGCGAGGTGTTGCTGGCAGCGAAGCTTATCAAAAGAGAGTTGAATGCTTGCAGGTGTATTAATCAGTTTTATGCTTGGAAATGTTGCCACTGTTTTTTCAATATGCGTCAGAAATAATGAAAACCCCCAATAGAACTGTCTTAAATACTGAATACGCCCTTTGTCGAAGGGAAGTTGTAGGGCGGCTTTTGCCTCAATATGCGCAAATGGTTCTTGTGCAGTTGCCTCAGCTCCCCACACCAGTAGTTGCTTATATACTTCGAAGTCTTCTCCGAAAGACTCAATACGTAAGCAAGTGTTGGGTTGTAGATACCTTTCTAGATGGTCTTTCCCTGTAAGCAGCCCTTGATACGGTACTATCTGA
>CALEMF010000022.1 GCA_937911505.1 uncultured Cytophagales bacterium
ATATAGAATTTAATTCTTAAACATTCTCAAAAAGTTTGATATAGAGCGAAACCTCCTTACTCCTCTGCTTTGGCTTCATGCCAATAGCGATCCATCTCAGCGAGTGTCATATCGTTTAGTGAGCGACCTGCTTTCTCAGCAGCTTGTTCTAAGTATTGAAAACGTCTTGTGAACTTTCTATTAGTTTTCTCTAAGGCGGTGGCAGGATTAATGTCAATAAAACGCGCATAGTTGACCAATGAAAACAACAAGTCACCTAACTCTGCTTCTGCCTCGTTTTTATCAAAATCTTGCGTAGTATTAAATGCTTCCTTGAACTCTTGCATTTCTTCTTCCACCTTTTCCCATACTTGCTCTTTTTCTTCCCAATCAAAGCCTACGCTCCGTACCTTTTCTTGGATACGAATGGCTTTCACGAGTGCGGGTAAGGAGGTAGGGACACCTGCCAATACTGATTTTTTGACTTTGTTTTCTTGCTGTTTAAGCTGCTCCCAGTTTTGCTTTACCTGTTCTTCAGAGTCTGCTTTTACATCTCCATAAATATGTGGATGCCTTCGGATCAGCTTTTCACAAAGACTTTGTATGACATCCGTAATGTCGAAATCATTGGTTTCGGAGGCAATTTTGGCGTAAAAAACAATGTGTAGCAACACATCGCCCAATTCCTTTTTAATTTCCTGTAAGTCTCTCTCTAGAATAGCCTCTGAAAGTTCATAGACTTCTTCTATAGAAAGATGTCGTAGGCTTTCCAAGGTTTGTTTTTGGTCCCAAGGGCACTTTTCTCTCAGCTCGTCCATAATATCGAGTAGGCGAGAAAAGGCCGCTAGTTTATCTTCTTTGGTGGTCATAGATAGTAAAGGTTGATAACGAATAGACGCGCGCTTGTTTGCAGGTCAAAGATACAAACTTTAATTTTAGGCTACATTTCAAAAACGAAGAAATCATGAACATAGGTGATAGAGTAAGATTACTACACGGTACAGAAGAAGGCATTATCGTGGCCATCAAAGGAAAACAAGTAGACATAGAGATAGAAGAGGGGTTTGTTATTCCTGCCCTTCGCTCTGAGGTAGTAAAAATAGCCCAAGAAGAACAGTACCTAAAAGGAGAGGTGACACAAGCCAATGAGCAAAAAGAAAAGAAAAAAACTGTAGAGACCTCAGGAAATTTTGCTCAGAAGGGGATATTTGCGGCTTTCTCCATTATTAACGACCAAAAACTGGCGCTACACCTTATCAACAATACAGAATACACGCTTCCATTTACAGTAGGAAAAAACGATGCCGAGGGTTACTACGGTCTGGTAGGCAATGTATTATACCCTAAATCTTACCTTATGATAGAGGAAGTAAGTATGACACGCTTTGAAGAATGGGGTACCTACTTATTTCAATTCCTTTTCTCGAAAGAAGGATACGGAGAGGCACAAGCTCCTTTTGTGAAAAAAGTAAGATTCAGAGCAAACAACTTCCTAAAAGCCAAACAGCAAGCACCCCTCTTGAATAAAGAAGCCTATACTTTTCAGCTCGATCAACACGAAACAACTACCCCACTCAAAACCGAAGAAACACCCATAGAAACGCAAAAAATAGTAGAACAGATGTTTGAGGCTACTCCTACGGTTCATAAGGATACACAAACACTTTCTTCCAACACTACCACTACCGTCGACTTACATATAGAAGCACTTCTAGATGATCACCAAGGATTAAGTAACGGAGAAATCTTACAGCACCAATTAGAAGTTTTTGAGAAATCACTGGACGTAGCGATTAGCCAAGGTGTAGACGAGATTACCTTTATTCACGGAGTAGGCAATGGGGTATTGAGAAATAAGATTCATAAAGCCGCTAGCCAACATCCACAAGTAGCGTACTATAAAGATGCACAAAAGGAAAAGTTTGGTTATGGAGCCACCTTACTAAAGCTCAAATAAGCAAACTACCGACTGAAGAAGGTAAGTAAGCCTATCAGTAGTAACAATACCCACTGACCAAGCTGCCCGTAAATTTGAAGGCTCACCTTCGACACTAACAGTGTGATAAGCCAAAAGCCTGCATAGCCAAAGAAATAAATACTTACTAGGGTGAGTAATAAAGATTTTCCTTCAAAATCATAAAAGCTGCTGTATAGTAAAAGCCCTCCAAAAGCCAACAGGTCAAAGCTGACCATATGCCAACCACAGCGGTGTTGCCACCAAAAACGAAAAGGCTGTGAAGAAGTAGAGGAGGGCTTGATCTGTTGGTATTCTTTATCGCCCACAAAGGTATGAACAAAGAAAGCCACTAAGGTCAAGAGGGCGCTGGTTAATAATAGGTAGTTCATCGGTTTAATACAAGTGGTTTGATGATCAAAAATACACAACAACTCCTTTTAAATCTAGGAAAGAGTGTTTATTTTCGACTTATCTTTATTGTATTTTATAGTCAGCTATGCCCAGTTTTCAGAATTTTGTAATGCAATGGTTTCTGCGTTGGAAGCGTTTTCAGCGAAGAAATGAATCTTTAAACATTGCTGTAGAACGTGCCCGGTTCGAAGCGTACAAAAGATTTATTCCAGTAGAAGACGTAACTGTAACGCGAATTGGCGCTAATGGTGTGCCCTGTGAATGGATTATCCCTCAAGAAGTAAGAGAAGACCGTATTATATATTTTATACACGGTGGAGGGTACGTGATGGGTTCCAACGAAGCCTATCGTGGACTTATGAGTAAAATAGCCAAGGTTTGTAAGGCCAAGCTACTCACGGTAGAGTATGCCTTAGCACCCGAACAACCCTTTCCTATGGCACTAAGCCAAATAACCTTAGTGTATGAGTGGCTACAACGGCAGGTAAAAGACGAAAAAATCATCACCATAGGCGATTCTGCTGGAGGCGGACTAGTCCTTAGTCTTTTTCAGAAATTGCGTGAAGAATCCATCCCGCTCCCAAGCGCTTGTGTGCTCATTGCTCCTTGGGTAGATATGGAGTTGAAACAGCCCTCTATTGAGCGCCTTGCCAAGCAGGATGTGATTCTGTCCAAAAAACGGCTCGCGGCCGCCGCAAAGCTTTATGCTGGTGATGTACCTAAGGATAATAGTTACCTTTCTCCTATCAATGCCGATTTTACGGGCTTTCCACCTACTCTTATTCAGTTGGGTACACACGACATCCTTTTGGATGAAGGAAAGCTACTTGCCAAGAAAATGGAAGCGGCTGGAGTAGACGTACAGCTAGAAATCTGGGAAAAAATGATTCACGTATGGCACATCGTGGGCGATCGCGTTCCCGAAGCGGTAAAAGCCATTAACCAAATAGCCACCTATGTAGCAGCGAAGCAGTGATAGGTTTATCAACCAGTAAAGCCATCAGTACTTTGAGGGTTTCATCGAGTACATCTCTAAATTAATCGAGCATTTAAGGGTGTTCATCTAGATTCATTTTTTTGTATGCCTTGTGTGTAGTATGTTTGTATCAAGATAGACAGGTAAAATAAAGTAAAAAACTTTTTTACATAGATATCAGATAGTTTTTAGTGGTGTTTAAAGTAGTTATTATACTACTCTCAGAAAAAGGTAGGACATTTGTTTTACCTTTTTTTCTTTTTGAAGCGTTTTGATTAGATTTGTGACACAATATCTTAAAACAGCCGTTATGCGTGTGCTACAACATATATAGTTTCCCTCCTAGTTCCCCACTTTCATAAAGTACAAGGGAGCTCGACTCCTATAAACAATTCCATTACTTTTTAATTGACTATACACAGATGTTGTATCCTAAAAATATAGAACAGAAGCTTGGCTTTGATCAAATTAGAACGCTCCTCACCGAACGCTGTATAAGCACGCTAGGCATAAAATACGTGTCGAAAATACGTTTCTCCAACGACTTTAGCTTGGTAGAGAAGCTTACCCAACAAACCGCCGAGTTTGTACAAATCTTGACCCACGAAACGGGTTTTCCCTCACAAAACTACGTCGATCCGAAAGAAGCCTTGAAGAAGGCACGTATAGAAGGTGCTTTCCTTACCGAAGAAGAACTTTTTGATGTGAAGCTAGCACTCAATACGATTGTAGCGTGTATTACCTTTCTAAAAGGAAAAGATACTGAGCAGTATCCAGCTTTACAAGCTCTCACCACAAGTGTAGAAATAGACAAGGTACTTATCAAAGAAATCAATCAGGTAATTGATGACCGAGGGCGGCTCAGAGATAATGCCTCGCCTGAGCTACAGGCTATCCGTCGTGAACTCATCAGCAGAGAAGCAGAATTAGGAAAGAAAATAGAACAAATTTTAAAAAGCGCTAAGTCTCAAGGCTACACTAGCGACGATGCCAGTGTGACGATTAGAGGGGGTAGGCTCGTGATTCCAGTTACCGCTACCCACAAGCGCCAGATCAAGGGTTTTATACACGATGAATCCGATACAGGGCAGACTGTATATTTAGAGCCTACAGAAATCCTTGATAGAAACAATGAGATCAAGGAACTCCAAAATAGAGAACGGAGAGAAATTGTAAGAATTCTTACCGCTCTTACTAACCAAATACGTCCCCATATTCCTCAATTACAACGGGCTTATAATTTTTTGGGGATGATCGACTTTATTCGTGCTAAAGCGCTCCTTGCTATTGAACTCAAGGCCATCAAGCCAACTGCTTCCGATCAGCCCTTGGTAGATTGGTACGAGGCAGTACATCCCTTACTTTACTTAGCGCACCAAGCCCAAAATAAAAAAGTAGTACCTATTCAAATAGCACTCGATGCGCAACAGCGCATTGTAGTTATTTCTGGACCCAACGCAGGCGGGAAGTCGATTACGCTCAAGACGGTAGGGTTATTACAGTATATGTATCAATGTGGGCTGTTGATTCCAGTAGCCGAACGTTCAAAGGTAGGGCTTTTCAAAAGTATTTTTATTGATATTGGCGATGAACAATCCTTAGAAAATGACCTGAGTACTTACAGCTCACACCTTACCAACATGCGTCATTTTGTAAACTTTACCGATGAGCACACGCTCTTTCTGATCGACGAATTCGGGACGGGTACTGAACCACGTTTAGGAGGTGCTATTGCAGAAGCTATTTTGGAGATTCTTCACGCACAACACGCTTACGGGGTGATCAACACGCACTACGGTAATTTAAAAGTCTTTGCCCAAAATACTACACAGATGGTCAATGGGGCGATGCGCTTTGATTTACAAGCCCTCGCACCTCTCTACCAATTGGAAATTGGGCAGGCTGGTAGCTCTTTTGCCTTTGAGATCGCGCAGAAGATAGGACTCCCCAAAAAAGTGCTGGCAAAGGCCAAGGAAAAACTAGGAGACAAAGAGCTAGACTTCGATAAAACGCTTCGAGAGATAGAGAAAGAACGTAAGAAGCTCACTACCCAAAATCAGGAATTACGCCGTAAAGAACAGAAGTACCAGCATTTACTCGAAAAGTACGAAAAGCTGAATACTTACTTGGAGACAGAAAAAAAGAAGATTCTGAACCAAGCTAAGCAAGAGGCAAAGATGTTGTTAGAAGGGGTCAACCAAAAAATTGAGACTACAATTCGGAAAATAAAAGAAGAAAAGGCAGAAAAAACCGCCACAAAAGCTCTTAGAAAAGAGCTAAAAGTCTTAGATGAAAGCATTGAAGTGGACACAGAAATATTACAGGAGGACGAACCAGAAGAAATTATAGTACTAGAAGGAGAAATAACAGTGGGTGATTTTGTACGCATAAAGGGTCAAAATACCATCGGAGAGGTATTACAGATGAAAGGAAAAGACGTTGAAATACGTATTGGTGCACTAAAATCAACCATTAAGCAGAATCGCTTAGAGAAAATTAGCAAAAAAGCCTTCAAAAAAGAGCAAAAGGAAGTGACGAAACGTGTGCAGCTTGACATCAACGAAAAGGCATTAGAAGCCAGCTTTCAGTTAGATGTGCGAGGACAAAGAGGAGAACAAGCCCTACAAGAAGTAGAAAAATTCCTTGATAATGCTATCTTGGTTGGGTACCAAGAGTTAAGAATTGTACACGGAAAAGGAGATGGGATTCTCAAGCGACTAATCCGCGAAAAGCTTAGAGAATACAAACAAGTAAAAAGCTTTAAAGACGAACACGCTGATTTAGGCGGAGCTGGCGTGACGGTGATTACTATGAAATGATAAAGGGGAGACATCAGCCTCCCCTTTATATAGTAATAGCCTATATTAATTTTGATCTGTTTCTGCTTCTTGAACCATACGTAGCTCATTCTCCGCATTAATTGTAATCACTTCATAAAGCGAGAAGCTTGTTGTAGAAGTAAAGATCAAGCTGTTCTCAGTAAGCTCACTAATCGTTAGTACTCTTTCTTGTATCCCATTGGTAGAAGGAATAAACAGTGTCAGCTCCGTTTCTGCTTCATTCAACGACCAAGTGGTAGGTGTAGGGATACCTCCTACATTCAGCGTATTGATACCAAAGACAGTTCTAAATCGGAAAGTAAGATTTACATCTTGAATCTTCTCTTCCGTATTTACATTATAAAGTCCTGCATCCCCATCGTTGTCACCTGTCCAAGTACCTGTAGTAAGTGCACTACTGGTATTATCACTAGGTTCGGAAGGTGTAGCATCCTGCGGAATAAAGCGAAGCTCATAATTGGCAGGAAGAGAAATAATGCCAAAAATAGTGACAGGCTCGTCTGTAGTATTAATGAAAGCTAGGGTTTCATTGTCTATCCGTACATCAATATCTTGTCGGTCGGCTTGGATCGCATTGTTTGCGTAACCACTAGGATAGCTAATAGAGAGTATCTCTCCATCTACTGAGAGCGTCCAAGTAGCAGGAGCGGTTACGTTCCCATTAATGTTAATGGTGTTCGCTGGAAAAGCCCGATTAAACCTAAGTTCTAGGTTAGGAGTGCTCACATTAACCCGTTGGTTATCTGCAAAAAAGCCATCGGTTCTCCAAGTAGTAGAAATCAGAATATCTTCGTCTGTCTGTGGATCAGTAGGGGCGTCATCATCGTCGTCATTACAAGCCACTAGGCACAACGCTAGTAAGAAAAACAAAGTGTGTAAATACTTCATAGATAATAATAATTTAGTTGAGATAAATGCTTTATCAAATATAGATCGAGATTCTAGCACTTACGTTACTCGACTGCCCAACGTGTATGAAGTATTTTAGAGTAGCGAGAAGCAGCAAGCTTAGGTACGTTGAAAAACAAATCCGGGTGTTCCCCACTGCTCTTTTTCCTCTTCAGTCCACAATGCTGGGAAAAAAATACGTTTTTGTAAATTTGGGGGCAGGTAAGTAGGCCAGTTCGTACCACCCGTCGCCTCGATAGGTTTCCCTTTTGGCTTTAAATAGGTAGAAGCCGCTTTCAGATGGGCGAGTGTCCACTCTATGTTGGTGAGGTAATCGAAATTTTTTAGCGCTTCTTTGAGGGTTTGTTTATGCGTATCAGAAGTAGGCACTGCCTGCCATTTTTGCCAGAGGTTACAATCTTTATAGTCAAAAGCCCATTGTAAAAACATCTCTGCATACTCTTCTTCAAAATGCTGTAAGGTGATGGTCTTCTTTTGTGTAGCTGCTTCAGTAGCACCTTTTTTCCAGTAGAGATGGGCATATTTCTCTTTGGTAGTAGTATTTGGGGTAATTTGTGATCGGAACGATTCCTCTACCAAGTTATCAATATCTGTTGCCGCTAGCTCTATCAAACGAAACTGCGCTGATTGAAAACCACTAGAAGGGAGAAGCGCCATTCTAAACTGTCGAAACTGTTCTATATCCATGCCTTTTACCATAATTTGGAAAGAATGGACGAGCATCTCCAAGTAACGGTTCATACGATGCACCTTCTCTAAGAAAACCGCCGTAGCAAGTGCCTGCTGGTGGGCAACTTGCCCTATTTCCCACAAGATGGCTTTAAAGTACAACTCTGTTATTTGATGATAGATAATAAAAATCATTTCATCAGGAAAATGCGTACGAGGCTTCTGTAAGGTAAGTAAAGTATCTACTTGAATATAATCCCAGTACTTCAAATAATCAGCGTGCAATAAACCTTCTAAGTTGGCCGATAAGTCCTGTCCTGTTTTTTGGTATTTCTGTTCAAGTCGCTTTAACTGATCGGTAATTTTCTGTCTATTCATAACAACTTGATAAGTTCTCAGTCAAAAAATTTATATATTCAAACTTACGTATAACATCTCAAATTTTAAAACTATTCATCATTTTGAACATCGCTTTCATCGGTACAGGAAATGTAGCTTGGCATCTAACACAAGGGCTAGAGCAGGTAGGCCATCAAATAGTGAGTGTGTATAGTCGTCATCCCGACCACGCCGCTACGCTATGTAAGCAGCTTTATGATGCACAAATAAAGTACGACCTAGACTTTACAGAAACTAATGCAGACATCGTTTTAGTAGCAGTAGCAGATGATGCGTTGGCGCAAGTCATTGACAGCCTCATTCTTCCTGATGAAATTATCGTAGCGCATACCTCGGGAAGTAAACCTATGCAGATTTTTGAAGATTATCCTTACCATTGTGGGGTTTTTTACCCTTTACAAACCTTTAGTAAACAACACCCTTTGAATCTCAGCGAGGTTCCCTTTTGCATAGAAGCAAGCAGCAATCGTATTGAAGATATCTTACTACAACTCGCCAAAAGCCTTAGCGATCGTGTGTACCTCATCAATTCACGAGAGCGTAGTATCCTGCATATTGCAGCAGTATTCGCCTGTAATTTCGTGAACCATCTTTTCGTACAGTCTAAAGATATTTTAGATCAGGCAGGCATTGATTTTGACATTTTAAAACCACTCATCCGAGAAACAGTGCAAAAGGCGTTGCAGACAGACCCTAAAATGGTACAAACTGGGCCAGCCATCCGAAACGACAGGCAAATCATAGAACAACATTTGGCTTATTTGCAAAAGAGCGATGTAGATAAGCGACGTATCTATCAATTACTTACGGAGAGTATTCTCAACTTCTAAGAGGTTGCTTTCTCTTGTATACGTTGCCTTTGTTGTTCAAATCTTTTAGTAGCGATCTTTTTGAGCTGTATAAAAGGTGCTTCTATTTTGGCATCTATCTTATTTCCATACACTGCTTTATCAATCACAAGTAAACTCTCCTTCAAGGTAGGTATTGGAATCGCTTCTTTAATTTCTTTACTCGTATAGCTATTAAAAGGCTGTTTTTCAAGAATTTCTAAATACTGTTTCCATATACTTAGTAGTTGTTCAATATGCGTAAGGTTTTGTTCACGTTGTAAATTTTGTAGTCCTCTCGAAAAGCGTTCCTCAAAGACACGATGTTTTCTCTTGAGTTTTAGTAATTGTATATATCGGCTGATACGCTTACCGAAAAGCAAGAAGATACATAGGGATAGGATCAATATGCTTACAAAGGCTGTGATGAGATAAGGGTAGTTGAATTGCCGCTCCAAAGGCATCAGGGTAGTATTCGCTTGCACATCTAGTGTATCTACAGGTGTGCTAATTACCTCTTTCAAAGATACAGATGCTTTTGGTGCATAATAAGGGATAGAATCTCCTTGATAGATAATAAAAACAGGTAGAGAAAAACGAAGTGGGGTAGTGAGCTCAAAACTTGCTAAGTAATAGACCACACTGTCTCTGCTTATATTACCTTCACTACGGGTAGGAAAATACTGTTTACGGCTTAGTTCAAAAGGTTTAAAATTATAATTAGTATCAGGAAAAACTACCTGAAAATCCTTGGGGTAGTCGAAGTGTAAAGTATAAGCGACTGGCTCACCCAGTTGGATACTATCTTTTAAGAATTGTCCTTTGGGCTTTTCCCCAAAGAGCTGAACAATACTGTCCGGTAGCATCTGAGCGGAGGCTATCTGGCAGCTCCAAAGGCATAGAAAGCAAGTAAAATACCTGAAAAGCATAATGTCGTCACATAGGTTGGGTACAAAGTTCAAAAACTTTTTACATTCTAAAAATATCTACCCTGATTTTCTGTCTGTATCTTCGAAAATAAAATAGCTCCATAAAGTGAAAGGCTCGTTTCATAAAGCGAAACTATGGCTTAGTTAATCCCACCTCCTCACCTTCACGATTGCTTCCTATATTGGACACATCTTTCATATCATCCTAAATTAATAATTATGCAGTTGACAAAAACAATTCTTATCGTACTACTTGTATGCTTTACGCAGCATCTTTTTGGGCAAAGCCAATACTGGGCATTAAAAAGCTTTAGAAAGTTAGACTTACAAAATAACCAAGTAAGCCTTATCGACAATGTAGCTTTTCCTACGCCGCCTACAAATCCCCCCATTTCTGCAGCAGTCCACGGACTGTTCGATGAGTATGGCCATACGATATTTTTCATACAAGGAAATGAAGTATACGACCAGTCAGCAAGTCAAGTAGGAACGCTAAGTGTATTTTCTACCCAGCGTCTTTATCCAGAACCTTACGCTATAAATGTAGTCCCTGTACCGGGTAGCTCCTGTGAGTATTATGTACTCTATGTACAAATAGAGGAGAATATTAGTAATAGTCGTTCAACTTACATATTGGCTGCCCAGAAAATCTCTGTCGATAATGCTTTGAATGTCACTGTAGATCCCAACCCCTCGACGCTTTCCTTTCTAGGAACATTCTCTGCTAGTACGAATATTAACATAGCCATATCCAGAGAAGTGAATGGAGAACGCCAAATCTATACTTCTTTCAAGAGAAACGCTAGTTTAACAAATAATGCTCCTCTCGTTGTACAGAGTCGACTCAATGCAAGTGGTCTTATTGCTACTAATACAGGTTTTTTCAATAGTAATACGTACTCCTTTAATCGTACCAATACGTTAGAGCTTTCTGGACGATACTTAAGTTGGATAGGAATAGACTATTCAAGTCCAAGTGCTAATACATATAAAGTCTATATCAGAGATGCTATTACAAACAACGTAAGTGCGTATGCTATTGCGGGCTTAAATCAAGATTCAGATTTAGAATTTAGTGCAGGAGGTAATTTACTATATGCCACCACAACTACAGGGCTTGTGGTAATAAATTCAGCGGATGGGAGTATTTCTAGGACAGTTACAAACCCTTTATATGCAAATGGTGAAATAGAGCTAGGTCGAAACGGTACATTGTATATTGCCAACAACAATAGGCTAGATGTGGTAGATGCAGCTACTTTTAGGCCCGTTGCATTTCTACCTCTCTTAGAAAAGTATTTGCCTAGCCAAGTAAGTGGTCAGAATGTAACATTCACACGTCCTTTTTCAGTAAGTATTTCTGAGGGAGGCAATTTACAGAATACGCTTCAAGCCAATGTAACAGGAGGAAGCGGAAACTTTAGCTACCAATGGAACACACCCGGTGATATTAACTACGGTACGGGTGCTACCTTGAGTCCTTGTGGCTCTTTCACCCACACGCTCACCGTGACTGATTTGAATGCAGGCGGTTCTTGTGGTACGTCTGTCACTATTAATTATTTCTATGCATCACCCTTTGCTTGTCCACCAATAGTAATAGGCCCTGGTCCTACACCCGCCCAGCGACAAGAGACACAAGGCGCTTTACTGTATCCTAATCCTACCGAAAGTGAGCTTACTATTAACTTCGATGAAGAACAGAAAATCCAAGAAGTTGTCGTGATTGATAGGACAGGAAAGCAATTATTGAAGGAAGTTGGTAGCCAGCGCAGAGAACAGCAAATATCTACTGAAAAGCTACCCAAAGGTCTTTATATTATACAAATAAAAACAGAGGATACTATCATTGAAGAAAAGTTCATCAAACAATAACCCCTTTTCGTTAATCCTCAACAAGAAGGCAAAAGTATAGCTGTTCAGCTATACTTTTGCTATATCTGAATAAAATACATAGATAAAGATAACTGCTAAGGAACATACTATAAAAACGTGATATATTTTAATCATATCATGTTGCATTTTAAGTGTTTTACCCTACCTTTGTGATCCGTTTTGCACAAAAGCGTGTAGAATTAAGATCTTCAAGGGATGCTAGTCTCAACTTCTTTCGAGAGTTCTCAAGCTTAGAATAAAAAAAATACTTCTTAGTA
>CALEMF010000023.1 GCA_937911505.1 uncultured Cytophagales bacterium
AGTAGTAAAACGTGCCAAAATTCGTATTCTTGCCTCTTCGCTTATCCAACAGCTAGACGATCATTTAAGGCGTACTTTAGCGCTGGGTGATAACGAGGTCTTTAAAGACATTATCTACGATACTCTACAATATATTGCACAGAACAAGAGAGACTTTCATTACAATCACTACTTGATGACTAACATGTTGATCTTAGGCTTTGGGCTGCCTATTAAGAAAGATCATACAGTAGATAAAGTAGCTTTTTTCGAAAAGATAAAATATTTGAAAGGAAAAGAAAAAGAAGGCTTTTTTAAGATGTTTTTGTTTGGGATGCTCATAGATGGGCAGCTTTCAAGAAAAGAAAAGAAAATAATCGACCAACTTTATGGAGATGGCATACTCCAAGTGAATAGCCAACAAGCCAAGATTTGGGTAAAGCAGTTTCTGAAAGGAGAGGGGCTAGGAAGCTTCTTTCAAACCTCTTTTACGGTAGCTACCCAAGTGACCTAAAAAATACTTTAAAAGCTCTAGACAATCACTTATTTTTGAGTGATCAAAATATTTTACAAAAAACGATACAATACACATATGAAATCTTATAAGTACTCACAATCTTTATACAAGGTAGTGCTGTTAGTAGTTCTCCTTACCTTCGCACCAGTGCTAGTACAAGCGTGGGGCTTTTTTGCCCACCAACGCATCAATCGACTGGCCGTATTTTGCTTGCCCCCAGAAATGAGTGGCTTCTACAAGCACCACATTCTTTACATCACAGAAAATGCCGTCAACCCTGATCGTCGTCGCTATGCAGTAGAAGGAGAAGCCCCTCGTCATTATATAGACATAGATGTGTACGATCATCACTATGGAGACAGTGCGGTATATAAAATGCCTCGCTATTGGAAAGCAGCCGTAGAGCAGTTTTCAGAAGATACTTTAATGGCTTATGGTATTGTACCTTGGCATATCAATCGTATGAAGTACCAACTCACCGAAGCCTTTAAACGCAAAGACGCTAAGTCTATTTTACGCCTTAGCGCTGACATAGGGCATTACATTGCGGACGCCAATGTACCGCTTCATACTACGGTAAACTACAATGGACAGTTGACAGGCCAACGAGGTATCCACGGTTTTTGGGAGTCGCGCTTACCCGAACTGTTTTCTGACGATTACAATTACTTTGTGGGGCAGGCTGCTTACGTAGAAAATGCACAGCTAAGGGCTTGGCAAGCGGTCACTGAGGCACACGAAGCACTCGATTCCGTGTTCCGATTTGAAAGAGAACTAACAGAGGCTTTTGCTGCTAATAAAAAATATACGCTTGAGGAACGAAATGGACGCACCATACAGAACTACTCTCGGGAGTTTTCTAAAGCTTTTCACGAACAGCTTGATGGGCAAGTAGAAAGACGTATGCGTGCTTCTGTAAAGATGGTGGCAGATTACTGGTACACGGCTTGGGTAGATGCTGGTCAGCCTAATTTAGATGAACTGATCGACATTAAGTTTACAAAAGAAGAGCTCAAACAAATGAAGGAAGAGAAGAAGAAGTGGCGCGAGAGAAAAATAAAAGGACGGGATCACGAAGCCTATGTACCGTTGGGTCGTCATCAGGGGTGCTGTCATAATGATGTTTTTATGGCGTTTTACAAAGGAAAAAGCTTAAATAACCATCGTTTTTTTTCAAAGCGATGAGGCTTGTACTATACAAGTTTTTCGTAGTAATATAGTGGTTTTTTATAACTAATGGCTTGGTTTATTGTTCTTTATTGTAAGAAAAGAAAGTATCAGGCGCAGTTACAACCTATCAATTTGTGACGGTGCTTCACACTAAATCCAAGAAGTAATGATGACCAATTCGACACGTATCCCAGACACAGATAAGCCCCGCATCGTAGTGATTGGAGGCGGTTTTGGTGGTCTAGAACTCATTAAGGCCTTGAAAAAAGTTGATGCGCAGGTAGTGCTATTCGATAAGCAAAATCATCATACCTTTCAACCTTTACTTTATCAAGTAGCTACTTCTGGCTTGGAGACTGCTTCTATTGTGTATCCCTTTAGAAAAGCGTTTGGGAAGCTACGTAATTTTTACTTTAGGCTTGGAGAAGTCATTCAAATCAATCCTGATGATAAATACTTAGAGACTTCCATTGGTGGGCTCCATTATGATTATTTGGTCATCGCTACTGGAGCAGATTCCAATTACTATGGCTTAGAAGATATAGAGAAAAACTCACTTCCCATTAAAACCATTGAGGATGCTATTCTACTACGCAATCGAATTATTAAGCAATTTGAACTTGCCCTGCTTACTGACGACGACGAAAAAAAGAATAGTTTAATAGATTATGTAATAGTAGGTGGTGGCCCTACAGGCGTTGAAATTGCTGGGGCACTGGCAGAGTTGAAAAAGCACGTACTTCCAAAAGACTATAAGGAGTTGGATTTTTACGAGATGGATATTCACCTAATTGAAGCAGCACCACGCCTACTCACCGCTATGGCAGAAGAATCTTCTGAAAGAGCTTATGAAGACCTCAAGAAGATGGGGGTAGATGTAAGGCTTAATACTTCTGTAAAATCATATGACGGCTATACCGTTACCTTCAATTCAGGAGAGCAACTTATTACCCGTACTTTGATTTGGGCAGCCGGCGTATCAGGGGTGCCTATTAAAGGCTTAGAAAAAGCTAATATGGTGAAAGGAAACCGCCTACAAGTAGATGAGTTCAATAAAGTAGTAGGCTATGACAATATCTTTGCTGTAGGAGACGTAGCCGCCATAATTACCGATGAAACACCTAAAGGACATCCTATGATGGCACCTCCTGCGATGCAGCAAGGTCGTAACTTAGCGAAAAATCTTATCAGGATGATCAAAGGCGATATAGACCTTATCCCTTTCAAATACTTCGACAAAGGTTCTATGGCCACTATAGGACGTAACAAGGCCGTTGTGAATATGAAAGGCTTAAAAATGAAGGGCTTTATTGCTTGGCTCGCTTGGATGTTTGTACACCTTATTTTCTTAGTAGGCTTTAAAAAGAGAGTACAAGTATTGATCACTTGGATCACGAGTTACTTTAGCTACGATAAGAGTAACCGCCTGATTATTGGAAAGCCCACCATAGAAGAAAAACAGCCAGAGAAGATAAGTATAAGTTCTTAAAAATAAGGTAAAAAAGTGATTGTCCTAATAAAAAAGACCCTTCAAGTGAAGGGTCTTTTTAGTAACTTTTATATGCTGTTATTCTTAACATAAAGATAAAAGATCAAACCTAATTTTTCGCATACTTTATCCCTATCTTTGCGAGACTGATATCTTAACGAAGCCCTAATTTTTATGAGACGACTAACCGCATTAGCCTTTATAGGCTGCTGTCTAATTTCTGTACTTACCAGCGCACAGAAAAAGAAAGAGGAGTATCCTCGTTTGGCAGATAAACGCTATCCTATTTTACTCAAAGCTATTATTTTGGATAAAATGCAACGCCCAATTGATGTAAAGATTTGGCTGCAAAACTTAAAGACAGGTGAGAGACAAACCCTAGAACGTATAGGAGAAGGTGTATACAAAACCTTTGTAGAAAACGAGACTGAACAAGAGTATATGTTACTAGGTAACGTCAATACCATACGCTTTAATAGTGAGAGTATCAAAGTGCCCGCTATGACCAAACGTAAACAAGAAGTAGAGAAGACGCTTTCTCTCAGTTTAGAGAAAGTAGAGATACAAGGGGTGAGCCAGAAGTCAGAAGATTACCAGAGTAAGGTACTTTTGAAAGTAAAAGTGACTGATACAGAGGATAATCCTCTTGACGCACAGGTAGTATTGATGGATGAAGAATTGGACATCAAACTGGAAAATCTTAACCAAATCAATAAAGGTCTGTTTGGTACTAACTTTAGACAAGATTTTGAAAAAGAATACCTGTTGAAAGTAGTTTACCAAGATTCTACTTACCAAACACTGAAAGTAATGATTCCGGCTGCTACGGAGGAGTCGCAAGAGGTAGCAAAACACGTAATCATTGACCTCAATAGAGGAGCGCAAGAGCCTATTGCCTCCGCTTCACAAAAGACTATTCCAGGGGCTATGTCGATGGGTGAAGAAAAAGAAAAAACCTTATCAAATACACTCTTTAAACAAGAAGTCTTAGAAGATGAAGTCATCGAAGAAGTGCCAGAAGAAACCAGTGTAGAAGTACCCGCCAATAATACAGTAGCTGAGCAAGCTAGTTCAGCTAGTGCGCTTCCTAAACCACTAGACGAAGACTTACTTACTGAAAGTACGCTTGCGTTACCTGAAGACAACAAACGGGTGGTACTTTGGGATTTGAAATTTACAAACCATACGACACAGCTCCTTCCAGAATCGAAAGAAATACTGGATCAGCTTTACTTACTAATCAGACAACACCCAGAGACACAATTTGAGATTGGTGCGCATACTGACAACTCTTATCCTGCTGGGAAAAGTAAAGCTATAACACAAGCACAGGCTGAAAAAGTAGTAGATTACCTTATTGATAAAGGCATAGAAGCCAATCGTATCAAAGCTGTAGGCTACGGAGCTGCGAAGCCCATTGCCAGTAATGACGACGAGAAAGATGGAAGAGAGTTGAACCGTCGCGTAGACTATACGACGATGTAAACCTAGCTTGCGCTAAAACTATAATTTCGTATTTTTACTTCTCTGTACCTTTTTACAGAGAAGTTTTTGTATACACTAACCAGAGACAATTGAGCAATGGCCAATAAACTACACGAGCTACTAGCAGTAGAACAAGACCGCAAGAGTAAGGCAAACCAAGTAATAGGAGAGACCAAGAAAATTTTCACTAAATATGATCCTTATTTCGATGGCATGATCAAAAAATACGTGCCACTGGAAGAGGATGCAGAGCAGATTCCTGACGAGACGAAAGAAATGGTTACTACCGTGAAAAAGGCGCTTGAAGAATCTTTGGCAGAGGTGGCCAAAGCTTTAGATGCAACCCTTTCTAAAGAAGAAACCAATGCTTCCAACACCGCAAAGGCTGAACTTATAGTGGGCGAACAAAATTTTGGTACCTACGCGGCTACCTCTTTACTAGCACTAGAGGCACAGCTCAACAAGGTACTAGAGTTATACCGGGCGATCCCTACGCTAGATGCTACCAAAAAATGGGTTTTTGACGATCAAAATGGCGTATATAAAACAGAAGAAGAGGTGAAGTTTAGAAGTGTAAAGCGCCCTAAAGTAATTGTAAAATATGAGGCAACAGAGAAACATCCTGCTCAAACAGAGTTGCTGAACCTAGACCTCCAAGTAGGAAAATATGAGACCATTTACTATTCAGGTAAGGTGACCTCCACACAGAAAAATACGATGGTAGAGCGTATTGAGCAATTGATAGAAGCCGTAAAAATTGCGCGCGCTAAAGCCAACAATGTAGAGGTAAACAATGTAAAACTTTCTCAAGAGCTCTTTACCTTTATTCACCAAGATGTTTTTGCCTAAAATTTTTTGAAGGAACGCCAAACGCAGGAACTAAACACCACCAATAGCCATTACAACTCTATTGGAGATAGTTTCAGTCTTATGTATGAGCCTTATAAATGCTTAACTGTGCAGTGGCACAATTGAGCAAAGTAAGCCTAAGCGTTTCGCTCCATAGCATTAGCTTAAGACATCTTTGGTGTCCCTATGTGCCTACAAGCCTAGAGTCGAAGGTTCGATCCCTTCCGCTCCTACTACCTAATAGTCTTAAATAGGAGCGTAGCTCAGTGGCAGAGCAAGGGCGGGTTGTGAAACGGTATGTAGTAAGGTATTAAAAAGATGAGAATCGTAGTAAAATACGGTTATTGACGTTGTCGTCTAATTGGTGAAGACGTTTGGTTCCCATCCAGAAGTTGTAGGTTCGATTCCTGCCAATGTCGCGGGCAGCCACAAGGTTAGGTGGCTGCCCATTTTTATTTCAAAGCGTTTTTTCTTATAATGAGCAGTGTTTACTTGAAACTTTTTTCAATGCCTTGTCTATCTTTACGTACCTATCTCTTTCTGCTTATACTTGTCAGCTTACAGGGTTGTACCTTCTCTCGCATGATATGGTATAACTTCTCAGATATTACCGATTATAAAATTTTCCCCTCCAGGCCTTTAGAAAAAAGCGAAGCTCCCTTCTACTTTCATCAGCGTACGTCCACTAGTACACGCATTAATCAACTCGACACCGATTCACTTACCAAATTGCTAGAAGAAACACCTACTGTTGCTTTCTTGGTAATTAGAAATGATACCCTCTTGTATGAAAAATACTTTCAAGACTACACAGACTCCTCTATTGTAGCCTCCTTCTCTACTGGTAAATCTTATGTATCAGCGCTTGTGGGTATTGCTGTCGACGAAGGCTACATCAAGAGTGTACAGGAGCCTATCACAAAGTATATTCCTGAACTCAAAGACAACGGCGATTTCGAAAAAATAACCATCGAACATCTCTTACAAATGACCTCTGGTATTAAGAGTAAAGAAAAATACTATTCCCCTTTTAGCCACGTAGCTAGATTGTACTACGGTAAAAACCTAAGAAGACTTCTCAAGAACCTAAAAATTGCCTATCCTCCAGGAGAAAAGTTCGAGTATATCAGTCTCAATACACAGCTACTAGGACTGATACTTGAAAGAGCTACGCAGCAAACCATGACCAACTATTTACAAGAAAAAATATGGACCCCGTTGGGTATGGAATACGATGCCTCTTGGAGCATAGACCGTAAAAAAAATGGCCTAGAAAAAGCCTTTTGCTGCTTGAACGCACGTGCCATCGACTACGCTAAGTTTGGGCGTCTTTACTTGAAGAAAGGTAATTGGCAAGGAAAACAAATTATTTCTGAAGCTTGGATAGAGAAAACTACAGATGTAACGGATACTACACGAGGAAATACCTGGTACCAGCAGTACCAGTGGTGGTTTACTTCCAAAAAAGGGAACTTCACTACGAATGGCTTACATGGGCAGTTCATTTTTGTACACCCCCAAAAAAATATTATAATTGTACGGCTTGGAAAACGAAGTGGAAAAAATATTAAATGGTACAAGGTATTTGAGGCAACCGCAGCGAAGCTCTAAAAGATATACTGAAATTAATAAACCTAATACACTCACTTTTCCTAATCCTTTATTAAATTGCTAACTTAATTTTCAACTATTAAATAACCCTATACTTATGAACTTTCCCGACGACCTTAAATACTCTAAAGATCACGAGTGGATTCGTGTAGAAGACAACGTGGCCTATGTAGGTATTTCTGACTTTGCTCAAAAAGAACTGGGAGATATTGTATACGTAGAAGTAGAAACCGTAGAAGAAGAACTCGATCAGAACGAAGTGTTTGGTACGGTAGAAGCTGTAAAAACAGTATCTGATCTATTCATGCCCATTTCTGGAAAGATTATAGCCTTTAACGACGACCTAACAGGAGAACCTGAATTAGTAAATAGTGCCCCTTATGAAAAGGGATGGATGATCAAGATAGAAATGAAAGACCCTAGTGAAATTGAATCTCTGATGTCTGCCGAGGCTTATAAAGAGATGGTAGGAGCGTAACTCCACATGTTTCTAAAATATAACCTCTTTACCCTACTATGGGCTAGTCTTATAGCCATAGCAACGCTCTTACCAGGTAGGCAGATACCACAGATCAACTATAGCGATAAACTTATGCATGGGCTGATTTTTGCTATACTGACCTTGTTAATGATCATTGGGTTTATTAAACAAAATACCTTTGCCTTCCTTCGTTTCAACGCCGTGAAAGCCACCCTAGTAATCAGTATATGTTATGGAGCAGGGTTAGAGGCCGCACAGCAGTTGATTCCAGGGCGGCACTTCGACTGGAGTGACTTTGCGGCCAACGTGGCAGGGACTTGCCTAGGCTGGTTACTATTTTATGTAGTATACAGGTTATAACTACTGGAAAGTAAGATGATTTGACGGCTGGCGTTATTTTTGTTATATTTGGAAGTACACTCGTTTAGTAAATAAAAAATTAAAACATATATCACTATTTATGGAACCAAAGAAAAATCCGGAAATTGACACCTCAAGACAGATGCCTGTCTTCTGGACGGCAGGCCTAGTAGTTGCTCTTTTAATGGTAACGGTTGCTTTTGAATGGAAAACATACGATGAGATAGATGATGAGCCTATAGAAGTGGCCATGATGATTCCCGACGAAGAAGCACAAATTGAGATTCCTCCCACGGTATTTACACCACCCCCACCACAACCTGTAGTACAAGAACCTGAACTCATCGAAGTACCCGATGAAGAAGAAATTGAAAAAGAAGTAAAGTTGCAAGACCAAGAACAAGAAACACCTCCTATCACAAGTTCAGAACCCGTAAAGGTAACCGCCCCTGTAAAGGTGACGGCTCCTCCTAAGGAAGACCCTCAACAAATCTTCTCCTTGGTAGAAAAGCAAGCGAGTTTCCCTGGAGGGATGAAAGCTTTTTACAAGTACTTAGAGAAAAACATTAAGTATCCTAACCAAGCAAAGCGACAAAATATTCAAGGCCAAGTTTTCCTACAGTTTGTCGTGAACAAAGATGGAAGTATTGAGCAGATTAAGGTAGTAAGAGGCATTGGTGGTGGCTGCGACGAAGAAGCCGTTCGTGTATTGAAAAATAGCCCTAAGTGGCAACCCGCAGAGCAACGCCACAAACCTGTAAGGGTGCGTATGACTGTACCGATCAAGTTTACACTACGTAGATAAGTAATCTGAAAATATTATAGATAAAGAAAGTAAAAAGCCTTATCCATCCGATAAGGCTTTTTACTTTATGGAGAGCACAAACACGACCATTCTTTCGGTCTCTTGTGATAATTAGACATGGCAGGGTGAATTTATACAAACCTAACTACACGAAGAATCCGATAAAATAAGTATAACACTGACACAAGAATGATTTTTGAATTTACCTCAGGGCTGATAACGCTTTTATTCCTACCTGTATAATCGCACAGAAAATAAAAAATTGTAGGAGGTAATAAAAGGGATTAGTGGAGGCTGCGATGGAGAGGTGATACGGGTGCTTAACAAATGGCTCCCAATGGGAGCCTGCCCTACAATATCATAGACCAGTAAGGGTAAACAGTACTAGTCAAGTTCTTACTACCCAATAGTAAGCCCTGACAGCTTAACTAATAAATGATATTTTGTCTATATGAAACTTTGTTTTCGAATTGAATACGTGTAGTTTCGAAGCCAAAATAGGCTATTGTAAAGGGTAGTCTTATAGCCGAGAAACAAGAGACTCTAGTAAATAATGAAACGAAAACTTATAAACACACTAATCTGTTTAGGGCTGGCAGGTATAGTCATTACTCCCCTCAACGCACAAGTAAAACTCAAGAAACTAAAAGGAAAAGTCTACAACTTCGACACCCAAGCACCTGAGAGCGGGGTAAGTATTATTACCAAAGAAGGACAAGTAAAAACAGACGATAAAGGAAAGTTTGTCATTGAGATAGCGCCCGCCCTGCAAGAAATAACCATCACCAAAAAAGGTTTTTTCGAAGAAACACGATTAGTGAATAAGCCAAAGAAACTAAAAATACAGCTTACCCCACAAGTGCCCTCAGAAACCTACTGGGAAAAGGCAGAGAAAATAACGTTAAAAGGATCAGTATTAGATAAAGAGACGCAACTACCTGTATCTGACGCCCAGGTAATGGTAAAAGGTTTTTTTGAACCCATGGCAGCAACCAACATCTTGGGAGCGTTTACAGTAGAAGTACCCAAAGACAGGAAAATAGTATTGATTGTTACCGCCAGTAAGTATACTTTAGAGAACTATGTGGTTCGTGTAACAGAAGAAAGTGCTAAAACACCAATGGAAATCTTGTTAAGGAAAGAAACGGAAAGTAAAGTATTAACACTCGTAGAAAAACAAGCCCAATTTCCAGGTGGTATGGAGCGTTTCTATCAATACCTGTCCCGAGAAATTCAATATCCATCGAATGCGAAGAAAATGGGTGTCGAAGGCACAGTTTTCCTCCAGTATGTTGTAAACAAAGATGGAAGCATCACTGACATAAAGGTAGTAAAAGGGATTGGAAGTGGCTGCGATGAAGAAGCCGTACGTGTACTGAAGAATAGCCCCAAATGGATACCGGCTGAGCATAAAGGTGAAATTGTAAGGGTACGTATGACGGTACCAATTAAGTTTATACTTCGTTGATAAATAGTTAAAGGTATCCATAGATTAACTAGGGCAAAGCCTGATTTTTAAGAGGAGCGTGAGTAGATCAAAGCGAAGAAATGGATTGGTGGTGATGAAGAAGCCCTGCGATTGCCGAAAGAAAGCCCCAAATGGGAGCTTGCTGCCCAGTATAGTAAGCCCGTAAGAGTACGTGTAGAAATATCTTCGGTATTTACGCTGTAAAAAGAGCGTCTAAAATAGATAAATTGAAAGCCGCTTTGATTTTTTTATGATATTTTCTTTATATGTGCATAGTAACTATATTTGTCAGAAAACCAGATTAATAATATATCTATTCATGAAATCCTTTCACACTAACGCTTTTACATTAGTTATTTTACTACTCTTAGCCTTTACTTCTCTTCAAGCACAAACAAAGCCTCCGATCTTTTCCCATGCAGAAAAAGTAGCTGAGTTTCCGGGGGGAGCGCAAGCCTTAGAAACGTACTTAGCAGAGAATATCAACTACCTAGAAAGAGCCAAAACTTACAATATACAAGGAATGGTATTTCTAAGTTTCATTGTAAACAAAGACGGCAGTGTTGAACAAGTAAAGGTGGTAAGAGGTATTGGAGGCGGCTGTGATGAAGAAGCCATTCGTGTACTCGAGAACAGTCCCAAATGGATACCTGCTGAACACGAAGGGAAAACTGTACGTATGCGTATGACCCAGCCTGTTTACTTTAAATTGCCTAAGTAAAGCCAGATGATTGATTACTTTACTATATAAGAATTATATAATCTTGCTATAGCAAAACAACTACTCTATTTATATCGACTTTATGAGCTGTCGCATACCTAGTAGCTGCTAAAAAACAAAAAAGGAAGCAATAGCAGCAATACAGTATGTAGTTAATAAAGATGTACGCCTTAGACAGTTCAAGATCATCATTGATATGGGTGAGGGCTACAATGAAGAGGCAATACACATCTTAAAAAATAGCCCGAAATGAGAACCTGCTTCGTATAAGGAAAAATTGGTAAGGGTACATATGACACTGCCTGTTAGGGTTACTTTATAGAAATAAGTAAAGGAGAAAACACCTGTTCAGCAGAAAAAAGTGCTTCGGCTGACATGAAACCTTCTTTTACTTTTTACTCTATCTTCCTTTGTGTATATTGGTAGCCATATTTGTTAGGAAAACAAGATTAATGAAACATCTATTGGTTGGGCTACTTCTACTTTGTACCACTCAAGTAGTACAAGCCCAAAAGGCCACCCTTCAAGGAACTATCACCGACGAAGATAATACCCCCTTAGACTTAGCTACTGTACTCATAGAAGGTACACAGCAGGGAACAACAACCAATACCCAAGGAAAGTATACACTGGAGATCCCTGCCGATCAGTCTGTCACCTTGGTGTTTCGCTTTACTGGCTATCAGACCAAGAAAATAGCAGTTACACTCACTCCCAATGAAGTCAAGCAGCTCGATGTACGCCTAGAAGGTGGTACCCTAGATGAAGTAGAAATCCGAGGACGGGAAGATAGCCTGAAACGAGATGAAGTAAGCCTCATTAAAATAGACCCCAAAAAGGTAGCAGCCATGCCTTCGGCTTTCGGTGATTTCAATATGATCCTAGCCACATTGGGTGCTAGAAGCAACAGCGAGCTTTCTTCTACCTACTCCGTAAGAGGAGGTAACTATAATGAAAATCTTGTCTATGTAAACGATATTGTGGTGTACAGACCTTTTTTGGTAAGAGCAGGCGAGCAAGAAGGCTTAAGCTTTGTCAATCCTAATTTAGTAAGTAGCGTAGAGTTTTCTACGGGTGGCTGGCGACCAGAGTACGGCGATAAGCTCTCTAGCGTACTAAACATTCAGTACAAAGAGCCCACCGAGTTTAGTGGCTCTGTATGTTTGGGTATTCTCAATAATATGGCTCACGTAGAAGGTACCGCGCTTAATAATAAGATGAGCTATGTGGTGGGGGCACGCCGTAAAAGTGCTCGTTACCTGCTTGGTACCTTACCCGTGGAAGGCGAGTACTTACCACAGTTTATTGATATACAAAGCTATCTTAACTTTAAGCTATCCAGTAAAACAGACATCGGCTTACTTACTTCATATGCTAGCAATGAGTACCTCGTCAATCCAGAAAACCGAGAGACGAGTTTTGGAACGTTAGCTAGAAGGCTACGTTTGTTTGTCGCCTATATAGGACAGGAGCAACTCAACTATACAACCACCCAAAACGGACTGAAACTTACCCATCGCTTCTCAGATCGCTTCACTACCAAGCTGATTACTTCTTATATGCAAACTACCGAGCGAGAATACGCCGATGTAGAGGGAGGATATCGCTTATGTGAGGTAAATAATGCTTTTGGAACACCCGGCTTCAATGAATGTGCTACCACGATAGGCATTGGTACTAACTATACCTACCAGCGAAACAAGCTAGATGCCACTATTTGGGCAGCCGAGAACCGCTCCGAGTGGCGCGTAGGATCACGTCACATCATTGGCTTTGGCGGACGCTATACCAATGAACGCATCGAAGATGTACTGGATGAATATAGCTTCTTAGACTCTGCCGACTTTGTAACCATTACAGAGCGTATCAACAGTGAAAATAGCCTGCATACCCACCGCTTTGCCGCGTATGCGCAACATCAGTTCTTTATCGACTCTTTACAAACACTCACGTATGGCGTGCGTATCGGATACTGGAGTCTCAACCAAGAGTTATGGGTAAGTCCTATGGTACAATACGCCATCCGACCTCGCTGGAAAAAAGATATTGTATTAAGGGCAGCCGTTGGAGTATACCATCAACCACCTTTTTACAGAGAGCTGCGTAATTTCCAAGGTGAAGTAAATGAAGACTTAAAAGCGCAACGAGCCATTCACTACATTGCTGGTATGGATTATGTCTTCAAATGGTACGGCAATAGAAACTTCAGGCTCGTGACAGAAGCCTACTACAAGGACTTAGACAATGTAGTTCCTTATGATGTAGACAATGTCCGATTGAGGTACTACGCCAATAATAATGCAGTGGCTTACGTATGGGGCGTTGACGCCCGCTTGCACGGCGAGTTCATTAGAGGGACGGAATCTTGGATAAGCGTAGGCGTATTACAAACCAAAGAAGATGTACTCGGTGATGAACAAGGTTTTATTCGTCGCCCTACCGATCAACGGCTTAATGTGGGTGTCTACTTTGAGGACCACCTACCTAGTAATCCTACTTGGCGCATGAACCTCAATCTATTATGGGCTACCAACCTTCCCTTCAGTGTTCCTAATGAACCTGAGTTTCGTTCTGCCTTCTCTGGTAGAGACTACAGGCGCGTTGATATTGGCTTTTCGAAGTTTATAGATAATGTTCGTCTGGGAGGTGGGAAAACGCTGCTTGAGTCACTATGGATTGGCTTAGATGTATTGAATTTGTTGGGAGTGGAAAACGTTATTTCTTACACATGGATACAGGACGTTACAGATCAACAATATGCGGTTCCTAATGCGCTGTCGGCAAGATTTTTGAACTTAAGACTCATAGCTAAGTTTTAAGATAAACGCTATAACACTGAAATTATATCTTTATGAAAATCCCTCAATCCCTTTACTTCGTTTTTATTTTTACAAGCTTACTTTTTTCAGCCTGTACTAAAAAACAGGTAACCCGCATCGACCCCAACGAGCAAATTGACTTAAGTGGACGATGGAACGATGTAGATTCTCGGCAAGTAGCCGAAAAAATGACCGAAGATGCCCTAGAACACGTGTGGCTCAAAAACTTCATGTTCGATCAGGATAAGCAACCTGTGATGATCGTAGGGATGGTACAGAATAAAACCCATGAGCATATCGATGCCCAAACGTTCATCAAAGACATAGAGAAAGAGTTTATCCAATCTCAAAAAATCCGTATTGTACAAAATAGCACCTTGAGAGAGAAACTTCGTCAAGAACGCGCTGAACAACAAGAGTTTGCTTCGCCAGATACCCAAAAGAAATGGGGAAAAGAACTAGGTGCTGACTTTATGATGTTTGGCAACATCAACTCTATTGTAGACCAAGAAGGTAAAAGAAAGGTAGTATACTACCAAGTCAACTTGGAGCTAGCTGACATCGAGACCAACGAACTGGTTTGGATTGGTGAAAAGAAAATCAAAAAGTACGTAAAAAACTAGTTCGGTCGCTTTCCTATAGCTACCAACTGTCTTTTTACCTTCGTACTGCTTTTTACCGTTGAAACTATGAAGTACCTTCTCCTGAAATTATTTTTAATAACGCTCTTCTGCTTACAGAGTAGTTGTATGACTTACTATGAGCGTAACCAGCAATTTTATCGCTCGTTTGAGAAAGGAAACTTCGCAGAAGCCGTCGAGATTCTTGAAAAAGATAAGAAAAGCCCCCGTAAAAACAGTAAACTTCTTTACTACCTTAATTTAGGTACGGCCGCTTTTATGACAGGTAACTACGAGAAAGCCAATCTGAGTTTTGAAAGAGCTTACGAAATAGGCGATAACTACAGTCGCAACTATTTTCAGGAAGCTGCTTCTATTATTTTGAATCCAAATGTGGCTCCTTACAGAGGAGAAGACTTCGAACTATTAATGATTCATTACTACAAAGCACTTTCTTACCTAAAAACGAACGACTTTGAGAAAGCCTTGGTAGAATGCAAACGGATGAATATTAAACTGCTTGCACTAGGCGATAAGTACAAATCTGAGAAATACTATCGGGCAGATGCATTTGTCAATGTGCTGATGGGGATTATTTATGATGCTAGCAGAGACTATAATAATGCCTTTATCGCCTATAGAAATGCCTTGAACGTCTTTGAAGAAGGCTATACAGAACAGTTTGGTGTGGAAGTTCCCGAACAGCTCAAAGTAGATTTGATAAGAACTGCCCATCTGGCTGGTTTTCCACAAGAGCGAGCGCAATACGAAAAGCAATTTGAAAAGATCTATGAGCCCATTGATCGTGAAAAGGGTTACTTAGTGTTCTTCTGGCACAATGGATTAGGGCCCAAGAAAACAGAGGTATCTCTTGATTTTGTCTTTACACAACGCAATGGGCATATCCAATTTGATAACAAAAACTTTCGTCGTCATTTCGATTTTAATTTAAGTACAGACGACTACCGCTCCAGTGGTTTGAGTAATTTAGATGTAGTGAGGGTAGTACTGCCCAAATATGTGGAACGCCCTGCTTACTTTAAAGAAGCTTTTTTGGAGTGGGAAGGACAGCAGAAATCGCTTGAGTTAGGACAAAATGTCAATAACTTGGCGTTTCAATCTTTGAAGCAACGAATTGGAAAAGAACTGGCCGAATCACTCCTACGTACCGCCCTTAAAAAAGCGGCCGAATACCAAATACGACAAGAAAATGAAGGACTAGGTGCTGCTGTCGGGTTGTTTGCACAGTTCACTGAGCAAGCTGATACAAGAGCTTGGCAAACCATTCCACATAGTATTTATTACACACGCATGGCTTTACCAGAAGGAGAACAACACGTAGACCTTGTTGTGAAAAATGCAGGAAGTAAAGACCAGCATAACTTTCAGTTCGATATCCAAGCCCGTACAACTACCTTTCACTTTTTCCATAATATGCAAGTGACCTACGGAAGAGATACTTACTAATGCCTTATCTAAAGGAGTAAGCCGCTAAGTTGCCTTTCTAAGAGGAAAAATAAACATGGAACAAACAGACAAAGAAAAGCTCTATGCATTAATAGAGACTTGGGAGGCATCTAATATTACGATTGCTTCTAAAATGATGAAGTCAGATAAAGACTTAGCACTGGCCGTTGAAAAGCGATACAAACGACTCATACAAAGCCTTGGGGGAGCTTCTTTACGTATTTTGGCCAAACTGCCTCAAAAATGGGAAAAATTAAAAAACTATGTAAAAATAAGCGTAATTGCCAACTGGCCACAAGGTTGCCCTTTTATCACTAAAGAACTGATGCTGAATGGAAAATTAAGCGTAAATAGTTGGCGGGAGTCGAGGTACACTAATCAAATAGAACGCTTTTATCTCAATAATATAGCGCCCTTGAAAGAAGTAACAGCCTTCCATTTAGCGCATCAACAGTTAAAAGAACTACCTACTACTATTGGTAAACTGCCCAAATTAGAGATACTTAACCTAGAAGATAATAAGCTTACTGCTCTTCCAGCCTCCATAGGAGAGCTCAAAACGTTGAAAGTGCTCAATTTGAGCCAAAATTATGGCCTAAAAACCCTCCCTGCGATGGAAAAGCTACTTTGTTTGGAGGAGTTAGACTTGACCTATACAGATATCGCTACCTTGCCCGAAAGCTTCTTTGAACTGCCTAACATAAAGAAAGTAGTTACCCTACAAAGTGAACTGGATCGTGATACAGCGATGATACGCCGCCTGATGGAAGCCTTTCCAAATGCCACTATTGTAAGTAATGCCAAAGAAGCCATTACCCTAGAAGAAGCCTCGGACGAGGAAGAATACAAAGGAAAAGAAACCATCAAGATTAATGAATTCAACTTGAATACTTTACCTGCAAGCTTGTTTAAAGCAGATGTGGTAAAAGAACTGACCATAGATTGCTACAATCTGAAGGAACTTCCTGATCAGTTCGATCAGCTTACCACCTTAGAAAAACTGCACCTAAAGATAGGGAATAACATCCAAGCCCTTCCTTTAAGTATTACAAAGCTCAAAAATCTTCGCTTCTTATATGTAGAAGGCTTCGGTATAAAAAGCTTACCCAGTCGCTTGAGCGATCTTGAAAACTTAACCCATCTAGAACTAGAAAATACCGCTATCGAGGAGCTACCTACTACCCTAAGTGAGTTGCAAAAGCTCCATACCTTAATCATAAAGAGAGGCAAGCTACAAGGTATTTCTGCAATAATCGGAGGACTCAAAAACCTACAAAAACTATTCTTTAAAAACATTAGCTTACCAAAAGACGCTACATTTCCTATAGATGCCTCCTTACAACACCTGACTGCTTTGGAGGAGGTTGAAATTGAAGTAAGAGGAGGAAAAATGACCGAGACGCTCTTGCAACTGCCTAAAACATTAAAAAAGCTATCTTTCAAAATAGCCCGCCCTAAGGCAGACCAAGTACCTGCGCTGAAACTTGACTTGGGAAAGGTGCTCAATCACTTTAATCAAGTCACGAATCTATCCCTAGAAGGGGTTGATCTTTCAACCAATACTGTAGCGATTACCCCTCATACAGCACTTACCACACTGGGGATTTACTATTGCTATCTGCCTCAGTTACCAGACTCCATGCACCACTTAGAAGCCCTTACAGAATTTTCGCTGTTTAGCTCAAAGTTAGAGGACTTGCCTCAATCGCTCTATGGTTGTAAGCAGCTTCGTTGGTTACGCTTCACGAATACCGCTTTTGAAACCATCCCAGAGGGGATTGAGCAATTAGAAGCCCTCACTCATTTGATCTTTGAGCGATCTAATATAAGTGCTTTACCTCATGGTATCTTCGAATTAAAGAACTTAAAAGAGCTAAGACTAGGTGATTGTCCACTTTTCTCCGACCAGAAGTTTAAAGCGAAGATCAAAAGGAAAATTAAAGGCCTTAAAGTAACAAAAGACTGGTAAGTAGTATAAAACTAGGGAGTGATCATTACTCCCTAGTTTTGCTGTATCCTTACATCTCGTCTCCAAAAAAGAGGGCGTTCATCAAAAGCTTATTAGTACCATACCAGAAAGCCCTAAAATTGGTATTGTCTACAAACAATATAACCTGTCCACCGCCTAAGCGTTTATGGGCAAAAGGACGCGTACTGGCTAGGTGCGTTAAGTTAGGGGTACTGATATAGCCACTCAATAAAGGTTCTTCTGTGTACTGAATAGGATTCCGATAAGTGAGTGAGTCTGCCTCTACAAAAATGGTGGTATTTCTAAACAGTGGAAGCTGATCATTCTTATACCCAAAGTTGATAGGATGCGAGCGATCTTGCTTGGCTTCGAAAATAGCGCCACCAATCACCTGTGCGCCTGCATTATCACGACGTTGCTCAAAGCTTACTTGTCTGTTTTTAGCAGGGTTTTCTAATTTTTTGATCTCAATATCCAACAACTGGTTATCTTTTAGCCAGTGAGCTACTTGCCGATAGCCAATTAGTGTACCGCCTTGTTGCACCCAAGTTTTCAGCTTATCGGTAACCTCTGCATTAAGTGCTGCTTGGCTTGGCAAGATAATGTCTGTATACTTGCTTAAATCATAGCGTCCTAAACGACCTGCTTCTAGCTTAGTAACCAACATTTGATAGCGGGTATCAAGCAAGTGCCAAATTTCACCAGCATCGTAAGGGTTTACCCGATCGCCCACTACCAAGGCTACCTTAGCAGGTTGTAATGCCCTGAATTGATTACTACCTAGGTCGATTCCTTCTGCCAAACCTGTGGAGACAGGTTGAATATCTACAGAAGCTTCTTCACTTACCTGCTGTAAGAAGAGATGGAGTGCCTCTTTAGAAAGTACCTGGTTTTGCACAGGAATGAGAATAGTACCATAATCGTAGGTCACTTCACTAAGCGTAAAGGGTTGCATCGCTACCTTGGCGCGTAATCCTTTGTTGAGAATGGCGTTAAGCGCTTTGGGAGCATAGTATTCGTGCCATTCCATCAAATATGCATAGTTGCTTTGTACTATCTTTTCAGGTGTGCGCATTACGAGAGAGTCTATGGCTTCGCCTGCATTGCCCAGCGAAGCACTTTCTGTAAAATCGAGGTTAAAAGCTAGCGGGAAAGTCCAAGCGGAGATATCATAAAATAAGCTATCTTGGAAAGTAGTACGGCGCTCAAACATCGCCTGTATTAATTTATTTTGGCGCTGTTGCTTAGGGACAATATAGCTGTAGCCTTGCTTAAATGTTTTACCATCTGCCTTAAACTCATTTTTTACCTCGTGTACGTCAATTTTATGCCTTTTAAGTATTTCAGCTAAATGATAAGCAGCACCCGCATCTTTTTCATTACCAAAAGCATAAGCCCCACCAGGCGCCTGATTACGTGCTGTTTGATAAAACTTCTGTTGGTGATCAAGAAGTTCTACGCGCAAAGCTTGCGCTGCGGTTAAGGTAGAGAGTGTGGTGATAAACTGATTGCGAATGGTAAAAGGAAAAGTAAGTAAACCATTGTCGGTATTTTGTGCGTGTCCACGAGAACTGCCCTGCTCGAATAAAATACCGATACTCCCATTAATGTCTGGAAAGGTAGAGCCTTTTCCATAATAAAAATCATCAAAGTTCTCTTCGCTGTAGTAAAAACTTCCGACCTTATCTAAGGCCTTGGCATGGTATAAACTAATCTTTTTGGTAAGTTCCTGATTAGTAGTAGGTGTGAGTGGGTGGGTGCGAGAAGGTACACCAGGCTGAAAGAAATAAGAGCTATTACTACCCATTTCGTGGTGGTCGGTAAGAATGTTAGGATACCATTCGTGGAAGGTTTTGACTCTTACCCTTGATTCAGGAAGTTGCACGGGTAACCAATCGCGGTTCATATCGAACCAATAATGGTTGGTACGACCACGTGGCCACGCTTCGCTGTATTCACGATCTTGTGGATCAGGATTAATATTTTGACTCTTATTGGTATTGACCCAATGGGTAAAGCGCTGTAAGCCATCAGGATTCATACAAGGGTCGAGCAGGATTACTGTTTCGTCGAGTAACTGTTCAATGGTATCTCCTTGAGCCGCCGCTAAGTAGTAAGCTGTTATCAGTGCTGCGTTACTACCGCTTGGTTCATTACCATGAATAGTAAAGCCTTCATAAACCACTACTGGCATTTGTGCTGTATTGAGGTCATTTCCTTCTTTGGTAACGAGCTTTACGTGGTCTTCTTGAATTTTACCAAGTTGTTGGTGATTCTGGGGAGAAGTAATAGTCAAGAGGATGAGTGGGCGTTCTTCAAAAGTCTTACCGCGGTTTTCTATCGTGACACGGTTACTAGCGGCTGCTAAGGCATACATATAACTGACAAGCCTGTCGTGGCTCACGTGCCACTGGCCTGGAACAAAACCAAGTATGCTTTGGGGCGTTGGTATAGCTGTGTTGTAAGTAACATTATCAGGAAGATAATAGTCAAGAGTAAGGGTGTCATCTTGTGAAAAACAATAGTGTTGTATTAGTATAAAGAGGGTAAGGTAACAATATCGTATCATTGTATGGGTTTTAGTATAAAGTGTGAAGATAGAAAAACTTTTAGTAAATCGTTGTTATGCATAACGCAGCACCACCTATTTTATTGAATCCCTTAAAACACCATCTTGGCTACGTAAAAGGTTTTATACTGCAAGCATCGGTAGTACAAGACCTCTCCAAACTATTACAAACAATCGGTACCTCACAAATGGATCTTTATACAGGTACGCTTAGTATTGGGGCAATCGCTGAAGAAGTAAAGCAATGGCTACAAGAAGGAAACTTATTCGAAAGACAACATTTCATAACCTACCTCAATCAAAACGAAGGCTATCACGTTGTAGAATTATCTGATACATCGCGTTGGGTACTAAGAGAAGGAAAAGACCTACAGCGTTATGCACACATCCATCCTGCTAGGTACAGCCCGCATAGCATACGAGTAAAGGCCAATAGTTGGAAAACAGTCATTGCAGTAAGGCTCGCATTAGGAGAGGGAGCCCACCACTTACAGTCTATCAATCAGGTGCGACAAATCTACTTAGCACTATCACCTATAAAAGCGATCAATACTGAGAAAGGTATAGGGAAATTACTTTTGATGGTATGAGCGGGAAAAGCAATTATAGTAGAATACCGATCAAAGGCTTATGCTGAAGGAAATATGGGCGGATTAATTCTCCGCCCTGCTTATCATTCATTTAGCTTATAGAAAATAAAACTCTAAGAGGTAAGTACCTGCACCAGCCAGATAGCCAATGAGCGCCAACCAAGAGATACGCTTAATGTACCAACCAAATTCTATTTTCTCCATCCCCATTACAGCTACACCTGCAGCCGAGCCTATGATCAACATACTTCCGCCAGTTCCTGCACAGTAAGCTAAGAACTGCCAGAACTTACCATCTTTCGCAAAGTCACCAGCAGGGGCTAAATCATACATTTCCATGGCTCCTGCTACTAACGGTACGTTATCTACAATGGCAGAGAGCGCTCCAATAGTAATCACTACAATATCTATGTTTCCGATGCTTTCTTCCAGCCAAGTAGCAAGTTTTTTCAGAATGCCCATTTCGCCTAATGCACCGATGGCAATCAAGATACCGAAGAAGAAGAGAATGCTGGCCGTATCAATACGAGAAAGCGCCTTGGCCGCTGTAAAAGGCTTGCGCTCTTCTTCGTCCTTATCACTATGAATAATTTCTGAAATAAGCCAAACAACACTCAATCCTAGCATCATCCCCATGTAAGGAGGCAAGTGGGTAAGCGTTTTAAAAATAGGGACGAAGATCAATGCTGAGATGCCTGTGACTAGCATCGTTTTACTACCATTAATATTCTCGTAGCCCTTATCCTCTGTAGCTACTACATCAGGGCGTTCTATTTCACCCTTCATCGTAAAAGAAAGGTAAGCAAGTGGTACAACCAAAGAGACCAAACTAGGTAAAATGAGGGTAATGATAATACTACCTGCTGAGATAAAGTCTTTGAGCCATAGCATCGTCGTAGTTACATCACCCATGGGCGACCAAGCACCGCCCGCATTGGCGGCAATGATGACGACTCCCGCATAAAACTTTCGTTGCATGGGGTCTTTTATCAGCTTCCGCAGCAGCGAGACCATTACAATGGAAGCGGTTAGGTTGTCTAAAATAGGCGACAAGAAAAAAGTAATCAAGGAGATAATCCAGAGCAGAGAAACCGCATTGGTTGTCTTTATCCGATCCGTAATGATTCTAAACCCTTCGTGCGCGTCTACCAACTCTACGATAGTCATGGCAGCCATTAAGAAAAAGAGAATTTCTGCTGTTTCTGCCAAGTGCTTAAGCAAACCTTCTTCTACGAAAAGAAGTGGTATTTCTTCCTTCTCTACCTTCTCCATACCGTCCCTCACGCTATTTAGTGCTTCTTGCTCTTTCACAAATTCTAAATAGCTACCTATGGAAGAAAAAGTAGCATGATCGCTATTGAGCACAAAGACTGTCCAGCATAGCACAGCGGTTAAAATAGCACTGGCCGTTTTGTTAATCTTGATAGGATGCTCAAAGGCAATAGCTAAATAGCCTATAACAAAAATAATAATGACAATATTCTCCATAGCAGGTAGTATAAGAAAAGTAAAAGTTTAGACGTGCGTCTGTGAAAACTTGCCCAAAAATAGGAGCTTCTCAGAAATTTCCAAATCTAATTCATTTTAACATATCGTGAAACTTCTAAAAGGTAAGAAAAAGATTCTACAGCCAAATGATAGTTTAAAGAAATTATCAGTAGAATTTGAAGGGAATGACAGAAGTAATTGATCATCTGATCTAGGTAATACTTTTTTATAAAAGACGATTAATTTATGTAGAAGAAAGTACTTAAAAGGGGCTTTTTAGAAAAGAAGGCTACTAAAGGCAAACAAATCTTAAAACTTATCATTAAGATAATATAGTCGTTATTGCAGTTTTATAAAAATTGGTCTATCTTTGTAGTAATAATTACTAACTAAGAATTATTCTTAAATAGCATCTAGCTTTGATTGAAGAGAGTACACTAGCACAAATTAAGCAAAAACTAAGGGCTTATAACCTGAAAGCTACCCAACAGCGCCTTGTCATTTACAAAGCATTGCAAGCCACAGAAGGTCATCCTACTGCAGAGCAGCTTTACGAAATGGTGAGTAAAGATAACCCAAGTCTATCGCTTGGAACGCTATACAAAACGCTGGAAGCATTTGTAGCAGTACAACTCATTAAAAAGGTGGCTTGTGAAGATGGAGCCATGCGCTTCGATGCTAACCTTTCTACACACAATCATATATTTTGTACCAATACCCAAGAAATTATTGACTTTGAAGATAAAGAACTGCATACACTTATCACGGCTTTTCTGAAGCGGAAGAATATAGATAATTTTGAGATGACAGACTTTCAACTGCAAATCAACGGACAAAAAGTAAATCCTAAGAAAAAAGTTCAAATTACTTAACAAGTATACATTTAATAAATTTTTCACATAAAAAAGTAAAATTATGTTAGTACTTAAGAAAGCTCCTCATTTCTCATCACCAGCCGTTATCAATGGTGAAGAAATTGTAGAAGACTTTTCTCTTGATCAATATATCGGAAAACAACACGTAGTATTTTTCTTTTATCCAAAAGACTTTACCTTTGTTTGCCCAACAGAACTATGGGCCTTCCAAGAAAAAATGGAAGAATTTAAGAAGCGAAACGTAGCGGTAGTAGCCTGCTCTACAGATACCGAAGAAACGCACTTGGCGTGGTTAAGTACCTCTAAAGATAAAGGAGGGATTGAAGGAGTACAGTATCCTATCGTTGCAGATACTGCCAAAACAATTGCTACTAACTTTGGAATTATTCCTGGCTACATGGACTTTGACGACGAAGGAAACGCTATTTTCGAGGGCGCACCGATTGCTTTGCGTGCTAGTTTTCTTATCGATAAAGAAGGAATCGTAAGACATCAAGTAGTCAATGACTTCCCGCTAGGAAGAAATATTGATGAGATGATTCGTATGATCGACGCACTTCAGTATGTTGAAAAGCACGGCGAGGTTTGCCCTGCCAACTGGGAAGAAGGAAAAGAAGCGATGCAAGCTACTAAAGAAGGAGTGTCTTCTTATTTAGCAAGTCACTAAGTATTGACAAGCTTTATTAGGAATTAGAAAAGGGTTGGGTAAGCAATTGCCCAACCTTTATTTATGTAAAAGAAAAAAGTAATACTATGGGCATCGCCCTTTATAATACAATCATCTACCTATACAAAATACTACTCAACATAGTAGCACTTTGGCATCCTAAGGCCAAGAAGTTTGTAAAAGGGCGCAAAGGATTGCTCACCCATATAGAAGATACCCTTGCACAGGAAGGTAGTCCACGGGTTTGGTTTCATTGTGCTTCTCTAGGAGAATTTGAGCAAGCAAGGCCTGTACTTGAGGCATTTAAAAGACAGTACCCTACGTATGTAGTCGTACTTACTTTTTTTTCACCCTCAGGTTATGAAGTCATCAAAAAGAAAAATTTAGTCGATTATACTTTTTACTTACCGTTAGACACTGCCAAAAATGCCCAGCGATTACTAACGATCGTTCGACCACAAATGATCTTTTTCGTGAAGTACGAATTTTGGTATCATTACCTTACCGAAGCGCAGCGGCGTCATATTCCACTTTTGTTGTTTTCTGCTATTTTTCGTTCTAGTCAGCCTTTCTTTCAGCCATACGGGCAGCTACATAGAACGATGCTCCAATGCTTTACCCATATTTTTGTCCAAAATGAACATTCAAGACAACTATTAGCAAAAATCAATATTCATCAGGTAAGTGTAAGCGGCGATACCCGTTTTGATAGAGTAGCAACCATTGAACAGCAAGGAAAGAGTTTCCCTTTGGTAGAAACCTTCAAAAATCAGCAACCACTATTGATCGCAGGAAGCACTTGGGAAGAAGACTTAAAAGTATTGCTTCCACTGATACAGCAAGCCCGTCTACCGTTTAAATACGTCATTGCTCCACACGAAATACACAAAAAGAAAATTATACAACTCAAAAATCAGTGCAATAACAAGGCGATCCGTTTTTCAGAAATTGGAGAAAATACTAATTTAGCAACTTATGATGTATTACTTATTGACAATGTAGGCATGCTTGCTACACTTTATAGGTATGGCGATTTTGCATATGTGGGTGGAGGATTCGGAAAGGGATTACATAATATTCTAGAACCAGCTACTTTTGGAATGCCCATTTTCTTTGGAAATAAAAACTATCGCAAATTTCAGGAAGCTGTGGAACTTACGACACAAAAAGTGAGCTTTCCCATAGAAGATACCAAAGCGCTCGCTACACAACTAGAGGCGCTATATCATCACAAAAAAATGTATCAGCAAGTAGTAGAACATTGTAAGGCCTACGTAAAAAAACAGATAGGTAGTACTCAGAAGATTATGCAGTTTGTAGCGCAACTTTTTACAACACCAAAATAAGTCATTAGTACCAAAACAACTTTGAATATCAAGATAAAGAAAGAACTCGTGCGATTAAAATCCGTAATTAAAATGATCATTCCTATACTTATAGGAACACACTATGCCGTTGCACAAAGTGATATTTTATTAGCCTCTCGAGACGTATCAGGCCTCTACGGTTATGTAAATGCTACCAACAAACGATACGTGATAAAACCACAATTCGACTTGGCACTCCCCTTTAGCTTAAATGGGATTGCTAAAGTAGTAGTAGAAGGAAAGTGGGGATTAATTGATGCCAAGGGAAAAACACTCGTAAAGCCACAGTATGATTACATTGGGTGGTCTAATGAAGAATTCTACGAAAAATACGCCCAAAAAAATAAAGAAGCCCTAAGCGGTGCAGTATTTTACGACTCTTACGATAAGCTTATTCCCTATAAACGACAGGGTAAATGGGGTTTATTGAATGTGAAAGGTAAAGTAGAAGTTTCCCCTAGATACACAGCCATCCATTACCCTAAAAATAAAGTAGCGATTGTTGCTAAACGGCAAGGAGACCGTGAAGTATATGGACTGATTAATAGTAAGGGACAAGTTCTTGTGAAGCCACAGTATCAAGACTTAGATGCAAATAATGCGTACACACAGTTCATTGTAGCCAAAGAAAGTAAGCATACCGCTAGCGATGTCTATACCAACTTTGGTGTAATCACCGCCCAAGGTGTGGTGGTCATTCCAGTAGATTACAGAGCTTTAAGAAATTACGATAACTATTACGTAGTGCAAGACTCCACCTATCAATGGCAAATTTTTGACGAGCAAGGCGAGCGTTTTTTTACAGGCGCTTTTGATGCCATAAAAGCCATTCAGTATGATTTAGCTATTGTAAAAAAGAAAGGGAAATGGGGGGTAGTCAATAAATGGGGAAAAACCCTCATTGACTTTCGTTATCAAGAGATTTACCAAAAGAGTTTTCATCAGTTTGCTGTATTACCTTTTACACGATGGAAGTTGATTAATGCCAATAATGAGGTGATGGAGGAATACCAATTTGAAGACCTAACACCTATTAGTACACAACTTTTCCGTTTTCAAGAAAATGGTAAATATGGTGTGATCAACCACAAGGGAGAAGTACTGAAAGAAGCTACTTATGAGGCATTCTATCCCTTCAAGTATGGGCTAGCAGTTGTAAAGCAACAAGGAAAATTTACTGTGGTCAATGAAGCCTTAACTCCTGTCATCAGCTCCTTCGACTCCACTTACGTAGACAGCCTAGGATTCATAAAAGTAAAAAGAATAAAGCAAGGAACGCCAAAGTGGGGACTCTACAACAACGATTCTAAATTAGTTATTCCTATTGAGTACCAAGCTGTACGTGTGTTAGCCACCGATTTATTTGCGGTAAAAAAAGAAGACGCTTGGGGATATATGGATGCACGGTCTCTATGGGTTATTTCACCTCAGTATGAAGCAGTAACTGTCTTTAGCAAAGGTTTAGCGATTGTAAAACACAAAGGGAAAGTAGGAATTATCAATAGAGAAGGAAAATGGAGAGTAGAACCTGTCTTTGACCAACTTCAACTACTGAGTCGCCATTTAGCAGTATTTCAATCATCTACCCGTAAAGGACTACTGGATATAGATAGAAAGAAAATAAAGGTGATTGCAGAGACGCTTCAATTTTTACCTAATGGACTGATTAAAACTAAGAATAAAAGCTACTGGGGGTTGTATAATATCTATGGTGATGAACTCATTCCCGATGAGTATATCTCTATTTCTGACTGCACACAAGACAGCGTTTTTACGGCGTATAAAAATGGTAATTACTCCCTCTTTAACCAAAAAGGAAAAGCATTGATAAGAGATATTACCTACAGAGAAATGGGAGTGATGTCAGAGGGGCTCGTAGCCGTAAGGGCAAATCGTACTTGGGGGTATATCAACGAAAGGCGTAGGCATCGAATTTCTTCTCGTTATGCAGGTGCAAAACCTTTTCATGAAGGATTAGCTGCTATCAAAATGGGGAAATACTGGGGATATATCAACAAGGGAGAAGTACTTGTTATCAAACCTTCTTACAGCTATGCGCATGCCTTCAAAAATGGACATGCACTGGTAAAAAAGCGTGGTAAATGGGGATTCATAGACAAGTATAACCGTGTTAAAGTAGAAATTCGTTATGACGACATCAAGCCGTTGCCTTCGGGGCGTTGGCTTACTTACCTTGGTACATCAGTCGGGTTGATTAACCAAGACCTAAAAGAAGTCATTCGACCTAAGTATGACCTCATTAAAGATATAGATAAGCAACACGTACTCGTACAAAGAAGAGGTAAATGGGGCTTAAGTGACTTTGGGGGAGCCGACAAAATTCCAGCGATCTATGATTACCTGTTTGTTAGCCCCTACAATGACCTGTACCTTACAGGGCAGAAACAGCATTGGCTCACGATAGAGGTAAAGGAATGAGTAAAGATAAGGTAGATTTCCAGAGGTAGTATAAAAATGATATATTTGCCATGAATAAGATGAGCAATTAATACAATATACCCTTTACATATAAGATATACGTATATCAAAAGTATTGATGAGATTGCTTATCAACCATTACTTACTACGAGGTAGCCAAGAAAGCACCCTTCAAGCAAGATTTAGATTTGGAATAAGCCATAATTTATATGTAATTTTGAGACTGGTTTAATATTTGGGCTGCTTTCAAAACCTCTACAATTCATTTAGCACCTATGAGAAATAGAACATTGCTACTATTACTTACTTTGTTATCCATTACTGTACGTGCACAAGAAGTACAGTGGGCTGATAAAGTCATAGATTTTTCTTCCGAAAGGATGATCAAGTTTAATAATCATCAGTATCGCGCTGAGCAAGTATTGGGGAAGCCTGATGTGCTCCCAGCAATACAAAAAACAGCGTGTGCTTGGAGCCCGCTAGAAGCTAACTCACCTGAAGAGTATATCAAAGTGGGGTTTTCAAAGCCTACTCAGGTTCGTCAGGTAGTAGTAGCCGAAAACTGGAATGCAGGAGCCATCGCACAGGTATATCTTTATGATCGATACAACAAAGCCTACATTATCTACAGGAATAATAACTTAGCTAAAGTCAAAGGGCGCATGTTTAGGATCACTATTCCTAAAACACTCTATAAAGTAGCAGCAGTAAAGGTAGTGCTAAAGCCCAATAAAGTACCTGGTCATAACTATATAGATGCCATTGGCATCTCTGAAAGCGCTCAACCTATCAAAGCTACCATCAATCTAGGAAAAGGACTCGATGCCAAATCACAACCTGAAAAGCTAAGTGCTGCTATTAACTCTTCCTCTACCGAGATTGTACCCATCATTTCCCCTGATGGTAAAACCCTCTATTTCACCCGAGACGGCCATCCACGTAATATAAGAGATACGGCTACTAGAGAATACAAACAGGATGTATGGTCAGCAAACATCAGAGAAGACAAAACCTTCGAAGCAGCGAGGAATTTAGGAGCGCCTGTCAACACGAATGGCCATAATGCTTGTTTTTCCATCTCAGCAGATGGGCAGACTATGTTGCTCAATAATAAGTATCTTCCTAAAAGATTGATTAAGGGGATTTCTATTTCTAGAAAAGTAGGAAATAGCTGGGGGCAGCCACAAGCACTCAATGTAGAAGGCTTTGAGAACTTAGGCGATTACTCTGCTTATTACCTCTCTCAGGATGGTAAAACGCTACTACTAAGTATTCAAATGGATGATTCTTATGGTGCTAATGATCTCTACGTGAGTTTTCATCAGGGAGGAAATAATTGGAGTCGCCCCAGAAACCTTGGCAAGGTTGTCAATACAGCCGAAAGTGATACTTCTCCTTTCTTAGCCTCTGATGGTACCACCTTGTACTACTCTACTATGGGACTTAGTGGCTACGGAAAAAATGATATTTTCGTAACCCGCCGTCTAGATGATACTTGGCAAAACTGGAGTGAACCACAGAACCTAGGTACAGAAATAAATACTTCCAACTGGGATGCCTATTTTACCATTTCAGCTTCAGGGGAATATGCTTACTATACCTCTCATAGTGATATTTATCGTGTAAAGCTCTCTGAAGTAAACAAACCTGAGCCCGTAGCCTTAGTACAAGGCGTCGTTTATAATAAAAAAAGTAGCTTACCACTCAATGCGCGCATCATCATAGAAAAACTTCCTGAAGCTACCAAAGCAGCTAACGGAAATACCAATAGCGAAAGTGGTGAGTACAAAAATATCCTTAATTTAGGGTCAAGCTATCGTATTACGGCAGAGGCGAAAGGTTTTTTCCCTGCTAGCGAAAGCATCGACCTTTCTGACCAAAAGGAGTATACAGAAATAGAGAAAGATTTCTACCTTATTCCTCTCGAAAAGGGCGCTACCTTAAGACTTGATTATATCTACTTTGGTAGAGGAAGCGCTGCGCTATTACCTGACTCTTATCCAGAGCTCAACAAACTGGTAGAGATGATGGACGAAAATCCAGAAGTAGAAATTCGTCTAGAAGGCCACACAGAAATATACGGTAACAAAAAATCACTTACAAAGCTTTCTGAAGATAGAGTACTCTCTGTTAAAAACTACTTAGTAGGCCAAGGCGTCGATCAAAGGAGAATCAAATACAAAGGATATGGCCCTATTCGTCCCATCACGGTAAAAGGAAGTGAAGAAGAAAGGCAACTCAACAGAAGGGTAGAGGTGAAGATTCTCTAGCGCTCATAGCTATGGCACAAATAGGGAGAGATGTATGGCAAGCAGAAAAAATTCTTCTCCATGGAGGACTGGTAGCCATTCCTACCGAAACAGTTTATGGATTAGCGGGTAATGCGCTCAATATAGATAGCATCACTAAAATCTTCCAAGTAAAAAAAAGACCTACCTTCGATCCACTTATCGTACATACCAGTAGTATAGAAAAAGCGAAAAGCTTGGTAGTCGACTTTCCACCGATGGCGCAAAAACTGGCAGAACTCTTTTGGGCAGGGGCGCTTACCTTACTACTCCCCAAACAGTTAATCATTCCAGACCTTGTAACAGCCGGCCTAGATACTGTAGCGATTCGTATCCCTAACCATCCCATTACGCTACAATTACTAACTCGCCTAGACTTTCCTCTGGCAGCGCCCAGTGCGAATCCTTTCGGTTATATTAGTCCTACCAAACCTACCCACGTAAAGCAACAACTAGGGGACAAAATAGCCTACATTCTAGATGGAGGCGATTGTAAAGTAGGTATCGAGTCTACAATTATTGGCTTTGAAAACGACCAACCTGTCATATTTCGCCTAGGAGGTATCAGTGTAGAGAAGATAGAACAAGTTGTAGGAAAAGTAAAAGTAAAAAGTCATTCTACCTCCAACCCGCAATCACCCGGTAGCCTAAAGAGCCACTACGCACCTATAAAGCCCTTCTTCATAAACGATATTAAGCCCCTATTGACCCGCTATCGGCCTCATCAGATCGGAGCATTGGTTTTTGGCGAGTATCTCAAAGAAGTTCCATCAAAAAATCAGCTCAATCTTTCTGTTGCTGGTGATTTTATAGAAGCTACCAAAAATCTATTTAGCATGATGCGTCAATTAGACCAAATGTCAGTGAAGGTGATTTATGCTACATTACTCCCTGAAAAGAACCTAGGAAGGGCTATCAATGATCGCCTTCGTAGGGCTGCTGCTCAATAGCGTACCAATTTGAGTGTATCCAGGTCGTAACGTACCTGGATCCAATTGGTCATTTTTTCTTCCTGCGTAAGCATCTGTTGGTAGTTGAGTGTTCCGTCCCATTTAACAGTAGCTACTGGAATGACCAACGTCTCTCCTTCTTTTTTCACCTCAATAGCATTGGTGAGTGAAAAAGCGGTAAGATTTTCATATAAAGCAAAAAGTTCCTGTTGTAATTTTGCGGGATCATTAATAATACGCTGGGTACGAATAAAACGATTCAACGAGTCAATTTCTGTATCACGTAAACGTACGGTGTACTCGCTCTGCTGGTACAAATCCTGTAGTACTTTTTGCTTGGTCTGATTTTCCTTTGTAATAATTTCTTGAATGTCAGCGCTTCCTAGCTCGTGGATAACTAGCTTAGTATTAGATAGATTATACTTTGCCAGACTTTTTCTAATGGATTTTTCTTCTTCAATATCACCTACCACAAATAGCTCAATGAGTGCTTCTTTTCCATCAAACTCTAAGTTTCGATTGATAATTGTACCCTTGGCAAAATTATCACTGATAAACTCACTCGCTCTTGCCTTAAACCAAGATTCTTTCACCACATCGATAAAGAGCCAACCACTAGGTACAAGTACTAAGGCAACAAAGATACTGATATACCAGTTGACACGCTTTTCCTGCTTTGCATCCACTTGTTCAATGCGTCCGTAGCCCAATAATCGAATGATAACATAGGTAGCAATACAGATGAGCACAGCATTCATGAAAAACAGATAGAAAGCTCCTAGAAAGAAGTCCCACCTACCAATAGCCATGCCGTAGCCCGCTGTACAGAGTGGAGGCATCAGGGCAGTAGCAATCGCGACCCCAGGTATTACATTCGACTTCTCTTTACGTGTATTGCCAATGATCCCTGCTACCCCCCCAAACACAGCAATTAAAGCATCTAAAATAGTAGGCTTGGTTCTACCTAATATTTCTGAGTCGGCTGCGCTAATCGGGGTAATAGAAAAGTAAATGACAGAGGTGATCAGGCTGACTACCACCATTACACCGAAGTTTTTAAGGGAGCGTTTTAGTAGTTCAAGGTCGTTAATAGCAATGGCTAGTCCTGTACCTAAAATAGGCCCCATTAGTGGGGAGATTAACATCGCTCCGATAATGACCGCACCAGAATTGGTATTAAGCCCTAGCGAAGCAATAAAAATAGAGCATATGAGAATCCATATGCTATGCCCTCTAAAGGCAATATCTTTACGAATATTGCTGGTAAGCTCTTCTTTGTCTATACCATCACTAAGCGCAAGAATATCTCGAACAAATTTGTAGATAGTGCTCAATAGGTTGTCGTCTTGCCTTTTGTTCATAAGTGTTAGAAATTGGTTGTCAGCGTGATCGAATGTGTTCGTAAGTCAATATTACAAAAAAGAAAAATGACTCAATAGTGATAAGAAAGATTTTAAGTGGCTTCCTTTGGGTAGTGTTTGATACTATGCCCCATTATATTATAAAAAAGTAATACAATACTTGACTGTTACCCAGAAATACCATATATTTGCACTCCAATTTTCGATACCAACGGGTGTAGTTCAAGGGTAGAATAGCGGTCTCCAAAACCGTTGATGGGAGTTCGAATCTCTCCACCCGTGCTAAATTTAGGCATAGTGAATAATATTTTACAATTTCTGAAAGACTCTTACTTCGAGTTATCTCAAAAAGTGTTCTGGCCCAAGTTCTCAACACTACAGAGCCAAGCTACCTTGGTATTAATTGCTTCTCTTATTTTTGCATTGATTATTGGTGGTATCGATTGGGTTTTTAAGACTATATTAGACCTTTGGTATAGCCCAGGGGCTTAGAAATAACATAAAGAAAAATTAATTAAAACTTGAGTAATGAGCAAGCTGAACTGGTACGTATTGAGAGCAGTTGCGGGGCAAGAGAAAAAAGTAAAATCTTACCTCGAAACAGAAATTGCTAGACAACAACTCGAAGAGCATGTACCTCAGGTGCTCATTCCTTCAGAAAAGGTATACGAAGTAAGAAACGGTAAGAAGCGGGTGAGGGAAAAGAGTTTTTTTCCAGGATATATTCTTATTTATGCAGACCTTACCTATGGAGAAACCCTCCATACGATCACTAGTATTCCAGGCGTGATAGGTTTTTTAGAAGGAACCGCTAGAGAAGATGAAACAGATATGAAGGGAGTAAAGGGATATACCAAGCAACCTATTCCATTACGTCAAGCAGAAGTCAATCGGATTCTAGGAAAAGTAGACGAAGAAGCTGACGCAGTAGAAAAGCTAGAAGCCAGCTTCATTGTAGGAGAAAGAGTAAAAGTAATGGATGGGCCTTTCAGTGGCTTCGATGGTACCATTGAAGAAGTATTTGAAGAGCGAAAAAAGCTGAAAGTGATGGTAAAGGTATTTGGAAGAAGTACCCCCGTAGAGCTTAACTACGCACAAGTAGAAAAACCAGAGTAAAAGAAACTGTTACACAATTTTTATAGATCGTTTGGAATGAAGCTTCCAATCATTTCAGACCTCATTGAATTAAATTAGTTTTTAAAATGGCTAAAGAAGTAGCTGGGTATTTAAAACTTCAGGTGAAAGGAGGGCAAGCAAACCCTTCACCTCCCATTGGACCCGCCTTAGGGGCGAAGGGAATTAACATCATGGAGTTTTGTAAGCAGTTTAATGCGAGAACCCAAGACAGACAGGGGCAGGTACTTCCCGTAGTAGTTACCTACTACAAAGATAAATCCTTCGACTTTGTCATTAAAACGCCTCCTGCTGCAGTACTCTTAAAGGAGTTTCTCAAAAAGCCCAAAGGTTCTCCTGAGCCTAACCGTAAGAAAGTCGGTTCGGTGACGTGGGACCAAGTAAAGCAAGTAGCTGAAACCAAAATGCCAGATTTAAATAGCTTTACCATCGAGTCGGCTATGAAAATGGTAGCGGGTACAGCCCGAAGCATGGGTATTACCGTAACGGGAACGCCTCCTTGGGAGAACGAGTAATTTAAGCTTAGAGGAAAATGGCAAAATTGACAAAAAATCAAAAAGCGATACAAGATCGGTACGACGTTACCAAGGTGTATGCAATCGAGGAAGCAGCAGATATCCTGAAGGATATCACTTTTACAAAGTTTGATGCTTCCATAGATATTAGTGTACGTCTAGGAGTAGATCCTCGTAAAGCCGACCAAATGGTGAGAGGCGTTGTAGCGCTTCCACACGGGGTAGGAAAAGAGGTACGTGTATTGGTACTATGTACGCCCGATAAAGAAGAAGAGGCTAAAGAGGCAGGTGCTGATTATGTAGGTCTTGATGAATATATCAAGAAAATAGAAGGGGGTTGGACAGAAGTAGATGTAATCATTACCATGCCTACAGTAATGGCCAAAGTAGGAAGGCTAGGAAGAATATTAGGGCCTAGAGGCCTTATGCCCAATCCTAAGTCAGGCACAGTAACCCTCGATGTAGGGCAAGCTGTAAAAGAAGTGAAAGCTGGTAAAATTGATTTTAAGGTAGATAAAACAGGAATCATTCATACTTCTGTAGGAAAAGTTTCTTTCTCTGCCGACAAGATCGTAGACAATGCCACTGAGGTAATTCAAACCATCAGTAAGTTGAAACCAGCTTCTGCAAAAGGTACTTATTTCAAGTCGATTTATATGTCGACCACGATGAGTCCAAGTGTTCAAATCGACAAAAACTCTGTAGCAGGAATATAACAATGACTAGAGAAGAAAAAGCCGAAATAATCGACGATTTGGTAGAAAAATTCAAAGGAACTGACTATTTCTACATCACAGATGCTAGCGGTTTTAGCGTAGCACAAGTAAACAAGCTCAGAAGAGAATGTTTCGAAGCGGGTGTAGAATATAAGGTGATTAAAAATTCTTTGATTAAAAAAGCACTAGAGCAATTAGATACTGATTATACACCTTTTGTAGAGCAAAAAGTACTTAAAGGTTTCTCTGGTGTGATGTTTTCACCTGAGTCTGTTAACCAGCCTGCTAAAGTAATTAAGGCGTTTCGTAAGGAACAGAACAATGATAAGCCACTGTTAAAAGGCGCTTCTGTAGATACAGCACTCTTTATTGGCAATGACCAACTAGACATGCTAGCTAGTATGAAGTCTAAAACAGAGCTTATCGGCGATATCGTTGGGTTACTACAATCACCTGCCAAAAATGTTGTTTCTGCATTGAAAGGACAAGGCGGTAAGGTAGCGAGTATCCTACAGACACTCTCACAAAAAGAAGGGTAGTCAACTAAATTTTATTAATTCTTTTTATTCAATCTTGGTAATTCATATTTAAAGTAATATAAGATGGCAGATTTAAAAGCTTTCGCAGATCAATTAGTAAACTTAACTGTAAAAGAAGTAAACGAACTCGCACAAATCTTAAAAGATGAGTACGGTATAGAGCCCGCCGCAGCCGCAGTAGCTGTAGCTGGTGGTCCTGCTGCAGGTGGTGAAGCCGCCGCAGAAGAAAAATCTTCTTTTGACGTAGTACTGAAAGCCGCTGGTGCTTCTAAATTGAATGTAGTGAAACTAGTGAAAAACTTAACAGGTAAGCCACTTACTGAAGCCAAAGCTTTGGTAGATGGCGCGCCTACTACACTCAAAGAAGGCGTTCCTAAAGATGAAGCAGATGCTTTGAAAAAGGAGCTAGAAGAAGCGGGTGCAGAAGTTGAAGTTAAATAAGGGTAGCTTTATAGATAATCCACCCAAAAACATAAAACTAATAGGTTTTAGACCTGGCAAAAGCGTCAGGTCTTTTCCCGTTTGTATGCCAATAAGTAACCTATAGGAACTTTTTGATACACAAACGGTTGTACAATACTAAAATTTTTCTTAATAAAGAAGTAAACTTAAAATAAGTTTCTTATTTTAGGTCGGATAACGAAAGACGCTCATCCAAATTTACCATATTTAAAATAGCAAATCAATGTCTCAAAGAATTAGTTTTGCCTCCTCCAAGCAAGTACTTGAGTACCCAGATTTTCTTGATATTCAACTACAATCTTTCAAAGACTTTTTTCAGATAGAAACACCTGCCGAAAAACGTGCGAATGAAGGATTATACAAAGTTTTTACCGAAAATTTCCCAATTAGTGATTCTAGAGAAAATTTCGTGCTGGATTTTATTGACTATACGATCGATCCTCCCAAATATTCTGTAGATGAGTGCATAGACAGAGGCCTTACTTGCTCTGTACCTTTAAAAGCCAAGCTTAGGCTTACCTGCAATGATGAAGACAACGAAGATTTTGAGCCCATTGAGCAAGAAGTTTTCTTAGGAAATATTCCTTATATGACAGAAAAAGGCTCTTTTATCATCAATGGTGCCGAAAGGGTTATTGTATCACAGTTGCATCGCTCACCAGGAGTGTTCTTTGCAATGAGCAAACATACCAATGGTACCAAACTTTATTCAGCGCGGATCATTCCTTTTAAAGGTTCTTGGATCGAGTTTGCTACAGATGTCAACAATGTGATGTATGCATACATTGACCGTAAAAAGAAATTTCCTGTTACTACCCTGTTACGTGCTATCGGCTACGGTACTGATAAACTGATTTTGGATTTATTCAATCTTTCAGAAGAAATAGAAGCCAAAGAAAAAGCGTTGAAGAAAGTAGTAGGAAGAAGGCTGGCTGCGAGAGTACTCCGTACTTGGACAGAAGATTTTGTGGATGAAGATACAGGAGAAGTAGTTTCTATCAATCGTAATGAAGTATTGTTAGAAAGAGATTCAATGATTCAAGAAGAAGACATAGAAACCATCCTTAATTCTGGCTCTGGTTCTATCATCTTGCATAGAGAGGATATCAATATTGCCGATTATCAAATCATTTATAATACTTTACAAAAAGATAACTCCAACTCAGAGAAAGAAGCTGTAGAGCAAATCTACCGTCAGTTGCGTAATACAGAAGCACCAGACGAGCAGACAGCTAGAGATATTATACAAAGTCTTTTCTTTAGTGACAAACGATACGACTTAGGAGATGTAGGAAGGTATCGTATCAATAAGAAATTAGGGCTTGATGTAGAGATTAACACAAAAGTACTGACTAAAGACGATATCATACATATTGTAAAGTATTTGATTGGTCTCATTAACTCCAGAGCTATTGTAGATGACATCGACCACTTGAGTAATCGTCGTGTAAGAACGGTAGGTGAGCAACTTTACGCACAGTTCGGGGTAGGATTGGCACGTATGGCGCGTACCATCAAAGAAAGAATGAATGTACGTGACAATGAAGACTTTAAGCCAGTAGACTTAATCAACGCGCGTACGTTATCGTCGGTGATCAACTCCTTCTTCGGAACCAACCAGCTCTCTCAGTTTATGGATCAAACCAATCCACTGGCAGAGATTACTCACAAAAGAAGGATGTCTGCTTTAGGACCAGGAGGCTTATCCAGAGAGCGAGCAGGATTTGAGGTACGTGATGTACACTATACGCACTATGGTCGCCTATGTACCATCGAGACACCTGAAGGCCCTAATATTGGACTTATTTCCTCACTCTGTGTACACGCAAAAATCAACAATATGGGCTTCATTGAAACGCCCTATATGAAGGTAAAAGAAGGTGAGGTAGACCTGTCAGGCGATGTAGATTATTTGTCTGCAGAAGAAGAAGACGGGCACTACATTGCACAGGCCAACGCACAGATCAACAATAAAGGTAAGTTCCTGATGGATACCGTAAAGGTGCGCTATGAAGGAGACTTCCCTGTGATAGAGCCCGATAGTATCACCTACATGGACATTGCACCGAATCAGATTGTATCGGTAGCTGCTTCACTTATTCCTTTCTTGGAGCATGATGACGCCAACCGTGCTTTGATGGGTTCTAATATGCAACGTCAGGCAGTACCCTTGCTCAATGCAGAGTCGCCTATTGTAGGAACAGGCTTAGAAAAGCGCGTGGCACTTGATTCTCGTGCCCTTATTTTGGCAGAGAAGAATGGGAAAGTGGTGTATGTAGATGCCAACAAGATTGTCGTACAGTACGAACTCAACGAAGACGAGCAACTGGCCTCTTTCAGTGGCGATACCAAAACATATAAACTCACTAAGTTCCGCAGAACTAACCAAGATACGTGTATCAACCTGACGCCAATGGTGAAGAAAGGGCAAAAAGTGAAGAAAGGAGACCCGCTCTGCGAAGGATATGCTACACAAGGTGGTGAACTTGCCTTAGGAAGAAACCTTATGGTAGCCTTTATGCCTTGGCAAGGGTATAACTTCGAGGATGCAATTGTTATCTCAGAAAAAGTAGTACGTGATGACATATTTACCTCTATCCACATCGACGAGTACGAGTTGGAAGTACGTGATACCAAAAGAGGTGAAGAAGAACTTACCCCAGAAATTCCTAACGTAAGCGAAGATGCGGTAAGAAACCTAGATGAGAACGGGATTGTACGTATAGGTTCAGATGTGAAAGAAGGCGATATCCTGATTGGTAAAATTACTCCAAAAGGTGAAACAGACCCTACCCCTGAAGAAAAGCTCCTAAGAGCGATCTTTGGAGACAAGGCGGGTGATGTAAAGGATGCTTCCTTACGTGTACCTCCTTCTATCAAAGGAGTGATCATTGATACAAAACTCTTCTCTCGTCCTAAAAAAGACAAAGACCTCCGCAAGAAGGCCAAAGAAGAAGTAAAAGCGTTGATGAAAAACTATGGTAAGGAACTGACAGTGCTCAGAGGAGATATCATCGATAAACTTGCTATTCTACTAGAAGGAAAAGTATCACAAGGAGTAAAACATAAATTTGGGGACGAGCTGATCTCGAAAGGAGTGAAGTTTAATCGAAATAACATCGACCACAACCTTTTCCCAGAGAAAAACCCTTATCGTGATGAGAGTACGTATAACGTACCAGAAGAAGTAAACCTCATTTCTGATATTATCCTAGATGACTGGACGGAAGAAGAGGCCGTTAACCAGCAAGTGGTCGAGATTGTGAAAAACTACAACCTCGCCCGTAATGAAATCGCTGGTGTATTTAAACGAGAACGGTTTACCTTAGAAGTAGGAGATGAGTTACCTACAGGCATTGTGAAGCTCGCCAAAGTATACGTAGCGAAAAAGCGTAAACTGAAAGTGGGAGATAAAATGGCTGGCCGACACGGAAACAAAGGGGTAGTAGCCAGAATTGTGCGTGAAGAAGATATGCCTTTCTTAGAAGATGGTACCCCAGTAGACATCGTATTGAATCCATTAGGAGTACCTTCTCGGATGAACATCGGTCAAATCTACGAAACCATTCTAGGCTGGGCTGGTAGAAAACTCGATAAAAAGTATGCTACACCTATCTTCGATGGTGCTTCTGAAGAAGAAGTAGTTAACGAGATTGAAAAAGCAAACTTACCAGAGTTTGGTAGAACGCATCTTTACGATGGGCTTACTGGGCAGCAATTCGACCAGAAGGTAACCGTAGGCATCATCTATATGCTGAAATTAGGCCACTTAGTAGATGATAAGATGCACGCACGCTCTATAGGCCCTTACTCACTGATTACGCAACAACCGTTAGGCGGTAAAGCACAATTCGGTGGGCAGCGTTTTGGAGAGATGGAAGTATGGGCACTAGAAGCCTTTGGAGCTGCCAATATCTTGCAAGAGATTCTTACTGTTAAGTCAGACGATGTGATTGGAAGAGCAAAAGCGTACGAATCAATTGTGAAAGGTGATTTACTACCGAAACCCAATATCCCTGAGTCGTTCAATGTATTGGTACACGAACTGAGAGGGTTGGCGTTAGAAATAACCTTAAACTAGAAGCGTCACACAAGCAGGAAGTGGGGCTTAGCCCCCTTCTCGTATTTATATAAGTATAAGGTCAAAGCATAATCATCAGATAACATAATTATCAATTATGGCATTTAGAAAAAATAAAAAACTGTCAAGCGATTTTAATTCTATTACAATTAGCTTGGCATCTCCAGAATCTATCCTAGATAGCTCTTACGGAGAGGTAACCCAACCTGAGACCATCAACTACAGAACTTATAAACCCGAAATGGGCGGCTTGTTTTGTGAACGTATTTTTGGTCCTGTGAAAGACTGGGAATGCCACTGTGGAAAATATAAAAGAATTAGATATAAAGGAATCATTTGCGATCGCTGTGGGGTAGAGGTAACCGAGAAGAAAGTACGTCGTGAGCGAATGGGACATATCGAATTGGTAGTACCCGTAGCACATATTTGGTACTTCCGCTCTTTGCCTAATAAGATAGGATATCTACTAGGGCTTCCTACTAAAAAACTTGATCAGATCATCTACTATGAGCGTTATGTAGTTATCCAACCTGGGATGATTGCCGAAGAAGGACGTAATGGTAGCAATTACTTAGACTTCCTTACGGAAGACGAGTACTTAGATATCATCGACAAGCTTCCTAGAGAAAATCAGATGCTCGATGATACTGATCCGCAGAAGTTTATCGCTAAAATGGGCGCAGAAGCACTAGAGATGCTTTTAGCACGCCTTCAATTAGATGAGCTAGAGTACAAATTGCGTCATCAAGCAGCCAATGACTCTTCTCAGCAACGTAAAACAGAGGCACTCAAGCGCCTAAAAGTAGTACGGGCTTTCCAAGAAGCACAGAAAAACATAGAAAACCGTCCCGATTGGATGGTGATCCGTATGGTTCCTGTAATTCCTCCAGAGTTACGCCCGCTTGTACCATTAGATGGTGGGCGTTTTGCTACCTCCGATCTCAACGATCTTTACCGTCGGGTAATTATTCGAAACAATCGTCTAAAGAGACTGATCGAGATCAAGGCACCAGAGGTGATTTTACGTAATGAAAAGCGAATGTTACAAGAGGCGGTTGACTCGCTCTTTGACAACTCTCGTAAAGTAAATGCCGTACGTGCCGATGGTAACCGTGCGCTTAAGTCGCTTTCTGACATGCTGAAAGGAAAGCAAGGTCGTTTCCGTCAGAACTTACTAGGAAAACGGGTTGATTATTCAGGTCGTTCTGTAATTGTAGTAGGCCCCGAGCTAAAACTACATGAGTGTGGGTTGCCTAAAGATATGGCAGCAGAGCTGTTCAAACCCTTTATCATTCGTAAGCTGATTGAAAGAGGTATTGTAAAGACAGTAAAATCTGCCAAGAAGATTGTAGATAGAAAAGACCCTGTCGTATGGGATATTTTAGAGAATGTGCTGAAAGGACACCCTGTATTGCTCAACCGAGCACCTACCCTACACCGTTTAGGAATTCAGGCTTTCCAGCCGAAGCTTATTGAAGGAAAAGCGATTCAGCTTCACCCCTTGGTATGTACCGCTTTCAACGCTGACTTTGATGGGGATCAAATGGCCGTACACGTACCACTAGGGCAAGAAGCAGTATTAGAAGCTTCCCTATTGATGTTGGCTTCTCATAATATTTTGAATCCTGCCAATGGGGCGCCTATTACGGTACCTTCTCAAGATATGGTACTGGGCTTATACTACATTACAAAAGGCAGAAAGTCTACGCCAGAGCATCCTATAGCAGGAGAAGGGACTACTTTCTACTCTGATGAAGAGGTAGTCATTGCCATCAATGAAGGGCGTTTGTCACAACACGCACACGTGAAGGTGAAAACAAAGATAAGAGAGAATGAGGAGTTAGTAGAGAAAATGGTTGAAACAGTAGCTGGACGTGTAATCTTCAATCAATTAGTACCTGAGGAGGTAGGTTTATTGAATGAATTACTCACCTAGAATAAGCTACAAAATATCATTGGTTACGTTTTCAAATACGTAGGGATGGCACGTACTGCCCAATTCTTAGACGACATCAAAGAGCTAGGCTTCCAGTCAGCTTACCGAGGAGGGCTTTCTATTGGTTTAGAAGATATTCTTGTACCTTCTAACAAGGAAGAGCTGATTGTAAAAGCTAAAGGTGAGGTAGACGTCATCAGAAATAACTATATGATGGGGCTCATCACAGACAATGAGCGTTACAATCAGGTAATTGATGTTTGGACAGGTATCAATAATAAACTGACCAACACCTTGATGTCTGATATGGCCAACGATCGCCAAGGTTTTAACTCTATCTACATGATGATGGATTCTGGTGCACGAGGTTCTCGTGAGCAAATTCGTCAGTTAGGTGGAATGAGAGGATTAATGGCGAAGCCACAAAAAAATGTACAGGGATCTGTAGGGGAGATTATCGAAAACCCAATTATCTCCAACTTTAAAGAAGGACTAGATGTAATCGAGTACTTCATCTCTACCCACGGGGCGAGAAAAGGTTTGGCTGATACAGCGCTTAAAACAGCCGATGCAGGCTACTTGACCCGTCGCTTGGTAGACGTAGCACAAGATGTGATCATCTTTGAACAAGACTGTGGTACCTTAAGAGGTATTACGATCTCTGCTTTGAAAGACAATGAAGATATCGTAGAGCCACTTTCTGAGCGTATCCTCGGACGTGTTTCTGTACACGATGTGTACGATCCACAAACTGACGAGCTGATCATTGCGGCTGGCGACGAGATTACTGAAGAGATTGCTGATAAAATCGACGAGACCAACATAGAAGACATAGAGATTCGCTCCGTACTTACTTGTGAAGCGCGTAGAGGCGTGTGTGTAAAATGTTACGGAAGAAACCTAGCTTCTGGTCGTTTAGTAAACGTAGGAGAATCGGTAGGGGTAATTGCTGCGCAGTCCATTGGTGAACCAGGTACACAACTTACCTTACGTACTTTCCACGTGGGTGGTGCTGCCTCTGGGGTAGCCGTAGACGCTTCTGTAAAATCTAAGTTTGAAGGAATTGTAGATTTTGAGAACCTACGTTCTATCAAAACGACAGATAATGAAGGAGAAGAAGTAGAGGTGATTATGTCACGTTCTAGTGAGGTAAAAATCCTCGATCCTAAGACAAAGAAAGTATTAATCGCGAACCATATGCCTTATGGCGCTTTCTTGAAAGTGAAAAAAGGAGATAAAGTAGGTAGAAACGATGTGATTTGTACGTGGGATCCTTATAACGCGGTAATTCTTTCTGAAATCGAGGGAGAGATTCGCTATGAGTCTATTGTAGAAGGTATTACCTACAAAGAAGAAGCCGATGAGCAAACAGGTTTCCGTGAAAAGGTAATCGTAGATACCAAAGATAAGACGATGAATCCTGCCATTGTAGTGATGGGTAAAGACGCAGAGAAGTCTTACAACATTCCGGTAGGGGCTCGTTTGGCAGTAGAAGAGAGCGATAAAATCAAGGATAAATCGAAGAAGAAAATAAAAGCGGGACAAATTCTGGCCAAAATACCAAGACAAATTGGTAAAACGCGTGATATAACGGGTGGTCTACCGCGTGTAACGGAACTCTTCGAGGCACGTAACCCTTCCAACCCCGCAGTAGTAAGTGAGATTGATGGGGTAGTAAGCTACGGGAATATCAAACGAGGAAATCGTGAGATATTCGTAGAGTCTAAAGATGGTATCAAGAAGAAGTATATGGTACCTCTTTCTAAGCATATCTTGGTACAAGATGGTGATTTTGTAAAGGCAGGAATGCCCCTCTCTGACGGAGCGATTACGCCTAATGACATCCTTTCTATTAAAGGACCTACGGCGGTACAAGAATACTTATTGAACGAAATTCAAGAAGTATATCGCTTACAAGGGGTAAAGATCAATGACAAACACTTAGAAGTGATTGTACGCCAGATGATGCAGAAAGTAGAAGTGATTGATCCAGGAGATACAGACTTCTTGGCTGAGCAGGTAGTAGATAAGTGGAACTTCCGTGAGGAAAACGATCGTATCTTACAATTAAAGATCGTTACGGAAGTGGGTGACTCTGCTAAGTTCAAACTTGGGCAACCTGTGACAGTAAGAGACCTGCGTGATGAAAACTCTATGCTGAAGCGTAAAGATATGAAGCCTGTAAAAGCACGCGATGCTGAACCAGCCGTTTCTAAACCTACGCTGCAAGGGATTACGCAAGCTTCCTTGAATACAGAAAGCTTCTTCTCGGCCGCTTCTTTCCAAGAAACGACCAAAGTATTGAGTGAAGCAGCGATTAGAGGAAAAATAGACGATCTACTTGGACTCAAGGAGAATGTAATCGTAGGACATCTGATTCCAGCAGGTACTGGCTTCAGAGAGTTTAGTAAAGTAGTGCTAGAGGAAGGAGATGATTTGACGCTCGTAGAAGCGAAGAAACCAGTGAGTAAAAGAAAAAAGGAACTACAGCGCTAAGCCGTCCGAAATAAGTAAAAAATCCCTCTTCGTGTTAAGCAAAGAGGGATTTTTTTTGGATACTTAACAGCTAATTTTGTACATTAGTAATTAAGCGCTACCTGAAACTTATCTCATGAATAGGAGCTATCTTTACATAGCTTTCAAAAACTATAAGCACCCTCTTCTACACATACTAATATTGTGTTGCCTCAATACTATTGTAGTAGCACAAGAGAAGAAGTTTTCTCCGCAACAAATAGACAGTTTAGAGTACCTTTTAAAAGAAAGCAAGCGCGATAGTGTAATAGTAGGGGTTTATATTCAGTTGATTGATTACTATAGTTTTCGAGACAATAAAAAAGCGATTAAATATAGTGATGAAGCAGCACAGTACACAGCCTCGCTATCTACACCTCTCCAAATAGACTTCCTAGTAAGTATTGCTAGGCTCAATATGAATGAGGCACGCTATATTCTTGCCTTTGAATACCTCAATCGCGCTAGGCGACTCTGTAAAAATCAACCCAAACAACAAAAGGTAAAAGTGTATACAGCCCTATCAGACTGTTACTTTGCACAGCTTATGGCCGACAAAGCCTTGCTTTACCTTTATGAAGCCTTGAAGCTACTAGATAAAAAAGCCTATGAAGCACGTGCACAGATATTCCATAATATTGGTAAGGTGTATTACTTTCGAATACAGAATTATGAGAAAGCACTTATCTACTACGAAAAAGCACTTCATATTTATCTGAAAAACTGCGAAAACCTATCCGTGGGTCTTACAGGTATCTATAGTGATATTGGAAATGTGTACTATCGCTATGAGGATTACGAAAGGGCACTCCGCTTTTATAAGAAAGCGTTGCGCATAAGCATAAAAAATAAGAATATACATGGGCAAGGCTACTGCTTGGATAACATTGGATTGGTATATAGAGCTAAGGGCGAAATGGCGCGTGCTATTCAATATTTTGAAGAAGCATTGGCGCGAAGAAGACAGCTCAATTTCCCAGATGGCATCACCAATAGCCTCAATCATTTAGCACAAGCGCATATTCAGACAGGAAACTACAAGAAAGCTTTTCAGTATATAGAGGAAAACCTCGTAGAAGCCAAACGAATAGGAAACCACATTTATCTTATAGATGCTTACCAGACTTTCTTAGCCTTTTACAAAGCGCAACGCAACTTCCGTAAAGCCATTGCTTATCAAGACTCTGTGTTGCTTCAAAACCGCCTTTTGATTGACGAAAAAAGAGATATTCATTTGATGGAATTAGAAATGGTACATCATGTAGAAGAAAAAGAACAAGAAAATAAACAATTGAAAGAAGAGAACTACTTTAAGTCTAAAGTGATAGACGAGCAATCGAAAATAACGACACTACTCATCATTATGACTTTATTTGTCGCTTTTGTCGCGTATTCGAGCTATAGAAATGGTAAGAAATTAAAAAAAGTAAACAAGGACTTACTTCAAAAGAACGTTGAAGTAGAGCAATCCAATGAGTTTAAAAGTAAATTGTTTTCGATTATTTCACACGACTTCCGTTCCCCTTTGGTGAACCTATCTGCCTTTCTAGACCTGTTCCAGGAAGGGTACATCAATGAACAAGAACAAGAAGAGTTGCTAAAAGCCGTAAAAAATAACAATCAACGAGCTTTACTACTCATAGAAAACTTACTCTTATGGTCGAGAAAACAGATGAACGAAAAAGAGCTGGCCAAAAAGTATTTTAACCTTCATAATCTAGTAGAAGAAGTAATTGATCAATTTCAGACAGGATTAGAGCAGAAACAATTACGCTTACATAACCAGATATTAACCCAGTTAGAGACCTTCGGTGAACAGGAAACGATTAGGGTTGTTTTAAGCAATTTATTGAGCAACGCTATTAAGTTTTCTCATCCTAAAGGGGTGATCAAACTAAGCGCACAACTGCTGGTCGATGAAGTAATACTAAGTGTAAAAGATGAGGGGATTGGTATAGACGAAACCACCATCCGCAAAGTATTTAACAGAGAACGAGTTACTAGTGTAGGTACAACAGGTGAAAAAGGAAGCGGTCTGTCGCTTACCTTTTGCAAGGACTTTTTACAAGATAACAACGGTAAAATATGGATAGAAAGTGAAGTAGGGGTAGGAACTACCGTGTATTTCTCTTTACCTTTGGTCAGCTTGGGAAGAGTTGCCTAAATGTGGTGGTCGCTCAACCTCCATCATATGGTTGTATTCTTCCAAAAGAACCCGTTTTGTTTGATAGTCATCCACAAGATCGACCATTCCGTAACCACGTGTAGTACAAGCACCCAAACCACATTCAATCACGTATTCTTGTACGAGTGGATCTGCGTATAAAACAAAAGGAAAGGTATAGCCTCTCAGCTCATTACGGGCAGCACCATCATAAACCGTATAAATTCGAGCAAACTTCTTCTCATTTGCTTTCAGCTTATTCAAATAGTTTTTATCAGGAACAATCTGAAATTTATTAAAACTCTCCAACTGCTCAACTGTATATAGCCCTGTAGCTTCCATGCGCATCATAGTACCCTCATACACCAAGTCTGAAAAGTTATCTAAAGTAGGTGGAATAAACTTTTTAGCGCTAACAGGGTCTTCCTCAGGATTGGCTAATACCAAAGGGGAAAGACATAAAAACTTTGTATGTGATTCGGCTGCAGGGAAAATCTCGCGTTCTACCTGTATAAGTCGTAGCTGTAGCTCTCCAATAACAACGGTCTTAAGCGCCACTAGTTGATCTAAGAGAAAGGTAATAAAAGCCTGCTTCCTACTTGAGATAACGAGTGTTATCTTGCTAGATAGGAAGTGCAAGCCATACTTACTAGTACGCGTTTGGCCCTTCAATGCCGAGAAATTGTAATCTCTAAAATGTCTGTAGGTATCATTTCCCTTAATTAAGCTTTTAATCAGCGAGGCTACTTGAGGTTGGTGATGAAAATCGACCATAGCGCCTTGGTTCTTAAGCTCAAAAATAATTCTTACCCTCATAATGAAAGTCTAGTTTCATAAAATGCCACTATAGGTCTATGGATAAGTAAAGAATCGTGCAACTAAATTGTTTTAATTTAAAGGTAGCATTTCAAAAACGGATTCCCACTACTAGTATGTCATCTGTTTGCTCTAGACTAGCCCGCCAGCTTTGTAAGAAGTTATCTAAAAATATGGCCTGTTCTTGCATAGGTAAATCGCTACTTTGGAAAAGCAGCTCTCTAAAATGGCGCAACATAAGCTTTCTCCCTTCTTTTTCTCCAAATTGATCTTGGTAACCATCCGAAAATATATAGAATACATCGTTAGGCTGTATAGGAAGGGTATGCTCCTCAAAAGTAACGGCTTCTTTGTATTGAGAAGCGCCAATAGGCGCATTTGTACCCTTTACAATGTGCATTTCCTGTGCTCTCACGTAATAAAGAGGCCGCTTAGCGCCCGCAAAGATAAGCTCAGAAGTAGCGAGATTAATCTTACACAAAGCAATGTCTAATCCTTGGTAATAGCCCTCAAAAGAGCCCTGCTTTTGTAAAGTAGCTGTTACTTTTTGATCTAACAACGTAAGGATTTCTGCAGGTTGGTATACCTTCATTTCGTTAATGATCTGATTGAGCAAAGAGTTAGCTAGTACCGTCATAAAAGCACCTGGGACACCATGACCTGTACAGTCGACGGCAGCCATAATGTATTCTTGGTCATCGTTTACTAACCCAAACCAGTAGAAATCACCTGATACGATGTCCTTCGGCTGGTAGTAAATAAAGGCATCTTTTAAGAAACTGAATATGTAGTTTTTATCAGTCATAATCGCCTCTTGAATACGCTTAGCGTAGTGGATGCTATCGAATACTTGCTTATTCTTCGTTTCTATTTCTTTGTAAGCTTTTATAAGCTTCTGGTTACTTTCTTTATAGATTTCGGCCTCTTTTTCAGACTTTTCTACCAGAAAAGAGGTTTGCAAGTTTTTGATGCGTGTATTGACTTCTTCGCCGAGAATAGCAGCCCTAAGGTGTACAAACTGCTCGTAATGCTCTAAAGCAAGCCAAGGATCTTTAAGAAGTTTATAAACCCCTGCAATGGCTTCGTGTACTTGGTACATTTTAGGGCGAGCTTTGATCTCCTCTGCTAGCTCAAGGGCGTTTTTCAAATAAACGAGTGCCTTCTTATAGTCCTTTGTTTTTGTGTAGAGCTTCCCTAAATTTAGAAAAGAGGTAATAATACTCTGCTTGGCTTGTAGCTTTTTACGAATTTGTAAGCTCTCTTCGTAATAGCTTAGTGCTTTTTTATAGTTATTCAGTTTAAAGTGAATGTTACCAATATCGTGTAGGGAGCGTGCCATGCCCTGCCGAAAGCCATTGGTCTCTTGTATGCTATAGGCTTCTTGGTGTGCTTGTAGCGCTTCCTCATAGTTGTTAAGACTTTCGTATACATTACCTATCCCATTTTTACAACGTGTAATCCCCTGTCTATCTTCCCCTTCTTCAAAAATATAAATAGCCTTATCGTAATATTGTAGCGATAGGTCAAAGTCTTTCAAGTCAGAGTAAAAAGTACCTAACGTAAAATAATACCAGGCTACCTTAGGGGAGTTCTCATCTTGTTTACTTAAGGAAATAGCGTCGAAGACCAGTCCAAAAGCCTTATCGTATTCACCAATACCCCAGTACACTAGTGCTGTGTGCACTAAGACTTCTGCTTCTCCTAGTGGTTCTTCAATAGCAAGAAACATCTTACGGGCTTGTAACAAACGAATGAGGGCATCTTCATACTGAGACGCCGTGTAGTGAAAATAACCCAAATGAGCACAGCTATAAGCAAGCCCTCTTTCGTAGATGGTATTGTCCTGTAGGCGTAAAGAAAGTTGGTGTGCTCGTTGGGCTAATCCAATCGCTTTCTTAATATCTATTTCACGTAGATGCCAGCTTTCTTGGTTCAAAGCATCGATAGTGGCTTTTTCCGTAGAGATATCTGTTTGGGGAAAGGCATCAAAGTCTTTATCTCTCATAAGTATTCCTGAAAGCTGTGAAGAAAAATTACAGTAATTTAGTGATTATTCCCTGTAAATCAAAGCAATGGTACTAGCAGTAATTCCCTCTGCTCTCCCTACAAAGCCCATCTTCTCAGAAGTAGTCGCTTTAATAGAGATTTGTTCGATGGCAATACCCATAATGTTAGCCAACTGTGCTTTCATAGCAGGAATATGTGGATTGACTTTAGGTTGCTCCAAACATACAGTAGCATCTACGTTACCAATCTGATAGCCTTCTTCTTGTAACATAGCAACTACTTGTTTGAGAAGGACTTTACTGTCAATATCCTTATACTGTGGGTCTTTATCAGAAAAATGAAAACCTATGTCGCGTAGATTGGCAGCGCCTAATAAAGCATCGCAAATGGCATGAATGAGCACATCAGCGTCTGAATGCCCCAACGCACCGTGTGTATGTGGAATGAGAATACCACCCAGCCAGAAATCTCGATCAGTTACTAACTGATGGACATCGTAGCCTTGCCCTACTCTAAAGTTGATCATAGAGGAATAAGTTAAAAAAATTGTGCAAAACAAATTTACACACTTTTTGCTTCCCCAAAAATACTTTTAGGAGAATTTTGAAATGAACGGTGGCTTATTGATACTTGAATAATTTGTGTAAATTAAGCACAAACTGCTAGATCAATAGCGCTTTCATACGATTAAAATGATGCTCTTTTGAAAAAACGATTACAAGACGCAGTACTTCCCTATACCTTGAGAGGGAAAGTATGGGTGAAAATTCTCCAAAGCTTATACGCGATACTAGCACTCTTCAAAAAAAGACAATGGACTAAGCCGCTAGAAGCCTTTGAAGAAAACCCTATCAATATGTCGAAAAAATGGGAACACTTACTCTACTTTGGCTACAAGTATTATTATCGTCCTCCTGTAGCGTATCCCACTGCACAACAGGTACATTTTCAAGAACAGTCATTCAACTTTACACCCAATCAGTCATTTATTGCCGAAAAAACGATTACGATTTCAGCAGGGGGTGATTTAATGCCTTATACCTGGATTCAACAGCCTTATACCGAATATTTATGGGAGGAGGTAGGAGATTTCTTCTTTTCGGCTGATATTGTATTGGCTAACTTAGAAACACCCATTGTACCTCATAAGTCACCTCATTATGTGCCTGAGGTAATGCTCAACGATATGCATTTTAATGGTTCGGAAGAAATGTTTAGCATATTCAGTGGAAATGGAAAATACAAAGGCTATGACTTGCTTGCAACAGCTAATAACCACAGTTGGGACATGGGAGAAGAAGGTGTCATAGAAACCATCCGCTTTTTAGAAAAAAAAGGTGTACAACGCGTAGGAGCGGCGCGTGGCTGAGAAGAGCGGTACAATATACACTGGCGAGAGCGAAACGGCAGTAAAGTCGCCTTTATTAATTATACCTACTCTCTCAATAAGTTTACATTGCCTCCTAGAAAAGCCTTTATGGTCAACCATTTACGCCTTAACAGCCCAGAAGTAGAGGTAGAAAGTATCAAAAAAGACGTACTAAACGCTAAAAATAGAGGGGCTGACCTCGTTATACTCATTACCCACGCTGGGAACGCCTACCAACCTTACCCTTCGTGGCATACCGTAGAGATATACCATCATATTTTCGATACTTGTGGCGTAGATGTTATTTTGGGAACCCATCCACACAACCCACAACCCATGGAAAAATACACCTTTACTTGTCCTTTTGAGAAGGTAACCAAGCAAGGCTTTGTGATCTACTCTTTAGGCGACTTTATAGCCTACGATATTTTTATTTGGGGGCGTTTGATACCACTCCTAAAAATGACTGTACAACAAGGACTGCTTAACCAACGAAAACACACACAATTGACTAAGGTAGAAGTCTTACCTGTGTATAATTGGGGCCAAAAAGACCTTTCAAAGGGAAAAGAGCTACGATTGCTAGATTTCTATCAGTTACTTGACAGCATTGCTCGAAACGATCCTCCTGCTTTCCTTTCGCCATTATGCTTGCGAGAAGTTGCTACTTTACAGTATTTTTGGGAAAACTACTTCCTTTCCAACAGCCAAAAAGAAGCGTATGCAGTTTCGAACCGAGCTTAACATCCCAGTGGCCACCCACCCAATAGACTACACACAAACCATTTGGAGTTTGGGTTCTTGCTTTGCAGATACAATGGGGCAAAAGCTTGTGGAAAATAAATTTCAAGTAATCAATAATCCTTTTGGGGTGATATTCAACCCTGTGGCGCTTTTTGGCTTAGTTGAAATACTAGAAGAAGGACAAAGAAATCCTGAGACATTGGCACAGTTCATTGAGCAAGGGCTTGTACAGAATACTTCGGAACAATGGTATCATTACCAATTACATTCTAGTATTCATCGTAATACCGCCGCACAACTGAAAGACTTTCTGATTACTTACTTGACCGATCTACACACCAAGTGGCAACAAAGCAATTGGGTGTTGATTACCTTAGGTACCGCTTGGGTATATGAACACACGGTTAACCAACAAGTGGTAGCCAACTGTCATAAAATGCCCGCAACACTTTTTCAAAAACGACTCTTAACGGTAGAAGAAATCCTAAAAGCCTTTGGGCGGATCGCTTCTTTCTTATCAACCAAACAGGTTGTAATTACCGTCAGTCCTGTAAGGCACCTCAAAGATACCCTACCGCTTAACAGTGTAAGCAAAGCAGTGCTACGGCTGGCCTGCCATCAATTGACAGAGCGTTATGAAAATATACACTATTTCCCTAGTTATGAGCTTCTTCTAGATGATTTGAGGGATTATCGCTATTATACTGATGACCTCCTTCATCCCTATAAACTCGCTCAAACATATATTTGGG
>CALEMF010000024.1 GCA_937911505.1 uncultured Cytophagales bacterium
GTACCGCCATTGGTGGTAGAGAAAGTACCATCTGTGTAAACCAGAAGGTCTCCGTCAGGTTCACTATCGTTGTCGCTTAATGTACCCGTAGTGGAGGTATCAAAAGCTGCTATATTAGTGTCATCTTCCGCAAGCGGTGGGAGATTTACAGGATCTCTCCAGTCACGGTCACCTCCTGGATCATCTACATCAGGGTAGCTTAAAGGAGTCGTCCCATTGGTAGGATTATGTACTACATCATTTTCGTCATAGCTATCTAGCAAACCATCTCCATCTGTATCGATCGTTCCTGCTGTGATCTCACTCCCCTCTAGCACATTGTTCCCATCTGTATCCCATCCTTCTAGGGCATCTTCGAAACCATCGTTATCACTATCGGTGTCGGTATAGTCGGGCGCATCACCTCCATCTGTATTGACAGGTTGAATACCGTTATTAGCACTACCTCCTGGTGTAGCATCATCGTTATCGTAGGCATCGTCTAAGCCATCGTTATCATTGTCAGCATTAGCAGGCGCTATGTAACCAGTGGTGGCTTGTCCTTCTATGTTATCAGGGATACCATCATTATCAGCATCTATGTCTAAGTAATCAGGCTGTCCGTCGCTATCAGTATTAGGTAAAGTAAAATTCGCCAAAGCATCTACGGCATCACTCCAACCATCAGCACCGACGCTTCCATCAGGCTGCCCATCATTATTACTGTCAGGAAGTCCTGCTTCTATGAAATCTATGATGCCGTCGTTGTCTGCGTCTATATCTAAGAAATTGGGCTGTCCGTCGCGGTCTATGTTATCTTGTAGGTAGCTATCTGGACGACCATCATTATTCGTATCTTGTCCGGTAGAGGTAAGCGGCGTGCCCAGTGTGTTACCATCATAGACATCTATCAGTCCGTTGGCATTATTATCTGGTGACACATCTATAAGACCATCATTATTGCTGTCAATACCGCCGGCTTCTATAATATCAGGGATACCGTCGTTGTCAGCGTCTAAGTCTATTGTATTGGGAATGCCATCACCATCTTGGTCAGGATTTCCGAGCCCATTGCCAGAGCCTGCTGCGCCTGAATTATTGGCGTCTACGTTTTGTGAAAGCCCATCATTATCAGTATCGGTAAAGTTATCAATGATGCCATTTCCATCTTCATCAACACCACCTGCTTCTATTACGTCAGGAATCCCATCATTCTCACTATCTAAGTCAAAACTATTGATAATACCATCTAAGTCTGTATCGTAAAAATCGTTTATACCATCATTGTTAGTATCTTCAAAAGGAGGCAAGGTTCCTCCAGGTGTATCGTCTAGATAGTTGCGCACCCCATCGCCATCGGCATCAGCCAATGGGTCAATCCCGTTTTGTTCTACGAGATCAGGAATACCATCGTTGTCATCGTCTAGATCGACTACATCATTGATACCGTCGCCATCATTGTCATCGCAGTCACGTCCTGCTACATTCACATCTACGGTTTGGCTACAGGTTCCCACAGTGACGGTAAGTTGATAAATCCCTACCTTGTCAGCAGTAATGGCTGTAGTGAAGTCTGGATTTGTACCTGCATTGGTAGCCGTAGCAGAAACATCTATTCCGTCAGGATCTACCCAAGTATAAGTAGGTGTACCAGAAGGAATATCTACTGGCACGGTCACATTAATCGTATTAGGGGAGCCTACTGTACAAATAAAAGGATTTGAAGGGATAGGAGTTCCTACAGTAAATGGACGGGTAATATTTTCAAAACGCAAACAAACCTGGCTAGTAATCTCAAACTCATTTTGTACGCTTACGGTTACAATTTCTCGCGCACAAGAAGGCGCATTAGGATCCATCGTATAGATGATACAACCGTCTTCAATGGTAACAGTTCCCTCCGTACCTGGACCACCCCACCCGTTGGCTACTGCTTCGGTAATACTATTGCTAGCACCACATCCTGTGATAAGTAAACAGTGTTCTATAGGTTCACCAGGAATAATCTGGTCGGCTACATAGCCGCTGGTAGGCAAAAAGGTAACAGGGTCTAGTACTTCTATGGCTTTCTCGTAATTCGAGATGTAGGCATAGTTACCCGTACCGCCTGTTCGTGAGTAAACCCCTAAATGAAATTTTTCATCGCAAGTTACCCGATTGTTAGTAGCTAGTATATTGGCATTGTTAATAATTACATAAGAGTACCCTGACCCTGCGCTGTTCGCTTGTGCTGCAGGCAAAGGCCCTGGCCCATCAGGATCAATATTAGCAGCAAAGTCGGTATAAGGACCACCTCTAAAACGTAAAGAGGCCAAACCTGAGGTAGGGACTAAAATGACCGCATTGGCGTTATCACCTGTCTTCTCAAAATCAATCTGTCTACTGCCAATACATTCATCAATGGGTGGTAGAATATCTAGCCCCATCTCTGAAGAAGCTCTCGAGGTGGCATGAAAAACATACAAGCGGTTGCTTCCTTCAATGAGATACGGCTTAAAGTTAGTGTTGTCGAAAACGTAGGTAAAATACTGCCCTGCATTGAGGGTTGTCGGGACAGCATTTCCTGCGCCGTCTACTCCTCCTGCTACACCGTTTACGGTAAAGGTGGTATTGTTTTCTATAGAGAGAATAATGAGGTAGTCTCTCACTACACCTGCCCCATCCGTATTGTTATTCCCGCCGTCAATGGCAATGTACCGATCCTCAAGTGCTTTCGCTGGCACCAATTGTTGGAACCCTGCGTCTCGGTCGTCACCCTGTGCAGTAGGAACGTGCTGTGCACCTGAATTGACCACAATAGGTTTATCGGTTGTAATTCTTGTGCCTGTTACAGTACCTCTTCTGTCGCGATTACGAGAAGCAATAATGTAGGATTGCCCTGCATCGAGTGTGATATTGATGGTGGTAGTGCCGGCTGGGACACCCGCCAGTACTAAAGGAGCTCCTGTAAAGGGATTGGTAGGTAGCGTAAAGGTAATGTTGGTGTTGTCCTCGGTGGCGAGTACAGATACGAAATGTTTTTCTGTATCGTTTACGGTATTATCATTATCTAAGAGCGTTTCGCTGGCAGCGTAAAACGAAAATCCGAGGGCAGCACGCCCTTGTAGTTGTAAAATATCTTGGTTATTATTCGAAGTTCTGGATTTGTGAGAATAAGTAATCTGTAATGGTTGGTCTGACTCAAAAATGAGTCCTTTCCCATTAAGCACTGTATTCGTCCCTACTATATCTGGCCCTCCTCCATCATTATCGGTTTGGTCAAGGGTGATTTGAAAACGAGGAATAGCAGTAGTAGCAGCCCCACTAGAGACAGGCAAGACAATAGGATTGGCCACTGGTACATTGAGTGTAGTAATGAGTGTCCCATCTGGACTCATTACTTGTACGTTGGCTGCTCTGGCTAAGGTAGCAATTAAAAAGCTTTCATCGTCGTACAGCCCTGTTGATGTTTTGCTACCATATATGGGTGGCATATGATAGACATACGGTGCTGCACATATAATAGCATCGTCGCAACTAGGACAGTCTGGATCTTGGCAATCTACTAATCCATCGTTGTCGTTATCAATGTTATCATTACAATTGGTTTCTTGTGCTGAAACAACTTTTATAAATAATAAAAATAACAATAAAGTAAAAGCCGTAAACTTTCCTTTCATAGATGACGTAATTTTTGTTTATAATTCGAATCTTTTCAGAAGTTGTTATCTGCTGATTCAATTCGCTAAGAAATAGTGATAAGCTAACTTTGTGACTTTTCAGGTAAGTATTCTCCCCTTACAATTGTTCTAAATTTTATAACTTTTCAAGTATGTATACTTGTACATACGTAGATTATATACGTAAGTTATAAGAAAAAGATTTAAATATTTGGTATTTTTTTCAGCCGGATGTGAAATTCCCTACAGTTTCTTACGTCTTCATCTTTTATTTACAAAAAAAAGTTGTTATAATACTATTTTAAAGAATAGTTTTGCTATTATTGTAGGCTAGATTAATCATTTATCCCATGAAAAAATTGAATCTGTACCACCTGCTGATATGGGTGGTTTTTAGTATCGCTACTTTTCAAGCTACTGCACAAGTAGAAGAAGAGGAAGAAGAATTTGAGGAGTTCGATCCCAATGAATTTGCTGACTATGGTGATGTAGAAGAGACCAAGCGCTTTTGTACACAGAAAGTGAGAAACCTCACCCCTACTAAGTTGATTTCTATTGGCTACGAAGTACAGTTACCTTTTGACATTACCAGTGCTCCAGATCCCGATTCGGAGGCAGCAGAGGCTAGTGACATTACTAACGGTGAAGGAGAGGTACAACTAGTGCATGGCATGCAGCTCGCGGCTAACTTTCCTGTTATTTCCAAATCCAGTATCATTGTCAATTTAGCCCTGAATTACAACGAGAGTCTGTTTATATTTAATGAAACGAACGATTATAACCTGTACAATAATTTCGATAGGTATGGACTTCGTACGGCGGGCTTTACTGCCACCATGTTCAAACCACTCAACGAAACGAACTTTATTTACGCCCAAGGCTCAGCTAATGTAAATAATAACTTCACATTTGCTCAAGATGAATTCGATTTATCAAATAGCCTGACCTATAGTGGTGCAGTAGCTTTTGGATGGAAAAAAAGCGATGATTTTTTATGGGCTGTTGGAGCGGCACGTACCTACCGTGGAGGACAACTACTTTACATACCGTTGTTGATCTTCAATAGAACCTTCAACGACCGTTGGGGTACAGAGCTTGCACTTCCTGCACTAGGTCATTTAAGGCGTAATATATCGCCCAAGTCTATTTTAAGACTAGGCTATGAAATAGTAGGGAACTCCTACTTCATTCAAAATCTTCCTGATGCTTCTGGAGGGCTACAGGACTTCAACGAATTGCACTTACGTCGCTCTGAAATAAAGGCGCAACTTATTTATGAACGTTCTCTGAAAGATTTTATCTGGATTTCCTTTCAAGGAGGTGTGCGTTTTAATTATCGTTTCAATGTCTCTGAAAGCTTAGATACAGAGAGTGGTGATTTCTTAATTACGAATGAAATCGGGAACCCACTTTATTTCGGCATCAGTTTGAACTTGGTGAGCCCTTAAGCCGTATTCTTATATTACCAAAAACGCCTCTCAAGTATGTACTTAAGAGGCGTTTTATTTTGTATTATGATGAGCTTATCCTTTTTTCTTTTGGCGCGTCCAAACGTCTGTTCTTCCAAATAGCGAGACACCGATATAACCTCTTACATTCAATGTATTTTCACCTTCTAGCGCAATTTCACAGTTGTAGGTCTCTCCGTTTTTAGGATCGTAGATAGTACCTTTTTCCCACTTTCCATCTCCTACGTATTCAAATCCTACGAGATTGACCATGCCTAGCAAACGTCTATCTCTTTTACTCTCATTAGGATTTTTACCATCTACTTTGGGTTTTCCGTTTTCATCGTTGGGTTCTTTTAACCATACAATGCGACCAAAGTATTTACCAGACTTTGACTTCTTAATAGCCACGATGGCCGTACCTTCACCTGTTTTCCAGGCACCCACAATGTCGTCGGCTTTTTGACCAACTGCGAGTGTGCTACATAGCATCCAACCTGCAAATAATAAAAGGCTTCCTATTTTTCTCATAAACTTATTTTTTTAAGTATTGAAAACTGTTTTTGGGTAATGATTAGTAAAGCTACTTTATATAATAGCCTTGCTATTTATATGAATAATACCACTAATTAACAAAATAGTTTAATCAATTACTATGCTAGTTGTGATTTTAGTTGTTTAGGAGTTGCTCTAGCTGCCTGATAGCACTCTGATTACGCATTTCGTAGATGGTGCGTATAATACTCTCTTTTTCTTTTTTTGTAAGATGCCAGCTTAGTGCTGCCCGTTCTATTGTAATAATTTTATTAGGATCGATTTTTACCTTGCCTTTGGCCTTGTCTTGTATTTCCTGCATGCTTTTCGAGATAGGTACGTATTGAAACTCCACCCGGTGAATCTTGACGCCCTCTTTGAACCAAGATTGTGCGTATTCTGCCAGATCGTCGTTGTGCATGTCTTGGAAATACTCTTGGTTGAAGTAGATACTTTGTAAAGGAGTAAAAATACGCTGAAATAAGGAAGGTTCGATATTTTTGGCAATAGGGCGATCCTTTTGTGTATCGCGTATAGAGACAATCACTACACCAGAGGTATTTTCTTGAATCCAATCTTTGAAGACGGAGATGAAACGAATAGCAGTAGACACCCCGAAATTATCGTTGATACCAGCATCCATGATTTCCATAACGGGATCGCTTGGTAATTTGATGTTGGGCGTTACGTACGGAAAAGTAGCACTCATACGCATAGCCGTAAGAAAACGCAAGCGTTCTGCCTGTTGCTCTTCAAAAAAACGTAGAAACTCTATTCCTTTTACTTTCTGATTCAGAAAGCGCGTCTGAAAGAGATTGGGCGTAGTCATATAAGAAATATGCTGCGGAGATACGTAGAGCTTCCTACCATCATTCACAATAGTAGGGGTAAAAATCATCATTGGGACGAGCGCCTGCATTTCAGTCTCTTTATAGTATCACAGAGGCTTATCGATGATTCCTAAAGTATTTTTGTTGAGTTGCTCTTCATAAGCATAACACCTATCTTTGTTGTAGTTATCACCTCTATAGGTGAAGCGTTTGGTTTGGAAAAAAATATCACTGATAAACCAACTGAAAGCAATACTATTGAGGTGATCGCGCGCGATATTATTAAGGTAGGCTGGTGCATAGATATCTATGTTCTCGCCTAAAAGCTTCTGTAAATAGAGCTCACGGAAATAAGCTGCGCCAATCATACCCCCCGAAGCGCCTGTCATCAGCATGGTATGTTCCATTAGTTGCCCTCCAAGGGTACTGTCTACATGTTGTAAAGTGCGCATGGTCCAGATACAAGCCCTGTGTCCACCACCACTACTACATACAAAGACGATCTTAGGCTTTTTATCTTTCGGAAACTTCGCTCTCCAATTATCTAGTGCGAGGGTGGTGGTACGTACATCGTCTATAAAGTTTTCATCGTCACTTAGTTCTTTAATCTTTCTAAGTGTATAAGCAGCTTTTCTGGTGTCATATTTTAAGCCGTAGGCTTGGTAGTTCAGTTCGAAAAATTCCCATTTAATGAGTGAATTCACTAGTAAAATAAGTACTAGCAAGGCTGTGAAGGCCCACCCTCTTAGCCAGAAGTTGAGCGCCCCTATAAACATCGTAACGATGGTGAGTAAAAGAATGACACTTGCCCCAGCAGGAATCTGAAAGTAAGGATTGTCACTGTAAGAACCCAAGAAGAGGATGAGCGCGAAGATGGTGGATTGGATAATGACTGAATTGAGATGGTTTTGATCAAATACCTTTAAAATAGTAGCCCTGTCGATGGTATTACGATTATTGACCCGTTTGGGAAGTAGGTTATCTGCCAAGTAATAGTCTACACGTAGCCTTTGTTTAGCGGTCTTGTACCGTGCCATAATATTGACGCGGCTTACAACCGTTCGGCGCAGTCGTTCGTTGAGCTTTCCAGACATCTATCTGAAAACATCTTCGTTGGTCAGTAAAAAGTAGATACCAAAAAAGAAGATAATAAGAATAACACCACTTAGTAGCCCTCCTATTTTAATAAAAATAGCCGCTTGTAACTCTAAGGCATTGCTATATTGGAATTGAAAGAAACTGATCAAGTAGGTAGCGAGAAAAGCTAAGGGAACTAAACTATTGTTGATACAAAACTTTCTAAAGGGTTTTCCTAAGCCACCCAAAAAACTAAAGCGCTGCCCATCTAAAATGTAGCAAGTAATATGAAACGACATCGTGAAGCCACCCAAGGTGAGCCCTACGATAAAGGTGCTCCAGAAGTTTACTTGATCCATGTATTCTGGCTCTAAAAATAAATAAGGAAGCCCTATGGTTGTGCCGGCTCGCTCTGTGATGATCAACCAGAGGATACCCCACATGGAGAGAATAACAAGATTTTTGCGGAGATTAAGAATAAGCAATTGAACGGGGAAGGAATAAAAAATGCGCGATACTAGCCCCTGCATAATGAACTTATTCCAGATAAACCTAATGGTACTTTCAAATAGTCTGGCTGGATCCATAGGGATGATTACTTTACGCGACAAAATATAAATAGTTTTGGAAATTTGAAACTAGGACATCACTTCCTTATCAATTATTATTTTGGTTTTGGCATTATTTTTTTAGCGATAATATCTTATATTTGTATATAACCGTATACGCTAACTTCATTGAAACTATGAGATATAGATTGTTGCTTATCTTATGCCTACTTTCCGCGATAGGCGTTTTCTCTTCAAAAGCACAAAACCAGGGCGCAGACCCTTATAAACAACTAGAACAAAAGGCGGTAGACTTACTAGGTAAAAACTATAACCTCTCTAAATCTTTTCGCTTTACGTTACAAAAAAACGATGATAACGCGATGGCACACAGGCAGTACATTTTCAGCAAAACCTCTAACTATGCTATTGCTTTTGCTGGAGATGCTAACAAAGAAGACATGGTACAGATTATGGTATATGATGCTAATAACGAGCTTGTCGCAAAAAATATTAACAACAGCCTGATTCTGCGTTTTACTCCCCCTAAAGGAGGTATTTATCGTATCACATTTCAGTCTAACTTAGATACAGACATTAACGCTGTAGGGGTAGTAGGATTTGCCGCCAAAGGGCAATAAGTCAATACTATTCGTATAAAATTTCTATATATTAAAGACAAAGGGCAAGAAGCGATGCTTCTTGCCCTTTGTCTTTAATATATCTATCGTATTAGACCTTCGCTTTTTCGAGATTACTCCGTTCTCGTGCCGTCTGTTACTGCTTCAGTGTTGGTACTATCTGGCGTTGCTGTTGCAGCGGGTTCTTGCTGTGTGCTATCTCCTGGTAGTTGCGTAGTACTTTCCAAAGAAGTCTTGTCGTCTCCAAACATCATCTCTCTGATAGCGATCGTTCTTTTTAAAGATTCTGGTGAGTCTGTGTATTCATTTCTCAACTGACGTGCTGAATCGCCCTCTATTCCATATACATACTCATTACCTTCATTATGATCGGGTAGCTTGGATAGCTCCGAATTATTGTACTGGCTTAAGCCACACGCAGAGAGTCCCAGTAAGGCAACCACGGCGCAGGTATATACTAACTTTTGAAATATAGAAGTTATCATATAGAACTTTTTTTAATCATTTATAGTCAGAACAAGACGTATTATTCCTTTGTTTTGGCACGTAAAACTAAGAAAAAATCTGAGGGAGGCAAAGGATTTCAGTGTCTTTCCATTTAGTATAAAATCGCTTGCCCACGGCTTGCTTTCAGCTCGTTTTGATGGTAGGCAATTTCTCCATTGACGATTACCCAAGTAATGCCTGCTGAAAATTGGTTGGGGTTGGCTACCGTGGCTTTTCCTTGAATTTGCTTGGGATCAAAAATCACTAGATCGGCTATATAGCCTTGTTGAATATCGCCTCTTTGTGCCAGAGGCTTTCCAATCAACTGTGCAGGAAGTGTGATTACTTTTGCTAATAATTTTTCATTAGATAACCCTATTTGCAAGCCATGCTGTATAGCAGTAGCGAAACAACCTGCGCCTCTTGGGTGTGAATTGGCACGAGGAGTACGTTCTATACCACCATCAGAACCTATCATACAGAAATCTGTTTGTAGTGCCAGATCGATTGTTTTTTCAAAAGGCATGGTTCCCTCAGGCACCGCTACCAAAATACCCATTTGCTTGCGTAATTGGTAAAACCTCCCTTTTGTAAGCTTTTCTCCTGTACCTACCACGGTCAAGTCAGAATAGTCAAGTTGATAGCGTTGCTGCCACCCTTCAGCAAAGCGCCTAGAATGTAAATAGGTAGCCCAGTAAGTGTAAGGATATATACAGGTGGTAATAGATACGCCTTCTTCTCTTGCCGCTTGTATGAGCGTCAAGGCTTCTTCCATGTGAAAAGTTCCTCCTGTAGAGTGTAGATGATCGATGTGTAGTCGAACATCTGTATCTTTTGCAATTTGGATAGCTTCCTTTACACCTTCTAGCTCTTTTTCCTTAGAAGAATAGCGTAAATGTAAGAAAAGAGGACGATCATATTGCTTAGCTAGGTATGCATAGGCCACTACCTCTTGGTAAGGAGTAGGTTGGTACTCTAGGCTATGTGAAACCCCTAGCGCACCTGCTTCCAGCGCTTGCTCAATGGCTCTTTTTCGACTTCCAACAGTATTATACTGCATTCTAATCACCATTACCTTGGTAGAAACACCATAGTTTGTATAGTGAGGCTTGCTTTTAAAATAGTTATAAAAATAAGCAGGATTACCACTCCCTCCATGCATTTGTAATACGGTGGTAACGCCATCAGCCAGTTTATACTTCTCAAAAATCCGATACGTCTTTTCAGGGTAAGAGGAGTTATCACCTAAAATATCTATAAACCCTGCACACACCCACTGTCCCTTTGCTTCTAAAGTACGTTCAGCAGGTAGAGACACCTCAGAAAACTGTAAAGTATTGTCTTGGGTAATCCCAACAAAACCTTCTTGTAGCTTTCCTCCACTAAAAACCTTACCGTTTTGAATCCCTATTTTTAAACTACGCGATTTACCCACCGTAATGTGGGGCGCTATGCTGGCCACAACACTCCATTGTAGTATTTTCTTGAGGGCTTTTCGTCTTTGCATCATCTTATCAAAAGTATAAGTCAAATGCTTGTTTGCCAAATATTTTTTTGATATTATTGTAATAGTACAAAATGACCATTGGTCATTTATATTTTGGAGACCATGAATGCACCTTCCTTAACGAAGCAACAAAAGCGGTTTCGTATTGTCGCAGCAGCCGAAAAACTCTTTTCTCACGAAGGGGTAGAGAAAGTTACTATGAACCACATCGCCCAAGAAGCCAAGGTGGGAAAAGGAACGCTTTATCTGTACTTTAAAAGTAAGGAGGAGCTCTACAGCACTATTTTGGTAAAAGCCTTTGATCGGTTGGAGGCCTACTTCCAAGAAGTTTATCAAAAAACACTTTCTGGATACGAAAAAGTCATACAGTTGGCACACGCCTATCTTCAGTTTGCTTTGCAAGAGCCCCATTATTTTGATGCCATTTTGCACTATCAAAACAGTTCTTTCGATTTTGATCGATTGGCAGAAGCGCCTGAAAATGCCAAAGCTGTACAACGAGGGGCTGACTTAATGCAACAAATCATTCAAGTAATCAAGACTGGACAAGATGATACCTCTATCAACCCTGCTTTGCAGGTCGAAGAGGTGGCTTTTATCATTTGGGGACAGTTGACAGGTGTTTTACAGATTATTAAGAAAAAGATGGACTTGGTAAACTACCTACAACCTCTTAAGGTAGATCGTTTACTCGAAACACAGCTTTTATTTATTCAAAAAACATTAAGAAACTAAATCGTAGCAAATCATGACAAAGATTAAAAATAAAACAGTACTCATTACAGGTGGCGCCAATGGCATTGGGAAATTGCTAGGTGAAAGGTGCCTACAAGAAGGGGCGAAAGCACTCGTCATTTGGGATATTAATGAGCAAAATTTACAAAACACAACTGCTGCCTTTGAAGCGAAAGGGCATCAGGTTCATCCTTATCTAGTGGATGTATCTGACCTCTCGGATATTAAAAAAGCAGCTACGCTTACGCTTTCGCAAGTAGGACGTGTAGATGTACTTTTTAACAATGCTGGTGTTGTGGTAGGAAAGTACTTCGACGAACATAGCCACGAAGAAATAGAGAAAACGATCCGTATCAATGTATTGGGGGTCATGCACGTAGCACGTGCCTTTATACCAGAAATGATGCAACAAGGAAGCGGACATATCATTAATATTGCTTCTGCTTCTGGCTTTGTTGCCAACCCAAAAATGTCGGTATATGCTTCTTCTAAGTGGGCTGTACTTGGGTGGTCAGAGTCCTTGCGCTTAGAGATGGAGCGTGTTGCCCCAAAAGTGCGCGTCACAACAGTTTGCCCAAGCTACATTAAAACGGGCATGTTTGAGGGGGCTAGTGCGCCCATACTAACGCCACTCCTAGAACCTAAAGTGATTGTGAATGACATTATGCGTGCTGTGAAGCAAAACCGTATTATGCTTAAAGCACCTTGGTCTGTCAATCTACTCCCCTTTTTGAAAGGAACCTTACCGATTCGCGTATTTGATGTAGTAGTTGGTCAGGGGCTTAACATATATAGTTCCATGGCAAAATTTATAGGGCGTCCTCAAACAGAAGCTATTCCTGAGAAAACCTCTAAAGATTTAGAAATGGATCGCGAGTAGCCCAGTATTTTGGGCTTGTCTTAACTACATACCCTATTTGTAAGCTGAAAAATTCAAACAAGCAATCACTCATTAAAATATAACAATCATGACTGTAGTCACAGAAAATAGACCTGCTAACGATATAGCTGCACAAGAGGTAGCCGCGATTGAGGCACTCTTTAGCAAACAAAAAAATTATTTCTATACGGGTGTTACACTACCTGTAAAGTTTCGGATCGAAGCATAAAAAAAGCTCAGAAAAAGTAATACTGACCGTGAAGAAGCCCTTTATACAGCACTAGAGAAAGATTTTCGAAAGTCTGCTTTTGAGACGTATGCGACTGAAATAGCCTTGGTATTGGAAGAAATTGATTTCATCAAAAAGTCAGTCAAGCAATGGGCGAAACCTGAGAAAGTACAAGGCTCATTACTCAACTTTCCTTCTTCGAACTACATACACCCTTCTCCTTTTGGTGTATCGCTCATTATTGGCGCTTGGAACTACCCTTTCCAATTAACACTTGCCCCGCTGGTAGGCGCTATCGCTGCAGGTAACTGCGCCATACTAAAGCCTTCGGAGATGACTCCTCATACCTCTGCACTTATCAAGGAGATGATAGAAAGTACTTTTGATGATGCTTATATAGCAGTAGTAGAGGGAGGTATCCCTGTTAATCAGACACTTCTTAAGCAGCCCTTCGATAAGATATTCTTTACAGGAAGCCCTGCAGTGGGTAAAATTGTTATGAAGGCAGCCGCAGAAAACCTCACTTCTGTTACCTTGGAATTAGGTGGCAAAAGCCCTTGTATTGTTGAGAAAACAGCCGACTTAGAGGTGGCAGCGCGGCGTATTGTATGGGGAAGAGTTGTAAATGGTGGACGAACCTGTGAAGGCCCTGACTACCTAGTGGTTCATGAAGAGGTAAAAAAGGCTTTTGTAGACAAGCTCAAAAAATACATTACAGAGCAGTATGGTAGTAACCCTTTAGAAAGCCCTGACTACCCACGTATTATCAACCGTAAGCATTTTGATCGACTGACTGCTTACCTATCTAACGGGCAAGTAGTAGCGGGTGGTGAAACCATTGCTGAAGAAAATTATATAGCTCCTACACTACTCGACGAGGTGGCTTGGGAAGACGACGTGATGCAAGAAGAGATTTTTGGCCCCATTCTACCTATTCTTACTTACAGCAATGAGGACTTGCTAATCGCAAAAATTCGAAAACTTCCGAAGCCCCTGGCTTTTTATATGTTTTCAACTAATCGTAGTACGCAGAAAAAATTCCTTAAAACGCTCGATTTTGGAGGAGCCTCTGTAAATGATACCATCTCGCATTTAATCAACCCACATCTTCCTTTTGGAGGCGTTGGTAATAGCGGTGCAGGCGCTTACCACGGTAAGGCAAGCTTCGATGTGTTTACCCACTTTAAGAGCGTAATGAAACGAGCTAACTGGCTCGATGTACCACTGCGATACGCACCTTACAAGGGAAAGCTACAGCTTATTAAGCAGGCATTTAAATGGATGGCATAGAGCGCTGATTCAAAGAGGAGAAAGAAACCCCTATCTACCTTCTGATAAATAGGGGTTTTATCTACTGATAAGTAAATAAGTACAATCAACTCACTGTGACCTATGGCTTTTATTACTCCTTCTACAGTTTACGTGCTATTCACTCCGATTTGAAGCCCATTCGCACACCTTTTAGTACCCGTTTACTCTATTCTGTTAATCTTATCCTCCGCTACCCCGTTTATACCAACAGATACTTTAATCTCAAACTTTTTTTATTAATCCAAAAAAAATTTCTATGAGACAATTCCGATTTGAAACTAAAAAATTTTTTACAATGGCGTTCTTCGCACTCAGCCTTTTCGCATTTGTGGGCTGTGATGACGACGACGACGATGACAATGTAGTCTTACCTGATACCAATGGTACTATCGTGGAGGTAGCCTCACAAAGTGGCAACTTCAGTTTGCTAGTGGCAGCGATTACAAAGGTAAGTACTGAGACTGACACTGATGTGGCTGCTCTACTAAGTGGTGATACTGAGTATACTGTATTTGCGCCTACCAATGCTGCTTTCAACGCGGCTGGATTTCCCAATGAAGCTGCGATCGAAGCTGCGGATGCAGATGTCCTTTTAGGTATTTTAACTTATCATGTAATTACTGGAGAAGTATTAGCACCTAATGTACCTGCGGGTCCTAATGCGATGCAAAATACATTGGCTGATGAAAATATTTTCTTGACCAATAGAGATGGTGATGTATTTGTAAACGGAAATGAAGTGAGTACTGCCAACATACAGGCTGACAATGGCGTAATCCACGAAATTGGTGTGGTATTGATTCCATCTGGTGGTAGCAACATTGCTGAAATAGTTACTGCTGAACCAGATTTTAGCGAATTATTGAGAGTAATTCAGTATGTAGATGATAATACTGATAGTGATCTCGCTGGTGCGCTTTCTGATGCCGAGTCTACTTTTACTGTATTTGCGCCTACCGATGCGGCCTTCATCACTGCACTTGATGGTGCTGATGGTAGTGACACTAATAATGCCATAGAGGAAGCAGAGCTAGATGCACTTGGTGCAGAGGCGCTATTAGCTATTCTTCAGTTACATGTAGTTTCAGGACAAGTTTTCTCTTCTGATCTTCCTGCTCCAGGTTCTACTATAGATACGATTAATGAAAATGAAGATATTACTTATTCAAATAACGATACTGGTACTAGCCCTACGCTACTAGGTGGTGGTAACCTGTTTGATGATCCTGAAGATGATCCTGATATGGGTCCTCAGCCTGCACCTGTAAATATTACTGGTACTAACCGAGTAGCCTCAAACGGAGTAATTCATACCATTGATGGTGTATTACTTACTGCTCCTGAGCCTACAGAATAAATAATTTAAAGATCTATTTTGTTAAATAGTTTTTCATAATAATTTGGTAGAGTAAAATCACCCTGAGTTTTCAGGGTGATTTTCTGCTTTAAGCACACTTGGTACTCAACGAAATAACTTTCTCTACGAGACTGGCCATAGTTTTAACAAAAGTGATATGGCTCCTATTTGTACTTATTTGAATAATAGATTTTTATGAAGGAAATTACATTCAATATAAATTATCCTTACCGTTAAATCTACTGCTCTTATTTCTGAGCTATTCACTCCAATTTGAAGCCCATTCGTATACCTTTTCTCACCCATCTACTCTATTCTATTAATCTAATCCCTGCCCATCACTGTTTATATTATCAGATATTTATATCTAATTCTATTTAAAAATTCCTATGAAACGACTCCAATTTAAAATTAAAGAATTTTTCACAACAGTGCTTTTTGCGCCTGACCTCCTAGCTTTTACGGGCTGTGACGGCGATGTGGTTTCAGGGCTTGTATTCTCTTCTAATCTTTCTGCTGGTGTAGTAGGTACTATTGGTAGAGAGTACATTACTGTTTCATCTGATTTTACCATATCGGATAGTGGCAACGATGACCCAAGAAGTATCACAGCCACTAATGGAGGAGTTCATCTAAAGAATGATGTGTTGCTCCCTGAGTCTGAGCTCATGTCAGTTAACTAAGCGACTTAAGGATCTATTTTGTTAAATAGTTTTTCATAATAATTTGGTAGAGTAAAGTCACCCTGGGTTTTCAGGGTGATTTTCTAAATAAGTACAATCAGCTTTTGTCTAATAAATTTGTTTTACCAACCAAGCAACTTTTGTCATTATGTTTAAACATCGTTGGAGATATGTGTTTATGTTGTTGTTAGGTGGGTACTCCTACCTCAATACAGTCCTTACACAAGTCTATGTACACTATCCTATCAATGCGCCTTGGTACAGTATTCTCTTAGTATTCATCGCCACAACGGTGTTTGTTTGGGAGGGAAATAGATTGTTAGAAAAGTTTCTATTCCGTCAGACAACTAACTTCAAAAATATTCATCCCTTATTACTCTTTTTTCTCCTTAGTTTTCCGGTCGCTTTTTTGAGTGCTTTTATTCCTACATGGTTGGTGGGTAAAGTACTTCTACGACAGGAGTGGGCTACCCTAGCCCTACCCTTTCAACTTATTATCGCATTTGGGTTTCGTGCTAACTTATTTTTGCACTGTATCAATTCTATTCTCTATTATTGGCGACGTTTTCAGCAGCAACAAGCCGAAACGGAAGAGTTACGGAAGATTTCTTTTCAAGCACAGATGCAATCACTGAGGAACCAAATCAATCCACATTTTCTTTTCAACAGCCTTAATGTTCTTTCTACGCTTATACTTACCTCTCCGCAGATCGCCAATGAATTTGTAGAAGAATTCTCTAAAGTATATCGCTACGTACTCAGAAATTATGAAAAAGAGCTTGTAGAAGTAAGACAGGAACTGCATTTTATTCAATCCTACGCTTACTTACTCAAAAAACGTTTTGGTAACAGCATCCACATCGATATTCAGGTAGCTACGCAGTATTACCCTTACTATATTGTACCAGTGGCTTTACAGATGTTGATAGAAAATGCCATCAAGCATAATGTTATCTCTCATAAAAAGCCCCTGCATATTCGTATTTATACGAACGAGAATCAAACACTTACTGTACAGAATACACTACAAAAGAAAAATGTTATGGAAGAGGACTCAACGCAGCTAGGCTTGAATAATATCAATCAAAGGTATACCTTTATCAATCAACACGCGATAGATATCAAACAGGATGAGTCTACTTTTACTGTTAAGATACCGCTTATTAAAATAGAAAACGCTCTGTGAGTAACCTAAAAGTAGTTATTATAGAAGATGAACCTCTGGCTGTAGAGCGTTTGCAGTTGTTGTTGCATCAATATGACGCCTCTATAGAGATCCTAGCTATTCTCGATAGTATAGAAGATACAGTTTTGTGGTTTCAACAGCAAAGACTACCCGATCTGGTTTTATTAGACATTCACCTCTCAGATGGGCAAAGTTTCGATATTTTCCAGCACGTTCATATTCCCACACCTATTATCTTTACCACTGCTTATGATCAGTATGCCATTCAGGCTTTCAAGGTAAACAGTATTGATTATTTATTAAAGCCTATCTCTGCTACCGATCTGGCTACCTCCATTCGTAAATATCAAGCGCTTCGTCAGCCAGTGGCTATTCCTGACTGGCAAGAAGTACTAGGAAACTTACCTACTACCACACAAAAGTACAGACATCGCTTCTTGGTAAAAATAGGTGGTAAAATGTTTTTTAAGGTAGTTGACGATATTGCTTATTTTTATGCTGATGACAAGATTGTGTATATGATTACCAATGATGCTAAAAAGTTTATTGTGGAGTATACCCTAGAACAGTTAGATGCGCTGCTCGACCCAGCACTATTTTTCAGAATCAGTCGCAAGTTTATTGTAAAGTTTGCAGCGATTGTAGAGATGCGTACTTACTCTAGTAATCGGCTAAAACTCTACCTGCAACCTACTAGCCCTGTAGAAGCTATTGTAAGTAGAGATCGTGTGGCAGATTTTAAGCGTCGTGCGGAGTTGTAGAGTCTACACTAACTTATCTTTTAAAAAGAGATCGAATTTATCTTTATATTGTCTGCTAATAGGAATGTGGTGGTCACCAAAAACAATATAGTTCTTACGTATCAAGTGGATCTGTGATAGCGCTACAATGTAAGAGCGATGTACACGCATGAAATGGCTTTTAGGGAGTTTTTCTTCTAGCGCTCGTAAGCTCAGTAAAGAGAGAATAGGGAGCTTGGTATCAGTTAGGTATATTTTCACATAGTCCTTGTAGGATTCGACAAAGAGGATTTCATCAAAGGCTACTTTGACAATTTTGTGCTCAGTTCTCACAAACAGAAATGATTCCTGCATTCCTTGGTCTGTTTCTGTGTCGTTTTGCCATTGTAGATACGTACTTACTTTCTGTGCAGCTTTCAGAAACTCCTCGTAAGAAATAGGTTTTAGCAGATAGTCGCTCACCTCTAGTTTAAAACCTTCTACAGCATACTTTTCGTAGGCAGTTGTAAATACTACTTTTGCGCCCAAATGGTAGGTTTTTGTAAAATCGACCCCCGTCATGTCAGGCATTTGAATATCTAAAAAAATTAAGTCAATCTGTTCCTTTATCAGCATTTCTACTGCATTTTTAGCACTGTGAAACTCACCTTTTAAGACTAAAAAAGGAGTTCTTTCAATATAGCTGGTAAGTAAGCTAAGTGCTAATGGCTCATCGTCGATGGCAATACAAGAAATAAGTTGTTTCATATAAGTTGTAATTGAAGCCTTACCTGGTACTGTGAATTGTCTTTTCTAATCTGAAGGGCATGCCTATCGGGGTAAAGTAAGGCTAAACGCCTTTTAATATTATTAAGACCAATCCCTTCTTCCTTTTGATGTGCAGCATTGACAGTACAGATACTATTAGTTACTGTAAAAACCAATTTGTCTTTCTCTTCTTGTAACTTGATAGCAATAAAACTAGGTTGTTCAGTACTGATCCCGTGCTTAAAGGCATTTTCTACAAAAGAGATAAAAAGCAATGGAGCTATCGCCTGCTCTTCTGACGCTATATCGTTTTCGAATTCAATTTGTACATTTTGTACTACCCGAAGCTTTGCTAGCTCCACATAGTTTTTCAAAAACTCTAGTTCTCTTTTTAATGGTACAGTCTCTGTTTCGTACAGAACGTATCGCATCATTTTAGAAAGTTGATGAATGGCGCGTTGTGCGCTTTTGTAGTCTATGGCCATCAAGGCATAGATATTATTGAGAATGTTGAAGAAAAAATGTGGATTGAGTTGTGTTTTTAACCAACTGAGTTCTGCTCCCAGTTTTTCCTTTTCTAGCTTTTGTTGCCGATCTCTATCTTCTAGCCATTTACTGGTTACTTTGACGCTTGTACTTACACCAACTACGAGAATACTGGTAACGACTGGCATAAAGTGGACAAAGTTTTTCCGTACAATTACGCCGTGCTCTGGATCATCGACAACGAATGTATGCGAGAGATTAAAGAAGTTTTCTAGGAAGTAATTATAAAGCACTAGTGTACCAATGACGGCTGCTAAGAGACCAACATAGGAAAGTAGTTTTCCTTTTAAGAGTACCTTAGGTACTAATAAGTACATATTAAGGTAAAATAACCCACAAAGTCCTGGTGCAAAGGCAAAAAACTTATAGAAATACACTTCACTTTTCGGCTTAAAGGGCAACTGTATAAAGAATGGGAGTAATAGTAGAAACCCCCATCCGAATACGTGAATAAGAACCGACGAGTACTTTTGTGCTTTCAAGTGTATACAGTGAAAATGATACGCTTTAATTTACAATTTATTTCTCGATACTACACTAGTCGTCTTCATTTTCCTCCACAAAAGGAGCCAACTCCCACAGATCATCTAGTCTTTGGTTGGCGTTACGACCTGTCACAAGAAAACCTCTGTTTCTCACCACAAACCCTAGTGCCTCTAAGCGGGCTATTCCTTCCATAGCAGTCTTCTCTGTCCATTCATCTAGGGCAGGATCGTACTCCCAAGTACTTGTCATAGGTGTATTTCTATTTCCTGTGGCAACATATCCCCTACCATCGATTACAAAGCCTACTGCAAAATCTCTAGCAATGGCCTCACTGGTTTCGTCCATGTCTTGTAGTCTTCTCCAAGAGTCATTGACAGGGTCATACTCCCAAAAATCTTCTTCGTATATGCCATTATTACGCCCAAACCCCACATAAGCTTTACCATTGATTACAAAAGCTGTAGCGCCACTTCGCTTCGACCCTGTAAAGCTTACTTTTTGTGTCCACTGATCAGTAGTAGGGTCATACATATACATGTCTTTTGTATCGCTTCCATCATAGCCCAATAAGACATAGCCTTTATTATCAATACTAAATGTAGTAGCATTACGCCTGGCCGAGCCTATGAAATCGCTTTTCTGTGACCACCCGTTGGTAATAGGATCGTACTCCCAGAGGTCTTTCAGATAATCTTGCCCATCGTAGCCACCTCCTATATAGCCTTTCCCATTGGCTGAGAAAGCAAATGCACCATTACGTGGTGTAAAGGAAGAATCAGGAAGTTCTGTGATCCGTTGCCAGAAGTTTCTATTTACATCGTAAGACCAAAAATCTGTAAGCCGCTCATCGCCATCGTAGCCTGTACCTACGTACGCTCTCTCATTAATCACAAATACCGCTGCACCAGACCGGGCATCTCCCTCAAAATCGGATTGTCTGATCCAGTTTCCTTCGAGTGATACTTCGTCTTCTGTACAACTTGTCAACATAAAATAAAAACCAAGCAATAAGTACAAACATATGTTTCTAAATTTCATAGTTGATATAACGATTTTAAAGGTTCTGAAGACAAAGAACTCCATTTCTGGTAAGACATATGATAATAATATACTTACTACCTATATTTATAGATGAATGCTTATTATTTATCTACCAATTACCTCATTATTATTGTTTACATCTTGTTTGTATCGACCTATCGGAGAAAACAAGTCGCCTGCCTCTAAAAAGACGCCTGCTGTCTATTTAAGCCTTTTCTTACCTCATAAAATACTTTCTTTGAGGAAAAAATTATTGAATGAATCGTTTGAAATTCATTATTTACTTCAGTATCAGTTTGGCTAGCTTACTAAGTGCTTGTACCAGTACAGGCGATGTAGAGGTAGATTTTTTCCAAGATGATAATTTCAGCTTTGTGATGGATACGATTACCACTAACTGCGTGACATTTAAAGTGGATTCCCTCATTACCAATGGACAGCAACAGATAGTAGTAGGCAAGTATCTTGACACTTATCTGGGAGAAGTGCAAGCCGAAAGTTACTTTCAAATGGGTATTGGTGATGCCTTTATACCAGAAGAAAATAGTCGGTACGACTCCCTAGAATTCATTATACAGCGGGTAGGTACTTATGGTGACACCACACAGTTCCAAACGTTACAGTTGTTTAGGATATCAGAAGAACTGACATTGCCAAGTGACGAAGAGTTTTACAATGTTTCTTCACGTGTATACGATCCCATTCCGTTGGGGGAAGTCTCCTACCGTCCTAATGGTGAAAACCTTGTTATTTCTATACGTTTAGACGATGTATTAGGACAAACCATTCATCAATTTGGCATCGACCAAGACGAAACCATTGGAAGCAGTGAAGACTTTGCACAATTTCTAAGAGGGTTAGTACTTACCACTACAGAGAGTAATAGCTTTTTCTTCAGCGCCCCTATTATCGCTGAAGTAAGTGAAGACGAAAACGCTACCATTACCCCTGTACTTCGTCTATATTATACCTCAGAAGAAGACGAAGCACTTTCCTATGATTTTCCTGTATATGATACACGCTTGCAGTTCAATCGAATTGTAAGCGACCAAACGGGTACCCCCCTTGTTTCTTTAACAGAACAGCGAGATGTACTTACTGAAGATAGCACACAACAACTCACATTTTTGCAAGCGGGTATAGGTCTATTTACAAAAGTTACATTTCCGCATTTTGAAAGCATTAAAGGCTTTGACCCCCAAGCAGTCTTGGTAAGAGCAGAGCTTCAAATTGGGATTGCCCAAGAGGCTTACGATGGTTTTTTCCCACTTCCGCCTGCACTGTTGCTTTATGAAGCAGAACAGGCCAACGAATTTGGATTTGTCTTTGGTGGTGAAGCCGAACCGCAGTTGCCTACCTTATTCATTGACGACAACTACGAAACACAGACCCGCTATGTATTCGATGTTACCTCTTACATGGCACTCCAGTTAGAAGAAGAGGAATTCGATGGAGATGATCTCATCATAGGACTCTTCAACACGAATACCTCTGTGGAGCGACTTTTTCTTAATGGTAATCGAGCAGATAATAATCCCACACAACTTATTTTGTATTTTACTAGGTTCGAATAAGGAGAATAAACCCGTTCTCCTACCCAAACGGGATAGTTTTCTTCTAAAATTATTCCGTTTTTTCTTTTGAAAAGAATCCCTAAATCTGCTTTCATCACGAGCTTGTTTTCTACTCTCATCTACTATTCTTCGATAGTTTTAGGACGTTGGTCTATCTTTTTTTCTCTACTGGAAGAGAGGTGGTATACTTATGAAAAAATCGAAGAAAACCATGAACCAATTTAGCATTACGCTCCTACTCTTTTTACTAGTATGTACCACTGTTGCAACGGCACAGGATAAAACCACTTTGCTCAGTGGTATCCAAGCCCGTATTTATGATACTTTTGAAGCTTCGTTCAAAGAGGATGAAAGTAAACTGAAAGCACTTGCACAAAAACTGACCACCGCTTGGCAAGCGGAACAGGACCGCGACTATGCCTACTGGGCGACCTATACCTACTACTACCTTTGTCTGTACCATGGCAAAAGGCAAAACAAAGAAAAAGCTGAAGCAGCCAATCAACAGGGAGTAAAACTTATTAAGGCTATCCCTCAAAAGACCTCTGAGGACTACGTTATGCTAGCCAAGCTGACTGGCTTAGAGATGATGTATGATCAAGGCCAAGCCATTGCTTTAAGTGCCCGTGCTGAAAAATACACACAAAAAGCTCTCAAATTAAATGAGCAAAATCTACGTACTTATTTATATATGGGCCAGAGTGACTTTTACCGTCCTGTGGAATACGGTGGTGGAAAAGTCGTTGAAAAAAATCTATTAAAAGCAATCAGCTTAAAAGATACCTATTCAGATAGCCCTTATGCCCCTACTTGGGGGCGCAACGAAGCCTACGCCACCTTGGTACAGTACTACCTACGAGAAGACCAACCTGAAAAGGCACGTGTATATTGTGCAAAAGGTTTAAAACTATTCCCCAACGATTACATGCTCAACGAACTACAAAAGAAAGTGAAGTAGTATCCTCTCAGCATTCATTATCATTTAGAGAGGCTTTGAGTGCCTCTCTCCTATTCTATTGCCCATGAAAAAGTTAATATGTATAAATTTATGTATGCTCTTTTGTCTTATTGGTATTCAGGCACAAACTACCATTAGCGGAAAGGTCGCTGATACGAAAGGTAATACTATCCCTTTTGCCAATGTATACTTAGCTGAGGTTTATGATGGTGCTACTACCGATGAACAAGGCAACTTTTCTTTCCAGACCCAAGCTGAAGGAGAAGCTATACTAGTGATTAGCTACACGGGATATTTAAGCTACCAACAACCTTTACGTTTAAATGGACAGACCTATAACTTACAGATCACGCTCCAAGAGAACGCCGCTGAATTAAGTCCAGTAGTAATTAGTGCAGGGTCTTTTGAGGCCAGTGATGAGAAAAAGATGGCCTTATTAAAATCGTTGGATATTGTCACTACAGCGGGTACAGAAGGTGACATTGCCCGTACCTTACAGACTTTACCAGGTGTGTCGCTGGTAGGCGACGAGACGGGTATTTTTGTAAGAGGTGGAGAGGCTCAAGAAACCCAGACACTTATTAATGGTATGCGCGTTTCACGCCCCTTTTTTAGCGATCTACCTGAACTAGCCTCTCGTAGTCGGTTCGATCCTTTTATGTTCAAGGGGATTATGTTTAGCACAGGAGGCTACTCAGCAGAATATGGACAAGCCTTATCTTCAGTGCTCTTACTTAATACACAAGATATTCCCGAAAGTTCCTCCGCCAATATTGGATTCAACTTGGCTGGTGCTAATGTGAGTCGTACCCAGCGATTTGGTGAAAATACCGCCTTATTAGCCGATATTGGCTACACTGACCTGAGACTCTTACACAATATAGTCGATCAAAATGTTGATTGGCGCCGTAATCCACAAGGGATGGGTGGGCAAGTAGCCTTTAGGCATAAAAGCAAGCAAGGCATGTACAAAACGTTGGTGCAGTACCAAAACAGTGAAGCAACGCTACAAACCAACGACCTCAATACGCCCCTTGTTACTTCACCTTTTGGCTTTTACAACCAAAACCTTTACACCAATAGTACCTACCAAGGGATTCTCTCTCCTCGATGGGAGCTGTATGCTGGACTTGCGTACAGCTACGATAGCGATGATCTGGCTATTGATCAAGATGAAGTCTACACAAAGGAACATACTGCCCAAGCACGCCTTCGTTTGGGTACAGACCTCAATGACAATATCTACCTTAAGTTTGGAGGAGAGAGTAATCTACTAGCAGGAGATTATGGTTTCAATGCGCTTAACCAAACAGTAGAGGACGTACTCAGTGTTGCTTTTACAGAAGTAGAGATTGACCTGAGCCAGAAGTTGAAAGCCAGTGTGGGTGTAAGAGCAGAATACGCCAGTTTGCTCAAAACAGCCAATCTTGCTCCTCGTAGCTCGCTGGCTTATAAGACAGGTAAGGACAGTCAAATTTCTTTTGCTTACGGCTGGTATTATCAGCGGCCTGCCAATGATTTCTTGAGACAATTTCCTAATCTCGATTTCCATAAAGCAGTTCACTATATTTTTAATTACCAATGGCTTCAAGACGACTACACCTTTCGGGTAGAAGGCTACTATAAATCCTACGAGCAGCTTATTCGCAATCGAGACGAAGAGGTGATGCCTTTCGATAATACGGGAACAGGCTATGCAACTGGTTTAGACTTCTTTTGGAGAGATCGTAAAAGTATAAAAAAACTAGACTATCGCATTACCTATTCTTTGTTATTAGCAGAGCGTGATTATCTCGATTATCCTGAAGCGGCTACACCGCCTTTCGTCAATCGGCATAATCTCAATGTGGTGATGCAATACCAGTTGTTATCTTCTCGCTTTCGGTTAGGAAGTACCTACACCTTTGCCTCTGGAAGGCCTTACTTTAATCCCAATACTGACCGTTTTTTAGAAGATACCGCCCCTGACTACCATAATCTGAGTTTTAATTTAAGTTACTTAACTTATTTGTTTGATCAGTTTTCAGTAATTTACGCCTCTGTCCGTAACCCACTTGGGTTCAATCAAATCTACAGTTATCGTTTTTCGGAAGATGGTACGCAACGGGAAGCCGTTAGACCTGGTGCGACTACTTCATTCTTTTTAGGCTTTTCTATTTCTATTGAATAGGTTATTTTCGGTCAATTAAAAACGGTTTATTTTTCGAAAAGTAGTCATAAAATATAATTCCTATGTATCACCCAAGACTATACGGTACTTTCTACGAAATGGGGCTGAAGTACGGTAAGCTCCTCTACGAAAAAGCAGGATTTCAAATTCCAGCTATGTCAGTAGAAAAAGAGAACGTTGGACGTCAATCGTATCCTCTACTAAAGGCATTTTATCCTGAAGTGATAGAAGAAATCGACGGTTTTGCTGCTGGTATACAAGCAGATGGTGAAAAGCTCGCCGCCTTTCTATTAAGCATTGGCCTTTTTGAGCAAACGGGCCAATGTAGTGTCTTTGCTTACAAAGAAAAAGAGCAAGTATTTGTAGGTAGAAATTATGATATGCTTTTTGCCTTTAAGAAATTTACTGAGAGTAGTTTAATTGTCCCTGACAATAGGTTCGCTGCTATCACCCAATCAGATGTTTTCATAGGTCGTGTAGATGGCATTAATGAAAAAGGGCTATTTATGGCCATGTCTTTTGTAAATGGTAAAGCGACTCAACCGGGTATAAATTTTTATTTTATCATACGTAAAGTACTTGAGGATTGCGCCACCACGCAAGAGGCAATTGATTTACTCATGCCTGTGGAAGTCTCTTCTGCCAGTAATTTTATGATCGCTGACCGCACGGGTGATCTAGCAGTGGTGGAGTCAGCCCCCGAAAAGAAGTACGTGAGAAGACCAGAAAGCCACTATATTTACATGACCAATCAGTTTATTTCGGAGGAGATGAAAGCCCTTGACATAGGAGGCATCGCTTGGAGCAAGAGCCAAGAAAGGTATACTGGGCTGACAGATCGACTTGAGCAGGTAGATAGGATGACTCTAGCCAAGGCAAAAGCCATTTTGAGTGATGATTGTATTTGTTTAAATTTAAAGAAGCAGCAGTTTGGTACGCTCTGGTCTGTAGTGGCCAACCTATCTGACTTAACGATAGAACGGGCAGAATCGAAGCCTACTACGAAGAATTTTAAGCCAGAGACGAGATTAGCTTGGTGGCTCAATAAGCAAAAGTCGTGAAAGTCAGTATAGTTAAAATCTTCCCTTAAGCATATGTCAGTAAACATTTCTATAAAAAATCGTTTTGCCTATCATCTTCTGTTTTGGGTTGTTTATATCTTCCTGAACGCTGCGGTAGACCTCGTGTACTACTCTATTTATTGGTACAATGTTTTTTTTACAGCTACCTCTTCACTTATTTCACTTGCTTTTATCTATTTTAACCTCTATTATTTAATTCCTCGGTTGCTCTTAAAAAAGCAATACCTCCCCTACTTCTTAGCCTTGTGTTTATTACTAATGGTTAATGCAACCATTGTTTGGAGTTTTACAGCCGCTTTTGTCACTGACTATTTCGATAATTTCCAAGGGTTTATCATCATTGGCTCAGATGTTTTACTACTGGTGTCTACCACCACGGTAATCAAACTACTGCGAGCGTGGTATCAGAAGGAGCGCTATACCCGGGAGCTAGAAAAAAAGCACTTAGAAACCGAACTCAACTACCTCAAAGCACAGGTAAATCCTCATTTTCTCTTCAATACTTTAAATAATATTTACTTTTCAGTAGATCAACGCCCAGCAGTAGCCAAAGAAATGTTACTACAACTTTCTGAAATGCTAAGTTACCAGTTGTACGATGTGAAAAACAAGCAAGTTTCGCTTGAGCAAGAGCTGGCTTATCTGAAACGCTACGTTCATCTAGAAGAGATTAGGCAAGAAGATATTGTCGATGTTACCCTTCATTTTTCTGAATTGACAGAAGCCCTTGTCATAAGCCCTATACTACTACTGCCTTTTGTTGAGAATGCCTTTAAGCATGGAGATAAGACAAGCCCAAATGGTTATTGGATTACCATCAAAGCTACCTGTGAGGCGCATAAACTTTTCTTTACAGTAGAAAACACCTATGAGCCTAAAGAGGAGCACCATCCTGTAAAATCAGGGATAGGGTTGGAGAATGTCAAGCGGCGTTTAGCGCTGTTGTATCCTCAAAAACACCAACTGACCATTGAGACATTTACGCAAACATCTCCTACTACAGGTACACCAGTACACGTGTTTGCCATCCAGTTGACCATTGATTTAGCAAGGAAAGACCACCAAAAAGATGAAAAAAACATTGCGTTGCCTTATCGTTGATGATGAGCCAGTTGCTCGAAAAGGGATTGCTGCTTATGTAGAAGATACAGATTTTCTTATTTGCCAAGCAACTGCCAAAAATGCCTTAGAAGCAGACACACTTCTCAAAGAAGAAACAATCGACTTAATGTTTCTAGATATTCAAATGCCAAAGCTGACTGGGCTAGATTTCTTGCGTGGGCTCCGTCAATTACCAATGGTGATTCTTACAACAGCGTATCGGGAGTACGCGCTGGAAGGCTATGAGTTGGATGTAGTGGACTATCTGGTAAAGCCCATTGCCTACCCTCGCTTTTTAAAAGCCTGCCAAAAGGCTTACGAAACCTATCTATTACACACGAGTGCTGCTAAGGAGCCGAACATGGAGGAAGCACCCAAGCACTTTTTCATCAAATCAGAAGGAAAGTATCTCAAAATCTCTTTCGATGATATCCTCTACCTAGAAAGCCTTAAAGACTACGTTTTTATACATACTGAACAGCAACGGCATATGGTATTGATTTCCCTTAGTAATGCTACTAAGGCACTTCCTGCCGATCGTTTTATTCGTGTGCATCGCTCTTTCATAGTTGCGCTTTCGAAGATCACTAGTTTGGAAGGGAACGTCCTGAAAATTGACGAGAAAGAGATTCCTATTAGTAAGCATTTACGAGAAGAGGTGTTTAAAAAACTCATTGAGGGGCGACTTTGGAAGCGTTGACTTATTTACTGGAAGAAAAACACGAGACACTCTCCAAAAGACTGAGGTAGAACAGCTCCTACTCTGCTACCTCTTTTGTTTGATGAGGCTGCTTTTTCAAGAAATCTCTCAGAAAAAGTACCGTCATCAAAACCATAAACAGTGAGAAGGGCAAGGAAGTGATAATGAGCAACTTCTGTAAGGCTATCAGCACATCGGTATCAGGACGAGCATTCCCTAAAATAAGGAGCGCTACCGCAAAAATCGCCACCGCTACTGACCAGATGAGGCGATGCCGCCTACTGGGATAAGCCCGCCCACCATCGGTAAACATACTCAGCACAAACACTGCGGAGTCTACAGAAGTCACTAAAAAGCTTATCAGCAGAAAGATGGTGATACTATTGATCAGTCCTTGTAGAGGATAGTTTTGAAAAAATACAAAAATAGAAGAAAACACATCAGAGAAGGCTTCTGGGCTCGTAAGTCCATTGTCTATCAGTTGGAAAGCGGTATCTCCAAAAACAGAAAACCAAAAAAAAGTACCTAAAGAAGGAATAAGTAATACGCCGATTAGGATTTCTCGTAGGGTTCTTCCTCTTGAAATTCTAGCAATAAAAATACCCGTGAAAGGCGCCCAAGCCAACCAGAAAGCCCAGTAATAATATGTCCAGTCAGTGAGGAAGGCTTCTCCTGGATCAAACTTTCCGTAGGCCAAGCTCAAAGGGATAAAGTCTACCAAGTAATGGTAAAAAGCCTGAATAAAAGTTGAAAAAACTTTTGCTAAGTCAGTCTGAAAAAAGATAAAGAGGAATAGCAGCAACGTAACCAGTATGTTGATTTTAGAGATAATCCTAATCCCCTTATTAATACCACTCCAAACGGATACAAACGCTAGCAAGGAAATGAGGAGTGTAAGTGCAATCGTTACTTCTATGCCTAGCGGCTGGTCGTACAAATGGGTGAGCCCTCCATTAATCTGTGTAGTACCTAGCCCAATAGCTCCCATGAGGCCAAAAACCGTTGTAATAACTGCCAATAAGTCAATGCTATAGATGGCCAACACTGAGGAGGTTTTATCTTCTATGATGGTACTTACGAGGCTGGTTTTCTCCTTTACAAAAAGGTAATACCCTATTACAATCGCAAATAACCCATAGAAAGCCCAAGCAGTAAACCCCCACTGATAAAATGTATATTCAAGTGCCATGACGTTAGGGGCTATACCTGTGGCCAGTGGTGGATGCAACTTCATATATACAGGCTCCTGCACCGCTCTCAGTAAAATACCTGCGCCCATTCCCGCACTGTAAAGCATGGCAATCCACCCCCAAGTAGAGTGCTCTGGTTGGTCGGTGGGCTTACCTAGTTTTCTTTTTCCTAAAGGAGAGAGCGCAACGATAAGAATGAATAATACGCAAAAGAGACCTAGGTACAGGTAAAATGTACCAAACCAACGCCGCACCCATAGAGAAGCCCTTTCTATTTGCTCATAAAAGGTAGAAGTGTCAAGAAAAACCAGCAATGAAAAAATGAGCAGAGAGGCAAGAGAGAGAACAAGTAAGGTGTTTTGTCGCCAGAAGGATCGCATCTAACAATATTAGGGAGTTTTTGTACAAAAAGAAAACAATTGCCGCTAAACTGTCAGATAGGATTAGTGTTATTGTATTATTCAAATATTTATTTATACCTTATCTAGGCAGGTTGCTTATGAGCCTTTTTCATGGTAATACTCGCCCCCACCAAGGCGAAAGAAGGCGCAAGTAATATACCTACAAGTGGAATAAACATCAAAACTGTGTATGCTAGCCCATTGCCTAAAGCCACCCCACGATGTTGCCTAATTACCTGCTCACTTTCCTTTACCGTGTATCCTAAGTACTCGTTGCGATAATCCATCATAGCTACGCCTACGAAGTAAGCGCTCACGATGAACATCAAAGGAGTGGTAATTACATTAATAACGGGCACTAGAGAAAGTAACAGCAGTACTATTATAGAAGCAAGCTCTGCCACAGTATTTCTTACGTTCACCATAATACCCCTTTTCGTCTCTGCCCAAAAGCCTTGCTCCTCTGTCTTTTTTCCGAATAGAATAGCATTGGTACGCGCTGCTAGCGCTGCTAAAATGGGCGCAGAGACGGTAAGTATAATGAATGTGTAAGACTTGTAAAATAGGAAAGCTACCAACAATATAGCTACGATAATAATAAGCCACTCGAGCCAAGGAATATTGATGAGCCCAACGAGCCAGTCAGTTAAACTACTAGCTATATACCAGCCTACTATACTCAACACCACCACTACTAAAAGGTTGAGCAGTAACGACTGCCATAAATACTTGCGAAGTTGATGTCGTTGTATAAATCCCCACGCTGCCCATACATCAGAAAAAGCTGTGAATAGATTTGTCATAAAAGTTTAATGCAATAAGAGGTTATCTATCAAACGGACATCTCCCAAAAAAGCTGCAATACAAAGTGCCGTAGGGGTATTGGGCTGATAAGTAGTGAGTGCCTCAAGCGTATGCCCATGTGCAATTTCGAAGTATTCTACTTTAGGGCCTTCTGCTTGCAGTAAAAATTCTTGTGTACGCCTTTTAACCTCTACGATAGCAGCTTTAGGAAGCCAATCAGCCGCGAGTTGAAGTGCTTCATAGAGCTTAGGTGCTTTGGCGCGCTGCGCAGGTGAAAGACGCCGATTACGCGATGACATTGCCAAACCATCGGCTTCTCTCACAATAGGATGACGTACCAATTGAATGGGAAAACTTAAACTTTTGATGAGTTGGTCTACAATGAGGTACTGTTGCAAATCCTTCTGACCAAAATAGGCCGTATCAGGCTGTACAATGTTGAAAAACTTTGCTACTACGGTAGCCATACCACTAAAATGTCCTGCCCTGTACTGGCCTTCCATCACCTTATCTAAATGACCAAAGCTAAAAGCTACGAGAGAAGGCGTAGGGTACATCTCTATATTCGTAGGTGCAAAAAGTACATCACATTGTATGTACTTTAATTTTTCTGTATCGGCAGCTAACGTTCTTGGATAATGGGTTAAGTCCTCTTGGTTATCGAACTGGGTAGGGTTTACATAGATACTACATACTACCAAGTCATTCTCCTGTTTGGCTTGTTTTAGCAAGGCAAGATGCCCTTCATGAAGTGCGCCCATAGTGGGGACAAAGCCAATTTTAGAGGTGTTCTCACGTTTTTTTTTTAGATATTGCTGTAAGGAGACAATGCTTTCAAAAATGAGCATAGGATGGGCATATTAGTCAATATAGACGCAATAATAAGACAATTTCAGAGAAAAAAAATTGAAATACCACTTTTTTTTCGTAATTTTGCACAGCTTTTAATTAGTTCTTTATAAATTTAAAATTTCATTCTTATGCAAAAACTTCGTATCCTCTACGTAGCGAGTGAAGTGAATCCCTTCCTACAAACCTCTAAGGTAGCCGATTTTGTTAGAAAACTTCCACAAGCTATGCAAGAGAGGGGCATGGAAATTCGGATTCTAGTACCCCGCTTTGGCATTATCAACGAGAGGAAAAATCGCCTGCACGAAGTAGTGAGATTATCTGGAATCAATATTCCCGTTGGAGATGAAGAAAAGCCATTGGTTATTAAAGTTGCCTCAATTCCTAATGCAAAGTTACAAGTATACTTCATCGACAATGAAGACTATTTTCAAAGAAAATCTGTTTTCTTGGATAAGGAAAATAACTTTTATGACGACAACGATGAGCGCGCTATCTTCTTCTGTAAAGGAGTGCTCGAAACCGTTAAAAAACTAGGCTGGGCGCCAGATATCGTACATTGTAATGACTGGATTACTAGTTTAATTCCTATGTACTTAAAAACAACTTACAAGAAAGATCCCACCTTCCAAAAAACAAAATCCATTTTTAGTGTGTATAATAACTTTTATTCTTATAAATTTGGAGCTGATTTGATCAGCAAGGTGAAGATGATTGATATTGAGGATGAAATGCTTTCTCACCTTCAGTCAGCCGATATGGAGGGTTTCATTAGAACAGGTATGGAATATGCTGATGCAGTCATTCGTAGTGAAAACGAGTACAGCGAGAAACTGATGCAGTTATTCGCTCATTTCGACGATGAAAAGGTTTTCCAACTAGCCGTTGAGAACGATAACATCTCGGAATCATATTACAACCTATATAATGAGTTACTTGACTAAACTTTCTTTCCAGCGTTTATCATTCTTACTTAGTGTTATTGTATTCATCGCTTGTGAAGATCCTAGCGATATAGGTCTTGGACTGCAACCCCAAAATGTACTTGGGGTTGCTTTTACTGATACAGTAACGGTAACTACTTCTACCGTTTTGGTAGACAGTGTGAATACCACCAACTCTATATTGCTAATAGCAGGTCAATACAACGATGCACAGCTAGGTCTAGTAACGGCGAGTAGCTTCTTTACCTTGACCCCCGATACCATCAACTTAGGTAGCAACCCACAGTTTTCTCGCTTGGAGCTTAATTTAGCTTATCGGTACTCTTACGGAGATACCACACAGCCACAAACCATTCAGGTGCACAAGCTTACCAATGCTTTTAATCAAGGAAATACTTACTATAGTTTTAGTGAATTGCCCTTTGACCCAACCCCAGTGGGTAGCCGTACATTTAGTGCCAAAGATATTGTTGACAATAGGCTCATAATTCCATTGGAAGACTCCTTTAGAGATGAAATAGCCAACTTAATTACTAGTACCGATTCGCTTACCCAAGAGCAACTCGATGATGTGGTAAGTGGGCTTGTGTTAGTGCCTCAAGGAGGAGCGGCTATTGTTGGTTTTGATGCTAACCCGATAGATTCTCGCCGTATTAATACGGCTTCTGCCTTAAATCTATTTTATGAAAATGACGGCGAGGAGGAAAGCTATAATATATATGTACGAAATCCCACAGTTAGTGAGGTAGTTAATGGTCGGCGTGCCGCCACGCGTTTCAATCGAGTTACTAGTGACCGAAGTGGTACTGCCCTAGCCGATTTGGATGAAAGCTACGAAGAGATTGATGCGACCGCCACTAATAACCTTACTTATATTCAAGGATTACTTGGTATTAAAACCAAAATCACCTTTCCCTACCTTAGTGAGTTTGCCAAATTAGGAACCATCGCCATCAATAGAGCTGACCTAGTAGTCACACCTTTTCCTCCTATTGCCGAAGACTTCACCCCACGCCCTTTTTCACTTGAGTTTTGGCAGCTCGATAGAAACGAACGTCCTCAACGAATAATACTAACGCAGACAGTTCCTGGCCAAGCAGCTGATGACCCCTTACAAACCATCAGTGATACAGTCATTATACGTGTACAACAAGAAGGACTCAATCCTCTTGGGTTCCAAAATGAATTACTGACTACTTTTGATCCAACTCCCAGCGCTTACACCGCCAATTTTACTTCGTACATACAATTTATACTTAATAACGATAATCCCGATTACGAGGGTGTTAACAGATTAGAAAACAACGGACTCTTGATTTCTCCCAATTTGAATTCGATTCGCGCCAACAGAGTAGTTATTGGAGGAGCACAGAATCCTACCAATCCATTGAAATTACGATTATTTTATACACTTGTTGAATCTAGATAAGTAGATTTTTCGTTAGTGGTTATGTTTTTACTTTTTAATACTTATTTATGTGTGGGATTGTAGCTTATGTGGGGTATCGTGAAGCTTACCCTATTATTGTTAAAGGTCTAAAAAGATTAGAATACCGTGGTTATGATAGTGCTGGAATCGCGCTACTTAACGGAGGGCTCAACGTCTATAAAAAAAAGGGGAAAGTACAAGAGTTAGAAAATATACTCCAAAACGAAGCCCATCTATACCAGAGTAAAATCGGTATTGGACATACACGCTGGGCCACCCACGGCGAACCCAACGATGACAATGCCCACCCCCATTATTCCGCCAATAAACGTATGGCTATCATTCATAATGGGATTATTGAAAATTATGATGCTTTAAAGCAAGACCTGATCAATAAAGGCCATGAGTTTGAAAGCGATACAGACTCTGAAGTATTAATTCACTTTATAGAAGATATTCAAGAAAATGAGCAGTGCTCTCTGGAAGAAGCAGTGCGTCTTGCGCTTACCAAAGTGGTAGGGGCCTACGCCATTGTGATCATTTCTAAAGAGAATGATAATCAATTAATTGCTGCACGAAAAGGAAGCCCACTGGTTATTGGTGTGGGGCAAGATCAAAAAGAATATTTTCTGGCCTCAGACGCTACCCCTATTATTGAATACACCAATGAAGTGGTTTATCTCAATGATTACGAGATTGCGGTGATCCGTAATAATGAACTCAGTATTCGTACCATCGAAGATATCCCGATGACACCCTATATCCATACCTTAGAGATGGAGCTAGAGGCGATCGAGAAGGGTGGGTATCCCCACTTTATGTTGAAGGAAATCTTTGAACAGCCTCGCTCTATTTACGATAGCATGCGTGGCCGTATCAATGCCTCTACTGGTAACTTAGTATTGGGTGGACTTATAGAACATAAAAATCGTTTCTTATCAGCAGATCGTATCTTGATCGTTGCCTGTGGTACTTCTTGGCACGCAGGTCTAGTAGCAGAGTACCTATTTGAAGAGTTTGCGCGCATCCCTGTTGAAGTAGAGTATGCTTCTGAGTTTCGCTACCGTAATCCTATTATCAAAGAGAATGATGTAGTCATTGCCATTTCTCAATCAGGTGAAACGGCAGATACATTGGCTGCCATAGAATTAGCTAAATCGAAAGGTGCTTTTATTTTTGGAGTCTGTAATGTAGTAGGCGCTTCTATTCCTAGAGCAACCGATGCAGGAGCTTACACCCACGCAGGCCCTGAGATTGGGGTAGCCAGTACCAAGGCTTTTACCGCTCAGGTAACGGTACTAGCAATGATTGCTTTGTTACTAGGAAGACAAAATGGTAACATTAAAGAGTCACGCTACCATCAGTTATTGGTAGAGTTAGAGAACATTACTGAACAAGTAGAAACAACACTGAAGACTGACAAACAGATCAAGTACATTGCTGATATCTTCAAAGAAGCGCGGAACTTCCTTTACTTAGGCCGTGGGTACAACTTTCCTGTGGCACTAGAAGGTGCTTTAAAACTCAAAGAAATTTCTTATATCCATGCAGAAGGCTATCCAGCCGCTGAAATGAAGCACGGTCCTATTGCCTTGATAGACGAGGAAATGCCCGTTGTGTTTATTGCCACCCAAGATAGCTCTTATGAAAAAGTCATCTCTAATATTCAGGAAGTAAAAGCTAGAAAAGGGCGTATCATTGCCATCGTAAATGAAGGAGACGAAGAGGTACGTAAACTAGCGGATTTCATTATTGAAATTCCTAAAACCAACGAAGCGCTCACTCCCCTACTATCGGTAGTTCCTTTACAGCTCTTGGCTTACCACATTGCTGTCATGCGTGGCTGTAATGTAGACCAACCTAGAAACCTGGCCAAGTCTGTTACGGTAGAGTAGCCGACCCATTCCTTGATAAAATACTAACTTTTTGAGCTAGCAGACACTTCCTTGTTGTACTGTAAGGTAAATAGTCAATTCACTTACCTTTATAAGTATGGGAGAAAATACAAAAAGTAAGAAAGCAAAGGATAACATCAGTCAAAGCGAAACAAAGAAAACTAACCCTAAAAGTCTTTGGGTACAAGGAGATACTAACATAAAAAAAGAGAAGAGGAGAAAGCAATAATACCCTGATAGATGAAGGAGTATCTGTTATATTCATTCCACCCAAAATAGCTCTTATGGGCAAGCCATCTCTAATGTTCAGGAAGTCAAAGCTAGAAAAGGGTGTATCATTACCATTCTAAACGAAAGAAACAGCAAAGTCCTTACCTCACTCCTATTAGTGATTCCCTTACAACTCTTCGCTTATCACATTACTTTCCTACAAGGTTGCAATGTAGATCAACCTAGCAACCTTACCAAGTCTATTTTGGTAGCGTAAATCAATCATTCCTTAATAAGATAGTAGTTTTTTGAGCTAGTAGTAACTTTCTTGTTGTACCAAAGTAAGTAACATCATCAACTTATCTTATGGGAGATCGGAAAAAAAGTAAATCGACAAAGGATCGTTCTAGCAAACAAGGGGCTGAAACTCTACAAAGTGGCCACGGTAATCTTTTTGTGAAAAGTAAATTTGATCAACCTGAGACTGGACTACAAATGCAGGAGGAAGCTGAACAACAAAAGGACTTACCTAGCAAGAAATCAAAAAAGCAAAAAAGCAGCAGACTTCGCGGAAAGAATGTAATCAAGCTGAAAAGCCATAAATTTGAGGTAGGTACAAAATATGAAGGTGAGATCTCTGCTTCTTTATCTTTTCTCAGTAAAGAAGCCAACGAATCAGTAGGTAAATCGATTCCTACCATTCCGAAAGAAATAGATACTGAAATCCTCGATAAGCAAGGAGAGATAGCAGGTGTCCCAACAAAACTAGAAGGACCAAAATTGAAATCAGGTCTACAGTCGCGTGCTCAGTATGAGTTTCCTAAGCAATCAGGAAGGCGTTTTAGTAAAGATGCCTGCTTTGGTGTAATCAAAACAAGCGCACTGGATTTAATTGGCGTTAAATCAACATTTAAGTTACCCAAGGAGTATGGTACTTTCGCGCTAAGTGCAAAGATTTTTGCAGAAGGGCCAGAAGCTGCTATTGGTTTTAACGAAGCGAAATGGAAGGCCTTTTCTGTTAAATTCAGGGTTACTGGTACTTGGGAATCAGAAGATAAATCAATAAAAGCAGATATTTATGCAGATGTTTCGCTGAGTCCTACTAAGGTAGAAGTAGCTAGAAGCCTTGCTAAAGTTATAAAAAAAGTAGCCCCCGAAAGTGTCCTCTTACGAAAAGTCCAAGGAAATATACTGAGAAACGTACTCAAAAATGCACTAGAAGTAGAAAAGCAACTTATTGATGACCAACTAAAGTCTCTCTACCACGTGGGAGATACTGCCGTGAAGACTTATGTAAATCGAGTAAGTAAAGAAAAGAGTAAAAAAGAAGCTATTAAACTACTTACTAAAAATTTATCAGGGTTAAGCAAAGAAGGGGCTGAGAGACTCGTAGAACACGCTGCAAAGAACTCTATTAAGGACATAGATGATCTTGTAAAAGTTAGTCGTATGTCTCAAAGAGCCTTAGATAGATCACTCAGAACGAATAAGATATTCTATAAAAAGCAAGCCATCAAAAAATTGCGAAGAGAGTCGGCTCGCTACGCCAGAGAGATTGCAGATGTAAGTACAAGACAAGCGGCAGAAGTGCTTGAACAAGTAGCGAAACGACAGAAAAAGGAAGCGATGGAAGAGATGTGGGAGAAGATAGCCAAAGAGTCAGCAGAAAAAATATTAAAAGATGGAGGTAAAAAATTATCAAAAGAAGCAAAGGAAGAGGCCATAGAAAAAATCGCCAAAAAAATACTAAAAGAGGGCGCTGAGGAAGTGATGAAAGATGGAGGAGAACAACTGGCCAAAGAAATTGGTGAAAAGGCCGCCAAGGAAATTGCAGAGAAACTAGTAAAAGAAAGTGGCGAAAAGCTCGCAAAAGAAGTAGGTGAGCGCATCATGAAGCAAGCCCTTAAAGAAGGGGCTAAAAAACTAGGACTCAAGCTTGCCCTTAAGCTCGTTCCTGGTCTTAATATCGTGATGCTTGTATGGGATATTGCAGAAATCTCTTACGGTATTTATAAAATCTACAAGGCACACAATGATCCCGATAAAGATAAAAAAGTAATGGGTGGTACTGGAAAAAAAGAACCAAAAAACCCTAACAACATCGCACCAAGCTCAAAAGAAAAGCAAGTGAAAGCAGAGACATCTAACGGCAACGTCTCTACAAAAACCAAAGCCCTGCTAGAGAAGTCACCTACCAATGTACAAAAAATATGGTTGGCAGTAACCATAGGTAAAGGAAATAACCAGCCCCTTACAGAAGCACAAATGAAGCGCTTTTTGGCACTTATTCCACCTGATATTAGCGATGAACAAACCGAGACATTACTCAAGAAAGCCTCAAGCGAAGAAGTAGATTTTGAGACCATGGTAACCTCTTTGGAAAAGGCGCTTGGGAAAACCCCTATTGATCCTAAAGGTACAAAAGAATCGGAGGAGATAGGGAAAGGGAAAAAGCGAGGCGGAAAGGAGAAGACGAATGAAGAAGAGGAGAATACTGGTGAAGAGGGTATCCCTACCTACAGTGCTAAAGAACTAGAAACGAGAGACTTCCAACCCACTAAAAAGCAGATCAAGTTCAACTATGACATCACATACGCTCCCAGTAATGCCTCTGTAGATCAGCAAGTTAAAATTGACCTTATTGCTCAGTACGGCTCTCACAGTACTAGGATCACTGGTATAGAAGCTGTGGTGGTGGCAGTGTATCACTTAAACGAGCAAGAACGTGTAGTAAATAGTACTGAAGCTACCTATGTAGAAACTTTTTACAAGATAAAAAAGAATACCACTGTTCCTTTCGATAAGCTTCGAATCGAGACACAGCTACCAGCAGGCGTAGAATTAAGAGATAAAATAAGTCTCCAATAGTCCACCTCAGTACAAAATAACAAGGAGATGAGGTACTCATCTCCTTGTCAATCATCAGGTACTCCTCTTTTGTTACTCTACTACCCTTCCCTGCTCATCGAAGGTAACCACCGTACCTGTTGTGTATAATGTAGGTAGATAGTCTCCTGCAGGTAGTAAATAGGCACTTTCTGCCAAAGTACCCTTTTGTACATGACCAAAGCCTTCAAAAACAACTTCAGTATTGGCTCTAAACTTTAGCGAGTAGTGACCGCCATATACTACAATAGTTTGGTCTCTATTCAAGGTACCTTGTTTTACCTTTCCTACATCGCCAGGTTGAAAAGTAATCTCTGTACCCTGTTTAAAAGAAACATAACTTCTTCCACCTGTGGACATCAGCGCTTTGTCACAAGCCAGCGTTCCTCGTAGGATACGCCCCTCATCCCTAGGTTGGAAAACCACCTCCGTTCCTTTCTTTAAAATAAGCGGCGTATTGCCGCCCGTAGCCCTGAGTGTAGTATGTTTGCGTAAAGTACCTGTCAAGACTTTTTCTTCTTCGTCGAGTAGTACTTTTGTGCCTCTTTTGAACCATATAGGTTGCTGACTGCCCGAAGGCAGCAGGGGCTGATCGACAGGTAAGATGAATGAACGTGCGTTGTTTTCTTTTTCCTTGGGGGTGATGGCGGGGCCTTCGCAAGCCCAGCCTCCTAATAGTAGAATGATTCCTAACCATTGGTTGATCTTTTTCATGTTTTGATTTAATTTGAATAGTGGATTTTTTCAGGATAGCAAAGTAGTACCTATCTTACCCATCAAGAAATATTTTGTATGAGTAGGTCTGTCGAGTATACAGAGGGCTTTACAACGTAAACAAAAGCAAATAAAACAATTCAATTATTTGATAATCAACCCTATATGAAAAAGATTATTTATACTTCTGAGGCACCTGCGCCCATTGGCCCCTACAGCCAAGCTGTATTGGTAAACGACACCCTGTATGTATCAGGGCAAATTGCTTTGAAGGAAGCAGGCACACTAGTAAACGAAAATATTGAGGTAGAAACACACCAAGTAATGAAAAACTTAACGGCTGTTTTAGAGAAAGCAGGCGGTAACTTGAGCCACGTAGTAAAGTGTACCATTTTTGTAAAAGACATGAATAATTTCCAGAAGATTAATGAGGTGTATGGTACCTATTTTCAAGAAGAGCCACCAGCCAGAGAAACAGTAGAGGTAAGTCGCTTGCCGAAGGATGTGAACGTAGAGATTTCTTGTGTGGCGGTATTGACTTTATGAGGCAGTATTTTCCACTAATCTCCTCTGATCCACTCACGCAGCTTATAAAGCGAAAGGGTATATATAATTGGAACGATTTAGTCGCCTTGATTTATACAATTCCCTACGGTAGAAATGCCAAGAGGACTGCCTTTGAACTAGTAATCAGTGAAAATCAAGGCACTTGTAGTTCCAAGCACGCCCTACTAAAATGTATTGCTGACCTTAATAATATTCCTAACGTTACACTGATACTAGGAATGTATAAAATGAACGCACAAAATACACCTCATGTAGGAACAATTCTCTCTGTCTACCAACTTGACTATCTTCCAGAAGCACATTGTTATTTAAAAATAGAGAACGTGAGGGTAGACTATACCCACGCTACCGCAACGATGACTGCTATAGAAAATGACATTATCCAAGAAATAGAAATTCAACCAGTGCAAGTAGGACAGTTTAAGATAGCCTATCATCGTGACTTTCTTCAAGCTTGGATCGAGGAGAACGCTTTCGCTTTCTCGCTGGAGTATCTTTGGAATATTAGAGAGCGGTGTATAGAAGCGCTCTCTCAAAAAGATTTATAATCCATGTTATCCGTGCTCTATCAAGATACTACGATAGTCGCTATTAATAAGCCAGCAGGGCTGTTAGTACACAAAAGCGATATTGATAAGTATGATACTCTTTCTGCCCAACTGCTTTTACAAGAGCAGTTGAAGCAGCTAGTTTATCCACTCCATCGTTTGGACAAACCTACCTCGGGGATCTTACTTTTTGCGCTAACGCCCGCCATCATCCCTACTTTTCAACAAGGCTTCCTTACACAACAGGTTATTAAAAAATACCTTGCGCTAGTAAGAGGCTATACTAAAGAAGAAGGAACAATTGATTACCCTTTGGCGAAACTGAATCACTACAAAGGTTCTCGGAAAATAACCACGGCACCACAAGAAGCCATCACGCAGTATAAACGTCTAGGAACGGTAGAACTTCCTTTTGCTGTAGGTAAGTACCCTACAGCTCGTTATTCATTGTTGGAGGTGCAACCTGTCACAGGCAGAAATCGCCAAATCAGGAGACATCTCAAACATATTTTTCATCCGATTGTAGGTGATACAGCCCACGGAGATGGTAAACATAATCGTTTCTTTAGGGAGCAGTTTAGCTGTCATCGTTTGCTATTACATGCGCATCAGCTTTCTTTTAGACATCCCGTTAGTGGGGTAACTATTTCGCTCAAAGCGCCTTTGGAGGCCACTTTCAGAAAAATATTGCAGCAGTTTAGTATCCTAGATAGTTACTAATCTGTTGTATACCTCTACGCGCTTGCTTATGGCTAGGATACCTTTTTATAATCTTTTCATATAACGTACGCGCTTGCCAGAAGTCTTTCATTTCTAAAGCAACAATGGCCTGATTTTCCCAAATACTTACTTGTAGCTTTTCGCTTGTTTCTGCTGATCTATAAGGACGTCTTGACCGTAGCGACTGTTCTTGTAAAAACCATTCACAAATTTTGTAGCATTTTTGGGCTTCTTCATAGTTCTCCAGCTCAAAAAGGGCCATATCTGCTATTTTTTTGGCTAAATCAATAAACCATACTACTTGCATGTGCTTATATCTATCTCTCCCACTCAAAACAATACTTTCTTTTTTGGTGGGATCATAATGAAAGTAGTAGAGTGGATGCTCAGCGTAGCTGTATAAAAACTTTTTGAATGTTGTATTCATACAGACAGATAGTTTTTTCATATAGTAGGTAAAGGTCTCTTGTAAATTACCTTCTTGCTCATGTATAGCTGCGAGCCCTTCATAAGGTGCTCTGTGGTTGTCAGGTCGTAGAGCAATCGCTTTCTTATAGTACTGGATACTCTTTTGTAGATCGCCTTCCTGCTTGTAGGTACGCGCTATCTCAGTATAGGCTTCTTGTACACACGGCGGGTACATTCTCTTTTGCTTGTCTGTGAAATAAAGCTCGTAATGATTGTCAGGAATAAGGGTAGGCTCTGCTTGTATGAATTGACGATAGTAAGCTCTTGCCTGCGCGTAGTCTTTTTTATGATAATGGAGGAGCTGGGCGTAATAATAATAATTCACCCCGAGTGTAGACTGTAAAGTCGCATATTTGGCCTTCTCTTCTTTGTACAAGGAAGAAGGAGCTATTTCCCAAAATGTATAGTAGTGGATTGGACGCGTAGGTTGTAGAGTTACGGCTTTTGCTAAGAAATAAGAAGCGGCTTCCAAAGAAAAACAACCATGGTCATCGTCTTCCACCCACCTGAAGTGTGCCCATAGAATCTGCCCCAATAAAAGCCAATCTTCTACCCATACAGCCGAGAGGGATAGCGCTGCTTCAAAATCGTCTTTATAGGGTTCAAAATCTTGCCAATATACTTGGCAGTCCTGCTCGTAGCCATAAGCATCAGCATTCCCAATTCCTATAGGATTAGTGGCAGTGATATCTATGATAGCTGCTGCTCCAATCAATCCCTCAGCCACTGTTTTCCCTTTATAAGTAATCAAAGTTTGTTGCAGTTGTGCTAGCAGTTGCTCCTCTTCTTGCACTGGGGTTTGGTATCTTTTCTTAGTTACACTTTGTAACCGCCTGTAAACCATCGCCAATATTGGCCATATTCCTTTATGCGCCGTGAAGTTTTCTATCATCGCTAAAGCAATGTACTTATTAGCGATTTCTTCACTATACAATAAGTTAAGCCAATTATTGAGTGATTGTTCTTCCATATAGACTGGAGTAATTTAATATTATTCCAACGTAATAGCCCTTTACGTATTGTAGCTGCTCTATTTACGCTTAATAAAACTAATTAACCGTGATAGCGGATCAACTGTAGAAGGTAAACCTGATAAGGCTTCTTCAGGCCAAGGACTTTCTTTTACGAATCGGGTTGCTTCAATGGTGTAAAAGGCGTTGGGGTGATATTGTTCTACGAGATCAATGAAGTGCTTGACTTGTTTTCTATCTATCACTGAAAAAAGTAGGTTGACTGCACCTGTTTTTCCTTCTGCTTGTACGTTGGTAAGCCCAAAAGACGACTGCTTCAAATGTCCAATCAATGCGGAGGCATCTTGTCGTGTGATCACCCGCACAATCACTTTTCCAAAAGCGATTTTGCTTTCTATCAACATGCCCATGTATGTACCCGAAGCATAGCCTCCTGCGTATGCTACATAATATAGCGGATTATCGATATAGCGGAAAATCTGCCCAATCGCCATCAACCAGATGAATGACTCACAGAAGCCTAATAAAGTAGCCGTTTTACGCTTGCCGTTCATGACAAACATAATTCTGACGGTGGCAATCGATACATCACTTAGCCTAGCCATAAAAATAACCAGCGGTAGGATTAGCCACTTAAACAACGGTAGTGACCAACCCAGTGTACCTACAAAGAAATCTTCCATCAGTTAAGCACCTAGCTCTTCTATCGCCAGCCAGGCCATCAAGCCGATGCCTACCTCCAAGGCATCTTCGTCAATATCAAAAGTGGGAGTATGTACGCTAGAAACAATCCCTTTCGCTTCGTTTCTTGTGCCTAGGCGGTAAAAACAAGCGGGCATTTGTTGGGAGTAATAAGCGAAATCTTCAGCGGCCATCCAGAGGTCTAGGTCCACTACATTCTCCTCTCCTAAGTAGTGAATGGCTCCCTGTTTTGCACGGCGTGTAACAGTAGGATCGTTTTTGAGAAAAGGATAACCACGATGAATATCAAAATGACAGCTTCCTCCCATTGCCTCAGCAATTCCTTCTGCCATTTTCTTCATTTTCTGATGGGCGTCTGCCCGCCATTCTTCGTTCAAAGTACGAAAAGTACCTTCTATGTAGACCTCATTGGGAATAATGTTGGTAGCACCTTCGGCTATCACTTTTCCGAAGGTAAGTACACAAGGTATTTTAGGACTAGCATTTCTACTGATAATCTGTTGCAAACTTACAATGATATGAGAAGCAATCACCACTGGATCAACCCCCATCTCGGGCATCGCGCCGTGTCCGCCTTTTCCTTTTACAGTCACATAAATTTCATCTGCACTGGCCATGTACATGCCTTCTCGAAATCCTACTTTTCCCACAGGAATCAGTGGCATCACGTGCTGCCCAATAATGCTTTGTGGGCTAGGACTTTCTAGTACCCCATCTTTGATCATGAGCGAAGCCCCTCCTGGAATACGCTCCTCACCGGGCTGAAAAATCAGTTTTATCGTTCCCTCAAAGTGCTCTTTCAACTCGTTCAGAATGCGCGCAGTACCTAGTAAGGAAGAAGTATGTACGTCGTGTCCGCATGCATGCATGACACCTTCATTTTTGGATTTATATGGTACATTGTTTTGCTCCGTGATCGGCAAGGCATCCATATCTGCCCGTAAAGCGATCGTCTTCTTCGCTGAATTCTTTCCCTTTATGAGAGCTACCAGGCCAGTATCGGCTACCCCTTCGGTAATTTCTATGGCTAGGGGACGTAATTGTTCTGCTACAAACTTTACGGTATTATGTTCTTGGTAAGAAAGTTCTGGGTGGGCATGTAAGTGGTGACGGTAAGCAATCACATCACTTTTGTACTGTTGTGCCAGTTGCTTAATCTGTTCGGCTATGTTCATAGAATAACGATTTATCGTATCAAAATTAATCATTTTATTTTAAACTATGAGCGTTGCGCCCTGCTTGTATTAACCTTATATTACATCCTCACTAAAAATAGAAGTAAGCTATGGCGAATAATAAGATGATTGTAGAAGAACGGGTGCGCGATATAGGGAATTTTTTGGTAGGTCGTCTACTTCCCTTTCGTAAAAAAAGACAAGTAGGCCCTTTCACCTTTATAGACCACATGGGGCCTTTCAAAATTGAAAAGGATAAGGGGTTGGGCGTTGACCAACATCCTCACATTGGTCTTTCTACGCTTACTTATTTGTTTGAAGGGCAAGTAGAGCATCGCGATAGTACGGGCGCCGTACAAATTATCAGACCTGGTGATGTAGGCTTTATGACTGCAGGAAAAGGAGTAGCGCATACCGAGCGAACGCCTACCTTAGAGTACAACAATCCTGACGCCTCCTTGCACGGCTATCAAGTATGGGTAGCGCTCCCTAAGAATGATGAAGAAATGGCACCCCGCTTCGATTTCATTACCAGAGAAGACCTTCCTACCTGGCAAGAAGGTGGGCTTACGCTTACACTAGTAGCAGGCGAAGGCTACGGAAAGCGCTCTCCCCTACCCGTTTACTCGCCACTCTTTATGCTTGATGTAAGTGCCCAAGAAGCCACTGAACTAGATATTGCCGGTAATTTACACGGAGAAATCGCCTTAGTGATTGCCAAGGGACAAATTACCGATGGAGAAGAGACCATAGAGGCAGGACAGATGCTGGTCTCTAAGACGGAAGATGAATGTTGTATAACCTTAGGAAAAGATAGCCGTGTATTGATTTTTGGTGGTCAACCCTTCCCAGAAGAACGGCATATGTACTGGAATTTTGTTTCTTCTTCTAAAGAACGTATAGAACAGGCCAAAGAAGAATGGAAAGACAAGGCTTTCCCTAAAGTACCTGGGGATGATACGTATATTCCGCTGCCTTCTTAAATGAGAGAGCAAGTGAATGTGTGAATGAGCGAAGAGGTCATTGTGCGATGGTTAGCTTATTTTGAGTGTATGAAGCCTGTAAGCTAAAAATGTTTATCCTGCTTTTCAATATTTACTTCCTCACTCATTCACACATTTCTACTTCATTGGTTTCTTACAGCAAACATTACTGACAAACAGCTTTGCCTCGGTTGAAGATAAACTTGGTTCGGTGTACCTCCCAGCTTCCTTGGTTGATCTGCTGTTGGTTAACCCAATACGTACCTGATGTACCATCTTCGAAAGTAGCTTTAATGACGCTTTTTCCCTCTTGTGTGGTGGCATACCACTTTCCTTTTTTTGTACCATTAGAAGCACCGGCTACCCGCTCCCAATCATTCTTTTTTTGCTTCGTATCAAAGTAGCTATCATAAGCTAAGAGGACGGTTCCATTAGCGCAGAAATTCAGATAGGCGGCGGAGCTTGTTCTTTGATCTCTTCGGGTCAAGAGAGGGTTGGGCTTATTCCAAACCACCAATTGACTTCCCGCCACTGCTTGTCTTAGTGTGGTATTATCAGACTTTGGAACAGACGTTTGTTGTTTAGACGGCTGATTTTGCGCGGTCGTCCCATTACCTTGTTTGGAGGTATTGTCTGGATAGAAATAAGTAGAGAGGTCTACGTTTTGAATTTCGTGATTAGTAGAAGTAAGATAAAAAATTTCTCTGATGTTGTTGAAGCTCAGCATGAGCCCATCCGTTACTTGTGTGGCTGAAAACAGAATTGTACCATTGGGGCTATAGAATTTACCAATGAGTTGCTTACCACTGACCGTTCCTTTAAAGGCCATGTTACCCGTATTAGTTTGTACGATGCCGTGGTATTCTTGTGTCATAGGTTTGATACGCAATGCCACATCTTTCTTTGAATTTACAAAAGTACCTACAAAAGGATTGTTCTGTGCTTGTATGGAGATGTGTGTACTTAGCACACTCATACAAATGAGTTTTACGATGTTCATAGGATTTACATTTAAAAGGTTCGATTTAAACATGAATGAACAGAGTGAAAAAAATAATGATAAGGCATAGCCTAATAGCTTAAAAAGGGTATTTTAGTGGTGTAATTACTATTACGCTATGCAGGGTTAATTACACAAACTATACCAGTCGCTCAGATAGCAACGCGCTATTTGAGCTCCGCTTACTATTTTACTTGTATAGAAAAGAAATGACAACTAAAAATAAGAAACTATGGGTGGCGGACACGAAAACGTAAATAAAAATGAAGAAGAGCAACAAGATGACGTAGAGCATATCAGTGAAGGGTGGCAAGCCTTCGAAGAACAATACAAGAAAACTGTAGGGACTGGCCTCAAGAAAGGAATGAAAAGCTTGTACGAGCAAGACCCACATCTGTATTACAACTTAGTCAATAATCAAATGGCTTACGATGAAGCGAATGAAGAGAAAGGACAACCTGCAGATACTTCTCTTGATTCGCCCAAAGAGCTCTACCCTTCACATGGTTTTACCAAAAAAGATATGGTTGTAAGTCGTACCGATAAGAAAGGGAATACGCTCTCTAAGCCTTTACCCAAAAATGCAGAAGTGGCCATTGCACCTTCAACCGAAGCAGGGAAGTTTGAGATCAGCACCGTAATTAAAGGGGAAATATACAGTGAGTTAGTAGATTTCAAAAATGTAGCTCCTACTCCAAATAGTGTGGAACAACTACCTAGAAAAGAGAAAGATAAGATACATGTAGATACACTTAGTAAAGTACAGCTAAAGTCCCCCTCCTCTGAATCTTATAAAAAGAAATCCCACCCTTTTTATGTACATCACAGCGATACGCCTATCGCATTGCAACCTTTTGTTGATAATGCCCTAGAAGAACTCAGCACACGCATGCTAACTAAACCCTTCGAAACCAGCACCATTCACTTAGATTTTACAAAAATGCCTAAGGCTGTACAGAAAAAACTACCGAAAGAGCAACAAAAGAAATACCTTGGGCAGCCAGTAGTCTTTCGTATTACACGCCTCGATGATAAGGGTGATAATAAACTCTTTTTGGTAGAAACGCTTGGCCAGTTAAATGCGCCGCTAGCCATAACAGATATTAACGACCCCAGGCTTCATTTCAACCAATTTGGTTTTACTTTTAAAACAGCTACCCCAGCAGAAGTAGCGCAAGCGGAAGCACTAAAAAAAGAGATGAAAACAAAAGGAGAGATTAAGCTCAACGATAAAACGCTAAAAGCGTACGAGAAGGCCTATTTGAACTTTAGCGAAGAGGAAAAAAAAGCAATTATACGGGCCGTAGAGAAAATTCCCGCCTCTACCCTACAAAATATAAAAGGTATTGAGTTTCAGAAACGTGTAGGGATAACAGACCTCGATAAAAGGATTATAGAATCTGTAGGTGGATTTTACGATGTAGATGAACATACCATTAGCCTTGGAGAAAACGTGGCGGAAGCCAACAACTTACTTTACGGCGACAAGGATACCGATCACTTCACCACAAGAGGAGAAGATACTGTTATCCATGAAGTAGGCCACGCAGTAGATATGGCGGAACAACGTAAAGCACAACAGACCTACAATAAGGCGAAAAAAGAAGCCTCAGAGGCCGATAATAGACGTATCTTTGCAGAACAGGATTATGAACAAGATCCTCACAATGAAGCAATCAAACAAGATTTTATGGAGGCGCACAAGGCATCCCAGCAGGCTGATCAGGTATTTGAGAAAAAGCGTACAGCCTATTCTCAGGTAAAAACGTATTCTGGTGGCAGGTTTGCCTACGATAAGAAATTCGATCGATGGCACGAAGAACAGGGAGAGTCAGATTTTACCAAAGCTTCGGATAAAGACAGACCACGTATCTCTTTGTATGCTACGCAAAATCCTTCCGAAGATTTTGCAGAGTCTTTTACCATGTATATCATGCAACCCGAAACACTCAAAGTAATGAGCCCAAACGTATATGGCTACTTCAAATACAACTTTCCGAAATACTAAGCTACGCTATTCATACTTCAATACCTCTGCCGGATGTGTGCGGGCGGCACGTATAGACTGTACACTCACCGTAAGCCAACCTAACAAAAGGGTAAATAATCCTGTGTACAAGAACACCCCAGCGCCTAGTTCTATTCTGTAAGCAAAGTTTTGAAGCCATTGGTGCATAAAGTACCACGTGGGTACGACTGCAATGATAAAGGCGATGGCTATTAAAATGACAAACTCCTTAGAGACCAATAGAAAGATCTGCGAAATAGAAGCACCTAATACTTTACGCACCCCAATCTCCTTCGATCTGCGTGCTACTGCGTAAGTCACTAGTCCAAGTAATCCTAAGCAGGAGATCAGTATGGCGAGTACACTAAACCATTTAGCCAAATCACCAATTTGCTCTTCACCTCTGTATAAGTTTTGATGAGATTGTTCCAAAAATCTGTATTCGAATACTTCATCTGGAAAAAAGTTATCCCAAGCCTGTTCTAAGGCTTGCAGCGTCGGCATGGTTTGATCAGGGTTGATTTTCACAAAAAATTGGTCACCACTTGACCTGAATTCTGGATCGATAAACAACAGTAGTGGCTCTACTGTATTTTTCGCAGAGGTATAATGGAAGTCTTCTACTACGCCTATGATTTTAAACGGCTCTCGTTCGTCGTACATTTCGATCACCTTTCCTACAGGATTATCTATTTGCATCCTTTTCACGGCCTCTTCGTTGAGAATGACGGCCGTGGTATCCGTCGCACGCGTCTTTGAAAAGTCACGCCCTTCTTTCAATGTCATTTGCATCGTTGTTAAGAAGCCGTAATCTACCCCACCCACTTCAAACAGGATTTCGTTGTTATCGCCTTTTCCTTCCCACTGAACGGCAGAAGTAGACCTGCTACGGTTTACCAGGCTCATCGTACTGATGCTATAGCCTTGCACTCCCTTGATCTGATCGAGTTGATGATGAAAAGCTGCTCTTTGTTCTTCGTGTAGATTTCCATCAATGGATAGCACCGCTACATTTTGCCTATCGTATCCCAAGTCTTTATTTTTCATAAAGCTAATCTGCTTATAAATAACCACCGTTCCGATAATCAAGGCAATGGAGGCAAAAAACTGTACTACTACCAAC
>CALEMF010000025.1 GCA_937911505.1 uncultured Cytophagales bacterium
ATAAAACACCTGCAATGGTGGCGTAAATATGGTCCTATTTAATGGGATACGTACACAGGAGCTTGTAGATCAGATTTACAAGTATGCGATACAACTCCATACACAAGAGGGGAAAACAACACAAGAAGTAAGACAAATTCTCATGGAAGAAGGGCTAGATGAAGAAAGCGCTACTATTGTTGTGAATAACATCACTAGGCAATTGTATCAAGCTAAAAAAGGTAATGGACAGAAAGATATGCTCTATGGCGCCTTGTGGTGTGTTGGAGGCATCGTTGTCACCATTGCTAACATAGGCTTTATATTCTGGGGGGCGATTATCTTTGGAGGTATCCAATTCATTAAAGGCGTTGCCAATTATTTGGGTGATTAAGTATTATTTACCCTGATTGTCCTACTGTATAGAGCGCTTTCTCTATGAGCGCTCTTTTTGGTCTTTAATAGCTAGCCATATAATCTACCTTGAACCGTATGGTTGTAGCCTCGTTAGGCTTCACTGTGATAGGGTAAATATGTCCTTCCCCATCAAATAGATTTCCATAAAAACCTTTCTTTTCCTTTACCACTAAGGTGTAGCTTCCTGCACTAAGCGCTATTGCAAAACATCCCTGTTTATCTGAGAGCGTTGTAGCGATGGGCTTTGTAGGAAAATTGGTATAAAAAACATCTTCTACTACCTGTACTTGCGTCATTTTAGTCAAAGGGTATACGTGTATTTCACGTGTAATGCCTACTGCTTCCTCTCTTACGGGTTTCCCATCAATACTTTCTGAGGGCATTCGATCTCCTTCTACCCAAATGACTTTACCCGCAATACCTTGCTCGATAGAAGATTCACACATGGCTTTTGAAATTTTAGGAGGCGTTTGTTGGGATATCGGTACGCTTGGTTTTTGTTGCTGGATGCTATTTTTAGGTTGGCATAAGGATAGCCCCGCTAGTACTAGAAAAGTGGTAAAGTAGATGACTGGCTTCATAGGTTATTTGATAAAGAAAATTCTTATTAACAAAATCCTATTTTCTGATTACTTCTGCAAGCTTTGTTGTAAAAAAAGAAAGGAGCCTATTAGACTCCTTTCTCAATCAAAATACTTTCAGTACCTTTAATTTACAATCAAACGCTGTTGGTACTCCTCCTCTCCTACCGCTATCAATAATAAGTACATGCCTTTGGGTAGTTTGGATACATCCAATGATAATGAAGCATTACTAGTTTGGTATGTTCCTACTATTGCTCCTGTGCTACTCATCATTCGGATCGTCACTTCTTGTCCAAATAGCCTGCTGGGCATGCTTACGCCTACCTGCTTACTACTTGGATTAGGGTAAACAGTGAAGCCTTGTGAGGAGCCCTCTGCTAAAGAGGTAACTACTCCTGCTGTAACCTCAGCCGACCCACTTACTGTTCCATTTTCACAACTATTCGCATCTGTTACAGTCGCAAGTGCATAGCTACCTGCTTCGCTTACATTAAATGTATGAGGAGAGGTCGCAATATCTTCAATTACGGTACTGTTTCCTCCATCACGGGTGTAGGTAATGCTCCAAGGGGCTGCACCCGTCAATTCAACACTAAGGCTTACTTGCGGGTTATCAGGATTAATTTGTCCTTCTCCGCTTAGGATCGCAGTAGCTGGCTCCGCTGGTTTAATAGTAACCGCTTGCCGTTCATCAGTAGCACATCCAGCGGCACTTACTTGCCAGTTATAGAGATAAAAGTAGAATGCTGTCTGATCATCTAAGTTATTTCCTGTAATAGATACAACGCCTTCTATTTCATAGGGAAAAGATACTGATCCTATTTGATTGTGCAGAATAGCACTTGCCCCTTCTCCAAAGGCCACTACCTGTATACCGAAATCCTCGCCCGCGTAAGGTACAAACAAGTCAAGTGTATATTCACTAACATCAGGCGTGACATCTATGGTTTGCAAAGCAATAGTAGCATTAGAAGAATCTTTATCAACAATAACTACCGTCATTGTTCCAGCCGTTTGCACACGAATGGTAGCTTTTTCGAGTACAAAAGGTACTTCTGCATCGAAATACATACGTCCACCTGTAAAGGCAAATGGAGTGACTCCTTCATTTAGATTAGGCGCATCTAACGTACCAGTAAAATCGTTGACCGCTGCATACACCATTTGCTCTTCTGTAGTAGTTGCAAGATTAAGCATAGTACCAGTACCCAAAAAGTTACCTTCTGTAGCAGCATCGTACCAGAAAATATCGCCTACATTAGTATTTACATTCAAAGTTACCGTGGCATCAGGGCAAGCATCAACGTCTGAGGTTTCAACAACAGGATTGATATTCGTCACTTGTACTGTATTGGAAGCGCTTACTATTTCACAATTTCCATCAATACGACCTACTGTTACTGTATAATCACCTAGTTCTGTCACAGTTAAAACTGGTCCTTCTTCAGTAGCGATGACAGTGCCATCACGTGACCAAGTATAAAGAAGCAGTGCTGGAGATACACCAGTAATAGCACTTAACGTTAAACTCACTGTCTCTTCTTCACAAAAGACAGGAGAACGATTCGCCACAACAGACACATTGGCTATGACGGGCAATACAGCAATTGTAACCGTATCGGAGATGGCATCACATCCATCATCTTCTCTTTCTATAACTACTCGGTAGTCTATTATTTCATCTTCAAAGAGGGCATTGTCAGCTACACGTCCTGCCTCGAAATTTGCACTGGTAGCGCCCTCAATGTCTGTGAATGCCTCTTCACCTGAACGACGCTGCCATTGGTATTTCAAGTTAGCGTCAGTTTCTTGGGCAGAAAGTGTAGTGGTTTGACCTTCACATACTATAGTAGCTGCTGCTTCAATACTAGCTGTCTGGATAACACTGGGTTGGATAGTTACTGCTTGACGCATATCAGAGACACAACCTTGAGCAGTCAGTGTTAAATCGTAAAACCAGTGATATACTGAGAAATTATCGGGCGAAGCAAATTGTGATTGTAGCGCTCTTGCTATATCGCCCCAATTCACTGGATATAAATTAGCACCAGGTGTAAAGTTGATAGCTAAGTTAAAAGTAGGTGCAGCCCCTAAATGATTGAATTGAGGTACAATTGTGTATATGCCCTCTTCAGGAAATGGTAATCCTATGTCATATTGAGCGCCCTCTTCTGGAGATACGCTTAAAGGAACGTTTACTTCTGATACAATGGTACCTTCTTCATTAATCAACGTGTAAGTAATAGAACCAACCGTAGTACCTACAGGAGCGCTCTCTCCACCATTTGGTGTATCTTCAGTGGGAACTACGTATAATCTTGCACTTTTTAAGATAAAAGGCGTCAATGCCTCTACTACCATCCCAACATCTTGATTGTTATTAAATGAGTTGCCCAAGGTATTGCGTGTAGCTGGTCCTACGTTGGTAACCTCAAATTCGTTCAATCCTACATAAATTGTATTGGTTGTTGGCAGAGCATCGGCTTCTGCCTTAGTAATAGTAGTATTGTTACCTAAAGCCAATAAGTTACCTGCCATAGGAGCATCATACCATCCCACAACATCGCGAGTATTACCTGTTTCAGCAGTTAGGCTTAAGAGGTCAGTGGGTTGTACAGCCCCACAAGAAAAGGCGTTAGCTGCATTAAGTACTGAAGCTTCTAAAACAGGTACTGTTACTGATGCAACGGCATTATTATCAACAAGTACGTCACTACTTAAGTCCGTACGTGCATCAATAGAAAACTCCGTTCCATCTGGTACAGTAATGTCACCTACTAACACATCTAGAAAGTTTCCAGCGGAAATAACATCAGGTTGGGCAACTGTAAATACCTCTGTATCATTCACTTCTATCACAATAGGCACGTCGCTTACATCAGCAGAACCAAAGTTACGTACCCTTACTACTAAAGGTACTGTAGCGCCAACACAAACATTACTCTGTGGAGGAAAAATACGTTCTATTCCTACATCTGTCAAAGGTGCTAATATACTTACTAGAAAGTCTTGGGTTTCACCACGATCGTAATTACCTGTAGGTGCGATGCTAGTAACATCAGTCGTCTCCACAGTTATTGCTCTAATCAACACAAGCTGTCCTTCCCTTACAAGATTAGGAATCAATACCTCGCCATTATCGAGCGTAGCAAGGCCTGTACCATTGACGGGGGCTGTAGAAGAAGCTAATAGTTCATCATCATCTTCAAAGTCACCATCACCATTCCAGTCTGCATAGACACGTACGTGTTTGTCGGCATCTGTATCACAGGTACCTAAAGTGACACTCAACGAAACCATTTGCCCTGCTGCCACACCTGCTGGGTTTTCATCTGACTTCGTAAAATCTCTGTAGGTGGCACATTCGTCAGCAGATGTACTATTCAGCTCTCCAAAAGAGAAGGCATCAATGCGTGCACCGCCTGTTTCAAGTGCGCCAGAAGGAGTAAGTGCTGTACCACCAATACCACTAATGATGATAGTATACTCTTGTGGTTGTGCCAAGATTCCTTTGTGGTTCACTATTATCGTGTAGGTACGCCCTGGTACTGCATTAGGAATCAAGATTTGCTCTACGTTGTCACGTGTGTTGTCACCACGCGTAGCTGCCTGAGTAGCCAAATTATCACGGTTACTATCAGGATCTAGTTGGAAAGGCATGACCCAAGGCATAAAGGTTACAGCTTCACCACTTGTATTATCGATGATGCGAACATCTAAATCGTTTATTAAATCTGGGGTAAAGTCGTCAGATGTGGGTAAATCAGTAAAATTACCCTTGCTAGGTCCTGCAGGATCGTTCCAAACGATCGTTACACGCAAAGACTCTGTACCAGAGGCTACTACGTCGAGGGTATAATCTTCTTCTCCCTCTGTACGTGTACGTTGTTCAATCAGATGTTTGGGATTGGTAGTTTCGTCTTTTACAGAAGTCAATAGATTAGCAGCACGTGCTGCATTCATCAATCCCCAACCAAAGGTGTAGTCTGGTCCAGGTTCAGGCCCTGCTTCATCTGCAGTGTGTATAATCAGCCCTCGCAAGGTGGCTGAGCGTAGCGGCTGATCAGTGAAAAGCTGATTCCAATATTGCTGGAGTAATCCAGCGGTGCCAGTTACATTAGGCCCAGACATAGAGGTGCCTGAAAGGAAGGCGTAAGAGGCATCAGAAACGCCTGTGGAAGAATAGATATTTATTCCTGCTCCTGTGATGTCGGGTTTAATTCGACCGTCGTCGGTAGGACCACGGCTACTAGAGGGTCTAATCACCACACTTTCTGGCCCTGTATAGTTATTTACTATAGCAGCGTTGGCTACTACCATAACGTTTTTAGATGTAGAAGAGCCTGTAAGGATATTGAATCCTGTGGGAAATGTTCTGTTACTAACTGTGCTACCGGCGTTTCCAGCAGACTTTCCTATAAAGTAGTTGGGAGCTGCATTGGCAATTTGATCCCATTCACTCGCATTAATGGCATAGGCACCACGAAGCGTAGTATCCAAGGCGGAAGCTGTAAAACCATAAGAGTGTTGTGAGAGGGTAAGGCCTTCAGCAGCAGCAGTAGCCATTTCAGCCTCATCGCTATTTACATCGTAAGAATCTATCAAGGCAGCAGAGGCCATTCCTTTAGCATTTCCGACAATGCCCGCTGCTGCTAACGTACCCGCTACATGTGTACCGTGATCTGCGCCAAAACCATCGGGCAATACGGCACCGTCCTTGATCGTTACACGCCCGGCTAGCTCTTGATGTGAAGGCAGTACGGCTGCTACCTCAGCACCAGTAGAAGTTAGATCAAAGGCTTCCCAGACGCCAAAGGTTAGACCTTCACCGTTAAGATCAAGTCCTAGTTGTCCGCCTGTCCATAAAGCGCTGGCTCTAGTCGTATTAGCTGCCCCAACATTGCTATTAATCTCGTTATAAATAGGTCTACCCTGTAAATCTATCCCTTCAAGTCCTAAAATCAATGAATTACTCATAAAGCGAGCAGATCGTTGGTCAGTAGCGGTGTCTTTCACCAAACGATGGAATTGCCGATAAGCTGCTTCTTGTTTTTCTTTAAACTTTCTGGAGAGTTTATTGAGTTGTCGGGTGTCTGTACCTTCTGATAGTTGTACCTGTGCTTGAACATTAAAGGTGAGATACATCAATAAACAACATAACACTCCCTTAATATTGAGCTGTAAGAATTGAATCATGTGTTTAGTTTTTCTGTGTTGTTTAAATTAATAAGGCATTAAATATACTGAGAAACAGACGAAAACCAAATATATTTCTGATGAATAAAGCGTAATAAGTATAATATAAGTTTAGCATTGTTATAACATTATATTTACTACCATTCAGTAAGGCTAGTAGCTCATATATTCGTCTTACGCTATCATTAAATCACTATTAAACTAAAAGTATCCTTTAAACCAATCTCAAGTAATGATCAGTTGATGTTTTCCCTAAGAATTTCAATAAAAAAATAACGCTTTAAGGCTTCCTGCTAGGTAGTAAACACTTGCTACCTAGCAGGATGAACAGAAGGGTAAAAATACGGGTAACTGGTACATTGGGAAGGTCAAGGGAAGGGTATTGTAAAAGTGAACTATGACGATGGGCGCACAGGGCAATATTGGATCACACAAGATCGTGCACAAAAAGGCACTTGGCGAGCAGGTAACACCAAGTATACTCTACAACGTGGCAAAGCGAAATGTCCGTAGATATTTTTTAATTGAAAAAAGAACATTTAAGGAAAAGATAGGGCATCAAAACGACCTTCGGTGATAATAGCATCTCGACACAACTTCACACACTCTGGGTCAGTTTCTATGTCTGTATGGCAAGTAGTAGAAACTTGTGTGAATCCAAAATTTCCTGAAATAATTCCTTGGATAGTATCTAGTCTGGTAATTTCCAAGGTAGCTACTTTGATAGGGGAAACTGTATAAAAACAAACTTCTGGTGCAGTAAAGAAGCGAGCCGTCCAGCCTCCTTCACTTTGAGAAGAATCCCCATATATGTATAAACCTTCTTTGTCTATATTAGTAGCATTTATAGTAAGAATGTCAAATCGAGTTGAATCTACTAACATGGCTTCAATCTCTAATTTCTTTTGCTTATAACTACATTTTATAGGTAAGTCAGTACCAGTAGTTCGTGCTACCCACCGCTCTCCATCTAGCATAAAGCCAAGCGTATTATTACCACTTTGGGTAGCTTCTGGTAAGGTAGTGGGTACTGGATCTTCTTTATCTTTACAGGTACAAAGGCTAAGTATCATTAATAGGTAAAGGCAGTAAGTAAATAGGCATTTCATTTTTTCTAATTTAGGTAGTTTTTAGTTTAAGCGCTTTCACCACATAAGTAAGGTACAAGTTTATGATCGTTTTTGCTACTTCAGGTGGTTCTAATTGAAGGGTATGCACCAGAGTTAGAAACAAAGAGCACCTCTTGATAAAATCCTACGTTCATTTATCGTCTTCTTTCAGCATTTCTTCTATCTCTTTAGTAATTTCTTCTTCTTTTTGCAAATTATGATCTTTATCTGCTTCTCTATGTACAGTTGGGTATTCATAGATTAATTTTTCAATGAGTTCTTTACTCTCTCCAATTTTGTCGATTCTTACTTTTCTATCGTCGGAGCTATTATTTTTTTCTGCTTTTGAGGGAAAATAAAACTGCACATATTCTACTAAGATATTTTTATCTGGCTCGTGAAACTTACCAGACGAAATATAGATTGCTCTATTACTTACATCCTTCTTATCTTCTAAAAGAATAATTTCTTTTCCATTTATATCTTTCTCATTAATCAAGACAACCTGTTTTTTATCAAAGATAAGCTTATCATAGTTCTGTTCATTTTTATCATCTATTAGGATGAAAAACCAACCCTGTTGCTCTTTTGCTTTATATATCATCACTTTATTAGTGATAGAAGAACAGTTCAAAAGCATAGTAGCTAGAGTAAAAAGAATGAGTAACCGCAATTTTAGTATTTTTTCCATTGTAGTTGTGAATAGTTCCAGCCGTTTGGTGCTGCTGTAAAACCTTTAAAAATTGCTCTATTTGTTGTTCTATATTTACTATTCAACTGGTCGCTTATACGCTGAGTCACAAGAGCATTAATTTTTGTAGCAGGATTAATACCACTCAGACTAAGATTATTACCGTGTGAAAATGTGAATGATTGAGCTGAATACTGATAGTACATACTACCATTAACAGTCATTTCTACTGAGGGGTAAGTACCATGACCTATATAAGCTTTAAACCTACCATCCTTATTTACAGAGAATGTAACCCTTTGGTTTACATCTACCAAACCTCCTGTATATGCAATGAGAGCAGGCTTCTCTTTCCAGTTTACCTCTGTATGTCTTTCTGAATAGACGAAATATCTGCTAGGTCGCAACTGCATTGCGATCACTTCTTACAACAGCATTTTTTAATGCGGGAACTGTAACACTTACCTTGCTTCATACATACTTTACTGTACGTCAAGCCTCGCATTCGGAAATGCTAGTGCAAAATGAGGTCGCAAGTATTTACGACCTAGCGGGAAGATGTTTAGGAATGAATTTAATAATCTTACTGATATTATCTTCGCTCATAGTTCTATTTTCAACAGATCACACTCAGAGCAGATTTCTCTAAGTTTAGTACAATACTCATTGTAGTTTTGCATCTGATGTTAATCTTTCTTTCTCTATTTCAAGTACTTCACTGAACAAATCAATCATCACTCTTTCAATTTCGCTTTTATTGAAAGTGGTGACATTCCTCCTAGACTTCATGTAGTTCTCCCTCGTCATCTTTTTCACTAACTCACCCACTGTTTTAACCGATATACTACCTCTCAAAGAAGTTAAAAGTAGTCCTATGATGCTAATTACAGCACCCAAGATTGCCAACCACCAGTTAAGCGTAATGGTAAATAGGGACAGCAGAAATAATATGATAAAAGTAACTTTCAGATAGTTTGGTAATTCTAAGATATTCAAACGATAACCTAATACCTTCTCAATATCTCTAAGTTTTGTTCGTCTTTTTTGTACTGGTAAAAGATCAGTTAATAGGGTTCTGGGCAATACAGCATCTCTATTAACCTCTAAAACTGATGAAAGAGCGTCCCTAAGTTTATAGAAAGCTTGTTGTGTGGTACAATCATCAACTTCTTTTAAAGAAATTTTATTCTTTACAGCATCTAATAGTTCTCCAAAAGTTTTCACTCGTGAGAGTTCGTTATCGATAAATTCAATCTCAAAAGAACGTTCTATCAGTAGTATCATTCCATCAAGGTCTTCGTGATGCACATCTTTTAATTCTCTTTTCTTCATATATCAAATTTAGGTTGTAAATTCACCTAGTTTCTTCTTACCATCTATAATTAGGATATACCCGCCAATTTCTAGTTCCTAATACTCGGTTCGTTCTATCTTCTACCTTATTTATACCATTAAAAGCCCCTTGAAAGGTTGCTCCTCTAAAAGCATCCTGCCAAGGGAATGTAGCTATATCATAGGCTGTAAAGGCATAACCTACATAGGGAATAGCTCTTCCTAACTGCCCACCAAGAGAAATCGCTCTAGGAAGAAAACCTACACGAATAGGCTTTACCCCACCTAATGCTCTTCTTCCTGCAAGTGAAGACAATGAAGTATTACTCGTCGCATCTTTAACTACTCTACTGCCCGGATATATAAATTTGGCAAGTCTAGAGTTTTTATGAATTATATCCTGTCCTGACACGATCAGTGCTTCTCCAATTAACATTTCATTAGGTAACCAACTACTAGCACTCCAAACGCCTCTATCAAACGTAGCCCCAGAAGCTTTAAAAGCTTCCACCTGTTCACTTAACTCTCCACCTTCTTTTATAGAAATTTCGTGATAATCACCTTGCCCATCTGCTTGATAAAAATTATCTGCTCTCGCAGTCTGTACTACATAATCTAACTCACCCTGCTCATCAAAGTAAAAATCGTCTAAAGGAGAAAAACTATTATTATCTACACTATAATTATGATGATTGAAATGAAATTGCTGATTCATTCCCCAATCATTTGGCTTCATCCCATCAGGATCAATAAAACGCATTGGGTTATTGAAGCCATAATTAAACGGTGTCCACTGTCCCATCTCCTCTGCCAACGGATCCATATTAAACCATCTCGCTGCCTGCCAATCATACATCCGTGCACCATAGTCGTACCAATCCAGCCCAAAGTCTTTAATGCGCTCTTTACCATTGTAGGTAAAAGCGTGGTTGGGCTGTCCGCTTACGTCTAAGCCTTGCAGCGGGCCGCCAAAGGCGTAGTAGTGGTTTTCTTGTACAATCGGCGTGGTTTCGTGGGTAATGGTCACGTTATCAAACCATACCGCTACATCGGCGGCGTTTACCACGCTTACTTGTAGCAAGCCACTATGGGGCATTTCCCAGTCTAGCGTCAGCGTTTCCCAAGCGTTATGCGCTTCGGTGGTGATGTCTTTGGTTTGGGTAGCGAGTACGTGTTGGCCTGTTTCGTCATAAAGCACCGCCGTGAGCTGCGCTACGGGCAAGCCTGCTTCGGGGGCATTACTACCAGGGGTAATCGAAATCCCCAAGAGCCATTCAGGTTCGGTGCCACTGTCTACCCCACCGCCTGTATTACCTATATTGCTCAAAATCGGGCTGAGGCGGGTGCCTTGGTTGTTATTGGCGGTACTAGTATACTTGGCTACCGCGGCTAGCTGCAAGGCATCGCCTTGTTGTACCCGGAGCGTCTTCCAAACGCCTACAGGCTGGGTGGCATCGGTTTTGGAGGCGTTGCTCCCCATATAGCCGCCACTGCTACGGGTTTCGGCCAGGTTGCGGAAGCCCCCTTCGTTGTTGTCGCTGTCTAGCGTGGCCATATAGGTGGCATCTTCTGTTTCTCTAAGGGCATAGCGCAGGTTACCGAGGTGGTCGCTTATATGGTATTCTTGTTGGAGCGTAAAGTCGCCCAAGTAGTTGGCTACCGCTCTGCCTTCAGGTGTATGCAAGAAAAGCAGACGGTCGTTGTGGTAGACAGCCTCGGTGGTGTAGTCAAAGTAGCTTTCTAGGTTGCCCGCTTCGTATACCTCTTGGCGGTACTTTTTGCCCGTAGCGTCGTAAAGGAAGGCAATACGGTCTTCGCAGTTATCGTCAAAGCAAATTTGGCTGGGGAGGTTCAGGTGGTTGTAGGCAATGGCTACGATCTTTTTATTACGATCCAGCAGCAGGTTCCCGTTGTTGTCATAGGCATAGTCGTCAGCGCCTGTAGTAGCAGCATCGTTGCCATCTTGGAAGTCGCCGTATTCAGAGACTTTTACCGCTGCATCGCGGATGTTTTTAAGTTGGTTGCCTTCGTAGCTATACTGCAGGTCGTCTACTAGTCCGTAAGTAGGGAGGTTGCTTACGGCTTGGTAGTCTATAATGCCTTTGCGCTGCAAGCGGGTAATGTTGCCGTTGGCGTCATATTGTATATTCCCCTCAAAGTAATCTCTTTTGGTAACACTTACCAACGCATCGTCATCAATGTAATAGGCATTCGTCAGGCGGTTTAGTGGGTCGTAGGTGTAAGCGTAGCTATGACTTACATCGTTTTTCTTCCATTTCATACCTGCTATATTACCATTATATTGGGGTATTTTCGCCAGTTGGAGTAATCCGTCAGGTTGATCGTAATAAAGCCAGAACTGGAAAAGGTCTGTTCGGGTACCGTCTTTAGCGAGGTCTCCTTCTAGCTGGGTAAGCCATTCGCGGCTATTGTATTGGTAGGTAAACCTACCGAAACCATACCTCCCTACACTTTTACGCACTACCTGCCCCAAATCATTGTACTCGTAGCGAGCGAGACGTTGGTAGCTAGTTTCGTGAGCAAGCTTTTGTTCTATATGCGTTTGCCTTCCTTGGCGGTCGTAAGTAAAGCGGCGGTCGGTGGCGATCAGCGTAGTGTCGTCGTTGTAGCGGCGGTAGTGGTCGTGGGTCATTCTGCCTACAAAGTCGTATACGTAGGTATGGGCGTTGGTAAAGCCAAGGTGGTCAGTTTCCTGTAGGGTAGTTACACGGCCGTGTTCATCGTAGAAATTGGCGGCAGTCGTATACTGGTCTGTACCGAGTAGCTTGGTTTTGGTAATAGTGGGCAGGCCTTGCGTACGGGGATCATAGTGGGCAGGTGTAGCTATTTCAGGAATGTCACTAAAATCACCATCTAAGTTATAGGTATCATAATAAGAGATAAGCAATAATTCATCTACGGGCGTGTTATCACTTTGCCAAGTCAGCACTGGAAAAGCCTGATTAGTATAATGATGTACTTCATCCGTTGAGTAGGCTTCGAGTTGCTCATAAAGATAAGCGGCAGTATCGGCTGCTGCTTGGAGCTGCGTACGACTTTCCTCACTATAGTACAGTCCTTGTAGCACCTCCCGATCGAGCGCATCGTATTTATAAAAAAGCCATTGCCCACGCGCCCGCTGGTTGCCATCTTGGGAGAGTACCAGTAAATCACGTTGGTTATAGACCATATAGAGCGGGGCAGTACTGGGTAGTTGCTTTTCGATCATCCGATGCTCCTCATCGTAGTCGTAGGTGTAGCACCACTTTGTACGGATGTCTTCGTTCATTGCCCAGCCATTGGCTTGGAGGGCTTTTACCCCTTCGGGTGAGATGACCATCCGTAGCAAGCGGAGGTCGTCATAGATAAAGTAGGTCTCGTGGTAAGCGGTAGGAGCCCCCTCACTATCTGTTGCAGCCACCGTTTTTAGTAAGAGGGTTTTATCATCGGTATCTTTGTATTCGTATACTTGGTTATCCTGCTCGTCGGTGGTTTCTACCACACGTAGCTGGTGGGCAGGGTAAAAGCTGCTTGCGCTTACTTCCTTAGTAGCATAGTCGTATGTCCATTTCCGTAGTTCGTCGGTGCGGTTATAGCGGTAGTGGTACTGTATCGTATGGCTGCCTAGCTGCCAGCTTTCGCCTGGTGCAGATTGCTCCAGTACCCTTCCTTGCAGCGAGGCTTCGTAGCGGGGCTGGCTGTAAGGGTAAGCAGTTTGGTAAATTTGCTTTTCACCGTCCCAATTTTCACTACTACCGTAGTAGGCTTGCTGGTTTTGTACGTTTTGGCTGTCATACCTGCCTCGTCCTAGCTCAGGCGTGGCGTAAGGCAGGTAAGTGGCTGTCTTTCTACCAGTGGCATCGTAGGTATGGTAGGTAATGAGATCTTTCTGCGTAGCCGTGCCTTGTGTATGCACGGTTTGTAGCTCCCTACCGAGACCATCGTAGTAAGTTACCTGCTGGTCGATGTCTTTGATGGAGAGCTGCTCTGTGGCATTACGTGAAGTAATACCGTCAGTTAGTATGGTATTTTCAACCACGTAGTTCCTATCTTGGCGAAAAATCATAAAGTCGTGGCTTACAGTAATAGCCCTCTCTTCTCTGGTGATGCGTACCCAATAGTTTTCTTCTTTAAATACCTCCAGCTCTTCTGTGTAAGAGAGTACATCCTGTTCCTGCCCTTCGTGCCATTCAAATTCGTCACCGTCATGTGTATGGCGAATCGCCAAGGTAGCACTTTCACCTTGGCGTCTTTGGGAGCCACTCTTATTGTATATTACAGGTAGCTCCCAAATGGTAACAGGTATCAGTAACTTTGGAGAAACACAGGCGTATATCCCATTTATAGCGACGGCGGCTTCTACATAAAGGGTGTCCTTTCCTACGGGTAGATTTTCGGTAGTGTAGCTTTCCCCTGTATGGAGTAGCTGAAGGTTTTTGTCATACCAATGGTAAATAATCCCTTCTTGTGGAGCCACTGTAAGTAAGGAGTGGCTTCCTCGGAAAGCCTTTGCGGTAGTAGTGAGCGTAGGCATAGTGGGCTGTATGGTTTTGCGCCAGCTAAAGGTATGTTTCGCTGTACTACATCCCGTTACTCCTACGATCTCAAAGTAGTAGTCTCTCTCTTCTTCTAGGGAAGAGAGGTCGTAGGTCCAATCACTGTAAGGGTTGGCGCGGGTTTCTTCATAAAAGGGTATGGTGCTGGTAGCCGTTTCGTACAGCTTGAGCGTAACAGTATTGAGCGAGCCATCATAGAGCATATCATTATTGATTTCCATAAGCAGCGTACCTACGGCCCACTGAGGAATAGCACTCTCTTCAAGGCAGAGATGTACGTGCGTGAGAGAGTCCATTACGGTAGGGGGTACATTTTCCATAAGGCGCTCCATCCCCAAGGCATTTACTATTTGACTATCAATATGTTGGTCTGCAAGGAAGAAATGGACATAACGAGGACCAGTAAAGCAGAACCATCGCACCTGTATAGTGTGGTAAACCGTGCTTGCTTGCTCATCTACCTCTGCATGCTGTGCTACAATCTCTCCTACAGGTTCGAAATCTCCTGATTCTCCTACGGCTTTGCCTGACAACTCCCAAGTATAATGTTCAACATCTTCGAAAAATCCATTGGAGGTTGCTATGGTATAGGTACAGATCGCTCCTTGGTATACCTGAGCAGGCCCCTGAATGATGGGTGCATCAATAGGAAGGGATTGTGCCTTTACCCACAAGGGCAGGCTAAAAAGGAGTAAAACGATGTATAAGCGTTTCATTTCTATGAAGTTTTTGAGTCTAGTGATCATTTTTGTAAAGGTAGTTATAGGTTTTCGTAAAATGACGATTATCATCTTGTGTACCAATCAGCCTACCGAGGCCGTCATAAAGATAATGTACAGTACGGTGGCTAGGGTCGGTTACTGACTTGACACCTATCAGAGGATCATAAGTATAGGTGGTCATTTCTGCTTCCATAGGGTGCAGTCGTACATCATCGATCAGGATAGGCTCTAGATTAGAGAATCGCACTCCAAGCGATATACGCTCCTTGTGTCCGATTTTTAGAAAGACGTACTGTGTTGTATCAGCAGGGATTTCAATTATCCGACGATTGACCTGAAGAACGATAGGCGCAGCACCCTGATGGCTACACCAAAAAGAAAGTAAATAATCCTTATTTTTATCCAAACCCTCTTTTTCTATCGAGCCATTTAGTAGATCATACGC
>CALEMF010000026.1 GCA_937911505.1 uncultured Cytophagales bacterium
GTTTCGGCCACATCTTGAGCATAAAGGGGAGTATAACCCTTGTACACTTGTGCCGCGCGTGCCTGATCTCCTTTAAAACGTACCAATGAAAATTCCGTCTCTACTAAGCCTGGATTGATGGCAGTCACTTTAATGCCATAAGGATTGAGATCCAAACGCATTCCTTGTGTAATGGCATCTACTGAAAATTTGGAAGCACAGTATACATTCCCGTTAGGATACACTTCTTTACCTGCAATAGAACCAATATTGATGACTTGGCCCGTTTTTCTTTCAACCATTTGTGGAATAATGTACTTTGATACGTAAAGTAAACCTTTTACATTAATATCAATCATAGCTTCCCAATCGTCTAGGTTTCCTTCGTGAAAAGGTTGAAGTCCGTGGGCATTTCCCGCATTGTTGATGAGTAAATCTACCTTGGCCCAGTTGGCTGGTAAAGAAGTAATGGCGGCTTTTACTGCTGTACGGTCACGCACATCGAAACACAGCGTCGTCACTTCCGTTTTTTTACCAAGTGTTTCTTCAAGTTTATCGAGACGTTCCTGTCTTCTTCCACAGAGAACAAGCGCATAGTTTTTTTCTGCCAAAAGTTCAGCAATCGCTTGTCCGATTCCTGCAGTAGCACCTGTTATGAAGGCAATTTTATTTTCCATAAATTAGTAACCATTAAAAGGTTCTGTGTAGCAATACGCACAAATTGTAATAATATGCATAGAAAAGCAATCTTATGGTTATTTTTTGTGGGCGTTTCCTACATAGGGTGGGCACAAGAAGTTTCTGAAAAAGAACGAGACTTTGTACTGACGCAACTTTACTATCCTACCCCTGGACTGTCGTTAAATTATACAGTTACTAATGAGGCACTGAATGAAGAAAAGGTAGATTATGCTACTTATGCATCTATCGAAAAAGACATAGAAAAACGCGCTAAAAAACTAAAAGGAAAGCCAGAAGATGCACCTCTGTATAGCGCACTTGCCGAGGCGTATACAACGATTTTTGAAGAAGTAAAAGCAGATAGTTGCTGGCGAGAAGCTATTCGCCATTATCAGCAATGGTACGCGTTATCGCCTAACGACGAAACAGTAGCAGCAGGGCTTGCCGAGGCTTATGCACAACGTAAACAGTTTCAGAAAGCCATTCAGGTTTACCAATCACTGTTGGAAAAACAACCTAACCAATATACTTACCTGAAAGGGCTAGCAGAGGTATACCAACGTATGGGCGATATGGCGGCCTACCAAGCACAGTGTGAGAAGCTTATTGTACTTGATGAAGATAGCCAAGCTGGTCATTATGGTAAAGTAATGACGATGTATCTCGAAAATGTACAACAAGTAAGACAGACTGCTGAAGCACCTACCTTAGCACGCATTGTCCCCAAAGGCTATCTTATGCAACTCACGAAAAAATATTCTGCAGAAACCAGCTTTGCCTTATTAAATGAAAGTATTCATTTGATGGGGTTAAGTGAAATAGCGTTCGGGCAGCTTAGCAGTCAGGCATCCATAGAGAATATGACGCTCACTACTGCTCAACAAGTAGCGTTGCAAACTGTAAAGACATTTTTTCAAAACCTATCTAGTAAAACTTATAAAAATGAAGTGTTTGTTTCTCATTCACTGATGATAGTGGCTTTTTTGGAAAAAGACCTCACAATGGTAAAGCAAATGTATGGGCTGATTAAGCAGTTAAGTCCTTACTATTTAGAGAATTACTTAGATGCTTTATGTATCGCTATGGCTTTTAAAGACAACGCCTTTGCGTTGGAAGTACTGCAAGATAAAGCAAAAATATATGCTGAATCCATAGATCAATTGTTTGAAGCGAGACAGTATTTTGAAAAAGAAGACTTTAACCGGGCAAGTACACTTACCAAAACTTTCCTAAAAACAAACCAAACAAATATTTTTGCGCAGTTAGCGCTAACCGTATTACAATTAAAAGCAGGGCAATTTGTACAAGCAAAAGCCCAGTTATATGCAGTAGCCCGCCTTCCTAAAGATAGCTATCTACAGCACCACTACTGGTATGTTCATGCGTTGTACGATCTGCTTAGAAACAATAGAGAAGCGGCGAAAGCAAAAATCAATCGTATTTTAACAAATGCGCCTAAAAACGAACGTGCCCTTCTTTTGAAGGATAATATCTAAGAGAAAACCCCTCTTTTGAGAAATGGTCTACACTTTAGCGCCACCTTTACTTTGAATCTTCTCAAACATTCGCCTATATTTGCCAATATTTTCAATAAGGCTTGCAGAAGTTGTCTAAGTTTTATCTTTAAACTGTAAATATCCGCTTTAGAAACCTGATTTTACAAACATTCACTATTAAACCATAATCTTAGACGATTTCATAAAATTGACTTATTAGACAATTAGACCGTTCAACAAAATCAACTAAAAGATGAATTCAGTGTTGTTATTGATGATAGCTGTGCCTGCCCTTGGAGTGGTAGGTTTGCTATTTACTTTTATTAAATCTGCTTGGGTAGCGAAGCAAGAGGAGGGCAATGAGCGTATGAAAGAGATTGCCGATAATATAGCCAAAGGCGCCATGGCTTTTCTAAGAGCCGAATACAAAGTATTAGCTTACTTTGCCGTAATTGCTTCTGTATTGCTTTTTTTCCTAAGCTATAGTAATGAAAAATCTGACCCTACTATTATCGTAGCTTTTCTTATTGGTGCTATTTTCTCAGCCTTGGCAGGTTTTATAGGCATGCGCATCGCTACCAAAGCCAATGTAAGAACTACCCACGCTGCCCTTACCAGCTTATCGAAAGCGCTAAAAGTATCTTTTACGGGAGGAAGCGTAATGGGTATGGGGGTAGCAGGATTAGCCATTCTAGGATTGGGAGGTCTTTTTATCATTTTTAAATATATGTTTGTGGGTGATGCCTCGGCTAATGGAGAAGAAATGGAAGTAGCCCTAGAGGTACTAACAGGTTTTTCTTTGGGTGCGGAGTCCATTGCTTTGTTTGCTAGAGTAGGAGGTGGTATTTACACAAAAGCGGCTGATGTAGGCGCAGACTTGGTAGGAAAGGTAGAAGCAGGTATCCCAGAAGATGATCCACGTAATCCAGCGACCATTGCTGATAATGTGGGTGATAACGTAGGGGATGTGGCAGGAATGGGCGCCGACCTATTTGGCTCTTATGTAGCGACTATTCTGGCTACGATGGTATTAGGACGCGAAACCAACGCTATCGCTGACCAATACGGAGGATTTTCGCCTATTCTGCTTCCAATGGTAATTGCAGGCTTAGGACTTGTATTTTCAATTATTGGTGTCCTCTTCGTCAATATCAAAGAAGGTAGCAGTAAAGTACAACAAGCGCTTAACTTAGGTAACTGGATTTCTATCGTCTTAACCGCTATCGCTGCTTACTTTGCGATCACCTATATTCTTCCTACCAATCTTTCTCTAAGAGGGGTAGAGTTTACTTCTATGGGTGTTTTCTATGCAGTACTTACTGGTCTAGCAGTAGGGGCATTAATGAGTATCATCACAGAGTACTATACCTCTATGGGAAGAAGACCAGTACTCTCTATTATCAATAAATCAGCGACTGGACATGCGACTAACGTTATTGGTGGACTAGCGGTTGGGATGGAATCTACTGTTTTGCCTATTATTGTGTTGGGAGCTGGTATTGTATTCTCTTACGAGTTTGCAGGACTATACGGTGTATCTATTGCAGCGGCTGGTATGATGGCCACTACCGCGATGCAACTTGCGATTGATGCCTTCGGCCCTATTGCCGATAATGCGGGTGGAATTGCTGAAATGAGTGAGTTACCCGAAGAAGTACGCGAAAGAACGGATATACTCGATGCGGTAGGTAATACAACGGCTGCGGTAGGAAAAGGCTTTGCTATTGCTTCTGCGGCGCTTACTTCACTGGCCTTATTTGCAGCTTTTATGGGCATCTCAAAAATTGACACCATTGATATTTCTAACTCTCGTGTTCTGGCGGGGCTTTTTGTAGGCGGGATGATCCCCTTTATTTTCTCGTCACTAGCCATCAATGCAGTAGGAAAAGCGGCTATGGATATGGTGAAGGAAGTACGAAGACAGTTCAAAGAGATCAAGGGCATTATGGAAGGAAAGGCACGCCCAGAATATGAGAAATGTGTGAATATTTCTACCCAGGCAGCCATCAGAGAGATGATTCTCCCTGGCGCCATCACCTTAATTACCCCTGCTCTAGTTGGTTTTACATTGGGGCCAGAAGTACTAGGTGGGCTACTGGCAGGTGTTACAGTGTCGGGTGTGTTGATGGCCATGTTCCAATCGAACGCGGGTGGCGCTTGGGACAATGCTAAAAAATCCTTTGAAAAAGGGGTAGACATTGACGGGAAGACGTACTTCAAAAAGTCTGAGCCACACAAAGCCTCTGTAACAGGCGATACCGTAGGTGATCCTTTTAAAGATACTTCAGGCCCTTCCATGAATATTCTCATCAAGCTGATGTCTATTGTAGCGCTTGTTATTGCTCCTTTTATTGCAGAAGAACCTGATACGACAGTAGAAACTGCACAAAATACTGCGCCTGCTACTGAAGTGGTAGTGAATCAATCAGAAAAATAATTTCTTTCATAATTGTAGTACAGAAGGCTATCTCATCTATGGGGTAGCCTTTTGTGCTATTCTCTATCGAAAAACGTAGGGAATGACAATTTTTTCTTAAATTATCGTTAATACAATAATTATCTACTTCATAAATTCATAAATAAAAACACATGAGAAAGTTATACTGGATCATAGGTTTACTGGTTACTTTGAATGCACAAGCACAGTTAGAAAACCAGCAAAATCTTTTCGATCCCATTTTTGATTTCCGCGCTACGCCTTATCGCTCTGCCTCAGGTGCACCAGGAGAGTTTTACTGGCAAAATAGAGCCGACTACTACATCGAAGCCAACTTAGATACTGAAAAACACCAGCTTACGGCTGATTTAACGCTTACTTACACCAACAATAGCCCCGAAACGCTGTCTTTTATCTGGATGCAGCTCGATCAAAATAAATTTAAGGCAGATTCTAGAGGAACCGCCACGATGTCGGTACAAGGAGGAAGACATATAGGCAATACAACTACAGGGTATACAATTAATGCTTTGAAAGTAAACGGAAAAGATAACAAATACTTGGTAGACGATACCCGCTTACTCATTTACCTCGATGATAATCCTGTTAAAGCGAAAGGTGGAAAAACAGAGGTAAAGATCAGTTATGTATTTGATATTCCAGAATACGGTGCAGATAGAATGGGGCGCGAAGAGTTTAAGAAGGGATGGGTCTATACAATGGCACAGTGGTATCCACGTATGTGCGTGTACGATGATATAAAAGGATGGAACGTAGAGCCTTATTTAGGTGCAGGAGAGTTCTACTTAGAGTATGGCGACTTGGAGTACAAAATTACGACAGATGCCCAACAAGTGGTAGTAGGCTCTGGTGAACTACTTAATCCTGCAGAAGTCTATACCAGCGAGCAAATGAATCGTTGGGCACAAGCACGTAAAAGCGATGAGACAGTGACAATCATTGGAGAGAAGGAAGTAGGCAGTAAGCAAGCCCGTCCTGATAAGAAATCACTGACTTGGCACTTTAAGATCGAAAACGCTCGTGATATCGCTTTCGGTGCTTCTAGCGCTTTCATCATAGATGCAGCGAAAATCGATCTCCCCAACGGAAAGCCCTGTATTGCTGTCTCGGCTTATCCTGAAGAGAGCGGTGGGAAAGAAGCGTGGGGACGTTCCACTGAATACAGTAAAGCCTCAATAGAGCACAATTATGAGAAGTGGTATGTGTACCCTTATACAGTGGCAGCAAATATAGCTGGTATTGTAGGAGGGATGGAATACCCAGGAGTGAACTTTTGTAGTGCTGAAGCCAAAGGAGAAGGGCTGTGGGGAGTAACTGATCACGAGTTTGGGCATAACTGGTTCCCAATGATTGTGGGGAGCAACGAGCGACTACACCCTTGGATGGACGAAGGTTTTAATACATTCATCAATCACTACAGTACCATCGCTTTCAATGAAGGAGAGTACGCTGGCGGGCAATTTTCCATAAGCCTGTTACGTAGTAAGACCATATTAGGGTATGTTTTTCTTAATCCTAATAGAGAAAGTATTGCTACCTATCCAGATGTAGTACAATCAAATAACCTAGGGGTAACTGCTTACTTCAAGCCTGCTATCGCCTTGGGCATACTGCGAGAATATGTACTAGGTACGGAACGCTTCGACTATGCTTTTAGTACCTATATTGAGCGATGGGCCTTTAAGCATCCTACTCCTATAGATTTTTTCAATACAATGGAAAACGTAGCGGGTGAGGAACTAGACTGGTTTTGGAAGCAGTGGATCTACGGAACGGGTACACTCGACCAAGCGGTAGAAAAAGTAGCGTACAAAGAGAATGATCCAGCTAAAGGGGCCATTATTACCATCAGCAATAAAAAAGAACTCATTTTACCCGCAACCGTGGAGATTACAGAAGAGGGTGGAAATAAAATAAAGGTGAAACTACCTGTAGAAATTTGGCAGAAAGGCGATGATAAAGCATTTGAAGTCAATACTACTAAGAAATTAACGCAGGTAGAGATTGACCCTAATAAAATGTTGCCTGATGTAAATGCTGCTAATAATATTTGGAAAGCGACAGATTAATCAGTGAAGTTTTCTAAAGTGCTAAAAGTAGCTATTCGTTATCTAAAGATAAACTTATAAATAACTTTGATATAAACCCTTGAAGGTGCATCACCTTCAAGGGTCTTTTATCTATATCTTCTCAGGGTGCATCACTTCTGCTTCCCCTGTAAGCATTACCTTTTCGGTAACCTTATCTAAAATCTCTGTCTTTAAGATGGCTCTGTGTCGTTTTCTATTCACATTCAGTACCGTAAAGACTGTTACATAAGGGTATTCTACGTACATAGGTCTTAAGAATTTCATAGTTTGACTTACGTAGATGGTGCCTTGTCCGGGAAAAAACTTACCTAGTACTTTAGAGAAAGCCGCACCACTTAAGAAACCATGCATAATAGGTTGCTTGAAGCTTGTTTGAGCAGCGTACTCCTCATCAAGGTGAATAGGGTTATCGTCACCCGTTACTCGCGCGAAATCCACTACGTCGGCTTGTGTAAACTGAAAAGTGTGCTTGTACACTTGCCCTTCTTCTATAAGGGCTTTTTCTTTAAAATATTCCATGGCTGTGTAGGTTGAAAGATATATATATATGAAGGTAAAAAGACATGATTGAAACTCATACGGTTTCTTTTTTGCTGGGTTGTTGAGAAGCACGTTCCATTACATACACAATGACAAACCCCAAAATGGCCAATAAAATAGCCCAAACGACATACGCTTCTTCTCCTGTTGAGGCCGTGTAAGTCTGTGGGAGTACATTTTCTGTAAAGAGTGGCTTCCCTTTTTTATCTACTTCCAGTACTCTTTTCCAAGGGTATACCTTGTTCAAAGAACCTAGCATAAATCCTGCTAGTAAGGCAATAGTAAGATTAAAATAATGTTGTAAAAGATAGGAAAGTACTCTTGAAAAAGCAATAATGCCCACAAGACAGCCCACGATAAAAGTGAATACTACCTCTATACGGAAGCTTTTTACTGCCTGAAGGATGTATTCATATTTACTTAACAATACCAAAATAAAACTTCCTGAGATACCTGGTAAAATCATGGCACAAATGGCCAAAGCGCCCGATAGAAAGATAAACCAGAGCGCATTGGGTGTAGCGGCTGGTGTGGCAATCGTCACGAAATAGGCGATGCCCACTCCTAAAAGTCCCATTAAGACGGTAAGATAATTCCAACGATTAATTCTTTTGCCTACTACCCAGCTAGAAGCCAAGATTAGCCCAAAGAAGAAAGACCATAGCAAAATGGGGTGGTGGGTAAGCAAGTAGAGAACAAGGCGTGCCAGAGAAGCTACGGCAGTAACAATGCCTGCTATCAAGACAACCAAAAAACTACCATTGACCTTTCTCCATAAAGTGGGCCATCGCCATTGGAATAAAAGTTGAACAGCCCGTGCATCTACGGCCTTAATACTACGGAGTAGCTCAGCGTAAATACCTGTTATAAAGGCAATCGTACCTCCAGAAACACCTGGTACGACATCAGCACTTCCCATCGCTACTCCCTTAAGAAATAGCCAAATGTTTTCTCGAATGTTGCGCATGTAGGCGATTAGTTAGAAAGAAAATGTTGGAAAGTATCGCCTCTAAGCCCTAAGCGAATTGTTTCTAATGGAATTACTTCTCGTGGGGCAATATTCCCTAGGTTAACGTTAGCACCTAGCAGTTTGATAAACCAAACTTGTTGCGCTTTTTGAGGCGCTTCCCAGATGATTTTATCGTGAGGGATGGTATGAATAATCTCTTTGACAAGCCCCTGGCGTACTTCGCCAGAATCTCTGAATAAGCCCACATTGCCCGCTTCTCTCGATTCTCCTATTACTTTCCAAGCACCCGCTTGTAGCTCTGCTTGCATCAGTTCTATCCATTGGTAAGGGGCTAATATTTTAGAAGCATCCTTAGAACCTACCTCAGAGAGTACGGTTACGTGTTTTGCAAGGGTTTCTATGTACTGACACTTTTCGTCGTGAGGGAGGTCAATAGAGCCATCTGATACTTCTGCGTAGCCAACCTTATATTTTTCTAATACACGGATGTAATCCTCAAACTGATTACGAATCACAAAGGCTTCAAACAAAGTACCGCCAAAATAAGTAGGAATGCCTGCATCCCTGTAAGTATCAAGCTTTTTCTGTAGGATAGGGGTGACGTAAGACGTTGCCCAACCCAACTTTACAATATCTATGAAGTCTCCTGCTATCTCAATAATATCCTCTACTTCTCTACTACTCAGACCTTTATCCATCATCATGGTCAGCCCTTCTTTACGAGGTTTTAAGGTACGTTCTGGTACATCATTCAATGTATAATTCATTACAGCGTCTATTTAAATGGATGGAGATTGGTACCCCACCAAAGTTTCAAGAAGGGCAAATTTTATAAAAATTTAGGATTTATGAAACAACAAAAAGATTAAAAACGCAAAAGACTACCCTGAGCGGTAGCCTTTTGTATTTTATGTAATGTCAACGACAGGCTTAGTCACCAGCGCCTAAGAACTGCAATACATAGAAAGCCAGCATCGCCATAGAGCCAATAGCAGCTACTACGTAGGTCATAGCGGCCCAATGCAAGGCATCTTTCGCCATCACAAGTTCTCCTTCTCTTGTTATGCCTGTATCTTTTAACCAGCGTGTGGCACGTTTACTAGCGTCGAATTCCACGGGTAAGGTCACCAAACTAAATAAGGTAATGACGGTGTAAGCACCGATCACGATTAGAAGAACCGTTTGTAGCGGAATGGCTTTAAAGAGAAAGAAGCCACCAAAGAACGCTGCCAACATAATAAAATTAAGAATCTTCGCACTTACATTCTGTACAGGAACAAGCGTAGAGCGAAATTCCAACATGCTGTAAGCCGTTGCGTGCTGCACGGCATGGCCACATTCGTGGGCGGCTACGGCAGCCGCAGCGGCTGATTGCCCATAATACACAGGTTCACTCAAGTTAACTGTTTTATTAGCGGGATTATAATGGTCTGTCAACTCTCCGGGCACACAGGTTACCTTCACATCGTGTATCTGATGATCACGTAGCATTTTCTCTGCAATCTCTCGTCCTGTAAGTCCGTTGGAAAGGGCAATTTTCGAGTATTTTCTAAATTTAGATTTCAGCCTGTTTCTTACCGCAAAGCTGATAACCATAAAACCTATAAAGATGATCCAAAACATCATAGTTTCTAAAAGTTAAAAGTGGTCAAAGTCAAATATACCTAATAAAAAAAATTGTTTCAATTTCGTTCTAAAGTTGCTTTATTTTTTCGATCAGAAGAGAAGTAGCATATCCCTCAACAAGTGGAATAGTGGCTACTTTTCCCCCACGCTCTATGACAAAATCTGCACCAACGATATTTTCGATTGTATAGTCTTCCCCTTTTGTCAAAATGTCAGGTTTTAAGGCCTCTATGAGCTTTTTTGGGGTATCTTCTTCAAACAAAATGACAGCCTCAACAAAGGCAAAAGCACTCACCATACGAAGGCGCGCGTAGGCATCAACAACTGGACGTGTAGCACCTTTTAACCTGCTGACAGAAGCATCTGAGTTAATCCCTACCACCAGCTTATCACCTAACTGACGAGCCTTCTCTAGGTAGTCGATATGCCCGAGGTGAACAATATCAAAACAGCCATTGGTAAAGACGATCTTTTGTCCAGTAGCTTGCCATTGCTCCACTTGCGTCTTCAGAGTAGATACGTCTTGGTATATCTTGTTAGCAGTCATAAAGAGATGTAGACGTTTAGTACATATTAAGCGTTTTCTCTAATTCTTCTTTCATCCGATCAACCAGCTTCTGTGGAGAAATCACCTTTAAACTAGGGCCAAAGCTTAGTAATAAGCTAATCAACTCAGGGTTAATGATGATCTCTAGTGAGATACGGTATTCTTCTTCATTACTTATCAGTTCTTTTTGGGTAGGATGAATAGGCTGTGTTTTAATATAGTTAGCATAAAAACGAGAGAAAGATAAAATGATTTTATCTGGGGTTTCGCTCAGCTTAGCAATCCCATAGCAATACTTGAAGTGCTCTGCCGCATTAAAGCCTACCTTCTCTGGTGGAATGGCTGATTTTTCTAATAAAGTAACGTTGGCCATTCGGTCTAAACCAAAGTTCTTAATCATATCATCCTCATAACAGACAAGGTACCATCGTCCTTTAAATTCCTTCAACAGGTAAGGGTGAACTTTCCGTACACTGCGTTCTTCAGAGTTGAACTTCTGATATTCAAAGCTTACTTGTTTTTGTTCCTGAATGGCCTTTACCAACATAGCTAGCAGCTCTCTTCCTTTCACGTAGCTAGGCGTATCAAATTGTATCACGCTCTTTTTCGACTTCTCCCCATCGTCAAGTTGCTTCCCAATCTCTACTACATCGAGTACCTTGTCTACCGCATCGCTAAAACCTTCTAAAAGCCCCATTCCTTTAAAGCCTTCCAAAACGGATTCTGCTAAGTTCAAGGCAATGACATCTTTTTTAGAGAGGCTAATCGACATAAAGCGATAGTCTTTATCCTCTTCGTAGAGCATGTCACCCAAGCGGTTCTTTTCTTTCCAGCCGTAAAAATAACCTCTACGTCCATTATGGAACTCAATGGGTGCGTTAAAATGAGTGCGCATGGCACGTAGGTCTTTTTCTAGTGAAGAGTCAGAGTAGTCTCTATCTGTACGCTCTGTAATTGTTTCAATAATATCCTGTTTGCTAGGGTATTTTCGTTGTCGGTTGCGAAGCATTTCATCAATAATAAGGTAGCGTAGCAACTGATTTTTATTAGCCATAAGTACTCAATTTGGAAGAATGTTGGTAAAGTTATAATAAGTATACACATCTAGCAAATAATATGTACCGGTGGTATTTACGTAGATGTAGGCTGTTCCTTTTATTATTCTACTTACAACGGATTATGGCTGAAAAGGATTTTGATTTTAAGAGACTGTTTGGATCTTGTTGAAGCAAAATACTTTTGGGGAGATCAGCCAGCGCGATGCGGCTAGCGCCTAATAAAACCAGAAAGCACAAGCGAAAAAGAACTCTAATAGAACTGAGGAATAAAGTGTAAGCAGCCTTTAATAAAGGGGCTTACTTTTTTATCCAATAGGAATCCTGTATTTTCGCAACCAAACAAAACGTACTTTTTTATGATCGCCGAAAATAACCCTGCCTTACAGTCTTGGATAGAAGTATCTTCACAAAGCGACTTTCCTATTCAAAACCTCCCCTTTGGTATTTTTCAACCCAAAGCAGCCGACTACGGAAGGGTAGGTGTGCGCATCGGTGACCACGTGATAGATTTGAGTATGTTAGTAGAGTTGGGATATTTTGATGCGTTAAACTTGGAAGATCCAACTGTTTTTCATGCAGGTGCCTTGAATGACTTTATCGCCTTGGGCAGGCCTGTATGGCGTGCGGTAAGAGCGAGTGTATCAAAACTACTCCAACACGACCAACCGTTACTAAGAGATAATGAAGAAGATAAAAAACAGGTAATATATCCTATCAGTGAAGTGGTGATGCATTTACCAGTCATTGTCAACGACTATACAGATTTTTACTCTAGTATAGAACATGCCACCAACGTTGGCACCATGTTTAGAGACCCCAACAATGCACTACTTCCTAATTGGCGCCACCTGCCTGTGGGCTACCACGGGCGAGCCTCTTCTATTATCGTTTCAGGTACGCCGTTTCATCGCCCTAAAGGACAAATCAAACCCGACGAGAATCCACCTATTTTCAGCGCTACTCAGCGCCTCGATTTTGAGTTAGAAATGGCTTTCGTGGTGGGGAAAGATACTCAACTGGGGGAGTCAGTAAGTACACAGACCGCCGAAGAGCATATTTTCGGTATGGTCTTATTTAATGATTGGTCGGCTCGCGACATTCAAAAGTGGGAGTACGTGCCTCTTGGGCCTTTTTTAGGCAAAAGTTTTGCCTCTACCATCTCTCCTTGGATCGTTACCCTTGATGCCCTCGAACCATTTCGTACTTCGCCTCCTGTGCAAGAACCTGCTGTACTTGACTACTTAAAAACAACGGGTAATACCAACTTTGATATCCAACTAACCGTAGCTATACAACCGGAAGGGCAAGCAGAAACAATCGTGTGCGAGAGTAACTTTAAGTACATGTACTGGAGTATTCATCAGCAGTTGGCACATCAAACGGTAAATGGTTGTCCCGTTACCATAGGTGATCTTTATGCTTCTGGTACGATCAGCGGTAAAGAAGCCTCTTCGTATGGTTCTATGCTAGAGCTTGCTTGGAAAGGTACAAAACCGTTGACACTTAAAGACGGTACTACACGTAAATTTATTCAAGACCATGATACCATTATTATGCGTGGCTGGGCAGAAAAAGAGGGGGTGCGAATTGGGTTTGGAGAATGTACCGGAAAGGTGCTGCCTACCAAGTAATGGCTTACACTTAAATAAAGATACCGTGAGGATGTAGGAGATATTTTGTATATTAAATCTTTTAATGCGCTTCTCTTATGAATTTTAAAAATATAAAGCTACGCCGTATTGCTTACTTTTTTGGTGCTTTGCTCATCTTATTGGCTTTGGTAAACTTCTTCGTTTTTCGGTACGTTAATATTTCTTCCAACGACGTCTATAGTGTCAATAAGAGTATTGACCTAGAAGAAACGGCAGAAAAACTCAACTTAGCCATTTCTATTTTCATCAAACAAGAAAACCCTAGTGAAACCCTTGCCGAAGAAGTAAAAATACTGAATCGCTTACGAGCAGAATACCAAGCAGCTTTTGCGTTGTTGCGGAACGGGGGGACAGTACTTGTTGGAGAAGGCACACAAAGAGAGACCTACGAAATAGCACCTGCTCCAGCCGCCTTACAAAATACCTTTGCTCAGCTAGAGAGAGACTGGAAGCAGTACCAAGAAGATATCAACTTAGCAATTGATGGACTAGTAAAAGCCAATGATGATAATAGGGACATCGCTTGGCTACCTACCAAATACGAGAAATTTTTAGGGCAAAATCAAAAAGTACGAGAAGCCTACCAGGCACAACTGGCACAAAAAAGAAAAAGAGCAGATACATTATTTATTATTTTATTAATCTTTGGTGCGGCTATTATCGTCAGCATTTATTTTACAGTACGCAACCTGCTCCTAATACCTATCGGACGCATCGCCCGTACTTCAAGAGAGCTATCCAGAGGGAACCTAAGCTATAAAATTGATTACGACTATGATAGTGAGATTGGCTATATCGCCAGGAACGTTAATGACTTAGCCGATATTCTTAAAAATGCCACTGATTTTTCTAATGAGATTGGAAAAGGGAACCTAGAAGCACAATACAAAGGAAAAGGCACACTAGAACAAAATACAAATGAAGGGGGAATTATCGGTGCGCTACAGTCTATGCGTGATCGCCTGAAAGAAGTAGCAGAAAAAGACCGACAAGAGCGATGGGTAAGTACTGGTCTTACACAGTTTGCTGATATCTTACGTAATAGCAGCAATGCACACCTCAATGATCTCTCGTATAGCATTATCTCCAACCTGGTCAATTATATGGAGGCCAATCAAGGTATCTTGTTCGTCATTAATGAGGAAGGATCAAAAGAGTACTTACAGTCTACTGCTTGCTATGCCATTAACCGAAGAAAATATTTAGACAAGAAAGTAGAAGTAGGAGAAGGATTACTAGGGCAAGCTTATCAAGACAAGGAGACTATTTACATCAATGATGTTCCTAAGGAGTATGAAAAAGTAACTTCTGCTTTGGGTGCTACTACACCACGTGCGGTACTGATTGTGCCGCTTATGATGAATGAGAACGTGCAAGGAGCCGTAGAAATTCTCTCACTCAAAGAGATAAAACCCTATCAGATTTCCTTTGTACAGCGCCTTGCTGAAAACATTGCCTCTACCATCGCTTTAGTGAAAAACAGCATGAAGGCTAACCAAATACTTATCGAGTCCGAAGAAATAGAAAGAAGAACCAAACGAAGAGGCTAGGCAATAAGCTTGCTACGCAAAGAAGTGATGTTTTAAATTTCTAAGTTGCCAAACGAATGCTTACAATGTATACACTAAATTGACCAGTTGATGTTACCTAAAGATACCCACACTACAGATTGGCACTACCAACCCAACAATGCGGATGATGAACTAAATAACTTTGTCGAAGACCGTTCTATTTTTCTTGGAGAAGTCAACGATTATTATATTTATCGCTCTTTACTGTATGCCTTAGGCGCTACGGGCGCTTATAATCGAATGATGAAAGAAGTCAACCTTATTATTCACGGAAAGGCTACTAAACCAGCTAAAGCGGTAAAAAAGTACCCTGATGGAGCGTTTCTACACATAGAGAAAGTACTCCCATTAGTACATCAAGAAATTCATAGTTTTCCAGCCTTTATACAAGCATTAAAAAAGCAGGATTTTACAGTGAGGAATCCAAGTGATGAAGGAGATCCGCAGTTCGATTTTTTTGATTTATCCTTAGAAAACAACTCTCTGCATGAAACCTTGCTAAAGTATATCCAGACTTCTCCCTTCGTGCTAGATTACATAGGGGAAAGTACACCCGATATGGGAACAAAAGAGGATAGTTATATCAATTTCGAGAACCATGAAGTAAAAGGTTGGTATAAATGGGTCACCAATGCTTGGAGTCGTGTTTATGCACAAAGAGGAGAAGGTGACTACCCTTTAGAGATTAAAGGAAATGACTTACTAGCTGTAGCTCCGATCTTTTGGACAGAAAGTACCGGATTGTATGTGCATGAATACCCACATATCGACAGCGTGAATGGCTTGTTTATTCAAGCAGGTATAGATGCTCGTACAGGAAAGGTTAATGGCGTAGCTATTTCGAGGGTATGGACTTAACCTAATGGTATGGGAGAAGTGATCACTTTCTTTAGTGCGCTGGCTTTGGGTCATTGTCTTTTTTTGAGTGTTTATCTATGGAAATACGCTAAAAAATATCCCTCTGCACGCTTTCTATCCTTTTTATTGATAGCCCTTGCCATTCGCTTGCTAAAGTCAGTACTGATTATTTTGTTTGATGGCTTGCCCTATGTAGTGCCCGCCTCAGGACTAATAGGTACTACCCTAATAGGACCTTTTCTATGGTTTTATTTGCAGACTTGGCTATACAATACATCCGAGAAAACAAGTGGGCTGTTACTTCATTTTTTACCCGCGGGTATCCTACTCCTTTGGCAGCCTTTTGTGAGCAGCCCTATGATTTTTTATCAGTATACATTTGCAGCGCTACATCTGCTAGCCTACCTGATAGCGGCAGGAAGGAAAGTACACGTTGAAAAAGTTCGTTACAATGCTATCAAAAAACGTTGGGTGGGATACTTATTTGCCTCTTTAAGTGCTTTATGGTTGGTATTTGCTTGGCAACTTTTTATTCATCAAGACATTGCATACTTAACCATTACGGTTGTAGCGACTAGTATCTTGTACAGTTTAAGTCTATGGAGTATTACACACATAAGGGAAATATTAAAACCACTCCCGAATCAATACGCTTCGTCACAACAAGTGGATGAACTGGTACAAAAAATCAAGACCTTATTTGAGCAAGATAAAATCTATAAAGATGCCTCCTTGAATCTTCAGGCATTGGCAAAAGAACTCAAACAACCTCCTTATCTCGTTTCTAAGAGCATTAATACTTTTTTCCAAAAAAGCTTCCCCGAGCTACTGAACCATTACAGAATAAAAGAGGCAACAAGGCTACTACAAGAAGAGCAATTTAAACACTACAGCATAGAAGCCGTTGCTTATGAATGTGGTTTTAATGCGCTTTCAGCGTTTTACACAGCTTTTAAGAAAATACATCATATCACCCCTGCCGTGTTTAAAAAACATAGGCAAACACGAAAAGAGCACCTCTAAGCCCATACAATATTCCTGATTCGTAAATCAGGAATCCTATTTTCTAAATGGAAAGCATAGATAGATTTTTTTATGCTTGTTTTGGATTTAACCAAACCCATAAGACATGAAAAATATAGGGTACATTATATGCTTTTTAGGAGGATTTTACGCTTACGGTCAAAAAGACATAGGCGGCCTACCCAGACAAGCAAAACTCGATTTTAGCCTACGATGGCAGGCTGACCAAGGAGCACTTATCAGAGAAGTAACACCAGATAGCCGCGCCAGCAAAGCGGGGCTTCAAGCAGGTGATATTCTACTGTCTATTGATCAGCAGCCATTGGATTCCTACACAAATTATCACAAAGCGATTGCCCCCTTACAGGGTGAGAAGTCCTATAGTTTAAAACTACAAAGAGAAAAACAAGTGCTTACCACACGGTATAAGCCAGCAGCCTTGCCGTTAGAAAAGAACTTACGAAACAAGGTTATTTATGAATATTTACAACTGCCCAACGGAAAAAAACTACGAACGCTCATTACAAAACCCAAAACGCGCACAAACCGAAAAAGACCTGCCGTATTTCTAGTACAATGGCTCTCCTGTACCACTACTGAAACTACTACAGGCGTGGTAAATGGTTTCGACCTACTTACCAAATACTTCGCTGAGCATCCCGATATTATTTTTATGAGAGTAGAAAAACAAGGTGTGGGAGATAGCGAAGGTGTTTGCGCAGAATACGACCTGAAAGAAGAACTACTTGCTAATCAACTAGCATTAGAAGCACTTAAGAAACGAGCAGATGTAGATACCACACAAATTTACTTGGTTGGTATGAGCTTAGGAGGAGGGCTGAGCGCGCTTTTAGGAGAGCATCAACCCATTAAAGGGTATATAGTAACGGGTGCTTGCACCGTCACTTGGTTTGAGCATATGATGGAAATTGAGCGAAGAAGATTATCTCTCTTGGGAGAAACCCCTACACAAATCAATGATAAAATGCGGAGATATGCTTCTTTTTATCAAAAATACTACAACGAAAAGATGACACCTGGAGAAATAGTAAAACAGTACCCTAAGTTAGCTAATCTCTGGTACGATCAACCTGCACATCAATACGGTCGTCCTGCACGCTTTTATCAACAATTACAAGAAATTAACTTTGAAGCTGCTTGGACAAAGGTAAAGGTGCCTACACTTGTTATTTATGGAAAATATGATTGGATTATGAGCCTCAACGATCACCAGTCCATTGTGGATATCGTCAACACTAGCCAAGCCAACCTTGCTCAGCTAGAAGTGCTACCCAAAACCAACCACGTACTCAATATCTTTGACAGCCCTCAAGCTGCTTTCAAAGGAAAAGGAGGAACTCCTTCCGAACAACTCATCAGGGTAGTGGATGAATGGTTCAAAGTGCAACTTGCACAGCCATAAAATTACTAGAACAATACACTTGAAGGACTGCAGCAGTTAGGAGGTAGGTTCAAGAATCTCTCTCAACTGTTGCGCTACTTCATTTTCAAAAGCCAGTTGCTTATTCTTTTTGCTTAAAATGTAAATACCAAGCGGTAAGGCAAAAAGAATGTACGCCCAAACCATATCAAGGTTGGTTCTAGTGGTTATTTCACCTTTATTGGGTTTTAAGCCTAACTGAACATTCCCTGTAACAGTAAAACCACTGGTACGTACCTGTAGATTCCCAAGGCTATCCTGTATTTTATACTGTGGAAAAGCTTCTTTAAGCTTATTGATCAGTATTTTTCTTTCAAAAGGTTTAAATGAGAGCTTCTGCATATTTGTAAAGAAGTAAAATGATTTATTGTCCGAAAATGATTATTTTCAAATGTAGCTGTTGTATAAGGAAGGAAATACCCCGAATTCGGGGTATTTATTCAAGACGGCTTTCAGTTTCTTTACATAAAAGATGAAGTATATGCTAAGATATATCCTGTTTTTGATAGGCGCTTTACTTACAACAATAAGTGAAGCACAAGACGTTGAAACCTTAAAAGCAAGTGCGAAAGAGGGGGATGTACAAGCGCAGTACGAGGTAGGGATGTTATACAAAGAAGGAAAAACAGTTACGCAAGACTATCAGCAGGCATATCAGTGGCTAAGCCAAAGTGCACAACAAGGGTACGATAAAGCCCAACACCAATTAGCGAGGCTTTACTACTATGGGCAAGGAGTAGAAAAAGATTACAAAAAAGCCTTCGAATGGACACAAAAGAGTGCGTCACAAGGAAATGTAGAGGCACAATATGGCTTAGGAGTACTTTACTACGAAGGGAAGGGCGTTACCCAAGATTATGTGCAAGTGTTTAAATGGTTTGAGAAGAGTGCCCTACAAGGTAATACCGAAGCGCAATACAACTTAGGGGTTCTTTATCAAGACGGGATAGGAACCACACAAAACTATGACAAAGCCATTGAGTGGACACAAAAAAGCGCCCAACAAAGCTATGCCCCTGCACAAAATAATCTAGGTAAATTCTATGCAAGCGGTACAGGAGTTACCAAAGACTACAAACAAGCCTTAATGTGGTTCGAGAAGAGTGCCGCACAAGGGTATGCTGAAGCCCAGTATAACTTAGGGCTCTTATATGACAATGATCAATGGAAAAATCAAGATCATCAGAAAGCAGTAACTTGGTATCAAAAAAGCGCTGCTCAAGGGTTTGCCCTCGCCCAGTATAACTTGGGAGTCAGTTATTTGGAGGGAGAAGGTATTGCCCAAAGTGACGAAGAGGCTTTCAGATGGTTTCAGAAGAGTGCGCAGCAAGGAATAGCTGAAGCGCAGTACAAAGTGGGGAGACTATATAAGGAAGGCCGAGGTGTTGCTCAAGAGGATACAAAAGCTTTTTTTTGGTTCGAGAAGAGTGCGCAACAAGGGGACGCTGATGCACAAAATGAATTGGGCGCCTTTTACAAAAAAGGACTAGGCGTCGCACAAGACTATCAACAAGCCTTTACTTGGATAAAGAAAAGCGCTATGCAAGATAAAGCGACAGCCCAGTATAATTTAGGAATACTCTATTACGAAGGAAAAGGCGTCAAACAGGATTACGAAGAAGCTTTCAAATGGTTTCAGAAAAGTGCGCAGCAAGGCGACGCAGATGCCCAAAATAACCTAGGTGGGTTATATGCCAAAGGGCAAGGGACTACCCAAGACTACACAAAGGCCTTTGAGTGGTTTCAAGAAGGTGCTGCACAAAGCAATGTAAAAGCACAACTTAACTTAGGACTACTCTACTACCATGGCTGGGGGGTAAAGCAAGACTATCAGCAGGCTTTTAAATGGCTCGAGAAGAGTGCCGCACAAGGCTTATCTGAAGCTCAAAAAAACTTAGGAGTACTTTATCTAGAAGGGAAAGGTGCTACTCAAGACT
>CALEMF010000027.1 GCA_937911505.1 uncultured Cytophagales bacterium
TTGTATTTGACGACCACCATTATGAATCAGGTTCCTAACACTACTCCCTCTACTTCACGAAAAACAGTATGGCTCACTATCTTGGTAGCTTCTTTGGGCTACTTTGTAGACATCTACGATCTCCTGCTGTTTCTTATTATTCGTATCCAGAGCCTTAATGGCATTGGTATTACCGCCAGTGATGAAGTAGAATACTACGGTCAGTTGCTCATTGATATACAGATGATTGGCTTGCTCTTAGGTGGTCTATTATGGGGGGTATTAGGTGATAAAAGGGGACGTCTGTCCGTTCTTTTTGGCTCTATTCTTATTTATTCGTTTGCCAACATTGCCAATGGTTTTGTGACCAATGTGACCCAATATGCTATTTTAAGGTTTATTGCTGGAATTGGACTTGCCGGAGAGTTAGGCGCTGGTATTACACTGGTAAACGAAGTAATGTCTAAAAAGAATCGTGGCTATGGCGTGACGATCGTGGCTACGGTAGGTCTATTGGGGGCAGTAGTGGCTTCATTAGTTGGAGATCAATTTGACTGGCGGATTGCCTTCTTTGTAGGCGGCGGGATGGGGCTACTTTTATTAGCGCTCCGAATTGGGGTAGCAGAGTCAGGGCTTTTCCGACAGAGTAAGCATGTCAGTGGCGTAAAATTAGGAAGCTTGAAATTACTCTTTAGCAACAAGCAACGTCTTGCAAAATATATCTACTGTATTCTAGGGACAGTGCCTGTTTGGTATGTGGTAGGGCTTTTAGTAGCTTTTTGTAAGGAATTTGGAGAGCAGCTTGGCATGGAACGTATCCCAACTCCAGGTTGGGCCATTCTTTACTGTTATATAGGCCTATCGATTGGCGATATGCTAAGTGGCTTACTAAGCCAGTGGTTGCGCTCTCGTAAAAAAGTACAGTATATTTTTATCATCGCTTCAGCGATTCTGAGTGGTATTTTTCTCTTCAATACTTTTTCTCTGGAAGTATTTTATGGGTTGTGCTTCGTATTGGGTATCTTTTCTGGCTATTGGGTCATCTCGATTACTTCTGCTTCAGAGCAATTCGGTACAAACTTAAGAGCTACCGTTACCACAAGTGTTCCCAATTTCGTAAGAGGCTCACTAGTATTGGTGCATATGGGTTACTTTGCCTTAAAAGGCCCTTTAGGAATGATTTATAGTGCTGCTGTGATAGGGTTGATCTGCTTTGTGGTGGCTTATTTCTCTGTAACGCAACTAGAGGAGACGTTCGGAAGAGACCTTAACTATTTTGAAGAGTAAGTATAAAGATACAAAAAAGCCTCATCGTTGGATGAGGCTCTCTTTATTAGTTCTTGCTGCTTCTTAGAAGTAGAAGTTCAATGATAACTGAGGATTAAAGAATCCATTGTTACCAAATAATCCACTCTCTGTTGCACCAATGTTTAGTGTACTTTCAGTATTATCATCTGTGTCCGTATCAGGATCGAAAGATGTAAACTGAATACCAGTTAGTGAAAACTCAATACCAAACGTTTCTACAGGGAAGAAGGCAAAGCCAGGACTTAAAGCGATGTCTAATGAAGCTGTGTTAAGGTCCTCATCTGACTCAACACCATCTGCAGTAACTACGCTATTACCAAAACCGATACCTACGCCTAATTCAGTAAAGAAACTGAATTGATCACCAAGCTCTATGTAATAACGTCCAAAAGGTCTTACAATAAAAGTATTAGTTACTGTACTGTTTTCACCACCTGCAGTATCATCTTGACGGTTGTCTAACATGTTATAACCTAGACCTAAACCTAAAGCAAAGTCATCGGCGATGAAGTAACCTATTTGAGGAATTACAGTGAATTCAGAAAGACTAGCATCAGTATCATCACTGTTGTCTGGATTGTTGATGGCACCACCAACGGTTCCACCTAATAGAATGTTACCTTGCTCAGTTTGCGCGTTCGCACCAAATGTAAGTGCTACTATCGCTGCGATAGATAGGATAATTCTTTTCATCGTAAATAATAATTAAAATGTTGAAAAAATATTACTAGGCTGAAGTGACCGGCCTTCTGCTGGTCGAGCCGTTGCCTCGTCTTTTAACAAAGGCTGTGCCAATGGTAAAGGGGGCTGAAACCTTGTCTCATTGACAATGACGAAGTAAAGGCTTACAGCAACAGATCACAAATGTTTAAAGGTAAAGTGTACTTATTTGCTTGTAAAGTGTATTAAAACTGTCTTCAATTGTGAAATCATTTTATTTTTTTGTAGCTTACTAGTTATTTTCTTCCCATTTCGAGAAGCCACCTTCCATATTATATACCTTTGTAAAACCTTGGGAGGCCATAAGTTCAGTTGCTTTCGTACTTCTCCCACCTGCTTTACAGTATACGTAATAGGTCTTGGTTTTATCTAGCTGGTTTAGTTGCTCTTTAAAGTCTTCATCGTAAAAGTTAATCAACTTAGCATTAGGTAGGTGTCCTTCACTATACTCTTCAGGTGTACGCACATCTAGTACAATACCTGGTTTTTGTGTCATATACGCTTTCATTTGCGTAGGTGACAGATTTTGAACCACCATTTTGTCAGTAGTCGTCTCTGCCATTTCTTCCTCTTGGGTGGTCTTTTTTTCTTGACAAGCTCCTAAGAGCAATATAAAGGATAATAACGCCAATACTTTCTTCATCATTTTCAAAAATTTAAGGTAAAACAAAAAACACGTTGGGGTAAATGTAAATACTTTACCCATAACGTGTCTTCGTAAAATGTAATTCTCTGCAGTTCACTAAAATTGTAAACTGTGTGTTACTAAGAAAATGCTTTTACAGTATTGTGCATTTCTTTACAGTTTCCATGACTCCCTTTAGCTCTTTTGCTTTCAGTTTGTAGTAAATGTTCTTACCTTCTCTTTGGCTTTCTAGAACGCCTTTCGACCGCATGGTCGCTAGGTGGTGGGAAGTGAGAGACTGTTCCGATTGCATCGCATCGCAAATCTCCGTTACAGAGAGGCGCTGATGCTGCTCTAGCAAATCGATTACGCCCAAGCGTAAAGGATGTGCAATAGTTTTGAGAATAGATGCCGCTTGCTTTAAGTCTTCTATTTGGCTGGTATCCATCATACTTTGTGGTGATTATAGGTTTAAGATTGAGATTTATTTATTAAGTGTTATAGATTTAATAATCAGTAAGATACGAAAAGTATTTCAACTTTACACATCACTTGTTTTGAGTTCTAGGAGTGTAATTTCTGGTAAGATACCCACGCGGCCCGGAAAGCCAATATAACCGTATCCTCGATTAACGTATAAGTATTGATTACCTTCTTTGTAGAGATCAGCCCATTGTTTGTAACGGTATTTTACAGGACTCCAACGGAAGTCTCCAATCTCAATACCAAACTGCATACCGTGTGTATGTCCTGAGAGTGTCAGATCAATGTCAGGAAACTGCGGTCTAATTTGTGCGTCCCAGTGACTGGGATCGTGCGATAAGAGCAGTTTGACAGGTGCTTCTTCAACACCTTTGTAAGCCTCTGAAAGGTTTCCATACTTTGGGAAGCGACCTGTTCCCCAGTTTTCTACCCCTATGACGGCTATTTTCTCCTTATCTACTTCAATGAAACGATGCTCATCCAAAAGTAAATCCCATCCCATTTGTTGATGTGCTGTGATTAGGTCTTCTAGGTTTTGTTGCTTCGCTTCCAAGCTATTCCATCTTACGTAATCTCCGTAATCATGGTTGCCTAATATAGTATATACCCCTAACGGCGCTTTCACTTTTTCGAAAATAGGTACGTATTCCTCTACCTCCTTCGCTGTATTATTTACTAAATCTCCTGTAAAAAAAATTACGTCGGGCTTTTCAGACAGTAACATCTCTACACCACCCTTTACTGCTACCTTATTAAAGAAACTACCAGAGTGAATATCAGAAAGTTGGGCAATGCGTATCCCATCAAAAGCTTTTGGTAAGTTAGGAAGGTAAAGTGTTTTTCTTCGTATGCGATAGTCGTGTGCGCCTGACAAAATACCAAAGCTCATCGTAGCCAATGGTACTGCTCCTGCTATTAGGGCTGTTTTCATTAAGAAGTCCGATCGCGTAATATGATTATCTTCTGAGGTAACAGGCGTTGACGTAGTAGGTATTGTAGCGGAGTTCTTCGAAAAAAAGCTTGCTATCCATTTCGATAGACGGATGAAGTCATCAATAAACAATATGATAACGACAAACAACTTAGAGAAGTAGTTTACGAAGACAAAGCCTATAATAAGGGTCTTGTTAATTGGGACATTCTCTAACTGCACGAAATTATACCAAAAAATCCCTGCCACACTCAAAATAGAAATAGCCCAATAGAAGCTGTAAATGAAACGCTTGTAGGCTGTATTTTCTGCAACAGCCTTTACGGCTTGAAAGACGTATAAATCTACGAGTAGTAGTAACCCTATTAGAATTCCTAAGGTGATAAATCGACTAGAAGACATAGTTTGGTTGGTAATGCATGTACTGAAAGGAAGTAGTAAATGATCGAACCAACAAAATATAGAAATAGTTTGGCAAAAGCCGTCTAACTAAGCAGTCGGTGGTAAATTTGATAATTTTCTTCGTCGAAGCAACAAAAAATCACTTGCTGTAGGGTATCGTCTTCTTTAAGAAATGCCAAGACAGTCTCTACGGCTATGTTAGCGGCTAGGTGTTTAGGGAAAGCATAAACGCCTGTACTTATATTGGGAAAAGCGATCGAGTGAACACCTTTTTCTTTTGCTTTTTCTAAGCTATTACGGTAAGCATTTTTTAAGAGTATGGGCTCTTCTGAAGCACCTCCTTGCCAAACAGGCCCTACGGTATGAATGACATAAGGGACAGACATATTACCTCCTGTAGTGATGACTGCCTCTCCCGTCGGGCATCTTACATCCCTGTAGTGAATAGGTAACTGCATGCATTCTTGTAATATTTGGAAACCACCTGCCCGATGAATCGCACCGTCTACACCGCTTCCTCCAGTAAGTTGTTCTTTGGCGGCATTTACAATGGCTTCTACCTTTAGCTTTGTGATGTCACCTTTGAGTAGTGTAATTCGCTGATCTTGTTTTGCGATAAGGGTATTCATATATTAGAGTTAAATCTTTTTTTGTAAAGATAAACGATTTATGTACAATCGCTAAATGTGTTGGATTAATCGCATTATATAGCACTTATTCATATTGAAATGACCTATGGAGGAAAACACAGTGAACCCTTGGCAACTTATTCGTTCAAACCCTATCTACAGTAACCCCTGGATTTCTGTAAAGGAAGATCAAGTAGTAAAACCCAACGGCAGAAAAGGTATTTATGGTACAGTTCACTTTAAAAATAAAGCGCTTGGTATTGTACCTGTGGATGGAGAAGGCTACACTTGGCTAGTTGGACAGTATCGTTATCCTTTAGACGAGTATTCTTGGGAAATTCCTATGGGGGGTGGGCCACTCGATGTTGATATCCTCTCCTCTGCCAAGCGAGAGCTAAAAGAAGAAACAGGCTTAACTGCTGAGAAGTGGACGCCACTGGGCAGAGTACACACCTCTAACTCTGTAACAGACGAGGAAGGTTTTATTTTCTTAGCTGAAGAGCTTACAGAAGGAGTTACTGATTTTGAGGATACCGAAGTACTTTCCATCAGGAAAGTATCTCTTAAAGAAGCATTGGCAATGGTACTTACCAACCAAATTACAGATGCTATTAGCATGATTGGTATTTTTAAAGTAGCTAAGCAGATGAATGTGACCTAAAAAAGCAGAACTTTAACTTCTTTCGTCATCGTTCACCTACTTTTCACATATATTTTTTGGAAAAAGACTAATATATACGTTCTTCTTTGCAGCATAGTGATTTGCCAATATTATACACATGAAATTAGTAGATAGGCTTGCCCATACAAAAGTATTCATAAAGTTGAAGCGATTCACCCAAAGTGTACATTTGGGTCGAAGGAAGCCCATTCCACTTCATTTCTATTTAAAAATACTTTTTAAGAAAATTGTGAGAGACGACCTTAATGGTAGAGCCATGGCAGTCGCTTTCAGTCTTACACTATCTATCTTCCCTACTATTCTCTTTTTTCTTTCATTGTTACCTTACATACACATCGATCACCAACAAATCCTCTTTTTCTTGGCCAATGCACTCCCACATGGTATTTATGAGGTAATTGATAGTACGGTGAGTGATATTTTGGTGAATAAACGCCAAAACCTTTTGTCTTTTAGTGTACTATTCGCATTATACGCTGCCACAAACGGAATGGCTACCCTTATTATCAGCTTTAATCGTACGTATAAGTATGCAGAAAAGCGCTCTTTTTTACGGCTGAGACTGGTTGCGCTCTCGCTTACCATGGTAGTAGGTTTTATGTTGATTGTGGCGGTTGCCTTACTCATCGTAGGAAAGTTTTTATTGCAGTGGTTGTCTAATGAGGGATTACTCACGGATACCTTACTCTTGACGGGGATTGTCATACTTAAATATGTAGTTGTTTTTATGGTATTTTTTCTATCTATTTCTTGTATATACTACCTAGCTCCTTCCAACAAAAGGAAATGGCGTTTTTTCTCGTTGGGATCAACGGTGGCCTCCTTGCTTATCATTCTTACTACTAATGCGCTCTCTTACTACTTAGATAACTTCGCTGCCTACAATAAGCTTTATGGCTCCATTGGAACTATCATTGGCCTAATGCTTTGGATATACCTGTTGGCCTTTATATTATTACTAGGATTAGAAATGAACGCCAGTTGGCAAGAGGCAAAAAAGGTGTTTGACTACAATAGGAATTTAAAAGCTTCTGAAGAGATTAGAAGAATCACCAAAGAACTATGAAGTGGATACCCATTGCAACCATTGCCTCACAACTCCGAGCGACCATCGTTCGCTTTCCTTATGTATCAGCTATTACATTAATAGGAACATTGGTAGCGTGGCTGCTAGTAAAAGTAGAGGGAGAAGAGTCAGCGGTATACGTGAAGCTACTCCTTACTTTACTACTGAGTTTACCGCTGTTTCTTTCAGTTGCGCTGTACATCAAGGCCAATGAGGTAGAAAAGCGATCCCACTGGCTTATCAGAACACCCAGTATATTGTTTCTGGTTATCTATTATTTTCTTCTACCCAATGAATTGAACGAGAGAGTGGTGGCTCGTCTTATACTTTTTGCTTTAGCTTTCCATTTGTTAGTATCTTTTATTCCTTTTACTAAGGCAGGTTACTTACAAGCTTTTTGGCAGTTTAATAAAGCTTTGTTTATGAGGCTTATTTTAGGTGGCCTTTACTCCTTTACACTCTTTACGGGTGTAGCGTTGGCTATTCTAGCGGTAGGAGAGTTATTTAACTTACAAGTAAACGGCGATTGGTATTTAAGGCTTTTTATAGTAGTGGTAGGTAGTTTTAATACTTTTATGTTCCTAGCCGGTATACCAAGTGATTGGGAGGCACTCAATGGTCAGAAAGATTATCCAAGACAGTTGAAGCTGTTTACACAGTATGTATTGCTTCCTCTAGTAGCTTTGTACCTCATTATCCTATATGCCTACACTGCTTACATCTTGATTCTTTGGGACTTACCTAAAGGCTGGGTATCTTATTTAGTCATTAGCTTTTCGATAGCAGGTATTTTGTCTTTATTATTGGTATATCCTATCCGTAAAAACGAAGGCAATCAATGGATCAACATTTTCTCCAAAAGTTTTTATGTGGCGCTATTTCCTTTACTATTACTTCTATTTGTAGGTATCGGAAAGCGTATAGTAGATTATGGAGTTACTGAGAATAGGTACTTCATAGTTGCCTTAGCTTGCTGGTTATTGGGTATGGCGTTTTACTTCTTATTTAGCAAAGCGAGTAACATTAAGATTATTCCCGTCACCCTCTTTCTCGTTTGCCTCTTTAGCTCTCTTGGTCCTTGGAGCGCTTTCAGTGTAGCAGAAAGAAGCCAGCGTGCACAACTCAGAGACCTCATCAACGCTATTCAACCTATTCCAAAACAAGGGCTTTCAGGCACACAGCCCCTTGATCTCGATCGGCCAACTACTACACGTATCATCTCGATTGTTCGTTTTTTTGAAAAGAGAGATGCCCTCAAAGCACTACAACCACTCTTCAAAGCAGACCTAGAACAATTGTGGGAAGATGATACAACCGGGCTAGATAAGTCTTCTCAGTTACTTGCACTTATAGGTGTAGATAATTACCCCTACGGCCAGCATTACCGAGAAAATACTTATACTTTTCAAGCTGATAGCCGAGAGATCGTCGATACACGAACTTACCAGCTTAGTTTCCAAGTAGATATGTCGAGTGCAGGCAACCAGCAACAACTTATTTATAGCTATCCTGCAGAAAACTTTCAACTATATTGTCATTATGAGTTAGGAGAAGATAAAAATCAATTTTTATTCTTCGATCAGCAACAGCAGTTGCTGGCTGAAATTCCCTTTAATGCACTACTTAAAGAGCTGGCTAAACTTGGCGAAGAGCAACAACGCAACGGCGAGGCACTCCCGCTTTCCCAGCTTACTTTACTACACCAAACCAGTCGACTACAATTCAAAATTATTTTTCAGAACTTATCTATGAGGTACAGTTATCAAGAAAAGGTAGAATTGACCTATGGAAACGCGCTTATTTTAGTAGGCTTTCCAGAAGGATTTTAAAAAATAATGATTTTGTAACACAACCTACCCATAGGTAGTTTTGTAGGAAACTAACAATTGGTTTTATGTCAGATATCGTTCTTAAAATCATCCTTATTGTAGCAGGAAGTATCTTCTTTCCTGCATTAGGCTACTATTTGGATTATAAATCGAAAAGAAATCAGAAAGCATCTAAATCAAAAAAATCGCGGGTATGAAGAAACATGTAGCCATTCTGGGCTCTACTGGCTCCATTGGTACACAAGCGTTGGAGGTAATTGAAGCCAACCCTGATCACTTTGCCGTAGAAGTACTCACGGCACAAAATAATGCTGACCTGCTCATTGCACAAAGTATACAGTTTGTGCCTAATGCAGTGGTAATCGCCAACGAGCAGCTTTACGATCAAGTTACACAAGCGCTGGCACATCTTCCAATTAAGGTTTATGCTGGTTCGAAAGCCTTACAGTCGGTAGTGCAAATGGACACGGTAGATATTGTGCTTACTGCTTTGGTAGGGTTTGCTGGCTTGGAGCCTACTATAAAAGCCATAGAAGCAGGAAAACCTATTGCGTTGGCTAATAAAGAAACCCTTGTAGTAGCTGGTGCTTTAATTACACAGTTGGCACAGGAGAAAGCTGTCAATATCTATCCAGTAGATTCAGAGCATTCTGCTATTTTTCAATGCTTGGTGGGGGAGTTTCATAATCCTATTGAGAAAGTGATTCTCACTGCTTCGGGTGGCCCTTTTAGAGGAAAATCTACCGAAGACTTAGCGGAAGTTACTAAAAAGCAAGCACTCAAACATCCAAACTGGAGTATGGGGGCTAAAGTAACCATCGACTCGGCTACCTTGATGAACAAGGGGTTAGAGGTAATAGAAGCTAAGTGGCTTTTCAATTTACGTGTGGCACAGGTAGAGGTAGTGGTACATCCACAATCTATTATCCATTCTATGGTACAGTTTGAGGATGGTTCTATTAAAGCACAAATGGGCCTACCTGACATGAAGCTACCTATACAGTTTGCTTTGGGCTATCCTGCTAGAATTAAATCTGATTTTCCAAGGTTTAATTTTCTAGACTATCCTCAACTTACTTTTGAGTCTCCTGATACCAAAACTTTCAGGAACCTAGCACTTGCCTACGAGGCATTAGAAAAAGGGGGTAATGCCCCTTGTATACTCAATGCTGCCAACGAGATAGCGGTTGATTATTTTCTAAAAGATGAGATTCGTTTTTTAGAAATCCCTGACGTAGTGGCAGATTGTATGGCAAAAATCCCCTATATTGCATCACCCGTATTGGACGATTACCTACACACTGACCAAGAAACTCGTCAAGTGGCATTGTCGTTGGTATAGGAAATGAGTAAAGATTAATTTTAAAGGAAAAAGAATACATGGATTTTTTAATAATGGCTGGTCAGCTCATTTTGGGCTTGTCCATATTAGTAGGGTTACACGAGCTGGGACACTTACTCGCAGCAAAGGCGTTTGGTATGCGCGTAGAGAAGTTTTCGATTGGCTTCCCTCCTACTATATTTAAGGTACAGTGGGGTGAAACAGAGTATGGAATCGGTGCTATTCCACTTGGAGGCTACGTGAAAATCGCAGGTATGATAGATGAGTCGATGGATAAGGAATTTCTCAATAAAGAGCCTGAGCCTTGGGAGTTTCGTTCAAAACCTGCTTGGCAGCGTCTCATCGTGATGATGGGTGGGATCATCGTCAATGTTGTGACAGGTATTATCATCTTTATCTTACTTACTTACGCTAGAGGCGAAGAGTACATTCCTGCTGAAAAGGCCAAGTATGGCATTGTAGCAAGAGAGATCGCACAAGAGGAGCTTAACTTACAGACAGGTGACCAAATCATTGCCATCAATGGGGAGTCTTTTGAAAGGTTTAATGACATTCGCAGCGCTGATGTGCTACTTGGTACAGATGCTTACTACACAGTGAGACGCGGTGATAAAACATTCGACCAAAAAATTCCTAATAACTTAATGGATAAGCTGGCGGATAACCGAGAAGGCTTTATTGATGACATTCCTGTCACCAAGGATTTTGCCATAGAAGAGGTAGTACCGGACTCTCCCGCCGATAAGGCAGGACTTCAAAAAGGGGATAAGATCATTCGTGTAGAAAGCAGCCCTAGTTCTTCAAAACTAAAGGCAGGACTTCAAGCAAATGGACAAGGTACACAAGCAGGCAACATTACTTACTACCATGAGCTCCAAGCGGCCCTTCAAGAAAATGCTGACAAGGAGGTAAATGTCATTGTACAACGTGGTAATAAGCAGGTAAAAAAGACATTACAAGTAACGAAAGAAGGAAAAATTGGTTTTGCACCTTCTTTTGTAAAGACCCTTTATGTACACAACGACTTTACGCTAGCAGAGTCTATTCCTAAAGGAACCACCAATGCTTTTAGTATTATCGTAGATAACATAAGAGGCTTTGGTAAGATTTTCAGAGGAGAAGTATCGGCATCTAAATCCTTAAGTGGGCCTATTGGCATTGGTCAGATCTACGGCGCTGTATGGATCTGGTCGAAGTTTTGGTTTATTACGGGCATGCTCTCTATGATCTTAGCCTTTATGAACTTCTTGCCTATCCCTGCGCTAGACGGAGGACACGTGATGTTCCTTACCTATGAGATTGTTTCTGGGAACAAGCCTTCTGATAAGTTTTTAGAGGTCTCGCAAAAGGTGGGCATGCTTCTGATCTTATGCCTAATGGCTTTTGCCATTCTCAATGACTTTATTAAGCTTTTATAGGCAGTACTCTTATAGATTATATATGATCTCTTACACGATTATTTCTAAACTCCACTAAATATACCAGTAATTATGAAGTTACCCTATCTTCCATATGAGACCTGGACACACAGCAGGATGACGCTACACTTGATTTTCCAGATTATTGGGAAAATCCGACTTACCTTTACCCCAAGAAAAAACCATTGGTGGTATACTACGCTTTACCTCTCTAGTGAGGGATTTACCACCCAAGTGACTCCTATGGGTGATGGTCTAAATACGTTCGAAATCGTCTATAATGTACATAAGCAAATCGTTGAATTTAAGAGTAGCAAAGGCGTACAAAAAGACATACAATTGCGAGAGGGTTATTCAGTAAGTGATTTTTACAAAGCGCTAACACTTATCTTTAAAGACTGGGGTGTACAGGTGGCAATTATTGACAAACCTTACGACTTGGGTATTGATAAACATTTTAGTGAGATTACTGAATACCATCACCACGATCAAGAAGCTGTTTTTCAGTTTTGGCAAATGATGCTTTGGGTGGATGGCGTATTTAAAGAGTTTAGTGGTCGTTTCTACGGAAAAACCTGCCCTGTACATATTTACTGGCATCATATGGATTTGGCTGTTACGAGGTTCTCAGGAAAATCAGCACCGCCACTCAATGAGGAAGCCAGCATACCCGACAAGGATGCTTATTCACACGAAGTGATCAGTTTTGGCTTTTGGGCAGGAGACGACAACTTACCAGAGCCAGCTTTTTATGCCTACACGGCACCTTCTCCAGCACAGATAGAAGAAGAGCCGCTTATACCCGAAGCAGCTTTTTGGATGGAAGCCAATGGCAGCCCCATGGCCATCTTGAAATACAAGGATTTACTGCCTACTGCTGATCCTCGTAAAGTACTCTTAGACTTCTTAGAAAGCGCTTATTTAGCAGGCGCTAAACGTGCCAATTGGGACTGGCAAAAGCTTCAAGTACCTCCGTTAGAAGAAATGTAAATGAAATAAGAAAGCGTAATGTCTGTTCTCCTTTTCAATATCTGGTGGATAAGCTTTTTATCTCCTCCTACACCGCTACACGACTTTCACTCGAGTATTGCTGAGATGAACTATAATGCACAAACGAAAAACTTTGAGGTAATTTTGCGGGTATTTACAGATGATTTAGAGGGAGATATTAATCGCTTGAATGAAGGAGAAAAAATATTGATTGATTTTGCGGGGAAAGATACACGTGCTAGCCAAGCCATTACCAATTACTTGGCCACCCACTTTTACCTACAAAACAAGAAAGGACAAAAAAGTAAGATTGTATTTGTGAAAAGAGAGGCTGATGTAGAGGCAACCACCGTTTACTTTAAAATTCCTTACAAAGGAAATCTTAGAAATATCACATTTCACAATAAGATTTTGCTAGACTTATTCGATGACCAAAGTAATATCGTCAATCTACGTTACAAAGCCCAGAAGAAGACTTTACTCTTCAAAAAGGGAAAAAGTAAGCATATTCTTAACTTTTAAGGATTATTTTGTTAATATACAGAACAGTAGTAACCCTAATCTCTCATTACTATGTTAAATACAATCAGAACCGCCATAGATGCTATTTTTACCTCCGAGCCTAATTATCTGCGCGCCATCTTTGGAGATACAGAAGCTTGGGTGCCTCCTTATGAAAAGTATTCTGAGTTTAGCATTGCGAATCCAGGGGAGTTACTAAAATTTATCCGATATACCTCTGAAATTTCCCTTCCTCCCCTATTCTTTTTTGGTAATAGTCTTAAATCCTACTTTCCTGAAGTCTTAAAACCTTTTCTCTTCTATGAAGAACCTACCCTCTTTAGCTCAGAAACTTTTGTGGGCAAAAATAAAAAAGAAGCTTGGTTTTTTATCAATGGTGTAGGCAGTAACAGAGACATTGTAGAGCTGAATAGTCGCTATCTTTCTAAACTTTTTGAGAGGGAAATATTCGTTTTACATAATCCTACTGATAGTCTTCCTGTAGATGTATTACAATCACTTTCTGGCAAAGAGGGCGACAGAAACCAAATTTTTACCGCCTTTGCTACGCCCTATCTTAAAACGGCCTTGCAAGAGAAAGAGAAAGTAGTATTGATTGCCCACTCACAAGGTACATTACTGGCTTCCTCTATACTAGATAGCCTCATTGCCCAAAAAAGTAAGCACTTAGCCAAGCTGGAGATTTATGCTTTTGCCAATTGTGCTGAAGAGATGAGCCACTCACCCATCAGAAATGCTTCTCAACGCCCTCATATAGAAAGTTTTTCTAATGAGCACGATATCATCGCTAAAATGGGAACTTTAGCTCCTTATAAAGAAGCACGTAATATTAAAATAGATGGAGAGCATTTCATTAGAAAAGACGCCTGGGGACATTTTCTCAACGCACACTACTTAAAGTACCTTACCGAAGAATCGTTCGTACACGAAACTGACAAAAATAAGAAGTCTAGATTACTAGAGTATCTTGTATAAATAGACCTGCATTCTACCACTCTCTTTGCCTTTACAACACAACATCTCTTCTCTTAGTGGTAATTTTTACAAAGTAGAAAAGAACTTTTTATTAAACCCTCTGTTGAAGTAATACTATCATTATGTATATGGTATTATGATGACTATGAATGATACAAAATTAAGTACAAAAGAAAAGATAAAGCACGCCGCCACAAAAGTATTTATCGATAATGGCTACGATGCCACCAAAACCCGTGATATAGCCAAAGCAGCAGGTGTCAATATCTCTACACTACACTATTACTATGGCACCAAAGAAGAGTTGTTCAAAGTAATTGTGAAAGAAGCTTTTGATGAGTTTTTCATCATTATGAATGCTATTTTTGACAGTGAACTCCCTTTAAGAGATAAACTTGTGGCCTTTGTAGAAAACTGCTTAACATTAGCGAAAAAGAACCCCTCTATTTCTATTTTCGTTTTTGGAGAAATGCAACGCAACAACGAAAAAGTAAAAGAACTTAAAGAACTTATTCCTAATCAACGTTTAAATGACTCCATTATAACAACACTGGATGGCTTAGCGCAGCAAGGTAAAATCAAACCTACCAATCCTAAGTATTTTGTGGCCAATCTCTTAGGGTTAGCTATTTTCCCATCACTTGCTAAGGAAAGTCTTATGGCACATCTAGACTTTCAAGATTCTGAATACGAAGAATTTATCTCTAATCAACCTAAAATTGTAGCAGACATACTACTCAAATCAATTGAATATAAATAAAAATCAATCATTTGATTGAACATTTAATCTATCATCTTGTTAGATAAGTGTATTGGGTTTTCTAAGTAGCGAGAACCTATTTTTTTATCCTCTATTCAATCATTTGATTGAATCATTCAGTTGAATATAAAACTTCTTTATTTCTCATGTTTAGATCTACTTATTTTCATCGCTTACTGATCATTACGAGTATCAGTTTATTGATTTCTTTCAATCTTTCCTCTTGTAAAACAGAGCAAGCCAATGCAAAAGACAATGATGGAAAAAGCAAAGCCAAGACTATTGCAGTAAAAGTGCAAGAAGTAACTAAGCAGCCCGTAGCAAGCGCTTCTCTATTCTACACAGGCACTATCGAAGCCAAAAATACCGTGCGACTTAGCTTTCAAACGCCCGGTAAGGTACAACAAGTGTACGTACAAGAAGGCGATGATGTCCGTAAGGGACAATTACTTGCTGCCTTAGAGCAAGTCAACTATTTTAATCAGTCTGCTATGAGCCAAGCACAGCTCACTATGGCACAGGACGCCTTCAATAGAATTGAAATGTTGCACAAAAAACAAAGTATTCCTGAGAGCGAATATGTACAAGCCAAGGCACGCCTACAGCAAGCCAAAGCACAGCATGCACTCAACCAAAAGCAGCTTCAAGATACAAGACTCACCGCTTCTTTTACAGGTACGGTAGCTAGAAAAAATATTGAAGAAGGTATGACCGTCTCGCCTGAAGTACCTGCCTATGAGATTGTGAATCTACAACGCGTTTATGCGGTAGTAGCTGTACCTGAGAGTGAAATTCATTATCTCAAAGTTGGTGATAAAGTTACCGTAAAAGTAAGTGATATAACGGAAGAAGGAACGATCCAAATCATTGCCCCAGTAGCTGACCCGAGCACTAGAAGCTATCAGGTGAAGGTAGAGCTACCCAACAAGCATAATCTCAGAGGAGGCATGCTAGTAGAAACGGCTTTCGAAGGAGATGAGAAGACAACCAAACAAGTGATGATTCCCTCTGCAGCCTTGCTTCACTCTCCTAAATATGGAGACCACGTCTTCATAGCGAATGACAAGAAAGCAAGGCTTATAAAAGTAGCAGTGGGAGCTACCACTAACGATAAAGTATTGATTAACAAAGGCTTATCGGGTGGAGAAAAGCTCATCATAGCAGGTCAGCACAAACTACGCAATGGTAGTTCTATCTCTCTATAATAACTTAAACTAAGATATATTATGCGACTCGTACAACTCGCTATGAAGTACAAGCAGGTAACACTAGCTGTATTTTCATTATTCATGATCGCTGGTATTTATGCGCTATTGCATATGCCAAGGAGCGAAAACCCAGAAATACCTGTAAAGCAGGGACTCGTCATTGCCATTCTACCAGGTGCTTCTACCACAGAAGTAGAAAACCAAATAACACAAAAACTAGAAGATTATCTTTTTGAATACAAGGAAATCAAGAAGACTAAAACATTTTCTACTACCTCAGCGGGCAGGGTGGTAGTACAGGTAGAACTGGAAGATTGGTATCCTATTGATGAGAAAGACATTTTCTGGTCAAAGTTACAGTCAGGTCTTATGCAAGCGGCTGCCACTGACTTACCTCAAGGTCTCATAGGTCCTATTGTACAAGGAGACTTTGGGGAAACAACGGCGCTGATGTTGGCAGTTTCATCTGATCAGTACTCTTTTAATGAGCTAGAAGACTATCTAGACATTCTAAAAGATGGCTTACAAACTATTCCAGAAGTCTCTAAGCTTCAAGTATTTGGCAAGCAGAAAGAACAAATACAGGTAAGTGTAAGCACAGAGAAGCTCTCTCAATATAACTTGGGTATCAACCAGATTACACAAGCTATCACCCAACACAATAGTACTGCCTACAGCGGAGAAGTAGACCTATCAGGCAATAACATACAGGTATTTAGCGATGACCGCTATCGTTCTGAAGAAGAATTAGCTAATCAAATCATTACTACAAGCCAACAAGGGAGTATTATACGCCTGAAAGATGTAGCTGATATTCAACGCGTATATGCTGATAGGGATCAGAGGATCATTGTGAATGGCTAGAAAGCCTTGATGCTCTCCATAGAAATGCAGCAGGGAAATAATATTGTAGAATTCGGCGAAAAACTCAATGAAAGGATCGATCAAGTGGTCGAAGCAAGATTCCCTGAAGGAGTATCTGTTGATACCATCTACAGCCAACCAGAAAGTGTGGATCATGCTATAGGGCACTTCTTTACAGAGTTTGCCATTGCCATCGGGGCGGTTATACTGGTGGTTATGATCTTACTTCCCTTTCGTTTGGCCACCATTTCTGCTATTGCGAGCCCTGTTTCGATTCTCATTACCTTAGCAGTTATGTACCTGTTAGGCATTGGCTTGCATAGCGTAAGCTTAGCAGGACTCATTGTGGTATTGGGCATGGTAGTGGACGATGCTATCATCATTGTAGACAACTACATTGAAAAGCTGGATGAAGGTTACTCCCGATGGGAAGCAGGCTGGCGAAGTGCCACACAATTGTTTATTCCTATTCTAACGGCTACGCTCACTATTATCTTTGCCTTCTTGCCTTTATCCTTCTTACTAGAAGGCATCGCAGCCGACTTCATTAAGTTTATGCCTTATACGGTAAGTATCGCGCTGGCTACTTCTTTCTTTGTAGCGATTTTCTTAACGCCTTACCTATGTTTTATATTTGTGAAAAAGGGGCTTAAAAAGCCTGAGAAGAGTGAAGAAAGAAAGCCCACCTTCCTTGATCGGGTGCAGGCACAATACGATAAGCTAGTAGAAGCCAGCTTTAAACATAAGAAAATAGCCTTAGGAGCAGGTGTCGTAGCCATTGTATTGGGCGGCTTTTTAATGGGTAAACTCCCAGAAGAGTTTTTTCCTCGTTTGAATCGTGCTACCTTCAATTTAGAAGTATGGTTACCTGAGGGAAGCACCTATGATAACACGCATCAGGCAGTTGAAAGACTTCTTAAGCATATTGAATCAGATGAACGCATTAAAGATGTAAGTGCCTATGTAGGTACAAGCTCTCCCAGGTTTTTCTCGACTTATGCACCCGAAGCACCTGCTGAAAACTACGCGCAGCTATTTATCAATGCAAAAAATCCCAAAGCTGCTGGAGAACTTATCAGAGAGTATGAAAAGTACTTAGAAGATTTTCTACCAGAAAGTAAAGTGCGTATTAAACGACTTTCTTATCAGAATAGTAAAACTCCCGTAGAGATTCGTCTGATAGGCGAAAACTTAGATAGCTTACAGGTAGCAGCCAATAGCGTTACGCCCTTGTTACAAGAGGTAGAAGGCGCAAGATGGGTACATACCAATTATAAAAATCCTTACTATGCACTTGAAGTAGATGTCAATAAGGAACAAGCTAATCGGCTTAATATCTCTACCGTGGGCTTGGCACAAACGCTAGGCGCTTCACTCAAAGGCGCACCTATCTCATCTTTCTGGGAAGGAGATGAAGCCAAGGACATTGTAGTGAGGGTAAAAGAAAGTGAGAGAGAGGACTTTACAGACCTTAATAATCTCTACGTTAATAGCCCAACAGGTGCAAAAGTACCTTTACGACAGGTAGCAACGTTGAATTCCACTTGGGAGCCAGGTCTTATTGTTCGTAGAAATGGCTTACGAACCGTCACCATTCGTGCTGAAACAACTAGTGATAAGTATGCCTCAGATATACTTACCCCTGTACAAGAGAAGCTGGCAGAAGTCGATTTGCCAGCCGGTGTAGCCATCGATTACGGAGGAGATTTAGAATCTTCTGAAGAAAACCTTCCTAATATGCTAGCTGCTCTAGGCGTAAGTGTACTCCTTATTTTCTTAACGCTCATGTTTCAGTTCAAAAGTCTTTCTAAGACTTTCATCATCCTGACCACCTTTCCGTTAAGTATCTTAGGAGCTGCTACAGGTTTACTACTTACCAGTAACCCCTTTGGCTTCACAGCCTTCTTAGGAATCATTAGTTTAATCGGAATTGTAGTGAGAAACGGGATCGTTCTGGTAGACTATGCTGACGAACTCGTACACGACCACGACTATAGCATAGGAGCCGCTGCGATGGCAGCCGCTAAACGAAGAATGCGTCCTATTTTCTTGACCTCCTCGGCCGCTGCGATTGGGGTAGTCCCTATGATTGTAGGAGGCTCTCCATTGTGGTCACCCTTAGGAAGTGTATTGTCAGTAGGGCTTATGTTTTCTATGTTTATGACCTTACTCATTATTCCAGTGATGTATTCTTTATTTGTAAAAATGCCCCAGCCTTCTCCAGATGAAGTTGAAACAGTGAAGGTACCGCATTTATCAACCGTTAACGATCCCTCTTACTCTTAAATAGTATGCTCTTTATATTTCATATATGTAAAAAAATCCTGACACTGGTACTGCTTATTAGGCGTACACTTATGTTAGGTGGTGTGGTGGTACTGCTTTCTCTTTCAGAAAGTGGTGCCCAAAACACCTATACCTTGGAGGCTTGCCAAACCCTTGCTCTCCAAAACAACAAACGCATTGCCATTGCTAAAATAGACCAACAAGTGGCTACCCAAGAGGTAAAGTCCGCCAAAACGGGTCGTACACCAACTGCGACGGCTTCAGGCAATGGTATTTATTTCTTAGAAGGTGCAGGAGGCCTGATTCCAGAACAATTGTTGACCTTTGGGGTATCTGTCACCCAGCCTATTTATCTAGGTGGAAAAGTACGCAACGGAATAGAAGCAGCGGGCATTGGAGAAAAACTAGCGAGTGAGCAGCAAGCCCTTGTAGAAGATGAGGTGATCTATCAGACGCAAGAATACTATTGGTCTTTAGTAGCCTTAAAAGAACAGCTTTCCCTTACCAATGTACAGCTCATCTCCTTAAAGCAACTCGAAGAAGATTTAGAGAATACTGTGGAAGCAGGATTGGCACAAAAAAACGACTTACTGAAAGTACAAGTAGGCATTAATGGGGTGAAACTAAAGCAAGAAACGCTCGAAAGAGAGCTTGACTTATTAAAAAAGGTCTTTCAACAGCACTTGGGTATAGAAGCTACAGAAAATTTTGATATCGTTGATACACAAATACAAGTAGAAGAAGCCACCCTTACCCAAGAAGCCTTGCTCAATAAAGCTACTAACCAAAGGCCCGAAATTGCGCTTATTAAAAATGAAATAGCTTTGATAGAAAAGCAACAAAAGATAGCCGATGCAGACTTTCTCCCACAAGTCTTAGTAAGCTTTAACTTTTTGGGTCTCCTTACAGAAGAGGTGGCTTTTCCTGGCCCACCCAACGCAGAGCCTGAAGTACTTTTAGAGGAATACAGTAACCTAATTTATCCACAATTGGTGGTGAGCATTCCTCTGTACAAAGGAGGCGATAGAGCCATTAAGCGGCGTAAATACCGCTTGAGAACAGAAGCCAAGCAAAAAAGCTTGGAGCAAGCACAAGAAGGCATTCAAATCGAGGTATATCAGGCAACAAACCAAGTGCTCAATACAAAAAGAACGATTGAACTTAATCAGCAGTCAGTGATACAAGCTACCGAAAACCTACGCTTATTTAAAGATCGCTTCGATGCAGGTGTAGCGAAAGGGGCTGATGTACTAGAAGCTGAGTTTTTATTAAAAGAAGCAGAAACCAATGTAATAGATGCTAAGGCACAATACAAAATTGCACTGGCTCAACTAGACAAAGCAACGGCTCAATAAAATATTCATTTCAACCGCTTACAATGAATAAAAGGGTTCATTCAACCAGCTCCGAATGAACCCTTCCTTTTTGTAAGTATCTCACTTGATGTTCTCCATCTATGAAAAACACTTCTTAAAAACAGCCTAATAAGTCTGCGAATGTTTATTTATTCTTCAAGTGTTTATCAAGAAAAGCGAAGACCTCCGACCAATGCGTAGCAGGTGTGTGTCCTCCTTCAAATGCTATGTGTGCATAAGGAAAGTTAAAGTTGTTCTTCTCCATTCTTTCTATCATAGCATTACACATTTGATACGATGGCCACAGTTTATCAGCTTTACCAGAGGTTAATAATACAAAACCCTGAATGTTCTCAACTTTAATGAACGCTGCACTTGCCTTTTCTTGAATAGCGAGGGATTTCTCGATAGCATTCAACCATCCTTCTCGTTTTAGAATTTTCTCGTCGATATTGATAAATTCTATTTGTTTTTGGTTCAAAATCCAAGAAGAGGTAGGTTTTTTATTTTGTAGACTGGGAACGGTAATATTAGCAGGCACAAGTGCAATAACCCCTTTAAACTCAAAATTACTGGCAAGATTCAACACAAGCTCACCACCTCTGGAAGAGCCCAGAAGTATTACGTTGTTAGTTGAAATATCCAGTTGTTCACTCGTCTTTACGATAGTATCGTAAATGGCATCTAATGAAATACGGTCGATCGTTTTTGGCAGTCCTCTTGTTCCAAAGTAGCTAACCGCAAGGAAATGAAATCCACGTTTAAGGAAGCCTTCACGAACATCACTCGTTTGCTCGCTAGCAAAAGTATTCCCCCCTTCACTTCCTCCAAATGCTACAATAAGGGAGTGATTATCGTCTTGAGAAAGAAATAATTTGGTTGCTAAGCTTCCGTGGTTTTTAGGTAGTTGCTGACTAATACAATCTCCTGAGAAACTAAGAGAAGCCAGCAAAACTATGATCATTGTTCTCATTTATCAATTATAAACAGTAGTGAGTATTTACAATAAAAGCTGTGCAAGAATATAATCAGCCGCTAAGATCGCAATACAACTACTCGTTACCGCTTGTGTACTCGACTGCCCTACCTCCAACGCACCGCCACGTGTATAATATCCCTTAAAAGCAGCTATAGAAGAGATTAGAAAAGCAAAAACTACCGACTTGATAATCGCAAACGTCACATTGAAAGGAATAAATTGCTGCCTAAGCCCTCTAATATACTCGGCTTCTGTAATTACCTCGGTAACTGTACCCGCAATGAATCCACCCAGAATCGATAAAAACGCCGCAAGAATAACCAAAGCAGGAAACACAATCAGCGAAGCAACGATTTTAGGAAGCACTAAGTAAGAAACAGAATTGATGCCCATTACCTCTAAAGCATCTATTTGTTCGGTAATACGCATCGTACCTAAATTACCTGCTATATTCGAACCTACTTTTCCCGCCAGTACAATACAAGTAATAGTAGGTGCTAACTCTAATAGAGTAGTATCACGTACCAGTAAGCCGATTACCTCTGTAGGAATAAGCGGACTCACTAGGTTATAAGCAGTTTGAATGGCAGTTACTGCCCCAATAAAGGTAGAAACGATAGAAACAATAAATAAAGAGTTCCATCCAATGTAGATGCATTCGTCGATAGTAAGCTGTACATATACTTTTAGCTTTTCTCCTTGTACAAAGAGTTTTCCTAAAAAAATATAGTACCTTCCTAGCTGCTTCATAGTTGGTTGAGATTACTGGATCCGTATCAAAATGCAAGATAATAAAAAGAATGTGTAAGCCTAAAAACTCTACAACTCATCCTAATAGGCTACAAAAAAGAAGATATCAGATAGTCATTACTTTCTGGAAACAGAACTGGTTTTCATTTGTAAAATATATTATACAAGTTTGTAAATCAATCGTGATAGAAAACATACGCTATGAAAAATAAATTATTGGTTATTACAGGTGGAACAAAAGGGATAGGAAGAGCACTTATTCACCAGTTTGCTCAAGAAAACTTTGATATTGTTACCTGCTCACGGCACGAAGCAGACCTAAAAGAACTACAAGAAGAAATAACAACTGCTTATGGTGTAACGCTTTCCTACCGAGAAGCTGACCTAGCGAGTAAAGAAGCCACCTTAGCTTTTGCTGATTTTGTAAAAGCACTAGATCGTCCCATTGATGTCCTTATTAACAATGCAGGTTTCTTTCAGCCAAGTGCTATCACTACTGAACCTGATGAACTATTTGAAAAGACGATGTCCATCAATGTATTTAGTGTTTACTATTTTACCAAAGCGCTTTTACCTACACTTAGTAAAGAGGCGAGTGTTTTCAATATTTGCTCCATTGCCAGTAATACGATTTTATCCAATTGTGGTGCCTATGGTATTTCTAAGTTTGCTTTACTAGGCTTTTCTAAAATCCTAAGGGAAGAACTTAAAAATCAGCAAATTAAAGTAACTTCTGTACTTCCAGGCGCTACCTTTACCGCTGCTTGGGACGGTAGTGATATAGACCCAGCACGTATTATGCCTGCAAAGGATGTAGCCAAAGCCGTTTGGGGATGCTATACATTATCTACACAATCAGTTGTAGAAGAGCTTACTATACGTCCACAGTTAGGAGATTTATAATACTTTCTTATTATCAATGCTATGTCCACCTTCGAAATAACCAGACCTTTTTTAGAAGAGCTAGAAGAAAAAATTATACAAGCAGATAAAACAGCTATCAGCCATTTACTAGCAGATTTACACTATGGCGATATTTCTGCCTTGCTTTACGAGACCAATCCTGAGCAAGCAAAGTTTGTCATAGAAAGTCTTGAAAAGGAAGATGCTGCTGAAATTCTAAGTGATCTAGAAGAGGACTTTCGTGTAGAGCTGGTAAAGCAATTCGACTCTACTGCTCTTTCTTCTTATGCCGATTTTATGGATTCGGATGATGCAGTAGATATGCTCAAAGAGCAACCCATACAAACTCGTGAAGAAGTCATCGCCTTAATGCGCGATCGGCAAAAAGCTCGACACATTATTCACCTACTCCCCTACGATGAAGATACCGCCGGCGGGCTTATGGCCAAAGAGTACATCAAGGCAAACATCAACTGGGATGTAAAGCAATGTATTGAAGAAGTAAGAAGACAAGCGGAAAAAGTAGACAAAATATATTCTATCTATGTAGTAAACGACGAAGGAATTTTAAAAGGGCGAGTATCCTTAAAAAAAATCATCCTCTCTCCTGACCATACCAAAATAGCAGACATTTACGAAGCGGATATCATTGCCATAGAATCTTATTTGTACCAAGAAGATGTCGCAGAGATTATGCAACGTTATGACCTAGAGGCTTTACCTGTGGTTAATGTAAAGGGAAAGCTGCTAGGGCGTATTACCATCGACGACATCATCGATGTAATTACCGAACAAGCAGAGTATGAACGGCAGGTGATGTCTGGAATCTCCTCGGACGTGGAAGAGGATGACGACATATGGAAGCTTACGAAAGCACGCCTTCCTTGGCTGATTATCGGTATGGTAGGCGGTATTGCAGGCGCGCAGTTTATCGGGTTGTTTGAGCAAGATTTGATTCTCTTACCTGCCATGGCTTTTTTTATTCCGCTCATTACTGCAACCGGCGGGAATGTAGGCATTCAATCTTCTTCTATTATTATACAAAGCTTAGCGAGTAAAGCTGTGTTAAAAGGAGCTTTTCAGCGTATTATCAAAGTTTTCAGTGTGGCTATCATCAACGGTATCGTATTGTCAGGCATTGTCTTTGGCGCCAATATGCTATTGGTAGGTGATATAAAGCTTTCTCTAGTAGTAACCTGTGCGCTATTTTTTGTAGTTATATTGGCTTCTTTTACGGGTACCATCACACCACTAGTTTTAGCACGCTTCAAAATCAATCCTGCTTTTGCCTCAGGGCCATTTATCACTACTGCCAATGATTTATTAGGTTTAGCGGTATATTTCTTAACAGCAAGAGCCCTCTACGCGTTACTATGAGTAGACCAGTTTTATTTTTTCAGCAAGAACCGGAACGAAGTGGAGTTCAGTCAAGCTAAAAAACATTCTTAGATGTCATGAAAGTACTAATCGTAGACCAGATGCACCCTTCTATCGTTGATATGCTTCGTGAAGTCGATATGGAGGCAGATTACCAGCCCTATATGCGTGCTGAAGAAATTTTACAGTGCATTGGAAACTATGAAGGGCTTATCATCCGTAGTAAGATGAAGCTACAACAAACTTTCTTTGAGAAGGCACAAAAGCTACGTTTTATTGGTAGGGCAGGTTCTGGCTTAGAACTGATCGATCTTTCTTTAGCCAACCAAAAGGGGATAGAAGTAATTAACGCCCCAGAAGGAAATCGTGACGCTGTAGCGGAGCATGCACTAGGAATGTTATTGATGCTATTCAACCATCTGAAACGAGCCGATGCAGAGGTACGTCAGTATATTTGGCAACGTGAAGCGAATAGAGGTTTAGAGCTCAAAGGTAAAACAGTGGGTATTATAGGCTATGGAAATGTAGGAAAAGAGTTTGCCAAGCGCCTTACTGGATTTTCCTGTCGTGTACTAGCCTATGACCACAAGAAAAAGGGTTATGGCGATGCCTATGCAGAAGAAGCTACTATGCAGCAGATTTTTGAAGAAGTGGATGTACTAAGTTTACACGTATCTATTAATGAAGAAAGTACTCATCTTGTCAATGATGCCTATCTACAATCTTTTAAGAAGAATATTTTTCTTATCAATACCTCTAGAGGTGAAGTGATAGATTTAGCGGCTTTACAAAAAGCGCTACAGCATGGTAAGGTAAGAGGGGCTTGTTTGGATGTATTGGAAAACGAGAAGATTTCTATCCTCACGCCTTCGCAAAAAGAAACGTTCGATTGGCTCTCTAAAGCAGAGAATGTACTCTTTTCACCACATATTGCTGGTTGGACGCAGGAGTCTTACCTGCGTATCAATGAGGTATTGATTGATAAGCTGAAATCACTCGTCTTTGTCTGATTGCTTCTCACTCAAAAAAGTATCTGAGGGATACTGGTCTCTGTCGTAGACGACATTCATCCCGTGGTATTTTTCCTGTTCTTTATAGTCCTTTCGTAAGGGAAAACCTTCCCAGTCGGCAGGCAGTAAGATGCGCCGTAGGTCAGGATGATTTTTAAATACAATTCCTAATAAATCGTAGGTTTCTCTTTCCAGCCAGTTGGCTGCTAGCCATACGCCACTTACAGAGGGTACTTCTGGGAGCTTTTCCTCGTTGGTATAACGTGGTACAACTACCTTGAGCACCAACGAATGCTCAAAAGGAATGGAGTAAAGATGATAAATTACTTCCATCGTATCGGCCTCTACCCCATTGTCGATGCCTGTGAGGCAAGAGAGCATATCAAAAAAGGTTTGCTCGTGATCTCGCAACAACTGACACACCTCTACAATGCTTTCCGTTTTGATAGTAAGGGCAGGTTGGGTAATATCGGGTTCCGCTTGTAGCACTACCTCTGTGCCTAATGTTTGTATAATAATCTCTTGAATCTCCTCAAATTCCATCTATGCTTATTTTAATCAATACTTTCCTCTACTTGTAGTTGCTTGTCGTACAGTTCCTTATAGACGCCATTTTGCGCGAGCAGTACCTCGTGCGTTCCTCTTTCTACAATCTTCCCATCGTCCAGTACCAATATACGATCGGCCAGCTTTACAGAAGAAATACGATGGGAAATAATGATGGTAGTACGATCAACCATAATTTCTTTTAAACTATTTAAAATAGCATTTTCTGTTTTTGTATCTACAGCAGAAAGCGAGTCGTCTAAGATCAAAATTTTAGGATTTCTGATCAACGCACGGGCAATAGAAATCCGTTGTTTCTGCCCTCCTGAAAGTGTAATACCTCGCTCTCCTACAAACGTATCAAACTGCTTTGGGAAGTCCATAATGTTGTGGTACACATCTGCCCGCTGGGTTGCTTCAATAATTTGCTCTTCTGCAATACCCTTTAAGCCAAAAGACACATTATTACGAATAGTATCTGAAAACAAAAAGACATCCTGCGGGACATAGCCTATCTGGTTTCGTAACCCTTGGAGATCATAGGCTTTTATATCTTCTCCGTCGATACGCACGGTTCCCTCAGTGGTGTCATATAAGCGGCATACTAAATTAGCTAGCGTACTTTTTCCAGAACCAGTAGTACCAATAATGGCCAATGATTCGCCTGGTTTTACCTCAAAGCTTATTCCCTGCAGGGCTTGTATACCGGTATCTGGATAGGTTAGCGATACGTTGTCAAATATAATTTTACCGTTGACTTCTTTCTGGAGATTTGCTGTAGAAATAATAGCTGTTTTTGTATACAAAAACTCATTGATACGCTTCTGGGAAGCAGCGGCGCGTTGGATAATACTTGTAATCCACCCCAGAGAAGTCACTGGCCAAATAAGCATATTCAGATAAAGAATGAACTCTGCGATGTTTCCTTTGGTAAGTGCACCTTCCACTACCTCTAACCCACCAATGTATACAACAATGATATTACTTAGCCCAATCAAAGCGAGAATGAGCGGAAAGAAAAGCGCTTCTACCCGTACTAATCGTAAAAACTTTGTCCGATAGCTTTCACTCTCTTTTTCAAAATTATCGTAAGAATCTTTTTCTCTTACAAAAGCCTTCAGTACTCTAATACCTGAGAAAGCTTCTTGCACAAAGGTAGAAAGCTGAGACAGGCTTCTTTGTATTTGCTCCGAACGTCTGTTGATAATATTATTAACGAAGTAAATACTAATGGAAAGAAAAGGCAACGGTAAGAGCGTATAAAACGTGAGTCGCTCATTTACATAAAACATATAAGGGATGATCATGATAAATAGAATGATCAGATTAATCCCATACATAATGCCCGGCCCTAGATACATGCGTACGTGGCTCACGTCTTCTGAGATACGGGCCATTAAGTCTCCTGTATTGTTGCGCCGGTAAAAGCTAAGTGGTAGGCTCTGATAATGGTTGTATATCTCATTTTTCAGATCATATTCAATCAGCCGCGACATCACAATAATCGTCTGTCTCACTAGAAACAAGAACATACCTCTCAAGAAAGCCATTAAGAGAATTAGCGCTCCATAAATAAGAATACTAAAGGTAAAAATACTATAGATTTCATCTTGTGCCTTAAACCCTTCGTATATAAAAAACAGGTCAATTGTTTCTTCTACCAAATTAAAAGCATAACGGACAATCTGGGCAGGTAGAATTAAAAAGAAATTGGAAATAATCGTAAAGAGCATCCCCAAAAGAAGGTGATATTTGTATTTCCACAAATATTTATTTAAGTAACCCAGTTCTTTCATAAGAAAATTTTTTAGCTGGTCAATAGGACGTACTATACTGTATCATCGAATCTGTAAAATGATTTATATTTCTCAAAAAAATACAGTAGTTTTGCATACGTTTATGTAACTTATCCTATAACAAGTTAGATAAAACAAAGTTGCAAAGCGTATTAATAAAGCATTCTACAAAAATACACATTTACGCTCACTTAATACAGTCATGGACGTCAAAACCTTGAATCAAAGCCAAACTACTACTGAAGTATTTAGCCAATTAGCTGAGAATAATCACGAGCAAGTGGTCTTCTGTAACGATCCAGCTACAGGTCTTAAGGCCATTATTGCTATTCATAATACAGTGTTAGGGCCTGCAGCAGGTGGTACGCGTATGTGGCTATATAATAATGAGGCAGAGGCATTAAAAGATGTGTTACGTTTGTCGCGAGGAATGACGTATAAGAATGCTATTTCTGGTCTTAACATTGGAGGAGGAAAAGCGGTCATTATAGGGGACGCTCGCCGCCAAAAGACTGAAATGCTTTTTCGTTCTTTTGGTAAATTTGTCAACAGCCTTAATGGCAAGTACATTACCGCAGAAGATGTAGGGATTACCACCCAAGACATTGAGTACATTGCGATGGAAACGCCCCACGTGGCTGGTAAGCCCGAAAGCCTTCAAGGAAGTGGCGACCCCTCGCCCGTTACTGCTTATGGAGTATATGTAGGTATGAAGGCAGCAGCCAAAAAGGCCTATGGAAGCGATCGACTTACTGGAAAGAAAGTAGCCGTACAAGGTGTAGGGCATGTAGGAGAATACCTTGTAGGGCATTTGGCCAAAGAAGGCGCAACCATTTACATTGCCGATATTTATGAAGATCGCTTAAAAGAGGTATCCGAAAAGTACGACAATGTTGTAGTAGTAGATAAAGAGGCGATCTATGATATAGACATGGATATTTATGCACCCTGTGCATTGGGTGCTACCATTAATGATGAAACCCTCACACAACTCAAATGTAAGATTATTGCGGGTGCAGCCAACAACCAATTAAAAAACGAACAAGTACACGCTGATCTCTGTAGAAAAAAAGGAATTCTTTACGCCCCTGATTTTCTTATCAATGCAGGCGGCATTATGAATGTATTCTGCGAGATTTCTCTACCTGTGTACAATCGCCAGCGTGCCTACGAACAGGCCGAGCGCATTTACGACTATACCCTCAATATCTTTGAAACCGCCGAAAAAGAGCAAATCAACACCCATGAGGCCGCCATGCGTATTGCAAAAGAGCGTATCCGAGCAGCCGCTACCTTAAAAGCTACCTTTTAGGTCGCTGTATACCACTCACCACTGAGCGGTTATTTTCGGTAAACACAAATTTTCGTAAATTAGCGTTTATTGCTTTTTAAAACGCAGCACTTTATACATTTATGATAAACGCCCAAAGTTCTACTCCACAGGTAAAAAAACATCATCCTACGCTATTACAGGCTTTTATTCCCATCGTATTTCTGATTCTACTCCTTTCTGTCAACGTATGGATATTTGGGGATATGGCAATAGAAGGCTCTAACCAAATCGTACTGCTTCTCTCGGCAGCAGTAGCAGGGTTGGTGGCGATTCGGGTAGGACTTTCTTGGCAAGAAATAGAAGCGGGTATTGTTCATAGTATCAAGTCTTCTCTTTCTGCCATTCTCATCTTGTTATTGATTGGCGCATTGGCAGGTACTTGGTTATTGAGTGGTATTGTACCCTTAATGATTTATTATGGCCTGAAGATACTCAACCCTACTATCTTTTTAGTGGCTGCTTGTATTGTAAGTGCGGTGGTCTCCATTGCTACAGGTAGCTCTTGGTCTACGATTGCTACCATTGGTATTGCGCTGTTGGGTATTGGAAAGGCACTCGGAATTTCAGAGGCCATTACCGCAGGCGCTGTTATTTCAGGGGCGTATTTTGGCGATAAGGTCTCGCCCCTCTCTGATACCACCAATTTAGCCCCCGCGATGGCAGGTACCACGCTGTTCGTACACATTCGTTATTTATTATACACGACTGTTCCTTCCATCGTCATTGCGCTCATTATTTTTTTAATCATTGGATTGAACTTAGATACACAAGCCTTTAAAGGTGATGTAGATACTGTAATGCTGGCAATTGACCGCACTTTCAATACCAGTCCCTTGTTGTTACTGGTCCCTGTTATAGTTATTTTCTTAATCATCAAAAAAGTACCTGCCATTCCTGCACTCTTTACCGGAGCGCTCTTAGGAGGTGTGTTTGCGCTTATTTTCCAGCCCAATATTATAGCACAAGTAAGTGGTGTATCGGGGAATGCTTACGAAGCCAGTTATGTAGCTGTTATTAAAGCCTTGTATGGTACCATACAAGTACCTACGGGTAACGCAACTGTTGACTCATTGCTAAAAACAAACGGTATGGCGGGTATGCTAGATACGATCTGGTTGATCATCTGTGCAATGATTTTTGGTGGGATTATGGAACGAAGTGGTATGCTACGCAGAATTACCGAAGAAGTGATTCGCTTTGCACAGTCTACAGGTTCTTTGATTGCCTCTACAGCAGGCACTTGTATTTTCTTCAATATCACCGCTTCCGACCAATACTTAGCAATTGTAGTACCGGGTAGAATGTACGCAGAAACCTACAGAGAACGTAATCTTAAACCTGAAAACCTCAGCAGAACATTAGAAGATGCGGGTACGGTTACCTCTGTACTCGTTCCTTGGAATACCTGTGGCGCTACGCAGTCTTCTGTGCTGGGCGTGGCTACTATGGCTTATCTCCCTTATTGTTTCTTCAACCTTATCAGCCCCTTTATGACGATTCTATTTGGTTATTTAAACATCAAGATTCGAAGGATCAAAGATGAAAAAGCCGAAAAGAAAGATGTTGCCGTAGAGACTACTTCTTAGAATATATTTACTCCTCTATCTTCTTATAAATAGGAAGCTTTACGATAGTAGCCTTTTTTTGTTTACCACGAATATTGATGAATATTTCTGTGTCTACTTTTGCGTATGGTTTATTTACATAGCCCATACCGATTCCCTTGTTCATACTAGGCGACATCGTACCAGAAGTTACCTGACCAATTTTTTGTCCTGATGCATCTTCTATATCATACCCTCTTCTGGGTACACCCCCTTCTTCTAGTACAAATCCTACTAATTTTTTAGCAATCCCTGTTTCTTTTTGCTTCTTTAGATTCTCCGCGTTGATAAAGTCTTTATTAAATTTCGTAATCCAGCTTAGCCCTGCTTCTAGCGGTGAAGTGACATCATCTATATCATTTCCATACAGGCAGTAGCCCATTTCTAGTCGAAGCGTATCTCTAGCACCTAAGCCAATCGGTTGGATGTTGTAAGGCTTTCCTACTTCAAAGATGTGATGCCATACTTTTTCTGCTTGCTCGTTAGGGATGTACAACTCAAATCCACCTGCTCCTGTATAGCCTGTAGAAGAAATAATAACATCTGGTACTCCTGCAAAGGTGCCTTTTACAAAAGAATAGTAAGGGATGTCAGCCAGCTTCGCATCAGTAAGCGGTTGCAAAGCTTCTGTAGCCTTTGGTCCCTGTACAGCTAGCAAACTAATCTGGTCGGAGATGTTTTCCATCTCTACGCCGAATGTATTATGACTACTGATCCAGTTCCAATCTTTCTCTATGTTGGAAGCATTCACTACTAACATGTATTCCGTAGCAGACATACGGTAGATCAGTAGGTCATCAACAATGCCTCCTTCCTCATTGGGCAGGCAAGAATACTGTACCTTACCATCCGTTAGTTTGGCTGCATCATTAGAACTCACATATTGAATAAGATCGAGCGCCTTTTCTCCTCTTAGCATAAACTCGCCCATATGAGAGACATCGAACACACCTACGCCTTCTCTCACTGCCAGATGTTCGGCTTTGTCTGAGCTATAACGCACAGGCATATAAAAACCTGCAAAGTCCACCATTTTAGCTCCCAGTTGTTCGTGTATTTCGTTAAGTGTAACTTTTTTCAAATCCATCATAATAGAAAGGTCATATTATTTCGGTGCAAAATAATAAAAAATAGCGATAGAAATAGTCTAGCTGAGCATCTCTTCAAACATTATGGGGTGGCTCTTTCTTTATTCTTTAAAAGAAAAATTATATGCGCATACTACTGACAGGTACTACAGGGTACATTGGACGCCGGCTGTTGCCAGTGCTTATCCAAGCAGGGCATCAAGTAATTTGTCCAGTGAGAGATCCGCGAAGGTTTGATTATGAAGATTTTGATGAAGAACTGATGCAACAAATAGAGGTATACAAAGCTGACCTCAGCAAGCCTGATACACTGGAGGAATTGCCGAAAGATATCGATGCTGCCTATTATCTGGTACATAGTATGACTACTTCTTACCAACACTTCTCAGAGCTAGAGCGTACCATGGCCGATAACTTTGTACAGTATATTAATCAAACGACTGCACAGCAGATCATCTATCTCAGTGGAATTGCCAACGACCAAAGCCTTTCAAAACACTTGGCTTCTAGGAGAAAGACGGAAGAACTACTTGCACAATCCACCGTACCGCTTACCGTCCTACGAGCCGCAATTATCATTGGTTCGGGTAGTGCTTCTTTTGAAATCATTAGGGACTTAACGGAAAAACTCCCTGTGATGATTGCGCCCAAGTGGATCAATTCGCGCTGTCAGCCGATTGCCATTAGAAATGTTATTCAATACCTACAGGGTATTCTTCTGAAAAAGGAAACTTACAGACGTACCTTCGATATAGGGGGGCCTGATATCCTTACTTACAAAGGAATGATGATGGGTTTTGCAAAAGTGAGAAAGCTGCGCAGGTCTATTTTCTCCGTACCTGTTTTGACGCCTAAACTCTCTTCTTATTGGTTACATTTTGTCACTTCTACCTCTTTTAGTTTGGCCCGAAGCCTTGTAGACAGTATGCATCATGATGTGGTTTGCCAAAACGACAACATCAAGCAGATTGTACCGCTTGCGCTTCTTAGTTACGAAAACGCACTTGAAAATGCTTTCCAACGTATAGAGCAAAACGAAGTAGTATCTAGTTGGAAGGATACTATTGGAGGGCCTATTGAAGAGCATTTTCTCGATTTCGTCAAAGTGCCTTCTCACGGATGCTTCAAAGATGTGCGTTCTTATGAGTTTGATAGAGACTCTGAAGAAGTCTTAGAAAATATCTGGCGCATAGGTGGCGAACGAGGTTGGTACTACGGTAATTGGCTCTGGAAAATTAGGGGTTTGATGGACAAGGTAGTCAATGGTGTTGGGTTGAGAAGAGGAAGACGAAACCCCGCTGACCTGAAGGCAGGTGACGCCCTTGACTTCTGGCGTGTTCTTCTAGCAGATAAACCCCATCAGCGCCTTTTATTATACGCAGAGATGAAACTACCAGGAGAAGCTTGGCTATCATTTAGCATAAAACGAGTAGGTGACCGCCATAAGCTCTGCCAGGTGGCTACTTTCAGACCCAAAGGTATTTGGGGAAGATTGTACTGGTATGCAGTGTTACCCTTCCACGGATTGATTTTCCCAGGTATGGCAAAGAATATCATTAGGCACGGCGCTTCACAAAAAACTACGCTGGTGACTGCATAGGGATGTAATGCTAGCTCCTGTTATAATTAAAAAATCAAATAGCGTCGACTCCACAAAAAAGTGCATTTTAGCTCTTAATATCTTTTTTTTCATTTTGTGTCACTTGCTGTGTCAACACGTAATTATTAAAAAATAAAGCGACTGAACGAAAAAGGCAGGAGCTTTTTGGTACTATTTTCTAATTTTTACAATAAAATAAGTACGTTTAATTTTCTCGCCATCACTACTCTCCACCTCTTCTTCCTTGTCTATGATTTGTGTTATGTTCAGTGTTGAAGTACCTACTAGTTCAACAATGGCTTGCTCATCATATAAACTAAACTTTTCTCCTATGAAGGGGAGTTTCTGCATAAATTCCTTTTTAGCAAAAGTAATAATGAGTAAGCCTTGTGGTTTCATCACTCGCGCTATTTCCTGAAGAAATTCGGTTGGATTTTTCCAGAAATAAAGGGTGTTCACGGTCATTACCTTGTCAAGGGTTTCCTTTGCAAAGGGGATTTTTTGCCCATCGTACTTTGTAAAGTTTATCTTGTGGCTTGCCATCAATGAAGCATTGATGCGATGCGCCTCTGCAATCATCGTATCGGATATGTCTAGGCCTTGGTAGCTTATATCTGCTGCCACCTCCATTATTTTTGCCAAGTGTCCTGCATTGCCAGGACCGATTTCTAATAGACTATCCTGCTCTGAAAGACCCAGTTGCTCAATCGTATTGAGAGTCATGGAGATGTTTGTTTTGTTCATCTCCTTGCCCATCTCGATGCCATTCTCACCCTGAGGGCAACTCAGTTGGGCTTCTATTTCTTTTAGTGCTTCTTCGTTAAATGTACCTGCCATAGAGTGGGTATTTTTTTGAATGTTAATGCGTTACCCTTGTAAATTAACAATAAATACGCTAACCAACTCTACATCTCTGACATTTAGCAGAAGGTAATTTTTTAAGTTTTTCAGCTCCAAACTGATAATAGCTCCTATTCTTTGGTCTATTTGATGTAAAAATACCTACCGTTATACGATAAATTAACCACTAAGTGCTTACGTCTAATTCTTCTGTTTGGTTATTCGCATTTTTCTGTACTACCATAAGACTGCACCTTAGTACCTTAAAGCATTGATAGCAAATACATAAGCCTCTGGAAACCGAACAGACTGAAGCAAGACAACGTCTTAATACAATTCACAATTTATCGAGGCTGTCTCTGCGAAAGGGAAGTAAATCAGGCTCCTTTGTTTGGGGTTTAGTTGCGATTTTACTAAAGCGTTTGTTCAATATGGTTCGTAGTATTATAAAGGAGAATAACCCAACGCCTACAGATATGAAAGAATCTACCACGTAAGTAGACAGGGTGATTGCTACAAATATGGCAATTAACAAACTAATTGATATACTGAGGAAGCCAAACAGCGTTTTTTTAGCGCTCATTTTATTCGGACTCAGCAAACTTTTAGCTATCTGGAACAGTAAGAACTCCTGCTCACAATAGGCTTCCAAGTACACTAGGTGCTTTTCTAAGTCTTGATACATCATCTTCACGTGGCTTTCTGTATTAAAGTAAGTGCTGACAGAATAATAGAATGAACCTTTGAGCCCAACCCATCCTCCTTCGAGAAAATTATCCCTATAATTACTAAGGATATGTTCACTACTTTTAGTTTTATCGTAGAATAATACGTTGATGACTTCTAGGTATCTCTCTTTAAGTTCCATACCTTTTTTGAATGACTTTTTTGCTTCTTCTAGCCTCTCTGCATTGCTCAATTTAGCTTTTTGAAATACTGACTCAAAAAAATGCTTAGACTTCCCTTTAATTCCATTAATAGTAGCATACTCATGATATCCTAAAAGGATACGCGGAAATACCTTTACATAAAAGAGAGTGGCCACTAGCAAAACCTCGCGACGGTAAGGTGCAATCGCCAAAACTTTTTCTACAGATAAGTATGCTTTTAGTATTCTATCCCATCCCTCAAAGACGCTGTGAGTATTTTCCCAAATGATCTCTAAGTGTTCTGGCAGTATTGCTTCCAACGCTTCTACGGTATCTTTATCTACACCAGCTTCTTCAATAATTTGCTTGAACGTCGCTTGGTCATCCACTTCCTCAAGGTCGTTTGGTGCGGTAGCCATCTCTTCTAATTCCACCATTGCCCTTACAAGGTCATTGATCGTTTCTTTACGCAAATAATCAATTTCAGAAGTTTTATCTAAATTCCACGCTAGGGTCAATTCTTGGTGCTTATTGCTGTGGGGATTAAGTAACTCAAGGTAGCGGTATTTATAAATATCTTCTACTTTCCAAGAAACCTCTTCATTGGTGTAAATTTTCAAAAGGTCTTCATTGAAAGGGTCAAGTGCAAGCGCTTTTCTAAGATATTCTTGACAATACTTTTGATAATTTTCAGGAGATGCTTTCCTCAGCCAAAAATCTTCCCTTAAAAGTTCATATATATGGTAAACCTGTTCTGCTCTCTGTTTACGTAGATGATTCAACTCAGGCGTAAAGCCTATTGCTGTAAGTACTTCTACTAGAAGCTTCTCTCTTTCTTCGGGCTTGAGATATTGATTATAATCGGCTTGTCGATTCTTGAATTGTGATACCTGCTGCAGGTATGCATTGATTGTTTCAGCGTTAGGCATGTAGTTATGAGTTATAAGTTTTTGATTTTCAACAGTAACATTTCTTGCTGAAATTTGTTCCCGCTCGGTTGTAAAATTTGCAGTCGCTTCCCACAGCAGTACTTCCTTACTTGTCAGATTTTATAAATCCAAGTCAATCGTCATAAGCATAGCTACAATCATCTTAACAGCCGTTTAGCACCTGCCCAACTATGCTACACAAAAGAAGAAAGCTGCCAACGTGCGTTCTCTACCTACTCACTACTTGATACTCTGTACTAAATACTACACCCTAAACGAAATCACTGGTACTTCGGCATGCATGGTAATCATTTTGGTAAGGCTTGGTACAAGAAGCTTAGCGAGGAAAGAGCGCTTGTGGGTGGTCATCGCTAAGAGGGAAACTTCTTGTTCCGACATATATTTTTTGAGCCCTTGATCGAAGTCGTCCGAAATAACTTTATCAAAAGTAATGTTTTCAAACCCTATCGTATCGCTTACTACTGCTTCAAAGCCTTTAAATCGAACCATTTCCTCGAAGTCGTCGTAATCCTTCTCTATTACGTGTACTACTTTAATGGCCGCCTCGAAAGATTGTGCAATATCGACCAACTTACTAATTACTTGTAGATCTTCTTTCAGGTAGTCAGAGGCATAAGCAATACTTTTAATGCTACTGTAAGCGGCATTGGCTGGTATAGCCAATACGGGCACCTTCGACTTTTCCAAAATACTTGTAGTAGTGCTACCAAAAATCACATTTTCTAAACTACTTGCCCCTTTCGTTCCCATTACCACCAGATCGTATTGCTCAGCAAACTTATCTGTATTGACATAGTTTTTGAGATCGCCCTTATAAGTCTTGGTAGTAATTTTTACATCAGGATAGGTATCGGTATACTGTGCTGCTAGATTATCTAAACCCGATTTGGATCCTTCTTCGAGTACATCATAAATTTTATCTGAGCGAATCGTACTTGTTGAGTAAGGAACTTGATAGGCATTTAAAAGCACAACCTCTGCTTCATTACTTGCCTCCTTGGCAATAGAAAGTGCATAGGTAAGTGCGTTATTCGCATATTCTGAAAAGTCTGTAGGAACAAATATAGATTTCATGGTGAAATAGATTTTAGGTACATAATTGGGTATAAGTCTTTGTGAAAGACCTTGTACCAAACATAAAAAAAATATCGCTATCTCTGTAATAATTTGCTTGATGATCTAACATATTAAGTAAAATAATGGCTACATGAGTGATATTATCCTAAAGATAGAGCAAGTCAGTAAACGCTATGCAAAACACCAAGCTTTAAAGGAAGTGAGCATTGAAGTACCTAAAGGATGTATTTATGGACTATTGGGGCCTAATGGTGCAGGAAAAACTACACTTATTCGTATTATCAATCAGATCATTAGCCGCGACAGTGGTAACATCCTCTTCGACGGAGAGCCGCTAGCACCCATTCACATACAACAAGTAGGCTACTTACCTGAAGAAAGGGGGCTTTATAAGAAAATGAAGGTAGCCGAGCAATTAATGTATTTAGCCCAGCTAAAAGGTTTAAGCGCCGCCGAATCTAAAAAAAGAATTAAGTACTGGTTTGATAAGTTTGAGGTAGCTTCTTGGTGGAAAAAAAACATTGAAGACCTCTCTAAAGGGATGCAGCAAAAAATACAGTTTATCGCTACTGTACTGCACGAACCTAAATTCATCATTCTAGATGAGCCTTTCTCTGGCTTCGATCCTGTCAATGCCAATTTGATTAAAGATGAAATACTAGCCCTTAGAGATCAAGGAGCTACTATTCTTTTTTCTACCCACAGGATGGAGTCTGTAGAAGAACTTTGCGAATACATTACGCTCATTCATAAATCAGAAAAAGTACTTGATGGCAAAGCTAGAGATATTAAACAACAGTTTAAACAAAATATTTTTGAAGTCGAATATGAAGGCAGTTTAGACGTACTCAAGGATCATCTAGAAATAATAGATGAATCTATCGTAGAAGGTAGTTTGAAACATGCCTATTTGAGACCTCATAGTAATTTACCTCCCAACGAACTCATTGCCACGTTGCTACCTCATGTACAAATTCGTAGCTTTCAAGAAAAAATTCCTAGTATCAACGACATCTTTATACAAATTGTCACCCAAACACACCCACAAGAGTCTATAGAAGCACTTACTTAAAGTAGCACAATTATCTATGAAAAAAATATTTCTAATACTTCGAAGAGAGTACCTAGTGAGAGTCAAGAAGAAGTCGTTTATCATTATGACGTTCCTTACTCCGCTTCTTTTTGCAGGGCTTATGATTGGCTCAGCTTGGTTGGCTACTTCTTCTGGTCTTAAAGAGGATAAGGTGATACGCGTATTAGACAAGTCTGATCTCTTTGTAGACCAACTGGAGAATAGTAGTAACATCACTTACACCTACATAGAAGGTACTTACCAAGAAGCCAAAAAGGCCTTCGAAAAAAGTGACGACTTTGCCTTACTTTATATTCCTGACATCAATGCGGGCGATCCGAGTGGCATCAAGCTACTCGGTAGAAAAAGCATTAGTGTAGACGTTCAGCTTACCATAGAAAAGAAATTAAAGCGGAGAGTAGAAGACATTCGGTTACTGGAAGCAGGTATCGACAAGGAGGTACTAGCAGAAACAAGGGTAAATGTAGACATCGACACCAAAGTACTGGGTGATGAAACAGGAGAGGAAAAAGACAGTAGCTCTATGGCCGTATACATTATTGGCTTTGGGGCCGCCTTTCTTATCTACATGTCTGTATTTATCTACGGTGTGCAAGTCATGCGGGGCGTTATTGAAGAGAAGACCAACCGCATTGTAGAGGTCATTATCTCTTCTGTAAAGCCTATTGAGTTAATGTTGGGTAAGATTACAGGCGTAGCGCTTGTAGGGCTTACTCAGTTTTTACTTTGGATTGTACTTACGCTCGTACTAGCCAGTGCAGGTGGTAGCCTACTAGGGCTTGAGCGATCCGCCCATCAGGCGCCTATAGGGCGTATGCAAAATGTGAATCAAATTGAACGAGAGCAAGCACCTATGGAGGTCTTGGCTACACCAAAACCTGCTGAGGAGAACGATCAAAGTAATAAGATAGCAAAGGTTTTTAATGCTTTTAGTACCCTCAACTATCCTCTTATTGTTGGTGCATTCCTCTTCTACTTTGTATTTGGCTACTTGTTGTACAGTGCTATGTTCGCAGCAGTTGGCTCGGCAGGCGATAGCGAGACAGACGCCCAGCAATTTACATTTCCTGTAAGTATACCACTCATTTTATCTTTTGTAATGGCGCAATTTGTTATCAACGAACCGGACGGTGTCGTGGCTTTCTGGGGTTCTATGATTCCTTTTACCTCGCCCATTATTATGATGTTACGTATTCCCTATGGTGTACCTGCTTGGCAATTAGCACTTTCTATGGCATCACTTGTATTAGGCTTTGTGTTAATGGCTTGGCTGGCCTCTCGCATTTATCGCGTTGGTATATTGATGTACGGGAAGAAAATCACCTATAAGGAGTTAGGTAAGTGGCTTTTTACAAAAAACTAGTAATCGTTTTTTATTTTCTTGACGAAGTTGTTTATTGAGTAATCAATACCTTCTTCGACAGAAAATATGAATTTAGAGCAACTCTGCCAGCAAGTTCGACAACTCACCCGTGAGGTAGGTCTTTTTATAGCACAACAAGCGCAAGATTTCGATAAAGCAAAAGTGGAACATAAGGGCTTTAACGACCTTGTTTCTTATGTAGATAAAGAAGCTGAGAAACGACTGCTCGTTCGCTTAGCACAACTTCTTCCTGAGGCAGGTTTTATCAGTGAAGAAGACAAAAACAACCATCAACTAGCCGATAAACCTTACCACTGGATTGTCGATCCTTTGGACGGCACAACCAACTTTGTTCATCAATTACCTATCTTTTCTATTAGTATTGCACTTTTACAGGAGCAAACATTAGTACTAGGCGTTGTTTATGAAATTAACAGGAAAGAGTGCTTCTATGCTTGGAAAAATGGCGGGGCTTATTGTAATGGATTAAAAATTCAGGTTTCACCTGCTTCTCAGCTTTCTGATAGCCTCTTGGCTACAGGCTTTCCCTATTACGACTTCGATAAGATGCCACAATACTTGGCTATTTTAGAAAAATTTATGCAGCAAACGCAAGGGCTACGTCGCTTAGGCTCTGCAGCAGTAGATTTGGCCTATGTAGCGTGTGGACGCTTCGAGGGCTTTTTCGAATATAACCTACAACCCTGGGATGTAGCAGCGGGTGCACTATTGGTAAAAGAAGCAGGTGGTGAGGTATCTACTTTCTCACAAACACAAGGCTTCCTTTTTGGAAAAGAGATCGTGGCAGCGGGAAATATCCATCAACCAATGCTTGAGGTAATACAACAACATTGGGTATAATTCTCAACTATCCTACTTTTTAACTGTTGCTTCTTTTCTACAGTTTTTCCTCTCAGAGACACAGAAACAGCGTTTTTCTTTAAAAAATTGCGTTGGCATTTTTTTTCTACTATAATAAGTATGAAAAACGAAAGAAACTCAATTGAAAATGAAGAACAATATGAAGCCCTTCGTGATAAGGGCATGAGCAAGCAAAAGGCCGCACGCATTGCTAATACAGAAAATCCTGACTATGACAGTACACCTTATGAAGACCGCACTAAGGAAGCACTCTATGAGAAAGCACGAGAAGTTGGTATTGAGGGAAGAAGCAAAATGACAAAACAAGCACTTATAGAGGCGCTCAGAAATAGCTAAACAGCTAAGAGGTTATTCACACTTTATTCCTCAGTTTTCTTAAGATTCTTTTTTGTTTAGGCGAAGTACTTTTAGAAAGTGATAGCGCTGCTATCATCCTATGAAGTACTGAAGCGTAGGCGAGAGATACTATCTTATGAATGCTGTAAATAAAGTTTAAACAGCCTCCAATAATTTTTTTTCACTTTTAAATAAATAATAATGACACAGCAACAAGAAAAAGAAGTAGCACTTTTAAATCAATTAATAAAACGTAATTATGATGCTGAATATGGCTATAAGGAAGCTGCAGAAAGAGCAGAAGATCCTACGCTCAAAGCATTTTTTCAAACCAAGGTAGAAGAACGATATAAGTTTGGTCACGACATAAAACCTTTTATCGCCCTTGACGGAGGAGAGCCTAATAAAGGAACTAGTATAGTAGGTGATATCCACAGACAGTTCATGAAAATTAAAGATTTAGTAACTGGCGCTGATGATACTGCCATCATTGAAGAATGCATCCGCGGAGAGAAAGTAGCGCTAGAGGATTATGAGAAAGCCATCGCTGACGAATATACAGGTCCAGCAACAAAGGATACGCTACGTATGCACGCAACAGCCATTCGCAACAGTATAGAAAGGTTAGAGCAAATGCAAACTGTGACCAAGTAATTAGTATCCTCAAACATAAAACAAACAGAATATAATGGGAAAATTAGATAATAGAAATATTGCCATCTTAAGTGAAGATGGTTTTGAAGAAGTAGAATTAACAAGCCCCAAACAACGACTACTCGATGAGGGGGCTACTGTACACATCATCTCACCGAAGAAGAAAACAATAAGAAGTTGGAAAGACGACAACTGGGGTATGGAACTAACAGTAGATAAGCTTGTTGAAGAGGCCAACCCAGCCGACTATCACGGCTTATTAATCCCAGGCGGTGTAGCAAATCCAGATTTATTGAGAAGGTATGAGTCGGTGGTAGACTTTATTAAACATTTCTTTGAGGAAGGAAAGCCTATCGCTACTATTTGCCACGGGCCGCAAGTATTGATAGAAACTGGAGCATTGCAACACAGAGAGCTCACTTCTTTTCCAAGTATCAAAACCGATCTTAAGAATGCAGGAGCCAAATGGATTGATATGGAAGTGGTGACGGATCAAGGATTGGTAACAAGTCGCTCACCTAAGGACTTACCTGCCTTTAATGATAAAATGGTAGAAGAATTTAGAGAAGGTGTACACGAAGCACAAAAGACGGTATAATTAATAGATCATTGATTCTTCAAAAAGTGCTGCTTTACAAACAAGTAAAGCAGCACTTTTATATTTGGTCACTATCTGTTCTGTGTAAGTTTTGTATGAATAACATTTCATTTATAATGAAGCCTATTTACTATCTTTGTTTCTATATAATACAACTATCTTTTATAAACATTTATCACGAATACTTAATACAGAACGCTCATGAACAAATACAACTTCATCTTCACACTACTAATAGGCACGTTATTACCTACCGCTTGTAACAGTAACAGCGACAACCCCGATCCTTATGGCAGCCTAGAAGTTAACCTAGACAAAGCACTCATTCTAGAACTCATCAATAATCACCGAGCTGAGGGCGTTACCTGTGGTAATCAAGAAAGAGAAGCAGTAGCCCCGCTTGTATGGAACGACCAACTTGCCCAAGCAGCTTTAGATCATAGTAACGATATGCAACAAAATGACTACTTCAGTCATACTGGTTTAGATGGCTCTTCTCACGGGCAAAGAGCTAAAAGAGCAGGTTACACAGGTTCACCTGTAAGTGAAAATATCGCGAGCGGACAGAGAAGCGAAGAAAGAGTTGTAGAGGCTTGGATGCAAAGTGAAGGGCACTGTAAAGCTATTATGAGGGAAGGAATTACTGAAATTGCCATCGCTCGTTCTAATGAAGGTAACTATTGGACTTTACTCACAGGAAAAGGGAGCGACCAGAGTCAGCAGATACTTACGCATACAACAGTGGTAAGTAGTGAAAGTGACTAAAAGGCTGTCCAAAGGAGCTGCGACTGTTCAGAACCGACGCAGCTTCCCCAAAAAGTTTTTAACTGCTTACCACAGTCGTTCATAAGCCCCTATATCTGGAATATTAGTTCTATTTCGTTTATCTATATCGATATTAGAAGATTCTAAATTATTGAAGTGAGCTCCCTTGTCGATGAGCCTTTCGCGTGTTAAGCGGTTATCGTTGAGGCGATAGTCGTCTTCTTTGGAGTTGATAAAAATTTCACTCATTGCATCAAAGTCATCCTTTCCGATAACATAATTATTGGAAATACGATTACGATTTTTATCAGCCATTTTTACACTGTAAGAGGTGATATTATTGGCTATCACATTATTATTCGGTATTTCACTTCTGTGTTTATGCCGACCAATTTCTATCCAAGGCGCACTGTTTACCATATTACCGTAGGCATTTCTTGATAACCCTGGTATTTGATCAAGCACGGTGTTGTTAACCACTTTACAACCTCTTGCACCCAGTAAGGTGATTTCATGATAAGTACTAGACACCACAATGTTATTTTCTATGAGCCAGTTTTCGTACATCCCATCAAAAAAGCCCATTCCCTGCGGATTACCTCCTAATGGATGCGCTCCATTACCAAAAATACGATTTCCAATGATTTTTACATCTCTGATAACACCTTCACCTGGCGCTTTCGTCTCTGGGTCACGCGTGTAGGCTTGGATGGCATCATAGTGAAAACCATCTCGTAAATCTATGTTTTGCTTAATGGTATTGTAGGCAATCAGCGATCGGTCGCCAGCAATGCGCATCCCATCTCTAGCGTATCGCTTAATGTAGTTATTAGTCACTTTAGCATCGTGTGTAAAATACTCAAAGCGAATCCCAAAACCTACATCTTTAACAGTACAACCCTCAATGGTTACTTTTTCAGCGTAAGCAATGTCTATCCCATTTTGCGCCTTTTTACGCCAATCCTCCACAGACCATCTATCTGTATTTTCTTTTTCAGTACTTCTTATAAGAAGGTCTGTAAATTTAATCTCTCTGGGTTTACCAAGATGGCTCTTTGCAAGTTTAATGATGGTACCTCTTTGTCCATTACCCTCTTCGCGCACAGTAGCTACCTCCCACCAGTTTTTGTCACCTTGATAGCGACTCTTAATGACGCTAAGACCTTTAAAGTGTATCTTAGCGGCAGCACCAGTCAGGTCAATATGAGAAAGAACGGGCGTATTGCCTTCTGCTGCTTCTATAGTAAGCCAATTTCTAAACACAAACTTCTCTCTGTATACAGCACCGTGAAAGCCTGTTTTTAAAAGTAGTTTATCACCTCCTTTTGCAGGCGCTCCTGCATTGATTAGCTCACCTGCTTTGTCGTAGCATTCGATAAGCCCTTCATTAAGGACTTGCTGTAGTGTCTTCCAAGGCTTTTCTCTTGTTCCTCTTCCTCCATCAGCAGCACTTCTACCGTTGGCTGGATCAACGTAGAAGACCGTTCCGCTAAATCGTGTATTACTTTCGTCAGTCCCTTCTCGGTTAGGCTGCGGCAGTATTTCTTCAAGAGAGTCTTTGTGGCAACTGGTAAGCATAAAGCCCAGAAAGACAAGGCTTAGTGCCACCCATTTTTTAATGGTAAACATAGGTAGTATAAGTTTAATTGAGAAAATGTATATAAGATAATGTAATAGTGATCGGCTTTAAGGACTTTTCAGGTGTAATTTTAACTTATCAGCCCTTACGATGGGGAGCAAATAAAGTTGCACATAAGTCGCTCTTTTTCAAATGATTAAACAGTCATTCATTTGCCTTAATAAATAATAAACGACTAAACAACAATGCAGTCTAGCGATGATTCAGCGGATAGTTTTATATTAGCATTCTTGCTCTTTTTGGTGGTGTTGGTTACCTAGTAGTCTTACAAGGATCTGGATTTTTTACGATATCACTCTTTGTTGTAATAGCGCTCTTGATCATACTTACAATTATCACTGAGATAGTTATAATTTCAGAGTCCTAATTTATTATCTAATGGTTACAATGTCATTTGATTGTTTTAAGAAAACAGTAATAAAAAGGTAAATATGATCCAATAAATCGTTTTATATTGGCGTTCTTGATAAGAGAAATGATCGCTACGCTAAATTTTTTTGTAATTGTTAGTACTTTCTTATGCATTTTCTCTACTCAAACACTCGCACAAGAAGCAAAGGCGGCAGTGTGGTCAGAGGAAGTAGTAGAAGTTGGAGCAAAAGAAAATATAGCTGTATATTCTTCGATTAACAAAATAAGTCTTTCTACTACCATCGTTTCGTCTCCAGATTTATCACAAGATCATTCAATAACAAGCAATACAGACCCTAAAAAGAATAGAAAGCGACGACCAAAAAGTGTCAATATCAAAATAAAGTCTATTTCCAGTAAGAAACCAACGAGTATTACATTACAAAATAAGCGTAACAAAACGCTCTTAGAGAAACTCATCCTGAAAAAACGACAAGATAACCTTACCGTCAAAAGGAATACGAATGATGCAAAATCTATCTTCAGTGTTATTGGAAGTATCTTCCTCATCCTTTCTTTCTTTCTCTTAGTCCGCCTAAAACTCCAAACTTTATGGCTTTTCTTCATTGGGTTATCTGTCATGCTTTTGGCCTTTGTCACCTATCTGGTCTTATTGGGAGAGGTAACGTACTTAAACAGGGTGAAAGATATGGCAACAGGTTTAGCAATAACTATTTTTGCTGTTCTTCCTTTTTTAATAGGTGCTTTTATTATGCTATTAGGGATATTTGGCTACTTAGGCGTTGTGTGGCAAGCCAATGCCCTGTTCAACCTACTTGGTTTTATATTCCTTGGTGTAAGTATTTTAATATTTACATTACTCTTCCTTTTAGCCGATTGATCTGCGTTTAGCCAATTGTTGTGTGACGCCTCAAAAGACCACCAAAAAAAATACTATTTTTACCATCTTTTTGTAGGAATGTAGTATCTTTATGATCCTGCTTTCCTACATCAGGAAACCTAAACATCAAACAACAAAGTAATTCAAAATGCTAAACATCGTCATATTCGGCCCGCCCGGCGCAGGAAAAGGAACCCAAAGCACCAAAATTATTGAGAAGTATAATCTGTACCACATCTCTACTGGCGATCTGTTCAGATCACATATTAAAAACGATACACCACTAGGAAAACGCGTAAAGTCTTACACAGAAAATGGCCTGCTTGTACCCGATGAGGTAACCATTGCCATGCTCAAGGAGGTATTGGAAGACAATAAAGCACAAGTAAACGGCTTTATCTTTGACGGCTTCCCACGTACTGTTACACAGGCAGAGGTGCTCGATAAATTTATGGCTGAAAACGGTACCGCCATTCACGCAGTAGTAGCCCTAGATGTATCGGAAGATGAGCTGAAAGCACGTATAGAAAAGCGTAAAGCTATTGAAAATCGCGCTGATGATGACCAAGTAAAGCTTCAGAAACGTATCAACGAATACTTTAATAAAACTATCCATGTACTTCCCTACTATCATAGTAAAGGGCGGCTCATCAAAATTGATGGCGTTGGAGAGGTTGATACTATCTTCGGGGCGATCACCACTGCTATCGACAATGCCTCAATTGGTAAGTAAGCTATTCGAAAGATACGCTATTATAAAATACTCTTTATCAGTAGGTAAATTTGGCTTCCTCTAATTTCATAGATTACGTAAAGATTCACTGCCAATCAGGGAATGGTGGCAAGGGTGCCGTGCATTTTCGTAGAGAGAAGCACGTACCCAAAGGCGGACCAGATGGTGGAGATGGTGGCAGAGGAGGGCACATTATTTTGAAAGGGAATGCCCAACTTTGGACTTTATTACACCTGCGTTACCAAAAGCACATCAAAGCAGCCCATGGTGTCAATGGTGGAGGAAATAGACGTAGAGGAGCCAATGGAGAAGACATCATTATAGAAGTACCACTAGGTACCGTTGCTAAAGATGCCAAGACCCAAGAAGTACTTCTTGAGATCACAGAAGCCGAGCAAACAACTGTTTTACTCGAAGGCGGACGCGGTGGCTTAGGCAATGTACACTTCAAAAATGCTACCCAACAAACACCTCGTTTTGCACAAGGTGGTGAAGAAGGTGAAGAAAGATGGATCGTTTTAGAGTTGAAAGTGCTCGCTGATGTAGGCCTAGTAGGATTACCTAATGCAGGTAAATCTACCTTACTTTCTGTATTGTCTGCGGCTAAGCCAGAAATTGCCGACTACCCCTTTACTACCCTCGTACCCAACCTGGGCGTAGTCGCTTATAAAGATTACCAATCTTTTGTAATGGCCGATATTCCTGGTATTATAGAAGGAGCAGCCGAAGGTAAGGGATTGGGCACACGATTCTTACGCCATATAGAGCGCAATGCCATTCTACTGTTTATGGTATCGGCAGAGCACGCAATGGAAGAGCAAATACGTGCTACTTATGAAATGTTGTTGGATGAAGTACGTCGTTATAACCCTGAATTATTAGACAAAAAACGTGTTTTGGCCATCACCAAGTGTGATCTGATTGACGAAGCCACTGTACAAAAAATAGCCCAGACACTCCCCAAAGAGCTACCTCACCTGTTTATTTCTTCTGTTACCCAAAAAAATATCCTGCCTTTAAAAGACTTACTCTGGACGCAAATGCAAGATTAAGCATCTTCTAGTAGCTTTTGAATACTATTGGTAGCTTTTAAACCAGCCCCCGTTAGTACTGATACAATCGTTTCAGCAGAATGCGCCTCTTGTTGTAGATACTGCCTTACACCCGCTATCACTGCCGCTGAGGTAGGCTCTACAAAAAAGCCCTGTTTACCAAGTAGGAATAACGTGTCTTTAATTTCTGATTCTTCCACTACTAAAAACTTTCCGCTTGTAAGCTCCACATAATGAATCATTTGTAAGCCTCTTACAGGTGTTTTAATCGCAATACCTTCTGCTATGGAAGGTTGGGTAGTGATTTCTGGAATAGCAGGTAAGTCTTGGTTAAAAGCCTCGTACAACGGACTACAATTGGCCGCTTGCACACCTATTATTTTTGGAATCTGGGTGGTAATACCCGCTCTCATCAACTCTCTAAAGCCAATGTAAGCGCCAATTAGTAAAGTGCCATTTCCTGCGGGTAATATTACTGTATCAGGGGCTTTCCAACCCATCTGCTCCGCTATTTCAAAAGCAAATGTTTTTGTTCCTTGAAAAAAATAAGGATTCCAACAGTGGCTCGCATAGTAGCTTTTCTGAGCTGCTTCTAGTGCCGCTTGTGCTGTATCTTCTCTAGTACCATCTATGAGATGAAGCGTAGCCCCGTACATCTTTATTTGTGTTAGCTTGGCCTGAGAAGTGCGCTTAGGCGCGTAAATATCACAGGCAATGCCAGCTTTGGCACAATAAGCAGCCACAGAAGCCCCCGCGTTACCAGAAGAGTCTTGTACTACCTTATCGATCCCCAGTTCTTTTACCTTACTAATCATCACAGAAGCACCACGATCTTTATAAGAGCCAGTAGGAAATAAGAAGTCGAGTTTTAAATGGATTTTAAAATTATCAAGATCAATTTGCTGTAAGGGGGTCGCGCCTTCCCCAAAGCTCACAATGTTGGCGTCATCTTGTATCGGAATAGCTTCTCTGTAACGCCATAAGTTAGCAGAACGCTGGCGAATACGATAAATATCAAAGGAAGGCCTAAAGCGAATATCTAAGAGCCCTTGCTGGTCACTTTGCCAACGAGGTTCACTGAGTGCATACTCTTCTCCTGTTTTTACACAAATAAAGCTATTCTTCTTCACAAAGAAAGTGAAATGTAGTATAGATGAACCCTTGTTACAGAGTTTATTAATTCAATAATAAAAAAATGTTATCACTTTAGAAAGCCTGAGAAACAATTAAACTTATGGACAATAAGTAGACGCGTTACAGGGCAGCTAGTTCCTCTTGCTTCACAAAGAAGTTTTTTCTTTGAAAACGTAAGACACCCTCTTGCTCTAATTCGTTAAGAAGCGTTGTAACCGTTTGTCGCGAGCTTCCTATCAACTGTGCAATGTCTTTATGGGTCAAGAAGTTTTCCACAAATACCTCGTGCCCCATCATTTTTCCTTTCTCTTTTGTAACATCTTTCAAGAACTCTACAAGTCGTGTACGCACATCTTTGAAAATGAGCAACTCCAAGCGTCGTTCTAGCTTTTTGAATCTGAAATTGATGATTTTATTGATCTTAAAGCTAAGCGGCTTATTGTTCAACATCAAGTCTTGCATATCATCAATCGTCATCGGGCATACAGTAGTGTTATTGTCTAAAGCCTGTGCAAAGTCACTTCGTTTGCCTTCTCCTAGTAGTGAGCGCTCTCCAAAGAGCTCTCCTCTAGTAAGAATGGCTTTGATGAACTCATCCCCTTCTTCAGAATAAGAGCCTATTTTTACGCGTCCGTTAGCAATTAAGAAAATCTTGTCCGCAGGATCATCCTCAAAGTAAATGAACTCGTCTTTTTTGAAATCATAAAATTTATGTTGTTCTCGCTTTTTAGCATCCTTTACTCTGTGAGGACATAAGATGTTGTATAAGTTCACATCATCAAAAAACCAAATCTCCTTTTCACCCGCCATGGCCTATATGTTTGTAGGTAATATTTTATAAATAAATGGTGTATTTCAGAAAATACTGACAAACATCATTTCATGCTAATTTAAATTATTTTAAATTCTTTTAAAAACAAAAACCCCATGACGAGTTTTTCTGCTTTACAATCTATCGTAAACTTTTTGAAAGCACATCCGCCCTTTAGCTTCATTGCTATAGAAGACCTCTACAGCCTTGCAGAAGAAGTAGAATTGGTCTTTTTTGCCCAAAATGAAAGTATATTTCGGATGAATCAGCCACCCAATGCCTACTTTTACATCGTAAAAAAGGGAGCTATTCGGCTTACGCAAGAGCAAGATAATATTGCCGTATTGGTCGACGAGTGTGCCACAGGTGATGTTTTTGGGGTAAGAGCGATCTTTGCAGAAGATACTTACCTCTCAAGTGCCACTGCCGCAGAAGACTCCTTAGTATATAAGGTAGATGTAGAGAAAGCTAAAAAAATTGTGCAAGACAACTCAAGAGTGGCCATGTATTTCGCTTCTATCTTTGCTTCTGGTTTGTCTATGCACAAAGACGAGGAAAGAAAGGCAAGAAGGTTTCTCGTACAAAAAGAAGACTGGTTTTTTAACTCGGCTGGTATTGATACCATACAGATACAACCCCAGAAAGCAGTTATTACCTGCCTACTAGAAAAAAGTATACAATATGGTGCTACACTGATGACACGTCATAAAGTAGGTTCATTAGTTTTAGTTAATGAACAGGGACATCCTGCAGGGATTGTCACAGACACCGACCTCAGAAAGAAGGTAATTGCCAAAGGCCAGTCGAGCGACCTACCGCTACTCACGGTCATGTCTTCCCCTGTACTTACCATAGGCTTAGGCTATAGCTTACTAGAAGTATTACTTATTATGACCGCCCATAAAGTATCTCATCTATGTATTACAGAAGATGGCAGTACACAAAGCAAAGTGATAGGTATTATCTCACAAAGAGATGTGCTCTTACTCCAAGGCAATAACCCCGCAGTAATTGCTAAACACATACAACAGAGTGAAGACATTGACCTCATCCGTCACCTTAGAGACCAAGCCGAGAAGTTAGTGCATAGCTACCTTTACCAAGAGTTAGCCATTCCACTTATTTCAAATATTATTACCGAAATTAACGATACGCTCATAGAGAAAGCCGTTCATTTAGCACAAGCCAAGCTTACTGACAAAGGGCTTCCCCCACCTGATGTAAAATTTTGTTGGCTTTCTTTAGGTAGCGAAGGCCGTAAAGAGCAACTGCTAAGAACAGATCAGGACAACGCCTTGGTGTATGAAGATACCCACGATGAAGAAAAAGCGGTGGCTCATAGAGATTATTTCCTTCAAATGACAAAGGAAGTTACTAGGCTACTCGTACATTGGGGATTTGTAGAATGTGCAGCAGATATTATGGCGAGTAATCCTACTTGGTGTCAGCCACTCTCGCAGTGGGAAAACTATTTTGAAGAATGGATAAGCTTCCCTGATGAGAAAGCGGTTATGAATATGACGATCTTTTTTGATTTTCGCCCTATCGCAGGTGAATTCGCGCTAGCAGATCGCCTAAAGCAGTATATTTTCGATAGTATTCAGCGTAATAGTGCGTTCCTATCTTACTTGGCCAAAAATGCGCTGCAAAACTTACCTCCCTTAAGCTTTTTCAGTAACTTCATCGTAGAGAAAAATGGAGAGCACAAAGACTTGTTTGATATAAAAGCACGCGCTATGATGCCTCTTGCCGATGCAGCGCGTATTTTTATGTTAGAGTTCAACTTACCCATTTACGGAAGTACATTTGAGCGTTTTGAAGCGGTAAGTAAGCTTGAAGAAAACTTAAAAGATATCTGTACTTCTGCTGCGTTGGCCTACGAAATATTTATCAAGCATCGCGCATTGACAGGTTTTAATGAGGACAATGATGGTCGGTATATCAATCCAAAAGACTTGAATAAGCTTGAAAAGCAAATTCTCAAGAATGCTTTTGAAACAATTACCAAGCTACAGAAAATTTTAGAGGTGCGTTATCAGGTAAACTATCTCCAATGATTAAATGGTTAAAAAAACAGCAAGTTCGTAGCAAGTGTAAACAGAATCAACTAGCCAAACCGCTCTGTACTTACATAGAAAGTTGCGATCGTATTCGTACAGACCTTCCCTTTCAGGAAAACAAGTACATTGTATTCGACACTGAAACCACTGGGTTAGACGCTCATAAAGATAGAATTATCTCTATTGCAGGAGTTGTTGTACAGCGTAATGCAATTATTTATCGCCAGAGCTTCGAAAAGCTTATCAAACAAGAACGCATAGGTAATAAAGAAAGCTCTCCTATTCACCAAATACTATCGCAAGACCTAGCAGAGGCACAGGCAGAAGAAGAGGTGCTTCAAGATTGGCTTTCTTTTACTAGAGGAGCTGTTTTAGTAGCCCACCAGGCTTCTTTTGATGTCAATATTGTACAACACCATGTATTAAAGTTATTTGATATACCGCTTTTTAATCCCTACATCGATACCTTTACACTGGCCAGACGATTAGACAAAGCGAGTATTGATAGTAGTCCTACCTCTAACCAAGCTTACGATTTAGATACACTTTGTGAGCGCTTTCAGATTAAAATAGAGCAAAGACATACCGCTATGGGTGATGCACTTGCCACTGCTGAGCTTTTTCTGCATTTAGTACAACACTTAAAAGAACGAGGCAACCAAAAAACGAAGCACTTTATCAGCTAACCGACCGTAGGCTAGCCAGCAAAAAGTCGATTTCTGTGCGCATCTAGTTTAAGTAAAATAAAAATTAGAATGGTAAAAGACCACAGAGAGGAGCCTCCGTAGCTAATGAAGGGTAAGGGAATACCTACTACAGGAAATAGTCCCATCGTCATGGAAATATTGAGGGTAAAGTGGAAGAAAAGAATAGAAGCTACACCGTAACCATAAATCCGCGCAAAACCATCAGGCTGCCGCTCTGCAATGATAATCACACGGCTCATTAGCCCTATGTACAGTAGAATGAGTAAACTACTTCCTATCCATCCGCCTTCTTCACCAATGGTACAAAAAATAAAATCAGTGCGTTGCTCAGGGACGAAGTCGTATTTCGTTTGTGTCCCCTGTAGGAATCCTTTCCCTGTCAAGCCTCCCGAGCCAATGGCTATTTTAGATTGTTGTAAGTTATAGCGAGAGCCTCTAGCTCTTTTATCTACTTCCTCGTCTAAAAGAATCATAATTCGTTCCTTTTGATGAGGCTTGAGCACATTCTCAAAGATGAAGTTTACGCTGAAAGCATAGGCAATGTGTACCAATGCAATGAGTATGATACTCATAACCAGACGTCTCGTTATTTTACCTCGTAAAAAGTAGTAAATACCAAAAAAAAGTGCTGCTAAGACAAGCACTGCAAAAGATAAATAAGCAATGGGTACTACCAAGGCTAGTACAAAAAATATCCCTGCATCTAGAGGTAAAAAGAGAAAAATACTATGTAATCCCTCCCTGTAGAACACCAGTAAAAAGCTTACGAAAATCAGCATAGAGCCGGCGTCAGGTTGTAGTAAAATAAGTAGCGCAGGTACCGCTAAGATGGTAAGTGCTATGAGGGCTGTTTTAAAGAAAGCACCCACATTTTTCCGCTGAATTTTTAAAGAGACACCTGACTGACTTAGGTATTTAGCAATCGCCAAGGAGCAAGCTAGCTTAGCGAATTCAGCAGGTTGTAAGCGCATAAAACCTAAGTCGAACCAAGAACGCGCACCCCCAATTTTCACCCCCACAATAAGTACCAACACCAATAATAATACAATCAGCGCATAAAAAACGTATGCAAAAGCTTCAAATAGCTTGTAATCGATGAGCATAATACCTATAACTAAGATAACGGCAAAGGCAAGCCGAAGTATCTGCTTTCCCGAATAGATAGAGAGATTGTAAATAGGCTGAGGGGCTTTTACATCATATACTGCTGAATAAATACTTAATATACCTAGCGTTACCAGTGCTAGATATAAGAAAATGGTGACAGCGTCTAAATTCGCTACAATACTTCTTCTACTCACTTAGAATTCTCTTTTACAATCTTTATTCGTCTTCTTTTCTCACTAACAAAGCCTTTAGGCTGTCTGCACGCGCTTGAGCCGCTTTTCTAATCGCTTCTCTCCTCAGAATTTCTCTCTTAGTGAAAGCCTTATCAACTACCTGCTTCAGTAAGGCTGGTCGTTGGATAGTATCTGTTAAATACTGTTCAATCATTAAGCTAGCAATATTCGCTGCCCAAATGCCGCCAAAGCCTGCATTTTCTACATATACAGAAATGGCAATCTTAGGATTGTCTTTAGGGGCAAAAGCAATAAAGGTGGAATGGTCTTCTCCGTGTGGATTTTGCACGGTTCCTGTCTTGGCACAAATGACGATGTCTTTATTGTAAGGCATTTGTGCTAAGGGGCCCACTGTACCATTTTTAAAGGCTGCCTCCATGCCATTGGTTATAATGTTAAAATATCTTTTACTCGCACCTACGTAGTGCTTTTTCTGGTACTCAGGTAGTGGTTTGCTCTGTTCTCCTATCCCTTTTATGAGGTGAGGAATATAATAGAATCCCCTATTGGCTAGGGTAGCAGCTAGATTACCCAACTGTAGTAAAGTGACACCCATCTCACCTTGCCCAATACTCAGCGAGTATATATTGGAATAGTTCCAACGCCCTTCTCCATAAGCTTTATTGAAAAAGGCTGCCTTCGGAATACTTCCTGCACCTTCGTTGGCAATATCGACGCCCAGTTTCCTGCCAAACCCAAATTGTAATACACGTTCACGCCACACATCGTAGTTATAATACAAGCTATCAAAGCTATCACCATCTTTATAAACAAAGCGTCTAAAGGCATTATAATAGAAAGGGTTACAAGAGTGCTGTATAGAAGTACGCGCATTGGTAGGATTAGGATGCCAGTGGCATTTTACCAAGTTTCTAGCACAAGGAAATTGATACTTAGGTGTAATAACCCCTGCTTGCAAGCCTATGAGGGCTTGTACTGTTTTAAAGGTAGAACCTGGTGGATAACGTGATTGTAAGGCCCTATTGAATAGTGGCTTGTATTCATCTACAATCAGCGATCTAAAATTGACGGACAGTTTATTTCCCGTGAGCAAATTAGGATCATAAGAAGGAGCAGAAGCCAGCGTTAAAATCTCACCTGTACTAGGCTCTATGGCTACGATTCCACCTATTTTATGGGTAAGGAGTTGTTCGGCCAGTTGCTGAAGTTCTAAATCAATACTTGCCACCAGTTTTTTACCAGGAATGGCTTTTTTGTCTAGCGCTCCGTCTCTGAAAGCGCCTACCTCTTGGTTATACTTATTTTTTACAATGTATTTTACACCTTTCTCTCCCCGTATGTAGGGCTCGTAAGAAGCTTCTATCCCACTTTGCCCTACTAAATCCCCTTGTTCGTAGTACTTCTCACTCTCACGGTTTTTTTTGAGCTGTGTAGCGTTGATCTCCCCTATATAACCAAGCGTATTGGCTAAACTACGGTGTGGATAGACACGTATGGTACGCGGCACCACATAAAAGCCAGGGTAGTCAAAGAGAATATCTTGTATTTGAGCATACTCTAGTTTGGAAAGTTGTGGAATAAATACCTGACCCGTGAAGTTTCTGAGTAAGCGATTCATTCTTTCTTCAAAGGTCTCTTTGGTAATATTGAGCGCCTCACAAAAACGTAAGGTATCTTCCATTTCCACCTCTCGCGTGATCACCATTAGGTCGTACACGGGTTCGTTGTACACCAATAACTTACCATTTCGATCGTAGATAAGCCCTCTATGTGGGTGAATTATTTCTTTGTGTACGGCATTACTCTCAGCAGCGGCTTTATAGCTATCTTCTAATATTTGTAGTTTAAATAACTGTACAATGAACACCAGACCTACTATAATGAATAAGCCGTACATCGTAAACTGCCTGTTTGAGCGTACTTCCATTATCGCCTTTTGGGTGTAAGAAATAAATATTGTACTATTATAACTGTGATAAGTGTAAATATGGTACTAAAGATAACTCTTTTTAAGCTGAAAGCAAGTAATTGAATAGTACCTGCTTCTATAAAGAAAATGATACTATGATGTATGAATATGAGTAGGGTTGCATAGGTAGCAAATAGAGACGACCCCAACTCTCTTACTGATACTTCTGTGATCAGGTCTCGGTTTACGTTACTTCTTACAACTAAGGTATTTACAACGAAAGGTCTTACATAAGCTAGTAACAAGCAAGCAGCTATATGAATACCTAGTGTATCGTAAAAGGCATCTATGATAAGCCCCGTTAAGAACGCTATTAGTAATAGGTAAATACGATTAGCGCGATAAGGCAAACCGAGTAGAAAGCCCACATAAGTGAAACAGAAAGCTGTCTCAAATAGAATCATTTTTCGTGCAAAGAACACCTGAAAAACTATGTAACCAATAAAGCCAAGTAACTGAGGAAAAATTCCTTGTTGATTCATTTTTTAGATTCTAAACTATCTTTCTCTTGCTTTAAATTATTTCCTATGATATATACATAGGTGAGACTATTAAAATCTGTAGCCAGCTTTACCGTAATATCATGGAAGGTAGCGTCTGGTAGTTTCTCTACCTTAGCAACAGTCCCTATGGTAGTGCCCTGTGGGAAAAAAGCATTGTATCCAGAAGCTATAATGCTATCTCCTTTTTTGACTGCTACAGGGGTAGGAACATCCTTCATTTTTACAAAACGGGCATCTTTACCATTCCAATCTATATACCCTACATAACCATTTGATTTTAACTGTGCCGAGATACGTATATCCCTATGTAATACAGACATCACGCGCGCATAATGGGTAGAGCTCTCTGTCACTTTACCTACTACACCCTCTGGCGAGATTACCCCCATACCTGGAAATACTCCTTGTTTTCTACCTTTCTCTACCGTTATATAGTTATTAGCCTTCAAGGTAGTTTTATTTACTACTTCTGCTAGCATAAACTTATATTTCTTTACAAGAATAGGATCCTTCACACGTCGTACTTCTTCCCTATTTTTCCTTTTTGCTACTACTAAAGCCTGATGTAACCGTCGGTTCTCCTCTGCTAGGCGCTTGTTGACTTCTTTCAAGTAAAAATAAGCTTCTAACTTATTAGAAACCTCTAGCGTAGAAGCTACTAAATAATTGGCACTGTTAAAATAGCGTAACCCTTGGTAGTGATTATGCTGTACAATAAGCCAAAAAGCAATAAACTCCAACAGAAGAAATAGAAAAGTAGCTCGTAGCCTAAATAAGAAACTGAACAGTGTCCGCATACTCTATTTTATTAGCACCCTTCGCTTATTTTAGTGATTTGTGTAAAAGTAATGGTTGAAACTAAAAGTTAATTTCAACCACGCTTTGCAAAATGCCTCAAAATTACTTGATATGCTTTTGCTAGTTATTCATTAATACCTTTCGATAAGCATTCAAATTCTTGAGGGCAATCCCAGTTCCTCTTACTACCGCTCTTAGAGGATCGTCTGCGATATGAATGGGAAGCTTGGTTTTCATTGCTAAGCGTTTATCGAGTCCTTTCAGCAAAGCACCTCCACCCGTTAGATGAATACCATTATTGTAAATGTCTGAAGAAAGTTCAGGAGGAGACATCTCTAAGGCTTTCAGTACAGCATCTTCTATTTTAGAAATAGACTTATCCAAGCAGAACGCAATTTCTGTGTAGCTTACCTTAATTACTTTCGGAATACCTGTCATCAAATCGCGGCCTTTTACCTCATAGTCAGGTGGTGGCGTATCTAGCTCTGCTAAAGCGGAGCCAACTTCCATTTTAATTTTCTCAGCGGAGCGCTCACCAATTAATAAATTATGCTGGCGACGCATATAGTCTAAAATATCTCTCGTAAATACGTCTCCAGCGGTTCGGATTGACTGTTCGCAGACAATTCCCGACAAGGCAATGACGGCTATTTCTGTGGTTCCCCCTCCAATATCTACTACCATAGAGCCCACAGGTTGGTCGATGTCAATACCAATACCGATGGCTGCTGCAATAGGCTCATAAATCATATATACTTCTTTGGCACCAGCATGTTCGGCGGAGTCTTTTACAGCACGCTTCTCTACCTCTGTAATACCAGAAGGAATACAGATAACCATACGATAAGAAGGCTGAAAGAGTCTTCGACTTGGGTCTACCATCTTGATCATACCTCTTATCATCAACTCGGCGGCTGTAAAGTCTGCAATTACACCATCTTTAAGCGGACGAATGGTCTTAATATTACTGTGTGTTTTTTCGTGCATTTGCATAGCAGTGCGCCCCACAGCCAGCACCTTATTCGTACCGCGATCTATGGCTATAATAGACGGCTCATCCACTACAATCTTATCCTTGTAGATAATGAGTGTATTGGCCGTTCCTAGATCTATGGCTATATCACCTGTAAAAAAATCGAATAATCCCATTAATATTTGTCAGCTATTGTTTTAATTGTATCGGTATTCATTGCTCGCATACGAACAGGCATCTTGAAAAGATTCACCCTAATCATCAAATTTAAAGATTGTTTGTAGGTTTTCAAATCTTGTTTCTATAAATTTTTAGTAGCTGTTGGCACTTTTTTGTCCATTTACAGTGAGACATAAGGTACTTAATGCCTAAAATGGCGAACCCCTGTAAAGACCATAGCCATCTGGTGTTGATTACAGAAGTCGATAGAGTCTTGATCTCTAATAGACCCACCAGGTTGTATCACCGCTGTAATTCCTTCAGTTTGGGCGATCTCTACACAGTCGGGAAAAGGAAAGAAGGCATCAGAAGCCATCACAGCCCCTTGCAGATCAAAGCCAAAGTTTTTAGCTTTTACAATAGCCTGCTTAAGGGCATCTACGCGAGAGGTTTGCCCTACACCACTAGCGAGTAGCTGATTTTCTTTGGCGAGTACAATCGTATTTGACTTGGCATGTTTGGCTATTTTAGCAGCAAAGACTAGTGCACTTTGTTCTGTGGTAGTAGGTTGCTTTTCGGTAACGAAGGTGAAGTCTGCTTGCTGTGCTACTTGTGTATCTTTTTCTTGCCATACTACCCCATTAAGTAGCGTCTTGTACTGCGCTTTGGGGAGTTTTTGGGGATGTTGCTTTAAGAGAATTCTATTTTTCTTTGCCTTCAAGATCGTGAAGGCATCTTCTTCAAAACTAGGTGCTATGAGTACTTCAAAAAATAGCTGGTGTAGCTCTTCCGCTACTGCTTTATCAATAGGCTGGTTAGTGATAATAATACCACCAAAAGCAGAAACAGGGTCTGCTTTTAAGGCATTCAAGTAAGCTTCTTTGGGCGTAGCAGCAATGGCAACCCCACAGGCATTGGTATGCTTAATAATAATAAATACACTCTCTGTTGATTGCAGGTCTTCTAACATACCAACAGCGGCGTCCACATCTACTAAATTATTATAGCTAAGCGCCTTTCCATTCAATTGCTCAAACATCTCAGTTAGATGCCCGTAGAAAACACCTTTCTGATGAGGGTTCTCTCCATAACGCAGGGTTTGGGCTTGTGGAATACTCACTTTAAAGGCATCAGAAGCCTGTGTTTGTTTATTAAAGTAATCGAAGATGGTTGCATCATAGTGAGAAGAGGTAGCAAAAGCCAATGTAGCAAGCTGTTTTCTCTCTGCTAAGGTAGTACTTCCTTCATTTTTTTGTAATATTTCTGTGAGCAGCTCGTACTGATGTCGAGAAGCTACCACAGCTACTTCTTGAAAGTTTTTGGCAGCCGCTCGGATAAGGGAGATACCTCCAATATCAATTTTTTCTATCATTTCTTCCTCAGAAGCTTCTGCTTTGAGTGCCTCTTCAAAAGGATATAAATCTACAATTACCAAATCCATGGGTGGGATTTCATACTGTGTAAGTTGTGCCTCGTCTTCACTTTTCTCTCTTCTTGCTAGTATACCACCAAACACTTTAGGATGTAACGTCTTTACACGCCCTCCTAGAATAGAAGGATAGCCCGTTAAATCTTCTACAGCTACTACGGGAATATTGAGTGATTCTATAAATTTTTGCGTGCCACCTGTAGAGTATATGGTTACCTGCTGTTGCTGTAAAATACGTACAATTTGCTCTAATTTATCTTTGTAAAAAACAGAAATAAGGGCAGTTTTAATCTTTTTGGCTTGCATGGTTACAATGTCAATATTTTAGATAGGAATGGTCTATAGGTCATTAGAAGTCGTAAAGCTACGTATATTCTTGTATTATACACAAAAAACTTTGTGCAGCTTTGTGAATTCCGTAGCATTGGTGTATATTGAAAATCGTCATTTTTGAGCAACAGAAGCTCGAAAATACTACTGTCTTCAAACTTTATATGATATAACCATGCAAATTACTTCGGATGTGCTTATGATACGCCCCGCCCACTTTGCACCAAACCCTCAAACGGCCCATACCAATCTGTTTCAACAGATGGAAGCACCTGAGGACGTACAAGTAAAAGCACTCGCGGAGTTTGATCGCCTAGTAGCGCTACTTAAAGAGGAAGGGATGCACGTGTACGTTTACAAAGATACAGAAGAACCTGCAAAACCTGATGCCATTTTCCCTAACAACTGGGTTACCTTTCATCAAGAAGGAACGGTTGTACTTTACCCGATAGCAGCAGAAAATCGTCGCGCTGAACGCAGAACAGATATTATCGAAAGTTTGAAGAATACGTTTATCGTGAGAAACATCCTTGACTTAAGTCACCACGAAAATAGAGGTAAGTTTTTGGAAGGTACAGGAAGCGTACTATTTGATAGAGATAAAAAGCTAGCGTATGCCTGTTTATCTTCACGTACACACATGCAGGTGCTCGATAACCTTTGTCATCTTATGCAGTATCGTAATGTAGCTTTTAATGCAGTTGATGAAAGTAAGAAGGATATTTTTCATACAAATGTTATGATGAGTATGGGCGATAAGTTTGTAATTATTTGCTTGGAAGCCATTGACATGGACTTCGATAAAGAGCAGCTTCTTAATAACTTTAAGCAGGCCAATAAAGAAGTAATTAAAATATCTTATGAGCAAATGAAGCACTTCGCTGGCAATGCTATAGAGCTATACAGTGATACAGGCGATCGGCTCCTATTGATGTCTACAAGGGCTTACGAAAGCTACTCTGAATCCCAATTAAAACAACTAGAGCGCTATACACGCATTATCCACACGCCACTTGACACCATTGAGACTTACGGAGGGGGTAGTGCTAGTTGTATGATTGCCGAAATACACCTTCCAAGACACAGATAAAAGTACCCATGCATCTTTTATTCATTTTTTTAGGAGGAGGATTGGGAGCAGTTGCTCGTTGGAGTATTGGGTGGTTGTCAAAAATGATTTTAGGTGTCGCCTTTCCTTATGGTACACTTGTCGCCAACGTCTTAGGCGCATTTTTGATCGGGATGGCTTATGGATGGCTTACCAAACAAGATAGTGCTACTTGGTTTGCACCTTTGCTTATTACTGGCTTCTTAGGAGGATTTACTACATTTTCATCATTTAGCTATGAGACCCTTTTTCTTTTCCAAAAAGCCTACTACCTGAAAGCCTTACTCAATATTTTCTTTAATGTAACACTTTGTCTTTTAGCGGTTTTAGTAGGTACAAAACTCACTACCTAATACCATTATTTACAAGCATCAATCATTTCCTCATCGTCCACAAAGCCCAAGCAATTAACATAAACCCGACACCCGTTAAAGGAGGGGGTAGTATACGCATCTTTATCCCTATGGCTATCATAGCAACACCAATGATCACTAGTAATAGTGCTACTATCCCAATTACTTGTGTTTTTCGCATCGTTTTATTTTTTTGAGTACTATATTTCTGAAATTACCTATTTTCGTATAAAACAGAAAGTATTATCTAATAACAGGGAAGCACACACCTACACAAACCAATGAGAAATGTAACGTACATCGTTTCTAATATCAATAAAGCATTGGCTTTCGAGTGGATTGTAGATAATGTTGACACCTCCCGTTTTCGCCTTTCGTTTATCCTATTCAATACTGCTGATTCGTCATTAGAGCACTTTCTAAAGGAGAGAAAGATTCCCACAAAGCGTATTGCCTATCGAGGGAAAAAAGACCTATTAAAAGCTGTTTGGCGTACACTTACCTTCTTACGAGCCTTTAAGCCAGACGTGATTCATACACACCTTTTTGAGGCTTCTTTAGTAGGCCTATTTGTCGGAAAGCTGTTAGGTATCAAAAAGCGCCTCTACACAAGACATCATGCTACTTTTCATCAAGTTTACTTTCCTAGAGCTGTTTATTATGATAAAATGATTAGCCGATTGGCTACCGATGTAGTCGCCATTAGTCAAAATGTGCAAAAAGTACTTACACAACAAGAAAAGGTTCCTAACAAGAAGGTACACTTAGTGCACCACGGTTTTGATTTGGCTGCATTTGAAAACATTCCTGAAGCACGAATTGACCTCGTTAGAAAACATCATCAATTATATGATGCTTTTCCAGTGATAGGCGTCATTGCTCGCCAAACACAACTTAAAGGCATACAATATATTATTCCTGCTTTTAAGCGATTATTAGAAGATTACCCAAAGGCACACCTGGTATTGGCTAATGCACAAGGTACTTACAAGGCAACGATCGACCAACATTTAGCTACGTTACCCGAAGGACACTTTACAGAAATTATTTTCGAAAATGATTTAGCAAGCCTCTATCAGTTATTTGATGTCTATGTACACGTTCCTATTGATCCCCAGCTCGAAGCTTTCGGGCAAACATATGTAGAAGCCTTGGCTGCGGGCATTCCTTCTGTTTTCACTTTATCGGGGGTAGCCACAGAGTTCATACAGCACGAATACAATGCGCTAGTAGTGGACTATAAAAATGAAGCGCAAATTTACGAGGCTATTCAGCGGCTTTTATCTGATAAGGTTTTTGCACAACAGCTCATAAAAAATGGAAAAGAAAGTGTCAAAGCCTTATTTTCCTTAAAGATGATGATACAAAAACTGGAAAATCTTTATGCCTGAAACTCCTTTCTTTTCGGTAGTGATTCCTACTTATAATAGAGCCCACCACATCGCACACACCATAAGCACTGTCCTTAAACAATCTTATAAAAGCTTCGAAGTGATTATCGTAGATGACGGCAGTACAGATCATACGGAAGAAGTAGTTGCTTCCATACAAACTGCTCAAGTGCGTTACTATCAACAAGAGAATGGAGAACGAGCCAAAGCTAGAAATTATGGGGTGCAACAAGCCAAAGGCCAGTACATTACTTTTTTAGATTCTGATGACGAAATGTACCCTGATTGCCTCCAAGAAGCGCTTCGTATCATTGAAGCAAACGAGCAAGCAGTATTTGTTCACGTTGGGTATGAGATGAAGAACGTAGAAGGGAAAGTGTTATATAAAAATAATCGCCGAAAGGGCGACCTCAATAAGCAGCTTGTTAAAGGCAACCTCCTGAGTTGTATTGGTGTATTTGTACGTCAAGATATTATTCGGCAACATCGCTTTAATGAAGACAGAGGACTATCTGGTACGGAAGACTGGGAGCTTTGGCTACGACTTGCCAGTCGCTATCCTCTCTATTATTCCAACCACGTAGTAGCCGCGATTATCAATCACGAAGAAAGAAGCGTTTTAAATGTTGAAGAGAAAACGCTTCGCTTAAGAATTGACTTAGCTATGCAGTATGCTTTTGAGGATACACAGGTACAAGCCTATTATGGAAAGTACTACCACCTTATGTATGCACATTTGTTTCTTTACATCAGTCTACACTTAATTTTAAGTAAGCAAAAAAAGGTGGGCATCATTTATTGGTGGCGTTCGCTTAGACGAGCCCCTCATTTGCTCTTTACGAGAAAGACATTGGCTATTTTTAAACACTTATTGCGTTAGTTATGTGTGGCATCGCAGGTTTTTACTCCTCAAAAGGAAGGTTCTCTGAAGTAGACCTCAAAGCTATGACGAATAGCTTGGCACATCGTGGGCCAGATGCAGAAGGGTATTTTTTCGATGGGATATGCGGTTTAGGACATCGTCGCCTGAGCATTCTAGATTTATCATCAGAAGCAAATCAGCCTATGTATACAGAGAGTAGGCGATACGTAATGGTATTCAATGGCGAAGTATATAATTACCAGTCACTCAAAGAGAAACTTCCTACAGAAAAGCGAAATGCTTTAAAAACTACTGGTGATACAGAAGTATTACTTGCGCTCTTTGAGCACTACGGAGAAGAAGCCGTCCACTGGCTCAATGGTATGTTTGCCATAGCTATTTATGACAAGCAACAACAGACTCTATGGCTTTGTAGAGATCGCATAGGTATTAAGCCCTTGTACTATTATTGGAATGGACAGCACTTTGCCTTCGCTTCTGAGCTAAAGGCTTTGTGTCATTTACCCATCCCTAAAGCAATACATACACCTGCTATTGTAGATTTTTTACATCTAGGGTATATTCCTGCACCCAAATCTATTTATCAAAATATCTACAAGTTACCTGCTGGGCATTTTATGCGGGTATCGCAACACAATTTACAGCAGTTTTCCTATTGGTCGCTTGCCGCGCAACTTACAGATAATCTGATAGAGGATGAACCAACGGCCAAACAGCAGCTCAAGGAATTACTACAACAGGCAGTACGTTATCGTTTGGTTTCAGATGTACCATTAGGGGTGTTCTTAAGTGGAGGTATCGACTCTAGTCTTGTTGCCAGCTTGGCTACTGAACAAGCCGAGGGGCGTATCAACTCCTTCTCTATTGGCTTCCAAGAGCATCAGTTTAACGAGGCCGCTTATGCCAAAAAAGTGGCTAGTCATTTAGGTACCAATCACCACGAGCTGAACGTTTCTACTAAAGAAGCGAAAGCGCTCATTCCTCAGCTCATCGACTTCTACGACGAGCCCTATGCAGATTCTTCAGCCATTCCTACGTTGTTGGTAGCAAAATTAGCCCGACAGCACGTTACGGTAGCGTTAGGAGGTGATGGTGGAGACGAGCTTTTTCTAGGTTATGGCATGTACCAGTGGGCAGAACGCCTACACAATCCCTTTTATCGTACTTTTCGATGGCCTATAGCGCAGTTATTAAAACTTGGGAAACAAAGCCGCTTTCAGAAAGCATACCGCATGTTTAATACGGCTAATACCACTCACTTGCCTAGTCATATCTTTTCGCAAGAGCAGCTCTTTTTCACACAGCAAGAAATACAGGCGCTACTGTGTCATCCTATTGATTACCAGTTTACACCTCGCTTCCCCGAGGGTAAAACACACGCAGCTAGTCAGTCCCTATTCGATTTGTCTTATTATCTACCCGATGATCTGCTGGTAAAAATAGATAGGGCTACTATGAGAAGTGGTTTGGAGGCGCGCGTACCTCTACTAGATCATCAGGTAGTAGCCTTTGCTTTACAGCTTTCTACAAAGCTAAAATACCGACAAGGAGAAAGAAAGTACCTGCTCAAACAGGTATTGTACGATTACGTGCCTAAGCACCTCTTCGATCGGCCTAAGCAGGGCTTTTCTATCCCTTTAGTAAGATGGCTGAGGGGAGATTTAAAATACCTTATTGAAAACCATCTTAGTGAAAAAAACGTAAACCACTACCGTGTAATAAATTATAATAAAGTAAATCAAATAAAGAAGGCGTATTTAGCGGGAAATGATTACTTTTATAATCGGCTGTGGAGTTTGATTATTTTGCATCAATTTTTAGAAAAGCATGAATCTAACAAGTAGTAATGTTCCTAAACGGAAATTAACACTTCTCAATCAACCTTATTTAATCGAATTGAAGACACAAGGCACTGACGATACAGGCCTACTGACTGTTGCAGAACAAACAGGGGATATTCCTTTCGATATTAAGCGGGTGTATTGGACGTATGGTGTACCAGAAGACCACACAAGAGGACATCACGCCCACTTTACTACACAGCAGGTATTGGTAGCTGCAGCAGGTACTATTATCGTAGAGTTAGAGGGAGTTACCGACAAGGAGAAGACTACTTTTGTACTGGATAGCCCTCAAGTAGGTTTGTACATTCCTCCTAAAACTTGGCGTATACTACAGTATTTTGATAATGCTATACAGATTGTCTTTGCCTCCATTGATTACTCCGAAGAAGATTACATTCGTAACTACGATGCTTTCAAAAGACTTAACCTCTTTCAAGGTAGTTAGGCCATTGTAGGTTCTTTTATCATTCAATTATGTTGCAAGCCTCTTTTTCCTCTCAGTACGTAGAAGCAGGATTAGATGAAGTAGGTAGAGGTTGTTTAGCAGGGCCAGTAGTAGCCGCAGCAGTAATATTTCCCCTTCGCTTTGTGCATCCTTTACTTAATGATTCTAAAAAGCTCAAAAAAGCACATCGTATTTCTTTAGAAAAGGTAATTAAAGAAGAAGCCTTGGCTTGGGCAGTCGCAGAGGTTTCTCATAAGGAGATTGATCGTATCAATATTTTGAACGCCTCTTTTCTGGCTATGCATAAAGCGCTGGATGATATTTTTCAACAAAAGAAAGAAGGCAAGATCAGTACCACACCTGAGCTTTTGTTGGTAGATGGCAATCGCTTTAAACCTTATAATTTTATTGCCCACCAGTGTGTTGTGAAAGGAGATGCAAAGTTTTACTCGATTGCTGCTGCCTCAGTGCTGGCCAAAACCTACCGAGATCGCCTTATGGAAAAGCTTTCTAAAAAATATCCTCAGTATGGTTGGGAGAAGAATGTAGGGTATCCCACTACGCAACACCGACAAGCCATTGCCACGCACGGGCTTACTCCTTACCATAGAAAGACGTTTAAAGTAAGACCCATATCTGACAAAAAGTAAAAACTGATACCTGATTCGTTTTCTATCGAATCTTAGCTTTACAAATTAAAGCCCTCTAAATAGCCTAGCTGACTCCTGCCAAGGAATACGCGTCATCATCAAGAGAAAAGCGATAGAAAACCAGATGGCTGCGCGCTTGTGTTTTTTAATGGCTGCTCTGGCTTTTTTGGAGGTGCTTCTGCCTACTTGTACAAGTACAACTGCAAGGAGCATAATCGTAAAGTGCTCTACCGCCCAGTAACGAAGTCCTTCATTTTTCATCACGGCTCCCATGCCAGCTCCGAAAGCGTCCAGTCCCAAGGGGCTTAGAAAAAAATAAAGGATAAGCCCTATTAATAACTGTAAGTGCATAAAGCCTGTAAAAGAAGCATTCAAAGCGTTGTCTTTTTTGCCGTAGGTTTTATTCCCTAACCAACCACTCAACGCATTCACAATGGCTACTACAGCCAATATCACTACAATCCAGCGTGTCCAAGAGTGTATAAAAACGAAGGTATTGTACATAGCTTACTGTATTGAAGATTTAGTAAAAAGATATTTCAGAGGATAAACCTGCTGATGAAAGTTTTGTTCTGAGATACAAATATAAAAAGAATTCGCTTCTAATTGTGAAAATGCCACTAAAGCCTTTAATTTGACTTACCAAATGAAATCCTTTGATTATTGATAAAATAAAAACTAAATGAACTTAAGATATTTAGTGGTTCCCTTTCTTTTAGTAGTCTTCCTGCTTACTTCTTGTGATCAATCATCGACCGAAAGCGATGAAAGTACAGATACTTCCTCAACTGATAAGGTAGAGAAAGCCACTGTATCCTCCATCAAAATCGACCAGAAAGCGAATAGCCGTGCAGAGATTTTCGCCGCTATGCCTTTAGAAGATACCACCCATTTTGGTCGTATTTTAGCGATGCCTGCAGTAAAGAAACATTATACTGATTCTGATACTGGATGGCGTTATCTTGATAGAACCTATTTAACCCCCCTTCGTAAATGGCGCGACGAAGAGATCAAAGATATGAACAAAAAAGGGAATACACTTTTTTACCCTTTTAGTGGGCCAGACTTTCTGAATGCTTATACGCTGTTTCCTGACTGCGATAACTACATTATGTTAGGACTAGAAAAGGTGGGCGAGCTACCCGATGGCTTTGCCGAAAAAGACGAGCCATATGTCAACAACTACTTGTCTAACATTCGCAATGCACTAGAGGACATCTTTAAGCGCAACTATTTCATTACAAGCTACATGGGCTCTGATCTGTACAGAGTTTCCAAGGGTGTTTTACCAATTATTAATGTCTTTTTAGCCCGCACCAACAACGAAATTGTGGGTATTCATCGGCTAGTACTAGATGAAGCGGGTAAACCTAGCTTACAGGCCCTTGATAAGCCTGTCAATGACAAAGACAGTACAGTTACTGGACTGGCCATAGAGTTTAAAAATGAGAAGAAGGACTACACACAATGGATTTACTATTTTGGCATGGATGCCTCTGATGAAGGCTTGGCGAACAAGCAAGAAATTGACGTGTTCTTCAGAAGCTTTCCCAGTAAGGTAGCGTACTTGAAGTCGGCTTCTTATATTTTATTCAATCCTAACTTTATGCTTATTAAAAATGTCATTATGGAAGACGTCGAGGCGGTACTTCAAGATGATACAGGGGTACGCTACAGAGATTATGTAGAAGCGGGCAACTGGAATATCCAGCTATACGGTAATTATGCTACACCTATTCGTGATTTTGGTAGTTATACACACCAGCCTACGCTACGACGTGCCTATCAAGAAAACAAGCAAGACGTTAAGCGGTTAGGTTTTCCTTATGGCTACCAATGGCGAGATACCGAAAAGGTGAGCCTGCTGGTATGTCGAAAGAAATAAGTCTATAAACAAAAAGAGAGGCTACAGGCCTCTCTTTTATTTTCTATTTGGTAATTACTTTTTCTTTTTAGCTTTTTCTAGGTACTTCTCCATTGTATACATAAAGCGGTCTTTGTCTTGATACCCTAGCTCTCTACCAATCAGCTCTCCCTTAGCATCGAAGAAAAATACACTAGGATACCCCCTTATATTATACTTATTGGCCAAGGTAAGCCCCTCTCCTTCTTCTGCATTAATCTTATAGGCAATAAAGTTTTGGTTGGCAAACATCCCGATAGAAGCATCTGAAAAAGTTTTTTTAGTCATCAGTTTACAAGGCCCACACCAGTCGGTGTAGAAGTCAACAAAGAAAGGCTTTCCTTCCTTTTTTGCTTCGGCTAATAGCGCCTTCCAAGAGCCCTCGAAGAAATCTATGCCTACTTTCTCCGCAGACACAATTTTATCGTATTTCTTTAGTATTGTTAGGAAATCCTGTGCGTCTCTGTAGCCTATCTCCTTACCAAGAAGCTTTCCTTTTTCGTTGAAAAAAGCAATGGTTGGGTAGGATTTCACCTTGTACTCATCAGCCAATGCCACACCTTCTCCCTCTTCAGCATTCACTTGCAATGCGATAAAATGCTCATCCACATATTTACCTACATAGGGATTTTTGAAAGTACCCTTGTCCATACTTTTGCAGGGCCCACACCAATCGGCATAAAAGTCGATAAAAAATGGTTTCTCGGCTTTCTTAGCTTCGTAAGCAACATCTTCCCAAGAACCTTCTAAAAAAGAGATGCCTTTTGCTACTGTATTGGTTGTAGTATTCTCTTCTAAGAAACCTAAAAATTTATCAATACGCTGGTAACCTTCTACTTTACGTAGTAATTGTCCAGTAGCATCAAAAAAGTAAAAAGTAGGATAGTGTGTTACTTCCATCTGGTCAGCCAAGGTGACACCACTGAGTGTCTCTCCATTTACATTGAGGTACAAATAATGTTGATTAAGTAACCTTACTACTTCCTCATCTGCCAGTGTAGTATTGTTCATTCGTTGGCAAGGTTCACACCAGTCAGCGTAGAATGATACAATATATGGTTTCTTTTGATTGTTAGCACTTTCTTTTAGCTGTTCCCAAGTACCTTTAAAGTAGCGTACTGTGGTCTCTTGGGCAGCATTGGCAAAGCTACTGCGTGCCATATCCTGTGCATTTGTGTTGGATATTACCAATATTGCTATTAAATAGAGAAATGTTTTCTTCATAGTTATATTATTTGGGATTAAGAACCACAAGGCTTCATGAAATATACTAGGTTAGCTGTTCATTGAGTTTTATTATAAAGTTTTTTAATACGTCACCTGCTTTATGCTACATAAAACACTTGCTATTGTATTAAAGTACATCAAATATCGTGAAAGTTCCATCATTGTTAAAATCTATACAGAGCAATTTGGGCTACAATCATACATCGTCAATGGGGTGAGAAGCGAAAGAGGGAAATATAGCATTGCACTTTTTCAGCCGCTAAGCATCTTAGATATGGTGGTGTATCACAAGAGTAAAAAAAATACATTACAACGGGTGTCAGAAATAAAAGTAGGGTATCCCTACCAGAACCTACTCTACGATATCAAGAAGCTTTCTGTAGCGATATTTTTATCAGAAGTATTGGTAAAAGTATTACGTGAAGAAGAAGGCAATACCGACTTGTTTCAGTTCCTGAGAGAAGCCCTTATTTATTTAGATGAAGCCCCCGATCAATTTGATAATTTCAGCCCACAATTTCTTTTAAAGCTTTCCAAATATTTAGGCTTTCTGCCTACCTCTGCCCAAGAAATGTTTGAACAACTCTACGAAAGTAATTTCTTACAGGTAAAGCCTAGCTATTTTAGTGAAGAGGTGACACTACTCGATACACTTATCCGCTTACCTTTCGAAGAGTCCATTACTATTAGTGGCAAGCAGCGCAGGGACCTAACAGATTATTTGCTGTTGTTTTATCGACTACACTTAGACGATTTCGGAGAGATTAAGTCACTCAATATTTTACGCCAAATACTCGCCTAGAGCCATTTACGTCGCTTAAAAAAAACGACCAACCCTACAACCATCAACAACATTACCCCCCAAGTAGCCAGATAACCATAAGGAGAGTACAGTTCAGGCATATTGAGGGGTAAAATATTTCCTTTGTGGTCACGTTCAGCGAAGTTCATACCATACACACCAGCAATAAAGGTAAGTGGGATAAATATGGCTGAGAGTACCGTTAGGAACTTCATTACATCGTTGGTTTTATTACTTACCGTAGACATGTATACATCCATTAAGCTGTAAGCAATTTCTTTCTCTCCTTCTATCAGCTCTATGATTTGAATACAGTGATCATACGCATCTCGTAAAAAGAGAGAAAGCTTTGTATCCTTTTCGGCGTAATCACTACGCATCAGTTCAGCAATTTTATCTCTCTCGGCCAGTATCACTTTGCGAATCTGTATAATTTCTTTTTTGGTCTTGGTAATCTCATTTAAATGCTCTTGCTTAGGGTTCACCATAATGGCCTCTTCCAGCTTCTCTAAACGCCCGTGAATCTGTTCTATCATAGGGAAGAAGTTGTCTATAATGGCATCCATCAAAGCGTAGCTTAGGTAGTAAGCATTGCGTTGGCGAATACGCCCTCTTGCGCCTACAATTCTTTCTCGTACTGGTTGGAGGCAATCTTCATAGCTTTCTTGAATAGTAATCACTACATTCTCAAAGATAAAAAAGCCAATCTGTTCATTTACAAGTGTGTTGTTAGTAAAGTACAACATCCGCGAGATAATAAATAAATGAGAGTCGTAGTCTTCTACCTTGGGACGTTGACTGGTGTATACAATATCTTCTAAAGTAAGATTATGCAGTTCAAATCGCTCTTGTAACTGCTTCAAGAAAGTAGTGCTTCCATACCCTTCAATATTGATCCAAGAGGTAAGCGCCCTGTGTTGTTGCACGTGATCGGCAGCTTCTTGTACACTAGAAAATAGTTTTTTAATGCACTCCTGTTCATTGTAACTATATACTTCTATGTTGGGCGGCTGACTACTTTCTTTTACCTCAAAAAAGCCAGGCACGTCGCCAATCGCGCCGATGCCTTTGGTAAATTTCTTTTGAGGGATGTCTTTCGTTAAAAACGAATCTTCTACTTCTGGTCTTCTGGGCATACTATTGGATTACTTTTACTTTCAGTAGGTTTTCTTGTTGCTCTACTACTTCCAAGGCATAACTTTCACCGCTAGGCATCTTCACCTTTATTTGCTCTCCTTCTACTTGCCAACTACCCTCCTGTCGTTGAGGTGCATCATTAGCGCCAGGTCCCATTCTGATAAACTTCCCTTCGGGCATCAGTTGAAATCCTTCCCTTCCTCTAGAAGGCGGAAAATCATAGCTATCTTTTGCTCTGTATACTTGTACATCAGCTTTGTCCTCTTCTCTGGAGTGCATCCACACCGTCTCTGATAGCTCCTTGACCAACGCCTGCGTCTTATTTTTGTTGCATTGATTTGCTGAGACAATAACCCCTAACAGCATTAGGGCGAAAGTTTTTTTTAGCATATCTTTAAATTTAAGATAAAGTATAGGGTCGTAATAGAGATAAAAAGTATATTTTTTCTGCCTCAATTCAAAAATAATAAAACTGAATTTTCACTTTGGAGAATCAAGAGATCATACAATTACTAGAGTTACACGCTTCTTTATTAGAGTTGCATGAAGCCAACCCTTTCAAGATTCGCTCTTATCAAACCGCCGTTTTTCACTTGGAAAAAGTAAAAACGCCTATTGCTGATATGTCAGAAGCAGAGGTAAAAAAAATAGCGGGCATTGGCAAGGGCATCGCTGAAAAGATTAGCGAAATTAACCAGAACGGTTCTTTTGCTGACTTAGACGAATTGCTGAAACAAACGCCTACCTCTCTTTTAGAATTCTTCAAGATTAAAGGCTTAGGAGCTAAAAAGATTCGTACCATCTGGAAAGAGCTGAACATCTCTACGCCAGAGCAACTATTGGAAGCCTGCGAAAACAACCAAATTGCTGAGCTAAAAGGCTTTGGTGAGAAAACCCAAGAAGCAATTAAGCATAATTTGATGTTTGTACAGTTCAACGCTGACAAACTGTTGTATGCAGAGGCTGCTCCTTATGCTGAGCAATTGCTCAAGTTCCTTAAAGAGCACTTTACCCAAGTACAAGTCGTAGGGCAACTGCGTCGACAATTAGAAGTGGTAGATACCCTCCAAGTAGTAGTCGCTACGGATACACCTGTAGAAGTTTTTGAGGTACTGAACACCCACGAAGCCATTGAGCAAAATACAGTAACCTCCTCTCCTTTTATTTGGCGAGGTAATTTTAAAGCGAATGTGCTAAGTATAGAAATTATTACTTGCAAAGAAGCAGACTTTGCCAGCAAGGTATTCATTACTTCTGCTAGTAAAGCACACTTAGGACACACTACGCCCCAAGGCACCCTGTTACAAGCAGCACTCACAGATCAGTTTGATAGTGAAGAGGCACTATATGAAGCGGTACAGTTACCTTATATTTCGCCTGTATTGCGAGAGGGTTTATTTGAATTTGACCTTGTTGAAAAAAAACAACTTCCTGAAAGGCTCATTCAACTAGAAGACTTAAAAGGTGTATTACACAACCACTCTACCTATAGCGATGGCAAGCATACACTAGAAGAAATGGCAAAGTACTGCAAGGAGTTAGGCTATGCGTACTTAGGGATGAGCGATCATTCTAAATCGGCTTTTTACGCCAACGGGCTTTACGAAAAGCGCGTAGCCGAACAGCAAGCCGAAATCGACCAGCTCAACCAACAACTAGCACCCTTCAAAATTTTTAAAGGAATTGAATCCGACATTCTTGCGGATGGCAGCCTAGACTACCACGATGACATTCTGAAAACCTTTGATTTCATTGTAGCCTCCGTTCACGCCAATATTAGTAGTGATAAAAATAAAGCCACCGAGCGGATTGTCAAAGCGGTAGAGAATCCTTATACAACAATTCTGGGACATCCTACAGGAAGACTCTTGCTCCGTAGAGAAGGCTATCCGCTCGATATGGAGAAAGTACTCGATGCCTGCGCTGCCAACGGCGTAGCGATTGAAATCAATGCCCATCCCGTACGCCTCGACCTCGACTGGCGCTGGGTACACCAAGCCCTAGAAAAAGGCATTTGGATTGCCATCAACCCTGATGCCCACGAGAAAAAGGGCTACCATAATATGCAGTACGGTACGCTGATCGGACAGAAAGGCGGACTTACCAAAGAAAGGTGCTTGAATGCCATGAACCTAGAGGAGTTTACCGCTTGGTTGGCAAAGCGTAAGTAGGGTTTAGAATGACAAGGAGGAACGAATAGCTCAACTTAAGGATAGCAATAGTGAGCTGGTAAAACTTACCAACTGCTCCAAGCATTTACTTTTGGTAAGAGCCGCTGATTTTCTCCGTTTTGATCAGGTGTGCCGGGTAGTTTTCTATGTTTTTCTCTTTGATCTTGTTTAGATCGTATTGATGGAAGGCCTTTAGAAACTTTCCTACGCAGTTTGTTTAGGCAGTAATCGTTCGAGGAGCGCAACGTTACACAACTAGCTGCTGTCTAAACGCGTGGATGATTCCTTTAATATCCATAATGCAATGTGTATATTAGGGTATTAGCTGTAATTCAGAATCACTATGGCAAAATCGATTGAACAATTTGAAAAGGAAATTTTCTCTGAAACTGACGGAAGCAAATTCAGTAAACTAAAGGATAAGTTGGTTAAAAATTTCTCTGAAAACAATCGAGAAAAAGTCTTAGAAATATTAATGGACTATTGCCGTTCGGGACAATTATTACATTGGCGAAATTTTCTATTATCCGATATTATTAAGCTAACTAAGGCTAATGAAGCTAATTACATTCCTTTCTTTGAGTGGGCAATAACTCAATCTGAATTAACCTATTGGGGAATAGATGGACTTTTAAAAACTAAGGGGTCCAATTCCTATGATCAGCTTTTAGAGCTGCTGACAGATGCAAATACCGAGTTAGCAAGTAGATCAAAAGCAGTAAAAAGTCTTGCCACTCATAGTAATCAACCCTTTGATAGAGATTTACCTAAAGATCCTGGTCATTGGAAAGTAAGTGATTTACGAATCAATGAAATAATTGAATGGAAAGAAAATGGGTACAATTCAGGAAGCGGATATGAAGAACCTTTAAGACATCCATCATTAGATAATCCGAAAACAGAATTTGAAAAGATAGTCGCCAAACTTGATAAATTATTAGAAATTGAACGTAACGCTAATCAAGATTTATCTAACCCTTCAGATTGGTTAACAATAGCCAATGAAAACAATATTTTGGAAATTGAAAAAAAATGGGATTTACCAACTGATTATTTTGAGTTTCTAAAAAAGTACTCCCCACTTAATGTCTACATTAACAATGATAATTTTTTTCAGGGTTTAAATCTACATGGCGCTAATGATTTGATTAAGAAACAAGAAGGATACTCATATAATCCAGTAAAAGGTGAAATCATTACTGATTGGCCAAATAATTTTGTAGTGATAGCTGATTCAGGAGCAGATCCTTATTGTATAGACATAAATGACAGCCAAGGAGCTATTTACACAAGTATGCACGGAACGGGAGAATGGAAATTCGAAAAATTTTCAGAATCTTTTGAAGACTTTTTAATAGAAATAGTAAAACAACATACAGCCAACACTATGTAAAAATGCATTAAAACGCATTTTACATTAAACGTTGTGGCTAATTTGGGACAAGTGCATCATACATAAAATATAGTCAGATTAAAGAAGGTCAATAAATAATGATAATTTCAATAGATAAATTACTTGATAAGATTAAAATTCTCAGAGAAGAATATAAATCATTTTTGGTGGCAATTGATGGTCACGGAGCATCAGGTAAAAGCAGATTGGCAAAAGAACTAATACGGCTAGATTCACAAATATCATTAATACATTTTGACGATTTCTACTTTTCGACCAATGTAGATTTTGGACATAGTATTAATCTACCAGAATTTGATTGGCGAAGACTTGAAAGAGAAGTATTGATTCCAATAAAAAATGGAGAAAATACCCAATATCAAAGATTCAATTGGGAATTGAATAAGCTGGACAATTGGATTGATGTAAAATCCGAAACAATTGTGTTAGTGGAAGGGGTATCTTCAATGAATAGCCGGATTCGTGATTACTTTGACTTCAAGATATGGGTTGATTGTCCGCTTGACATTAGATTAGAACGAGCAAAAGAGAGAGATGGAATAGATACAATGGAATTATGGATAAATGACTGGATCCCACGCGAAAACAACTATGTAATTTCAGATAGACCATATGAATATACTGACATTATTATAGATGGTTCTGGACAAAAAGCTAGACTAGATAAAAATGAATTATTTATAGTTGATATTAAGAGTTTGGATTTAAAATATTTAGAAAAACAGTCGAAATTAAAATAAACTAGCCACAAAAATGTATATAAAAATAGGCGAAAGCTTCGTTCTTTGAAATCACCTACTTTTCATATACTATCCGTTGAGGCGCAATGTGCCTCAACGGATGGGTTGACAGGCGTTTCGCCTCCCAACCGTTTTGGTGAGCCTACCCCAAGGGCGTTGAACCGAAATACGCCTAACATTCGGGTAAGTGCCATACGGTACATTACCCCTTGACAGGTAACCTTTTATTTTATAGTTTCAAGGGCAAGTATAGGTTCCTAACGGATAACCTCTCTGGTCGGGTAGTGCGCCCTACGGGGCCTATCACCCCATCCGTTGGCGGTAATACAAAAATGAAAACTTTTATAAAAATACAAGATAATTTAGGTGAGAAGGAACTTTCGGACCTTAACGACCTCTTAGAATCAGAGAACATTGATGGAATCGAAATTTCTTATTTAGGTAGTGCATATGGTCCGATTTGGAACAAAGAGAAAAATTATAATCTTGATTTTATTAAGAAACTGACCAATCTTAAAGGGTTGTCTTTATTTTTGCCTAAAACAGCAAAACTCGATTTTCTGCCTGCTACATTAAATTGGATAAATATTGGAGAGTTTGACAATAAAAAAGTATCACTAGAACCAATTTCCAATCTTAGTAAACTGAAATATTTAAGTCTTGTTAGAAATTCAAAGAATCTCGCAGAACTCTCAAATTTAAAACAGTTAGAGCAAGCATCATTTACAGGATATAAATTAAATCAACTTGAATTTGTTAGTGAATTAAACCAATTAATGGATTTATACCTAGGTTTTGGAGGAGGTGAAAGTATTGACTTTTTGAAAAACTTGAAGAACTTAAAAAGGCTTGAAATACTAAGAGTCAAAAAATTATCAGATATATCATCAATTTCAAAACTATCAGAATTGGAATGGTTGAAACTTGAAGACCAAGCACAAGTCAATCAACTTCCCGATTTATCAAATCTTAAAAAATTAAAACACCTATCCTTAATCAATTTAAAGAGTTTAGAGGATATAAGTGCTTTAGAGAATAGTCACATTAAAGAATTGGTAATTTTAAATTCTAATCTAACCATCGAGCAGTTGAAACCATTGGTTAAATCTAAAATTGAAAGGATTTGCATAAGTTTAAAAAAGAAAAAAGACATTCAATGGATTGAGGAAACTTTAGGAAATAGAGTTGTAGAATATATTGACACAGAATCTCATAAACAAAAAGAAATAAAGTACTACCGCCAACATGGTGTATAAGTAATAGCGGTTTAAGTGATAAAACGAAAAATAAAATATAAATAAATGGTCAATGCAAAACCGAAAGTTTTGTGAGTAGAAATCCGCTACTACTCATACACGAGACCGTTGAGGCGCAATGCGCCTCAACGGATGGGGTGGCAGACGTTTTGCCTCCCAACCGTTTCGGTGAGCCTACCCCACGGGCGCTGAACCAAAATACGCCTAACGCAGGGTAAGTGCCATAAGGCACATTACCCCTTGACAGGCAACCTTTTATTTTATAGTTTCAGGGGCAGTGATAGGTTCCTGACCGATAACTGCTCGGGTAGGGCGCCATACGGTGCCTACCACCCCATCCGTTATGCACAGTTTGGAGTCAGTAAACTTATTTAAATATGAAACAAAAGATATTTACAAGCATATTCCTACTAATAGGAACTTTTATATATGGTCAAGAAATCATTGAGATAAGTGTAGAAGACGAACAGTTAATTGACTCGGTAGGGAACCTTTATTTAGATGCAAATCAAATTCCTGGAATGGGAATTGGAGTATTGAAAAATGGTAAAGTACTGTATTCCAAAGGCTTGGGCTTTAAAGATAAAAACACTAAAGAACCAGTGACTAATAAAACTGTTTTTCACCTGGCCTCTATTTCAAAGCCTTTTGTCTCAACAGCGATACTACAACTTGTTGAACAGGGTAAAATTGAACTAGACGACTTGGTGACAGAACACTTGCCTTATTTCAGAATGGCGGACGATCGTTATAAGAGTATTACGATAGAGCACCTATTACTACATACCGCAGGTATTCCCGATGTTGGGCCGTCGGAAAATTACGAATGGGATAAGCCTCAAGATGATGATGAAGCCCTCGAAAGATACGTTAAAAGTTTAGCTACTTGGAAGCTGGAATTCAAACCTGGAAGAAAGAAACCATCCTATACAAATACTGGATATGAAATTTTAGGAGATATAATCTCAAAAGCATCTGGTATATCATTTGAACAGTTTATGCAAGAAAATATTTTTACTCCTAATGAAATGATTGCAAGTAGTTTTCTGCTTTCAGATATACCAAATAAAACACTTAGCAGCCCGCATATTAAAAACTCTGATGGCGAAATTGAAGTAAGTGCTATATATCCTTATAATCGAGAACACGCACCAAGTAGCTGTTTACATTCAAATATTGAAGACATGTTAAAATTTGCGATTATGAACCTCAATAAGGGTCAATACAATGATAAACAGATATATTCGGAGAATACTTATAACCTACTAATGACTCCTCAAGTAAAAGAAAATAAGATATTTCAGTATGGCTTAGGGTGGAATATTGCAGATTTCAGGAATACCAAACGTATTGAGTTTACAGGTGGAGATATTGGTTTTGATACTGTTATCATCATGGTGCCTTCTAAATCTTTTGCAATAGTTGTACTCAGTAACAGACATTTTGTAACTCCAGCCTTCCAGGTTATTAATACCGCTTTTGATATTGCTAGTAAATACAACTGAAGATAATGGTAAGTGTACATAACAAATACTAAAATGAATATGCGAACTGAGCCATTTGAAAAGACCCTGTGTACTGGAAATTTCAGTACTTCTAGCAGCTGGCACGCATACTCATTTTAGCTAAACGTTGAGGCGCAATGCACCTCAAAGGATGGGGTGCCAACGGTTTCGGTGAGCCTATCCCAGGGGCCTTGAACCGAAATACGCCTAACGCAGGGTAAGTGCCATAAGGCACATTACCCCTTGACAGGCAACCTTTTATTTTATAGTTTCAGGAGCAAAGATAGGTTCCTTACCGATAACCTCTTTGGCTGGGTAGTGCGCCCTACGGCGCCTACCACCCCATCCGTTGGTAGCAATACGAAAAAACATTTGTTGTCATATAGCAACTAATAAGAAAACGATTCCAACTTACTTTGCTTCATATAACTTTTAAATAAACGAAGAAATGAAGCAATATAAAAGAATCGCTCTTGTTACGGGGGCAAACAAAGGTTTAGGATTTGAAACAGCAAAGCAATTGTTAGAACAAGACATTGAAGTTCTTCTTGGCGTGAGGAATGAAGTTGCAGGAAGAGATGCACAAGAGAATTTGCAGACTTTGGGCTTAAATTCTGAAATTGCAGTTATTGATGTTAGTGATGAAAGCTCTATCATTGAAACAGCCGAAAGAATCGACCAAGATTATGGTAAACTTGACATACTTGTCAATAACGCTGGTGTAATGCTGGACTTAGGGCAGGCAATAGATGAGGTTTCCACAGAGACTATGAGGAATACTTTTGAAGTTAATGTTATTGGACCATCAAATGTAATAAAGTATATGTTGCCATTGCTTAAAAAATCTGAAGCAGGTAGGATTGTCAATGTATCAAGTGGATTAGGCTCTTTATATCAAAATGCCGACCCCAATTATATGTATTATCCATACAAGCTATTGGCGTATAATAGTTCTAAGTCTGCTTTGAATTCTATAACCTTATCTTATGCTTTTGCCTTAAAAGACAGCAAGATAAAGATTAATTCTGCTGACCCGGGCTTTTGCAAGACAGATTTAAATGGAAACATTGGACCGAGAAGTCCCAAAGATGGAGCAAGGATAGCAGTCAAGTTAGCAACGATAGATAAAGATGGTCCTCACGGAGGATTCTTTGATGACAATGGAATTGTACCCTGGTAAAAATGGATATATCACCCGAAACAAACTCTCTTATTGACTATCTGCTGACCTACAATCATTTGACCGGTCAGCAGATTAGTCTAATAGAAAGTATGGTTGAAATCGTGCATCTGCAAAAAGGGGAATATTTTTCGGAAGCAGGTAAAATAGTTCGGCATTTCGCTATTGTCAAAGATGGCATTTTAAGAGTATGCTACTACGATAAGCAAGGCAATGAAGTTACCAGATATTTTATAGAAGAAAATAGTTTAGCAGTCGATTTAAACAGTTTTAATTATCAAATACCGTCATCTGAATATGTAGAGGCAGTTATCCCAACTGAACTATATGTTTTTAGTAAAACGTCTTTAGCAAAGCTTACAGAAACAATTTTAGTTTGGGAAAACATTCAAAATAAGATTGTAAATACCGCTCTGTTGGAAAAAGTAAATCGTATTAGTCCAATGATGGCAGAAGATTCAAAGACTAGATATTTAGAATTCCATAATAGATACCCAAAGTTAGTCAATCGAATACCGCTGAATTATTTAGCATCATACATTGGAGTAACTAAACATACTTTGAGTAGAATAAGGAAAGAATTACTAAAGTAGCACTGCTACCAACATTGTGTATAAGTAATAGCAGTTTAAGTGATAAAGCGAAAGTATAAACATAGAATAAAAGTCTGTGCAAAACCGAAAGGTTTGTGGGTATAAATCCGCTACTACTCATACACCAGACCGTTGAGGCGCATTGCGCCTCAACGGATGGGGTGGTAGGCGTTTCGCCTCCCAACAGTTTCGGTGAGCCTACCCCACGGGCGTTGAACCGAAATACGCCTAACATTCGGGTAAGTGCCATAAGGCACATGACCCCTTGACAGGCACCCTTTTATTTTATAGTTTCAGGGGCAGTGATAGGTTCCTTACGGATACCTCTCTGGTCGGGTAGTGCGCCATAAGGCGCCTACCACCCCATCCGTAGGCGTTTCGCCTACCCACGGGCATTGACGAAATACGCTTAACATTCGAGTAGGTGCTACAAGGCAATTACCCCTTGACAGGCACGCTTTTATTTTATAGTTTCAGGGGCAGAAATAGGTTCCTTACGGATAACCTCTCTGGCTGGGTAGGGCGCCATACGGCGCCTACCACCCCATCCGTTAGCCACAAGCAAAACAAACAGAAATGAATATCGAAACTGATTGGAATAAAATAAGAAAGCACTTTAATAAGAGTTTTGCTTCTAACTTTTATGTTTCAGTCGCTTCTGTGGACTCAGAAAACAATCCAACTGTGACACCAATTGGGTCTTTATTTCTGAATGATAATCAAACTGGATTTTACTTTGAAAAATTTCCATCAAAACTACCTGAACACGCCAAAAGTAATCCCAAAGTTTGTTTGCTCGGAGTGAATAGTGGACGAATATTCTGGATAAAAGCATTGTTCAAAGAAAAATTTACTGACTTTCCAGCAATGAAACTTTATGGAGAACTTTGTGAAAGGCGAAAAGCAACTGAAAAAGAAATAAAACGATTGAACCGAAGGATGAAAATGACAAAAGGGCTGAAAGGCAATACGTATTTATGGAAAACAATGGAATTTGTCCGTGAAATAAAATTTATAAAAGCTGAAAAAATCAATCTCGGAAAAATGACAGCAGAACTATAAATAGATAAAAAGCCAGTGGCTAACAAGGTGTATAAGTAATAGCGGTTTAAGTGATAAAACAAAGGTATAAACATAGGAAAGAGGTCAGTACAAAACCGAAAGGTTTGTGAGTAGAAATCCGCTACTCCTCTATCCGTTGAGGAGCAATGCGCCTCAACGGATAGAGTGGTAGGCGTTTCGCCTCCCAACGGTTTCGGTGAGCCTACCCACGGGCATTGACGAAATACCTTTAACATTCGAGTAGGTTCTACAAGGCACATTACCCCTTGACAGGCACCCTTTTATTTTATAGTTTCAGGGGCAAAGATAGATTCCTTACCGATAACCTCTCTGGCTGGGTAGAGTACCCTACGGTGCCTCCCACCCCATCCGTTAGGTTTAATAAAACAAGATGAATAAAATATTTACCTTTATTTTTTCTATTATATACTGCCACACAGTTTTTGCTCAACTAATTACGGACCATAGCTACAATCCAACCGTCAAGACAAAGACTTACCCGCAAAATAACGGAACGATAATTTATATAGACGAGGGGCATAATAATCATCACCTTCATAATAATGATTACATACCGCTTTCCAAGATTCTTGAAGCTGATGGTTATCGGATAAAGATTAACACGGAAAAATTCAGTGAAGCGGTTTTGAAAAACTTTGAAATACTGTTATTGGCAAGTCCCCAACCAGACAGCATTAATGATGATTTTAGAACCCTTCCCACTTCTGATATTTTATCCATAGAAGAAGTAGACGCAATAAAAGAATGGGTTCATAACGGTGGCTCGTTACTTTTAGTTGCAGATCACATGCCTTTAGCTGGCACAATAAACTCGCTTGCAGATGCATTTGGATTTACTGTTTACAATTCATTCGTAATGAGCAGTCCGTCCAACGGAATCATTGATTTTAAACTTTCGGATGGGACTATAAATGATAGCTCTCCAGTTACTAATGGAAGAGATGAAAGTGAAAGAATTAATCAAATAAGAACGTTTACTGGGCACGGATTTAAAATACCAGAGAGTGCAGAATCAATATTACGATTAACAAAATCACAAACTGTCTACATGACAAAAGAGACTTGGAATTTCAAAGAGGTTGAAGATAAGTTCTCTGCTCAAGGATTATCCCAAGGAGCTGTGTTGACTTATGGCAAGGGCAGAGTTGCTTTTTTTGGTGAAGCAACAATGTTCAAGGCAAGGCTTTGGGGCAAAAAAAAGTATGGAATGAATCATAAGAAAGCGAAAGATAATTATCAATTACTGCTCAATGTAATTCATTGGTTAGACAATAAAATTTAAGTACGAAGCTAACCCCAACGTGTAAAAATTTACAGCTCATGCCTATTTAGGCGCAATGAAAGGAGCTATATGACGGGAATAGAGAAAACTAAACCTAACAAAAACTAAAACAACCATACCTTTCAGTTGCTTAGACTGGAAAGCTTTTTGCAATCTGTTATCTTGCTTTTAGTTAGTCGTTGAATCAAATAAAATCGAATAAACATTGAATAAATTGATTCTTCATTCGATATTTGGATAAAATCAGATAAGAATCAAATAATTCAGTATGGAATCAAAGCTATTATTCGACTTCAAAACTAATCAACTGATTATCAAAAAAATAGCCTACATTGATTCATTTAAAGGAAAATGGATAGGCTTACAAGAAAGAGAATCAGTCTATCTTGAAGAACTTAAACAAATTGCAATAATAGAAAGCATTGGTTCATCAACCAGAATTGAAGGATCTACCCTAACTAATGATGAAGTTAAGCAGTTATTGAATAATTTAAAGATTTCTTCCCTAAAAACTAGGGATGAGCAAGAAGTCTTTGGATACTACGAAGTCTTAAACCTTATTTTAGAATCGTTTGATGACATAGAAATCACTAAAAACAATATACATCACCTTCATAAAATACTGCTTTCAAAAAGTGCTAAAGATGAAAGTCATAGAGGTAAGTACAAAAAACTATCAAATAAAGTAGTAGCCAATTATCCTGAAGGTCAATAAAAGGTTATATTCAGAGCAACAGAACCGTTTTTAGTAGATGAAGAGATGAGAACATTGATCTCATGGACTCATAAACAGCTCACTAACCAAGCACTTCATCCCTTGATCATTACAGCCACATTTGTATACGAATTCCTATCTATTCATCCTTATCAAGATGGGAATGGAAGATTATCAAGACTATTGACTACATTGTTATTGTTAAGAAACAACTATGATTTCATGCAGTATGCATCAATGGAAATTGAAATCGAAAAAAGAAAAAAGGAGTATTACAAGGTTCTAATGAACGGACAGAAAAATAGAGGAACTAAAAAGGAAATAATTAATGAGTGGATTATATTTTTCTTAGAGGTATTGGAACAAGCAATCTACAAACTAGAAAATCGGTATTCTGAAATAAAGAACTTAAAAACTTACTTAAATAAAAGACAAAAAGAAGTAATCAGATTTATCGAAGAAAATGAACCAGTAAAAATTAACGATATTGATCAAGCTTTAAAAGAATATACATCTTACACATTAAAGAAAGATGTAAAATTCTTGGTAGATGAAGGAATTCTTAAAAAAATGGGAAAAGCAAGAGCAACAATCTATATTTTGAATAAAGAGAAAAAGACTAGGTTCAACGAAACATAGTCATCAAGTGTTGCTAAACGTGCCACCTGTGTCTATGCTAACCGTTGAGCTGAAACACGCCTCATATTCAGGTAAGCGCCATAAGGCACATTACCCTTGACAAGCATTCTTTAATTTAATAGTTTCAGGGGCAAAAATAGGTTCCTTACCGATAACTTCTCTGGCTGGGTAGTGCGCCATACGGCGCCTACCACCCCATCCGTTGTGCGTCATGCGAAAAACGATAGTGCTAGTAATAAACGATTAACACGTAAGAAAATAAATGCTTTTTCACTCAATAGATTTTGCAATATTTTTACCGATAGTTTTTATACTCTATTGGTTCGTTACAAATAAAAATTTAAGACTACAAAACTTGTTGACAGTTACCGCAAGTTATATATTCTATGGTTGGTGGGATTGGAGGTTTTTATCTCTGATTATTTTCAGTACAATAGTTGATTATTTAGTTGGTCGAAATTTAAAAAATGAAGAAAGTCAAATCAGAAGGAAAATCCTCTTGTGGACAAGTATTTTAGTAAATCTTGGATTTCTAGGTTTCTTTAAATATTACAACTTCTTTCTTGATAACTTTGTTTCAGCTTTTTCACTCTTCGGAACAGAGATAAAAGCTAACTCATTAAATATAATTCTACCAGTTGGAATTAGTTTTTACACATTTCAAACATTAAGTTACACCATTGATGTTTATAAAAGGAAACTTGAACCAACGAATGACTTTATAGCATTTTCTGCTTTTGTAAGCTTCTTTCCCCAATTGGTTGCAGGACCAATTGAAAGAGCAACTAATTTACTTCCTCAATTCTACAGCAAACGGACTTTTGATCATTCAAAAGCAGTTGACGGAATGCGTCAGATACTTTGGGGATTATTTAAAAAGATAGTAATTGCTGATAATTGTGCTGAATATGCTAATCTTATTTTTAACAATTCAACTGATTATTCAGGAAGTACATTAGTTCTTGGCGCTATATTCTTTACATTCCAAATCTATGGTGACTTCTCGGGTTATTCTGACATAGCAATAGGGACTTCACGACTTTTTGGAGTTAATTTAATGAGAAATTTTGCTTTTCCGTATTTCTCACGAGACATTGCAGAATTTTGGAGACGTTGGCATATTTCGCTTTCAACTTGGTTTAGAGATTACCTTTATATCCCATTAGGCGGAAGTCACGGTGGAACACTGATGAAAATTCGTAATACATTCATAATATTTATTGTCAGCGGATTTTGGCATGGTGCAAATTGGACATTTATTGTTTGGGGAGCATTGAATGCAATTTATTTCTTACCTCTATTATTGACTAATAACAATCGAAATAATTTGGAAACTGTTGCTCAAGGTAAATTACTTCCAAATATTAAGGAGCTATCACTTATGTTATTAACTTTTGGTTTAACTGTTTTTGCTTGGATATTTTTTAGAGCTGAAAATATCAGTCATGCTTTCAGTTACATTGCAGGGATTTTATCAACATCACTTTTCGAGATACCAAAATTTGAAGGGATGCCAACAGTCTTAACTACAATAATTCTCATAGCAATTTTTGTCTTAGTTGAATGGTTTGGAAGAGAAGGCAAATACGCAATTGAATCTCTTGGGTTTAGCTGGCAAAAACCACTTCGTTGGTTACTCTACATTGGTATTTTACTAATTATTTTTTATGCGGGGAATTTTAATGATAATACATTTATATATTTTCAATTCTAATCAATGAAAAAATTTCTTTTACAACTTAGTTTATTCTTAACAATTATTTTAGCAATTATTTCATTGCTAAATATATTTCACAGTAGGCACAACAATGAACCACCTCATTACAAATTGCAATATACTGAAACTACTAATTCACAAAGCAAGTATAACAGTATTATTATCGGTACATCTATGGCTACTCATGGCATTAGACCAAGTCAATTAGATACTTCAGAAAGAAGATATTACAATTTAGCTCTAAATGGAACTACGCCAGATTTCTATTTAAAATGGTTAAATAATTTATTTAATGTATCCCATCCAAAAGTTGATTATTGGATTGTTTCTACTGATTTATTTTTTCTTTCAGGGGCAGGTTGGAGAGATTTTGAACAAGATTCTGAGTTTTTCCCCTCTAAAAATTTCTGGGAGATGTTGATGAATAACACATCACTTGATAAATCGTTGCTTGTTTCCAACAGATTACCTCTCATAAAATATAGAAGTAGAGTTTTAAATTCCTTTGAAAATCATCAAGGAGCCTACGAATTTATCGTTGATGAATACGATAGAGGTTATATAACTTTAAAAAGAAATGATAAAGTTGATTTTAGTAAGGATGTAAATTATACAATAAAAATAACTGAAGATGCTAAATCAAAGTATACTGAACTTATTGATAGTCTTTTAACTCTAGGGGGTGAAATTATTATTATTATCCCACCTGTATTCAGCTTTCTTCCAGAACAGTATATTCAAGCAAAAATATTTTTAGAAGTATTGTCAAAAGAAAAAAATATTCCTCTTTATGACTTTAATGATGAAATATTTGATGATAAGCTTCAATCAACAGAGAATTTTGTTGATTTTATTCATTTAAGTGGAAAAGGGAGTAAGATATTTTCTTCACTTTTGAAACAAAGAATAAATGCACGAACGCACAACAATGTATATACAAAATAGGCTAAATAGTAGTAAATACGCCTAACGTTGGGTAAATGCCATAAGGCGCCTACCACCCCATCCGTTACCAACAATGCAACCTTCGATCAATTCGAGTGTCTTTAAATCAAAAAATAAAACTATGAATGAAATCATTAGCGTAATATTTATCGTCCTTTCAAATACTTTAGTATTTGGACAAACTATTTCTGAATCGTCTGAGGTAATGACAAAAAAGTCAACCCTTGAACTAATGAACCAGTTAAAGGTACCTGCAGTTGGAATTGGAATAATAGAAGATGGACTATTAAAAGAAGTTAAAGTCCATGGTGAACTTGTGGCCGGAAAACCTGCTCCTTACAATACAATTTTTGAGACCGCATCTCTTTCAAAACTTGTAGTGACAATGCTTACGCTTACACTTGTAACAAATAAAGATTGGGACTTAGATGACCCACTTGCTCAATATTGGGTAGATCCAGATGTCAAAAATGACCCCTTTCACAAAAAGCTAACAACTAGACATGTTCTAACTCACCAGACCGGTTTTGACAACTGGAGGTGGAATAATGAACAAAAGAAGCTAGTCTTCAACTTTGAACCTGGAACAGATTACAAATATTCTGGGGAAGGTTTTGAGTACCTTGGAAAGGCTTTAGAAAATAAGTTCAAAATGAATCTTCATCGCTTATGTGATTCACTTTTATTTAGAAACTACGACATGACAGATTCCAGATTTTACTGGGACAATGATGAGATAGAATCGCGATATGCAGTTGGTCATAGTAAAGAGGGTATTCCCAAAAAAATACGAAAAAAAAAGGAGGTAAGTGGATATTACTTCCTAAGTACAATCAAAGACTATTCGATGTTTGGAATTAATATAATGAATAAGACCACAATTTCCGAAGAGGTCTTCAGCGATATGGTTCGACCTCAAACAAAACTTGACAAAGACGAATCTTTTGGATTAGGTTGGGATATACTACATGATATAACCAATGGAGAGTATGCGATGATATATTCTGGATCAAATTGGGGAGTCCGTACCTTCATTATGTTATTGCCTTATGACAAAAGTGGTCTTGTAGTGTTTACGAATGGGGACAACGGGTTTGATATAATCGAGAAAATAGTTGTTTCTCACTACGGAAGTTTGGGAAAAGAAATTGTGCAGAAATGGTAAATAAAATCCAACATTTGCAGTTTAAAAAGATGCTAACACTGTATGAAAATGCATTAAAACGTCTGCCACCCCATCCGTTAGCTGTTACTAAAAACAAAATCGTGCTAAAAGAAACATTCATAGAACTTTTGACAAACTTTACAAACAATGAAAGTCTGAAAAATGAGCTATGGAATGAAATCGAAAAAAACTATGCAAGTAAAAAAAGACATTATCATACTTTACAGCACCTTGGCAATTTACTTGCTCAATTAACTGATGTAAAAAGTGAAATTCAGAATTGAAAAACCATATTATTCACACTCTTTTATCACGACATAATCTACAATTCTATAAAATCAAATAATGAAGAAAAAAGTGCTGAACTTGCCGAAAAAAGAATGACTCAAATTTCAGTTTCTAACGATAAAACTATGTAAAAAACAAATTTTAGCCACCAAGTCACACATAAAATCAACAGACTGCAACACAAACTATTTTACAGATGCCAACCATACATCACATTACCCCTTGACAGGCACACTTTTATTTTATAGTTTCAGAGGCAGAGATAGGTTTCACCACTTTGATTGGGTAGCACCATACGGCGCCTACCACCCCATCTGTTAGGCTTTATTTACAAAAAAACAAAATGAATATACCTGAATTTCTATTTCATTATTACGAACTTGAAAATGGACCATTCCGAAATATTACTGAATATGGTTATGAAAAAGCTGAAAATATCCAAGATACAATTACTGAAGGATGGAATAGTAAAAGACCTGAAAACTATGTTGACTTAAGATTCTCTTTGGAAAAAAGAATTAAAAAACATTTTGTCCTAAAAGGAGGAAAACCTAATAGGAACGATCCGTTTTATTTTACTTTAGGAGAATGTAAGTTTGCAGAATCTTGGTATATAAATCCAGGTGTTATAAAAATCCCATTAACTGATTTTAAACCCGAGCATATAAGTTTTACCTATCCTGATAGTATGGTCTCCTATCAATTTTATGATGAACCTAAACTTGAAACTTATCGAAAAAATTGCAACGGTCAAATTTTCTTACTAGATGAAATAAATGATCTTATTGGAGAGTATGGACTACCCACTGAGGAAAAATCTGAATCTGAGGAAAGATTTAAATATGACAAATACATAGAAGCGCAAGTTTGGGACGATCAAATAATTAAAAAGTATAAAACAAAAGCCTAACAATGTATAAATGCCATTAAAACGGCCACCCCAGCCGTTAGCAACAAGCTAAAAAACTGAGATGAAAGTTAGAGAAGCACATAGAAGCGATTATACTATTTCAACTGACAAGGATAAGTTAGATATTTTGAGCATTCACCAATTCCTTGCAAACGAAACTGACTGGGCTAATGGAATTCCAATCAATACTTTAAAAGCATCAATTGAAAACTCTTTGAATTTTGGGCTTTATTACAAAAACAAGCAAATTGGCTTTGCCAGAATAATTTCAGACTACTCAACTATTGCGTACTTAGGAGATGTTTATGTTCTAAATGAATATAGAGGAAAAGGATTAAGTAAATGGCTAATGCACGAAATAATGAACCACCCAAATCTTCAAGGATTAAGACGTTGGATTTTATTAACTAATACCGCTGAATGGCTTTATAAAAAGTTTGGGTTTACGGAAGTACCTAATCCTGAATTTTATATGGAGAAACATAACCCGAATGTATATAGCAGAATAGGTAAAACTAATGCCAACAATGTTTAGCAACAAGCTAAAAAATGAAAATGAAATTTAGAAAAGCAACCAAAAATGATGTTGCCGACATTGTTGCAATGATTGCTGATGATGAACTCGGAAAAACAAGAGAAAACTTTCAAATTCCTTTACCATCTGAATATCTTACCGCATTTGAGAATATTGATACGGATGAAAATCAGGAATTAGTAGTTGTAGAAAACGAAAATTCTGAAATTATAGGAACCTTACAACTATCATTTATTCAATACCTAACTTATCGTGGTGGAATTCGAGCACAAATAGAAGCAGTAAGAATTAGAAAAGACCAAAGAGGACTTGGAATTGGAAAAGCAATGTTTGAATGGGCTATTAACAGAGCAAAAGAGCGGAACGCGCATTTATTGCAATTAACGACTGATAAGAAACGACCGAAAGCTAAAAAATTCTATGCAGATTTAGGATTTAAAGCCACTCACGAAGGAATGAAAATACACTTTAAATGAAAAAGTCAGTTGCTAACAACGTGTAAGCATAATAACGGCTAAAGTGTAATAGTTAAAACGAAATAAAATTGTATAAGCTTATAGTCTGTCATAAGCCGAAAATGAATGCATCAAATCCGCTACTACGCTCATACAAAACTGTTGAGCCGAAATACTTTTAATATTCGGGTAAGCGCCATAGAGCACATTACCCCTTGACAGACAAGCTTTTATTTTATAGCTTCAGGAGTAGAGGTAGGTTCCTTACAGATAACCACTCTGGCTAGGTAGTGCGCCCTACGGCGCCTACCACCCCATCCGTTGTGTATCATAAGGTACTTCATAACAGACGAAGCAACCCATAGCTAATAAAATACATCGTTATAATAGTAAAGATCAAATTATTACCAATGTCTAGACAAATCCTACTCACACTTAGAGTTTTATTCAAATACAAGCTATATACAGGAGTTAGCCTGATAGGGCTGGGTATCGCTATTGCTTCATTTTGGTTTATCGCCAACTTCGTTAAGAATTCTCATCAATATGATTCTTTTCATAAAAATCAGGGCAGAATTTACAGGTTGACAATGGAAATTACTACTGCTGATAATACTGATCATTATGCTACCACTGGCAAACCTCCAGCACGCCTTCTGATCGACAATTATACTGGCGTTGAAGCCTATGCGAAAATGGTATTTATCAACCCTGTGGTCAAGGTAAGAAATGAGATTTTCAATGAAGTAGGCTTCTTTAATGTAAACCCCGGGACATTAGATGTTTTTTCATTTGATTTTATAATGGGAGGCGAAACAACTTGCCTTTCCAACCCCAATTCAATTGTACTATCTAGGTTTTTAGCAGAAAAATATTTTAATGATATTAATGTCGTTGGCAAAGAAATTACTGTCGATGAAAATCAATACATTGTAAGTGGCGTTTTTGAAGATTGGCCTAAGAACTCTCACCTCGATATCAAAGCGATGACCTTGTCAGATGGAACAAAAACTAAGTATGAACCACAAGATTGGTTTGACTTAGAGCAGTACAATTATGTTTTACTCGATCCAACAAATAACCAAAATGATCTCAACGATAAGCTGACACAACTAAAAACGCAATTCCTTACTCCTATTTTAGAGGGGACGGGTGTAGATGTTAAATTTAATGCACAACCTCTCAAGGACCTCTACTTTTCAGATGCGTTGATCGACGATGTTCCAAAAGGAAATAAGGCATACATAAACGCATTGACATTTGCGGGGCTATTAGTCTTACTAATTGCAGGTTTAAACTACGTCAATTTATCGTTGACTCGATCTACGCAACGGACGAAGGAAATTGTATTGAAGAAAATTTTAGGTATATCACGCAAGCAACTTCTCTTGCAGAGTGTGTTGGAATCTTGCATGATGACATTGTTGATTTTGATAGTTTCCTCCGCTCTGGTATTCATTTTCGATAAATTTTATTTTGATTATACAGGGTTTCAGTCGATCAACATTATAGATAATTGGGAATTGCTTTTAGGTATTCTTCTAACTACGTTTCTGTTTGGCCTACTTGGTACTAGTTATTCAGGCGCTTACCTCTCTTTTTCCAGTAGGTTAATCAACAAGGAAGTTGTATCCATTCGTATATTCAAAAAAGGACTACTAGGGTTTCAGTTTGCTCTGGCATCCATCATACTCATAGTTACATTAACTATGAATCAGCAAATTGATTTTATGATCAATAAAGACCTGGGTTTTTCAAAGGATCAAGTTCTTATTGTCGACCTCCCCGAGAATGAAGAATTGAAGGATAAACGTATTTTCTTCAAGGAACAAATTCAATCTCTGGATAAAGTCCAAAATGCCTCTTTAATCGGAGGTGGTGCCTTACCTGGAGCGGACAATGGAAAGGAATTATTTCAGGTAATGATCGATGGGAACAAAGCTGAAAAGGTTTATAACTTTTATAGAATCGATGAAAACTATAGTGAGCTATTAGATATCAAGTTTTCAGCAGGGCGAAACTTTCAGGCAAACAGAATCAGTGACCAGACCAATGCGATAATTATCAACGAATCTTTAGCTCAATCATTAAATTGGCAGAACCCTTTGGGTAAAAAGATATGGTATGGTGGTGAACCGAGGGAAGTAATAGGTGTCGTTAAAAATTTCCACAATAAATCCTTGCATAATATTATTGAGCCTGTTGTCCTTATGTTTGATCTGAATTACTCCAGAAACCTACTGATTAAGGCTACACCATCTGAGGTGAAACTAATTAAATCAACGTGGGCTGATGTTTTTCCTAATATCCCGTTTTCGCTAACCTATTTTGATCAGTTTATAGATGACTTATATGCCAAGGAATATCGACTGGTACAACTATTCAGTTTCTTTTCTGTGGTCTCCCTTGCACTCTGTTGCATGGGGCTCTTTGCCACCTTCTCATTCCACGTTCTCCAAAGAGTAAAAGAAATGAGCATCCGAACAGTGTTGGGAGCAACTGCCTTAAACCTACTGAAATCAATATTGAGTAGTTATATAGCAACTGCCGTTATTGCTATTGGACTGGCTTTACCCGTGGCCTGGTTCCTTTTGACCTTTTGGCTGGAAGGGTTTAGCTATAAGATCCAGATAAATCCGATCCTCTTCATTTTTTCTTCTGGTCTGGTATTACTTATGAGTCTTATCGCGATAGCCTATCACCTGAAAAAAGTATTAAACGTAAATCCTGCAGATTCCTTAAGTCATGAATAAGATGAATACGATACACAAAAAATGCATAGTAAGTGCATTTTCAATGGTCTCTGCAGTTCAATACTTTGGTGATGTGATATCGGAAGATGTGAGCGCACTCACCATACATAGGCGTTTCGCCTACCAACATCATTGAGTCTGCCCCACAGGCGTTGAACCGAAATACACCTAACATTTGGGTAAGTACCATAAGGCACATTACCCCTTGATAGGTACGCTTTTTACAGTTTCAGGAGTAAAGATAGGTTCCTAACGGATAACAGCTTTAGCTGGTTAGTACGCCCTACAGCACTTACTAACCCATCCGTTATAGCCAATTAGTAAAAATTTTGAGATTGTAAATAACACTGTTATATTTGCTCAATGATTATTTCAAAAGAAAAAGTATTAGACTCAACTTTACATCTTACCAAACAGGTAGGCTGGGATGATGTATCAATAAGAAATGTTGCAAAACATATTAGATATAGCACAATAAAAGCAATTCAGGGAAAGAAAAGTGTTTGCCAAGTACTCTTCGATGTATTTGCTGAAATTAACCCGAATGAGCCACAAATCGTATTTATTCAGTTTTTCGCAATGCTCGAAGGATTTGTAAAGATATCAAAAGCACTTCCACTTCAACATAATACACTAATGGAATCTTACACTGACGAAATCGTAAAGAATTTTCTCTACGGAACTAAATAATTTTTTTTAACCATAAAATAACACTGTTATAAATTACAAACATGAAAAACAAAAGAGTATTAATTATAGGCGGAACGGATGGTATAGGAAGGGCAATTGCCAATAAGTTAGTGAAAGAGAACACCGTTTTAATTGTTGGACTGAACGAGAAAAAAGCAAAAGATTTTATTACAACCAACCCTAAAAATGGAAAATATATTGTGCACGATGCTTCACTTCTTAACAATATTCCAAAGCTGCATTTATTGATAAAGTCTGCACTTGATGGTTTGGATTTTATTGTACATACCGCTGATGTTTTACAAGTAAAGCGAATAAACACCTCAGAAGGTTTAGACCGTTCAATAGCTCTTTGTTACTTTTCTAGGGTTCTTATTAATCAGCTTTTTGCTACTGAAGGCGCACCTTATAAACCTGAAAAAATTATTCACGTGGCTTTGGCTGGGCATAAGCCATCAAAGAACTTCGCCAAAAACTTTCCCTTATCAGATAAGGCAGGTGGCATAAAAATGCATTCAATAGGACAAATATCTAATGACTTTTATGCGCTTTACATGAAAGAAAAGTTCGACAACCAAAGAATTAAAATAAATATACTAAACCCTGGCTTTGTGAGTACTAACATCCGCAATGACGGGCAATTCCCTTCGTTCGTAAAAAAAATTATTTTTCCGCTTTTACATATAATTTGGAAAAAACGAGAACGTAGTCCAAAGGAGTATGCAGAGATTCCAATTGCAATACTATTAAATAAAAATGATGAGGCGAACAAATATACCTTGATTGATGAAAATGGAAGAGGTCTTGAGGGAAGTGAGAATGTTCGCAATAGTCAAACTCAACGACAAGTTTATAACCACACTACTCAAATAATAAATGACCTTTTAGAGGAAAATAAAATTGAAAGCTGGCTATAACAAGGTTTATAAGCAATAGCGGTTTGGATGTCAACTCAAACCGTTTTTGTGTTTATTTAAGTATAGTGTTTATCAAAAAGTGTTAGCTATAAATCTGCTACTGCTCATACACTATACCGTTGAGTCGCAATGCGCCTCAACGGATGGGGTGGTAGGCGTTTCACCTACCAACATCATTGAGCCTACTCCACGGGCGTTGAACCGAAATACGCCTAACATACGGGTGAGTGCCATACGGCACATTACCCTTGACAGGCATTCTTTAATTTTATAGTTTCAGAGGTAAAGGTAGGTTCCTTACGGATAACCACTCTGACTGGGTAGTGCGCCATACGGCGCCTACCATCTCATCCGTTATCAATTATTAAAAAGCAGAGCTAATGAAAATTAAATATCATATTCTAAATGGTGATTCCCTAAAAGAGCAGTTTCCCAAAAAAATTGACGGAGAGATAATTGTTGCTCGTGAATGCTTTATTGATGGAGATGTAAGTAGTGCTACTTTAGCCGATTTGTTTAAGATGCGTGCGAAGTTTATTTCCGAGGTTTATGGAGACTATTCAATAGAGGATTATTATGCAGATTCTGTTTCTGAATTCGAAAAGATTCAAAGCATACCTGATGAGGCGGAAATTAACTTATGGTTCGAAGATGACCTATTTTGCCAAGTGAATTTTTGGTTTACTGTTAACCTAATAGTTAATTCTTTAAAATCCAGTGAAGTTTTTCTAGTAAGACCAGCAATCCACACGCAATATGGATTTGGTGGGCTAAATGAAGGAGAACTAATTAATGCCTACAAACAAAGAACTCAAATAACTGAATTGGATGAACTAGCAATTTTATGGAGTTCTTATCAAAATAATGCTATTGAGGTATTGGTCAAAGTAGCTAAAGAGTTAGAACAAAAGTATCCTTTCATTCTCAACGCTGTTGAGGCTCACGTTGACAGAATTCCAAGTGAGAATGGTCCAGGACGACCTAAACGAGCTTTAATAGACATAATGAATGATTTAGGAACAGATTCATTCGGGGCTGTATTTAAAGAGTTTAACAAACGTGAATGCATCTATGGGTTTGGTGATTTACAAGTAAAAAGACTTTTTGATGAAATAAAAAACAACCGCTAACATTGTATATAAAAAATAGGCGAGACAGTAATAAATTCGAGGCTTTAGACTCATATCAAAATTTGTGCTTAACCGAAAGTTTTGTGCCTCAAGATCACCTACTTTTCATATACTAACCATCCGTTGTGGTGCATTTAACAAACACAATTTGAGCGAGAGAAATGACCGAAATAGAAAGTATTTTAATGAGATTTTTAAAACAATTTGACATCACTGAAATTGACCAACAGCTTATATATTCTTTATCTCTACAATGCAGAATTCAAAATTATCCGAAGAAGATAATTCTATCGAAAGAAGGCTCTCATAACAAATACGTATTCATTATAAAAAAAGGATTTGTAAGACGTTATGCAATTTCTGATGGCAAAGATATTACCCTTGAATTTGCTCAAGAGAATGAAATGATTACATCAAGGTATGCTTTGGTGACAGGCAATCCAACAATAGATTATATTGAAACAATTGAAGACTCAGTTGTTTTGAAATTTAATTTTGAATCTATAAAAGAACTGCATTCGATTTACCAAATTGCTCCTAAAATCGGCAATGTATTACGAGATAGATATTTCTTAAAACTTGAAAACAGAATACTAACTCTACAAAAAAGTTCGGGTGAAGCACGGTACAATGATTTACTCCAAAATCACGAACATATTCTAAAGCGTGCATCGTTAGGGCAAATAGCCTCATATCTTGGAATGACCCAGGAAAACTTAAGCAGGATAAGAGCAAAAAAATCGTAAAGCTACTTTTTGATAATTGTCAAAGGAAATTTCTAAGTAGATAGGTTTTTTTGTACTTCATAAGATTTTTGTTAGCAACCAATTTCAAACTAATGGAGGACTTATCCAAGGTACATAATGACTACAATTACCCACATTTTAAGGCTCACTTTTATAACTTTGAAAACTTCACAGGACTTGAAGAAAGAGATAAATTTATTGATTTTGAGCTGCGAACTGCAGAAGGGAAACCAGTAAAGATTTCTGACTTTTTAGATAAACCTCTTGTTCTTGAAACGGGAAGTGCTACCTGCCCAAAGTATGCTATGCACGTAAAACCAATGGAGGAAATCGTTAAAAAGTATCCCGAGTTTAATTTTATTGTACTTTATGTAAGACAAGCTCATCCAGGGAATAAAATCCAATGCCACACCACCTTAGAGGGCAAAATAGGTTCTGCAAAAGAAGCAATCAGGTTTTATAAAGATAACAGAATAGTTCTGGTTGATGACATTGATGGGAAAGCCCATAAAGTGTATGGAACCTTACCAAATAGTATTTATGTGATAGGTACAGATGGCGTTATTCTTTTTGCAAATGCAAACAATAGTGCAAAATATTTGAGTCCTGTTCTGGAGAATATTAAAAACAATAAACCAACAAATAATTTAAAGTATAGACCTGCGCAACCAGGACTGTATCAATCTTGGGTAACCCTTTATAAAAAGGGTGGATATGTCTCGCTACGTGATTTCATCCTTGATTTACCAAAACTACTGTGGCAACACTATAAAGCTGGAGATTTGTTTTGAACAACTGATGGGTACTTTGAGTAAGTTTAAATTGCCCATTTAATTTCTGTATAGAAACGAATTCAAGAATACAAGTTTCAAATGATCATAGAAAAACTAATTTATGAAAAAAATTATTTTTATTACGATAATTGCTTTTGTGGGGATAATAGTAACTACCGAAGCACAGACGATTGAAAAAGGAAGTCAAATTTATGGTATTGGGCTTAATGGAGGCTTTGTCGTAAGAGATTTTGAAGAAATATACAGTGCGAATATAGGTATAGACCTGTTTTATCTTTATGCTATATCAGATAGAATTGCTTTAGGTGCAAGTACTGGGTTTGCAAATTACTTCGGAGATGAAATTACCATGGCATCTGGAATGACTGAAGATGTTGATAATGCCCAATTTATTCCAGTAGCTGGAAGTGTGCGCGTTTCACCAATCAGAAATATTATCCTGGGTGCAGATGTGGGATATGCCATAGGTGTAAATGAAGATAATGAAGGTGGCTTTTACCTCTCACCCCGAGCGACTTATTTAATCAATGAAAAGTTCCCTTTATTTACAGGCTACCGAAGCATTGACATAGATGGCATCAATTTAGAATCCATACAGTTTGGTATAGGGATCAAGCTTTGAGCGTAACTAAACAATCCTAGTTGCTGTCTGAACGAAAAATGTAACATTGCACAACTAGTTGCTGCTTAAACGCTTAGACAATTCATTTAATATCCATAATACAACGTGCTTTACCTTATTTTTTACAACCTAGATTTAGCAACAACTCCCTGATTTATAATACTTCATTAAAACAGCTTAAAGTTGGATATACCCAAGTTATAATGAAAAGATTAACATACATATTGGGCTTAATTATTTTGATTTTAGGTTGCCAACCGAAACAAGAAGACAAAAGTCTGAAACTAGAAGACGAAAGCATTTTCCCAAAAGTTAAAAGCGTAACCGAATTTGAAAAAACAGATTTCGTCCCAACTTTAGAAAGTTCTTTTAGCACTGAAAACAACATTATTTACGGAGCAACAATCCCATTTGCTTGGAACGAAATAAAAAAGGAAATAGGAACACCACTGTATGATTTTACAAGTAAAGAGCTAGAAAAACTTAATGACACTAAAAGTTTTCTTAATGTTTTAAAAGAAGATGAGTATGAAACCTCTATCGAAGTTGATGGAAATGAAATTAGAGCAAAAGCTTACTTTAGAAAATCATTGCCATTTGAAAAATCTCTAACAAAATTTGAAAAAAGTCTAAAGTTTGGTAAGTCAAAAGTAGAATCGTTCGGCTTTCGGGGAAGTTGCAGTTACGCTAAAGTAAATTACCTTAACAATGAAAATGACTTTTCAATTTCACTATTTCCCAAAAATAAAGAACACGAAATAATCTTAATAATGAATCAAAAAGAGAAAAATGACACTATTGATTTTACAGGATATTTCAAAGTTTATAATCAACAAAAAAATCAAAATGTGTATTTCAATGATGATGATAAAGTAGAAATCCCCACCATAGAATTTAACCTTGAGAAAGTATATGAGCAATTTATTGGCAGCATTTTTTTACTGAACTAAAAGTTTATTAGGTTATTGAAGCCTATCAAAGAAATGCTTTTACATTAAATGAAAACGGTGCTGAAGTTGAAAGCGAAAGTGAAATTGCAGTTGAAGAACTTACTGCGCCACCTGAGGAATTTGAAAAACCGAAACCTAAAATGATGATTTTTAATAAGCCATTTGTTGTATTTCTAAAACGTAAAGATGCCGAAAATCCTTATTTCGGAGTTTATATAGCGAATGATGAATTATTGATAAAAAAATAAAAACTACTGGCAACACTGTATATAGCAAATAGGGCGTTCAGTTGTTTACGAAAGTTCAGTACTGTTTACAGATACCGACAAATCGTCGATTTGGCTTTTAAAATGAATAAGATAAAAGCAAAATACAACGCTTTGGCTCAATGTAAACCCGAAAGTTTATCGCTTTCTATAGCCCTACTTGCCATATACTATCCGTTGAGGCACAATGCGCCTCACCGAAATACGCCTAACATTCGGGTAAGTGCCATATGGCACATTACCCCCTTAGCAAGCACACTTTTATTTGATAGTTTCAGGGGCAGAGATAGGTTCCTAACGGATAACCACTCTGGTCGGGTAGTGCGCCACACGGCGCCTACCACCCCATCCGTTGTGCCACATAAAATAAATGACCAATAGAGATACCATACTTCATTTTGAAGAAATGAATGAGCTGTATAAGCACATCAACGTGCCAATCTCCACCTCCAACCCAAACTTACACATCTACCGCTTTTCCGACTTTACCAACAACTCTATCCGGTCGATTCAGCCACATACGAAAGACTTCCACCAAATATCTTTTATAGAAAAATTTGGTAGCTCTCAACTAAACATAAACGATCGGAAGGTAGACCAGCTAGATAGAGTTCTATATTCCATTTCACCCAATCATATTTACTCCTGGAGGCGTGATCTTGACATAGAGGGCTACATTCTAAACTTCAAGCAGGACTATCTGCCCAGCGCCCCAAAAGATTTTCAACATCAGTTTTCCTTTTTTAACCTGAATAATCTGAACGCAGTGCCGGTAGAGAATTCTTGCGAAACCAGAGTCGCAGCTATCTTCGAAGAGCTATATACTGAGTACCATAAGCCTAAGAATCGTTTTTCTGAAGAAGTGCTCAAACATTATCTACAGATCGTCTTGTATAAATGTCTTCATCTCTATCAGAAGCGAAAAGAAACGGTGGGTGAGTTACCAATCAGCCAACGTCTTTTTGTGAAGTATAAAAACCTGATAGACAATTATTATCTAACCAAAAGAACCATTAAGGAGTATGCAGCTTTACTTCACGTGACACCTAATCATCAAAGTAGCCAAAAAAGCTTCAACGGGTAAGAGTGCGCTATACTACGTAAACCAAAGACTGCTGCTGGAAGCAAAAAACCTCTTGACCTACAGTGAAGCAGATCGCTTATACCCTAAACTTTGCTTCCCCTTCCCACTTTGGTAAATTCTTCAAAAAGTTCACCTCAAAAACACCCACAGAATACCGCAAAGATCGGCAATCCAAGAAATAAGACATCATATCCGTTTTTTGTTATACCAGAACCTGTTTTAGGTTGCTACTTTTGTGACGTAAGTATTTAACATAAAATTAAAAACCATGAGAAAAGTAACGGTAGAGCATGAAATTGATGTGCCAGCAGCCGCAGTATGGGCTTGTTTAGCGTCGGTAGATGGTATTGAAAACTGGAGTCCACCCAGCCTAAGCTCAGTAAAAACTGGATTTCATGTGGGTGCCAAGAGAATTGTCACCTTTGAGCAGGGTGACCTCTACGAAGAAGTGAGGGAGGTCGACCATGAAAATATGATTTTTGCCTACGCCGTGCTCGTTCAGCCGCTTTTTCCTCTGAAAGGTGAAGCCAGAGGTAGGGTTCAGGTGTTTCCTGGCCAAAAGAAGCAAACCAAAGTACGGTGGGAAGTGGAGTTTGATATTGACGAAGAACACTTCGCCGCTACCCAGGAGGCGGTTCATGGCCTTTATTCGGCCAACATCATGGGCATTGAGAGCTATCTTAAGGAGTTTAAATCTAAGTAACCTAAAATTCGCAACCATGCAATATTTAGTACTCGCCCGGGCAAAGCCCAACACCAAAATAGAGGACTTATTACCCTATGTAGAAGAGGAAGCTTCCATTTCCTGGAAATACACTAATGAAAACATGCTCCGTCAGATTCACTACATTTCTGACTTAAGCGGGGCAGTTTCTATCTGGGAAGCACCCAATAAGGGAACGGTAGAGGAAGCTATTAAAGAATTTCCGATGTACCGAGAAAACCTGTTGAACTTTGAAGTCATTGAGTTAATGCCTTACAACTCTATAAGCTTGTTATTCAAAGAGGATTACAATGAGTTTAAACCAAAATTATAGAGCACTGTAACTAAATGTATCTCACCGAAGAGGGAAGTAAGTCGGAAGACACCCCCTCTGTATAAAAACACTCCTATGAGCACTGATATCTTGAGCAATAATGCAATGAAATGGGTACTGAGCACCATACCAGTTGGCGATTCCATTGATTTATCTCACTTCGAGTTAGTCGAAGAGAAGCTTATCCTCCCGCAAGACGACCTGGTTCTTGTAGAGTCCCTTCTGTGGTCTTTGGATCCTTCGACGAGGTTAATGATGAAACCAAGTCAGGGCGGGTTCCCTGGCTTGTCGCCTGGCGATACGATCCCTTCGTTAGGCATTGGACGTGTAATCCATACCACGAGCAACAAGGCGGCCGTTGGTTCGCTGGTCAGAGGCCCTATTGGTTGGAGCACGCACGCTACATTGGATGCGAATAGCATCACGGTTATACCTCAGGAAGCCAAAAGACTGGAGGATTATCTCTCTGTTTTGAGCACTACTGGGGCAACGGCTTACTTTGGGTTAGTCGAGCTGGCTAGAGCAAAAAAGGGCGAGTCGTTGCTAATTACCGCAGCAGCGGGTGCAGTAGGTTCGATAGCAGGTCAGATTGGAAAGATTCTTGGCCTTCGGGTGGTTGGTATTACCGGCAATAAAGAAAAGGGACAGTGGCTCGTGGAAGAGTTAGGATTTGATGCCAGTATCAATTATCGGGGAGAAAATGTAGAGGAAAAGATCAGAATGTGTTTACCCGATGGCATTGATATTCATTTTGAAAACGTAGGTGCCCATTTTCTACAACTGGGCTTGGATTACTTAAACTACCAGGGAAGAATCATACTGTGTGGTCTTATATCGGAGTACAACCAACCGCAGGTTACGCAACTGAATAATTTATCCCAGATCATTTTTAAAAGTGCCATCATTCGAGGAATATTCCTCAATAAGGACTTTGGGCATCGCCTGTCTGATGCTTATGATAAACTTGAACAGTGGCTAGACGACGGAATGCTGAAAAATCCCGTTCAGCAGTACAGTGGATTTGAGAACCTTCCGTCTACCTTCTTAAAACTTTTTTCTGACAACAAGAGCTTCGGAAAGCTGCTGGTTAAGGTATAGTGCGTTGCGGTTCTGTCCGAAATGCCTAATTGCGGATTATAGGTTTACGAGAAATCGTAAGCTACCGCAGAAGTAGTAAATCCAAACTATATCAACCAAACGAACGATTACATAGCACAACATTGGCTATAGCAAATGCAGGCTAACAGTTTAAAATCAGTGTATTGGGATCAAATAGGTCTACAGAAACCGAATGAGAACATAGCCTCAAAATCCCAAACTTACCATAGCCTTATCATTAGCGGCTATAAATTAAGAATATGACAACAAAACAATGGAAGAAAATTGCCCATCAAGCGACTTCCCTAAAAATTGACAAATGCTTAGTAAGCGAGAATCATTTAAGTGTTTGGAAGATAACTCATGACAATAGTCCACAAATACTCCGAATTTATAATTTGAAAAACGTAGAAACTCAGCACATGGATTGCACTTGGAGTTTGCTAACGCAATTGAAAAGTATAAAGGGCTACAACGGGACACTACCGTTACAAAAATTAGAAATAGGAAGTCAATTCAGAGGATTTCGTCTCACATATATTGAAGGAAAGCATCCACGAGTAAATAGTAACCTGCAATTGATTTCAGCAGGTCGAGCAATTGCCCATTTCCACAAGCTAACTTCTAAAATAGAAATTGGTGGAATGCGTAGATATAATTATAAATCAATTACTAACAACATAAACGAACCTATATTCTTAGCCTATTTGAGTTCAAGTCAAAAGCAAGAAATTGAAAAAATTTGCTTTTTGATAAAAGAGAATATCAAAGAGGTGGAAAATAGTTCATCTTTATGCGGCATATTACATGGTGACCCGCATTGGGAAAACATTATTACAAATCCAGATGGGGTATTTTTAATTGATTTCGATGATTGCGGATATGGATTATATATGTATGACTTAGCAGTGGGGATTGCAGATACAATGCAGGAAAACCCTAAACAATCTAAAAGAATAAAAGAATGCTTTGTAAAAGGGTATTTAGAAGTTTTTCCACAAAAAGAGAAATTGATTGAAAAGCACCTTAATCATCTCATAAAGTTGAGATATATTGACTACATGCTCAGACCATTTAACGAATGGAGTGAGAAAGAGATTAAAGAATATTCGGACGAAATTATTGAAGTGATTGAGGAGTCAATGCAACTCTTGAATTGAATGAATACAGCCGCTAACACAGGCTATGATATCCATGCTCCTAACGTCGCACGGCACATAGCCAAACCGTTGAGGCATAATAGAAAAACACCATCTACAGAATTAAAAATCGCTACTCTTTTTTTACAACCTCATTCTGTAATAACTTCATCAATTCACTTGCTTTATCATTTGTATCGGATTTCTTTGGTATAGGTTTAATTTTACCAGAAGAGATTAATTCCCCAGAAATTGCACTAAAATCTTTGTCTAAAAGCGGAGCCGTAATGTAAGATGCGCCTTTAGATGGTGGCGGTAAAAACATTCTGAACCAACGTACAAAAAATGGTGCTGCTTCGCCTGAAGTCATATCAGTTCTATTTCCACCAGGATCAACTGCGATAACCTTTATTTCATCTTTCTTATATAATTCGGCAATTCTTTTACTCAAAACAGTCAAAGCAAGTTTAGAATTAGCGTAAGAATGAAAAATACCACTTTTTTTAGGTTTTTTTAGTTCATCTACTTTAAGAGCAGAAGACATAAAAATGGCGTTTGAAGACGTATTGACAATCATTGGTAAACGATTATCTATCTTTCCTTTTTTCAAAAGAGGTTTGAGCAATTCCATTAGCATATATGAAGCAAAGACGTTTACTTGATAATGCATATCATTGCCACTTTTGGAAAGTATCTTTTCTTTGAAAAGAACTCCCGCATTATTTATCAATGCATCAATGCCTGAATACTTTGCATTAATTGCTTTTACCGTCTTCCGAATGTCTTGAGGTATGGATAAGTCGGTAATAAATAAATCTATTGTTGTAGATGGGAATTGCTTTGTTATCTTTTCTACTAACAAATCAGATTTTGATTTGCTACGATTTAAAAGAATTAGATGCCATCCATCTTTTGCCATCTGATAAGAAATTTCTTCGCCTATTCCACCTGTTGCACCTGTAATAACTACTACTTTATTTGACATATTTTTAAATATTTAATTTTTCCAACTTTTAATATGGTTTTCTATATCCGTAAGTTTCACATCAAAAATTTCTTCAAGTTTATCTGTTTCAATAACCATATCGTCATTTCCTAATTCCTCAATAGCTTCATATGTACCAGCCAAAATTTTAGATAATTCCTCATCGGGAAAAGCTTGCTTAACTCTGTCGGAAAAGTCTTTGGAAGTTGTTTCAACAAATTTGACAGGCTTACCTATATATGATTTTAACAATCCAGCGAGTTCGTTGCCTGTCTTAGCAGATGGGGTTGCAATCTCAAAAGCTTGTCCTGAAAGTTCAGGTTTTGAAAATGCGGCAACTGCGATTTTAGCTTGGTCTTCGTGTGATGTCCACATAATTTTTTTATCACTTTTAGATGCAGGATAGTCTAAAATGCCTTCTAATTTGAGATTAGGAGCTATTATAGGAACTTGTAAATTTTCAAGATATAGTGTTGGCATTAATACTATGGTTGGCACTTTCAATTTCAAAAGCGATTGTGCCAAATTTGAATTGCCTACAATTGATTGTTTTTGTGGATAGCGTGTGCCTGTTGGACCACTTGTTGTAAATACCAACAAGGATAAAGTTGTGTTATTTAGTGCTTCAAACAGGTTTTTAATCCATTTAGGAGGTTGCTGTATATTTGATGGGTTAGGCAAATGTATAAATGCTGCATCTTGTCCATCAATTGCGTATTTGAGTGACTGAGCATCATTAAAATCTGCTTCGATGGCCTCGACTTGACTACCATAAACATCATAAATCTTATGTTTATTTCGTGCTACTGCTTTTACAGTATATCCTTTTTTCAAGGCTTCTCTAACAACAGCAGAACCTTGCTGACCTGTTGCACCAAAAATGGAGACATTCATATTTTTAAATTTTAGTTTTGTATATTTGGCAAATATAGACCGTGGACTATAGTCAACGGTCAAGGAAAACGTGAAAGAATTTATGAGAATTGGTGAATTGTCTAAAAAGGCTTCTATATCAAGGGATACAATAAGGTTGTATGAAAAACATCAACTTATAGTAAATGTGACTCGCCCAAACGAGTGGAATAACTATAAAGACTACCCAGAGGAAAATCTAAAAAGACTTTTAGTAATAAAATGCTTGAAGAAATTTGGTTTCACGCTAAAAGAATGTAGAGAGGTACTGTTAGAGATGGAACAGAACCCCAACAAAGACGACCACAAAAGAAAAGTAGCCAAATCAAAACTTGCTGAAATAGATAAACAGATTAAGGATTTGATAAAAGTCAAAAATACTTTGATTAAAATATTGGAAGAATAACTACTATGCCTAACAACGTATATAAAAAATAGCGGTTTAATCGCTTAAACAAGAGAATACGAATGAATTAAGGTCAATTATAATCCGGAAAGTTAGCGCCTAAAATCCGCTACTTTTCATATACAAGACCGTTGAGGCGCAATGCGCCTCAACGGATGGAGTGGTAGGCGTTTCGCCTCCCAACGGTTTCGGTGAGCCTACCCACGGGCATTGACGAAATACGCTTAACATTCGAGTAGATGCTACAAGGCAATTACCTCTTGACAGGCACACTTTTATTTGATAGTTTCAGGGGCAGAGATAGATTCCTAACAGATGGGGTGGTAGTACGGCGTCTACCACCCCATCTGTTGGCGGTAATATGAGATAAACCCACAAAACAAATTGGAAGAATTAAGAGACTTCATCACGAATAATGTGAACATTTCAGAAATGGAACTGAAAGAGATTTTATCAAACTTTCGACAAATTGAGCTTGAGAAAGGACGCTTTTTGGTCAAAAGAGGTCAACTAGTTCAATCATACTATTTTGTGGCAACTGGTGGACTACGCATCTACTTTGATAAAGATGAGAAACAGATTACCGCTTGGATAGCTCTGGACAACAACTTTTTTACTGAACTTCAAAGCCTTAAATCTGGAAAGTCATCCGAATTTTTCATCCAAGCAATTGAGCGTTCGACTGTGTATACGATTGATGCCCAAAAGATGCATCAACTTTATGATAAGTTTCCGATTTGGCAACGCTTCGGTCGGATGGTTTGGGAAGATGCATTCATAAAAGTCATCAATGGAATTTTAAGCCATCAGACGCTTTCCGCAGAGGAACGATATTTAGAAATACTTGACCACTCAGACCTACTACAAAAAATTCCTCTTAAACAGCTTGCATCCTATCTTGGGATTACCGAAACCTCGCTAAGTCGTCTGAGAAAAAATATCAAATAAAGCTTTCTTGCCATTTGGCAATTTTAGCAGCCCTTTTCTTTTTGAACTTTGTATCAAACAAAATACAAATCAAAATGAGAAAAAGTATTATCAGTTTGTGTGTAGCATTGATTTCAGTATCTCTAAGTTATGCACAGACCACAGCTAATGGGACTATCGAGCTTCAGATAGATGGCGTTGAAAAAACCGAGGGACATTTGATAATTTCTCTCTATAAAGAGTCAACAGGCTTTCCCACAAAACCAGAGTTGGCTTTTAAACAATATAAAATGCCAGTTGAAAGTTTGAACCCAAGACCCTTGTCGCTAAATCTTCCTTTTGGAAGTTATGCCATTGCCGTTTACCACGATGAGAATGGCGATGGAAAATTCAACACCAATTTTATAGGTATCCCTAAAGAAAAAACAGGAGCATCCAACAATCCAAAGGCTTTGTTCATACCTTCTTTCAATCAGGCAAAATTTGACCTTTCAAAAGAAACAATCAATCTAACCATTCAAATCAAATAGAAATGAAACTTTCAATTTTCAATAAACTATTACTTTTTTCCCTATTCTTCCTTGCTTACTGGTTTTTTGGCAATCTTTATGAGGAAATAGTACTGGCACCTAACAATTTGGTCAACTCTTACGAAGCGTTGGTCTGTTGGCAGGGGTTTTTCCAAGTTACCAACCAGATACACTATTATGTTCCATTTACCCAATTGGCAGTATTGGTAGTCTATTTTTTATACTTTAAATCAAATGACAAGTACATCAAAGAGTTATTGAAACGTGCAAGTATTTTTGGCTTGGCTTCCATTGCCATTACCGTATATATCGTCACTCAACTGAACCTAAAATTATTCTTTGGCGATTTGGAAACCTTCCAACAGGAGATTTATAATCTATCACTTATCTGGTTAATTGTTAATTTCATTCGGATTTGCCTTGTTGGGTCAACACTATATTTCGTTTTTAAGGCATACTTACGGTTTCAAGCCAAATCAAATACTCAAAAAGGTTGATTTATGGATGCAATAAATGAAACTAAAATTTCATCTATAAAGAGAGATTTGGGACTTGAGGTCTATGTTTTCAAAACGTCTATTCAAGAGGAAGATTGAAGTACCTCGATAAATCAGACCGTTTTAAGTAGTTTTGTAGTTGAAGTGTTCGTACTTCTGTGAAACATATTTATTGGTTTTTGTTGAGTAGTTTGATGCTTTCTGTGATTATACTTCTGTATCCATTGCTGTAAGCCTCTGTAGAGACTGATTCCATCTTGGGCAGGATACAGATAGACGTACTGATACTTGAGTGTTCTCCAGAAACGCTCAATGTAAACATTATCTAGTGCCCTTCCTCTACCATCCATCGAAATCTGTATTTGGTGATGCTTTAGTAAGCTGACGTAAGCTTCGGAGGTAAACTGCGCTCCTTGATCACTATTGAGCGTCTGTGGCACACCATACTCTTGAATGGCTTGCTTGATTACTGCCAAGCTTGCGGTGGTTTCGAGTGTATTAGAAAGCCCCCAACCCACAATCATTCGACTGTACACATCAATGATGGCAGTGAGGTACATAAAACCCCTTTTCATTGGGAGATAGGTTATATCAATCTGCCAGACCTGATTAGGGTACTTAATCGATAAGTTCTTCAATAGATAAGGGTAGATATACTTCTTGACTCCTAGCTGACTCAAAGAGCGTTTAGGATATATGGGCCAAATATGAGCCTTACGCATTAGCCGGCGGACGCGCTCATAGCCTGCTCGTATGCCTTGTTCTTCTAAAAGGACTTGCATCGTTTTTACTCCAGCCGTTGGCTCCTGAAGATGAAAGCGATCAAGCCAGTTTAGAATCTGCTCATTTTCTTCACTTTCTCCTTTAGGCTCATAGTAGAAACTACCTTTACTAAGCCCTAAAAGCGATAACTGTCGATTAAGCGAGAGCCGATGGCTTCTAGAAACCAATGTCTTCTTCATCCTAACCCCTCGAGTTTGTCCAAGCTTTTTTTTAGAAAATCTCTTTCCATCTCTAGCTGTCCAATCTTCGATAAATAGGGAGATAAGTCTACTTGCTCAGACTTTTTCTTGGAGGGCTGTTCAAAGACATCTTGAGACTTCTCTAGAAACTCTTGCTTCCATTGACTGATCTGATTGGGATGTAACTCAAACTTCTTTGAGAGCTCTGCAAGCGTGTGACGCTCTTTAAGTGCCTCTATTGCTACCTTCACTTTGAAGGCGGAACTGAACTTTCTTTTTTGCTTTCTCATTGCTTTAAGTTAAAAGTTTTGAAGTACTTTTTCAACTTAACTAGCAGTCCGATTTTGTCGAGGTATTATAGATATACATACAGTAAATAAAATTCTTGGTTCAGTTTTACCTGACAAAAGCTGGAATTTTGACTTAGAAGATTGCGATAATATATTAAGGATTGAAAGCAGAAAAGATATTTCTCAATTGATTTGTTTGAGACTGGAGTCAGAGGGTTACTTTTGTGAAGAACTGGAATAAATACTACCGCCAATACGGTGTATAAGCAATAGCAGCTTAGGTACAAACTTGAACTATTTTTGCGTTTTAATTAAGTAGATTGTTATCCAAAAAGTAGTTGCTAAAAAGACGTCGTACAAAAATTGACAATGGAGTTAAATCCAAAAACATATGAGCCAAACGTAGAATTGACAGAGTTTGTCAAACGCTATTGGACATTAGATGGTGAAAAGGAAAATATACCTCTCAAAAACACCATCGTACCAGACGGAACAATGAAATTAATTTTTCATTATGGTGATACTTACAAACACCACTCAAAAAGTGGAGAAATTACAACTCTACCAAAATGCTTTTTAATTGGACAATTGACAAGACCTTATGTGATTGAACCTACAGGAGTAACGGGCAGTTTTGTTGTGCAATTCAAACCAAATGGTTTTTTACCTTTTGCGACAATCCCGATTAAAGAAATGGAAAATACGGCGGTACCATTAGACAAACTATTCGGAGAGGAAGGTAAAAAACTTGGCGAGCTAATCTTAAACGCTGGCCATACATCTAAAAGAATTCAAATTATTGAGACCTTCCTTCTCAAAGAATTAGCTGATAAAAAAACGATTGACCATATCGTAAAATCAACCATTGAAACAATCTTCAATGCCAATGGACAGTTTTCTGTAAATGAATTTTCAAAGAGTAAAAATATTAACAGAAGACAATTAGCTCGCAAGTTTTCTTCAGCCATTGGGTTAAGTCCAAAGCAGCTCGCAAAAACAATAAGGATTCAAACGACCTTGAAAGTATTGCTGAATGAAGAGATTAAGAGCCTAACTGACTTGGCTTATGAGAACGAATATTTTGACCAAGCACATTTCATAAAAGAATTCAAAGAGTTTACAGGACTTACACCCAAAGAATTTTACGGTGACGACCTCAAAATGTCTTTGATTTTTGACAAAGAATAGCCTTGTCCCATTTTTACAATTTTGACTTTTCGAGCTAAGGTAACTTTGCACAGTAATTTTGCAAAAACACTAAATATTTAAAGAAATGAACAAGTCAAATGCTGTAGGTTGGTTCGATATTCACGTTGCCAACTTTGAAAGAGCAAAAAGCTTTTATGAGAAAGTTTTCGATATTAAGCTAGTTGACCTTCCCCTTGAATGGGGCAAACAAGCAGTATTCCCATTTAGCCCAGAAAGCCCAAATATTTCGGGCGCTTTGGTTGAAAAGAAGGACCTGCAACCTAATGCAAACAACACTGTTGTCTATTTTGAAACAGAAGATTGTATTGCAGAAGAAAGGAGAATTGAGCAAGAAGGAGGAAAGATAATTCAACCCAAAACGCATATTGGCGAATTTGGATATGTTTCCATTTTCATTGATAGTGAAGGTAATACAATTGGATTGCATTCACGAAAGTAATAAGGAACTATGCCTTACGATATAGGTCTTGCAGACAGCGTTCGAGAGTACCTTTCAGAAATTCCAAACATAGACGTTGAAGAAAAAGAAATGTTCTCTGTTCTTAACTTTATGGTTAATGGAAAAACGTGTATCTGCGTTAGTGGAGAAAAATTGATGCTACGTTTTGACCCCAATCGACAAGAAGAACTTTATGAATGGAGCGGATATGAAACAATGTTAATGAAAGGTAAAGAGTACAAAGGTTATTGTTACATAAATCCAGAAGGTTTTAAGGACAAAAAAGACTTTGACTACTTACTAAAACTTTGCCTTGATTATAATAAAGTTTCAAAAAAGTCAAACAAAAGAACAACGACCCGTTAACAATGGCTATAAGTAATGCGGGCGAAAGTGCTAATTTGAAAGCAATTACTTTAAACGAACTTATCGGTAGTTGGACAGTGAATTACCTTGAAATCTGCACTACGCATAGCCGAGGCTGTCGAGGCGCAATGCGCCTCAACGGATGTAGTGGTAGGCGTTTCGCCTCCCAACGGTTTCGGTGAGCCTACCCACGGGCATTGACGAAATACGCTTAACATTCGAGTAGATGCTACAAGGCAATTACCTCTTGACAGGCACGCTTTTATTTGATAGTTTCAGGGGCAGAGGTAGGTTTCTTATCGATAACCACTCTGGCTGGGTAGTGCACTATACGGCGCCTACCACCCCATCCGTTGGCATTAATATCTTAAGAATTTTATGTCGACGATTTCAAAAAAAATCGTATTTAAATTATTCAATATGAAAAAAATTTCCTCTGTTCTTTTATTTATCCTTGTTACAACTAATTGCTTTGCCACTTGGTCCATAATTGCTGTGGATAGAAAAACTGGTGAAATAGGCATCGTTGGAGCTTCTTGTACTTTTGATGTATCAGGAATAGCATCCATAGTCCCTGGAAAAGGCGCAATTGTAGTACAGGCAGCTAGTAGTTATTTTGCTAGAATGGAAGGTGTTTCGCTAATGGAAAATAACTCTACAACTCAACAAATATTGAACGGAATGATGGCAGAGCGTTTCCAGCCCGAGCAACAGCAGTATGGAGTCATATTAATAGCTGATGGAGCTATACCAATGGTATATTCAGGTTCAGAAATCTGGGAATGGAACGGTGAAATGCTAGGAGATGACTTTGCTGTATTGGGAAATATCTTGCCAGATGAACAAGTTATAAAAAAAGCCTTCAAGGCATTTAACGCTCACCGTGACAAGTCATTATCTGAAAGATTAATTATGGCGTTAAAGGCTGGGGAAGAAGCAGGAGGAGATAGCCGATGTGGAAAACAATATGCTCGCTCTGCGTTTCTTATGATTTATCAACCTACTCACGGAGCAATTTTAAAACTTGCTGTACAAGGTATCGAAGAGGGGAAAAAGCCAGCCGTAAGTTTATTGAACGAACAATTCAAACTTTGGTATAAAAAAGAAGAAAACTAATGCCAACAATGGGTATGAAACATAGGGTGGTTAGTGGTTTCCGTAAGTTTCAGATTCTTAGCAAGCTTTGTCTAAGCGTACAAGTAAGCAGCTCCGAAATGCCCTACGTTTCATACTCAGGACCGTTGAGGCGCAATGCGCCTGCCAACCTATCCGTCGGCCATAAACCTGAAAATCGTAAATGAGAATAATTGAAGCTAAAGAAAATAACCTAAATTTTGTACTCTATCAATCTTTTGAAAGTAGATTATTCTCGCCAATAGGTAAATATGTAAACTGGAAATTAGAAAATAATTGGGATGATTATAATGAATTATATCACTCCGTTAATTATATAGAAAGTTTAAAAGGTATTGATGGAATTTGGTACGAAATACATACGATAGAAAAAAGTGGAGACATAAAAGGTGTACTAACTATCGTTGGTGGGGATATTGAAAAACTGGGAGATGAAAATTCACTCGATAGTAGAGATACAATACTTCTAAAATATTTTCACATTGTAGAGAAAGGAAAAGGCTATGGAAGCCATTGGCTAAGTTCTATTATTTTCCCTTATTACTTTAACAAAGGTTTTAGAAAAGTTTATGTTAGTAGTAGTCATCCTAAATCTTTTGGCTTTTATAAAAGAATAGGTAATGAAATTAAATGTTATACCAAAAAAAGCGACAATAAGCTTTACGTAAGAGATTGTAAATCTTTTTTAATTTCAATTGATGTGCAAAAAAAGTCAATGGCTAACACCACATAACAAGCATAGTTGCCCTTCGAGACAACGTCTGTTATGTTAGACGTTAGCAATAATTCAACAAACCAAGAAAATTATGGATAAAAAAAAGGTACAACTTTCTCTAACGGGAGAGAATAGCCACGAAATTTTTATTCCATTAGGTCAAGGAAGTCTAGCTATTGGGAATCTTGGCATGAATGAAAAAGACTTTGATATTTTAATAGATGAAAAACTGAAAATTAATTGGGATACTTTCAATACTCACTTTACTGGACACGGAGAACAAAATAGAGAAATGTATCCTTATGGGAATTGGCCTCGCTTTTTTTACTACTCAGGCAATGACCTTGGCTTTGTAAAATGGACAGAAAAAAGAAAGACAGAAGATTTCTCTTGGACACCACAAAAATCAATTTCGGCTGACCTTACCAAGGTGAATATTAGAAATTTAAGTATTCAATCTAGAGGTGTGAAAATTGATCTGAAGTTAGGAGAAAATATTACAAATCTCTTCCTTTCAGGTTGCATTGAAAAATTTAATATTGAGGCAAATGATGGTATTACTTCATTAAATATTTATCCAACAGTTTCAAATGATACAACTTATCAATTACCACAACTTAATACCTTAAAAGAAGTCACGAGCTTAAGTATATCTGTAAGCCCCTTGGAACAGCCAATCGATTGTAAAAGTCTGTTACAATTCGAGAACCTGACACATTTAAATCTGTCAGGCAACCTTATCAACCTTGATTGTCTAAGAAATCTTAATCGCTTACAAAGTTTGGCAATAAGATATGCACCTAATTTGGAAAAACTGCCTAGCTTAAAAAGTTGGGAACATCTAACACGCTTTATAGCTTGGAATGTTGAAGAAGCCAAAGGAAAATTGCTGAGAAGCGAACTAAAAAAACTAGCTAAAGAAAGAGAGCTAGAATATTCATCTGTATCACTACTAAGAAAAAAGATTTGGTTTACTACCGAATATGGAATTCCTTTCTCGAGCTGGGAAGGTAAAAAAGCAAAGCCAGCTATTAAGGCTTATAAAGCTGTATTGAAAAAATTAAAAAAAGCTAAAACAGAAAGTGATATAAAAAATTTATTAATTGAGTTTACTAAGACTTTCAATGATTTTTCAGATATAGAGACTAAAGAACGAGAAGATATTTGGGAAGCTGTAAATCAATTAAGGCAAGTACCCACATTAATAATTGATGCTAAAAAGGCAAACAAATGGTTTGACGAATTCAGAGATTATTGAATTATTTCGATGAAAGCAATTGTATACAATAAGAAACAATCACCCTATAAACAGATCCTTCAGGAGGTAGAAAAACCAATACCTAATGATGATGAAGTATTACTGAAGGTTTTTTCGGCATCAATCAATGCTGCTGATTATCGCTCAATGAAAATGGGAATGATTCCGAAGAAAAAGATTTTCGGTTCGGCAGTATCAGGGATAGTCGACTCTGTAGGTAAAAATATCCAATTGTTCAAGGCGGGGGATGAAGTCATTGCAGATCTTACTGATTTTGGATTTGGCGGTTTAGCAGAATTTGTTGTGACACGTGAAAAAGCACTGACACACAAACCTGCCAATACATCCTTTGAAGATACTGCAACTTTACCAGTGGCAGCTACGACCGCTCTAAAAGCATTACGCGATAAAGTTAAAATAAAGGAGGGACAAAATGTCTTAATTGTAGGAAGTTCAGGAGGTGTAGGTCCCTTCGCTATTCAAATTGCTAAATATTATGGTGCGAATGTGACCGCAGTGTGTAGTACTAATAATTTAGAACAAGCAATCTCTTTGGGTGCAAGCGAGGTAATTGATTATACAAAAAGTGATTTTATCAAAACTAAAAATCGTTATGATCTCATTGTGGCGATTAACGGTAATTATCCACTATTAGGTTATAAGCGAATCCTAAGCCCAAATGGCGTCTATATTATGGTGGGAGGAACGCTTACTCAGATATTTAAATCTATACTTTTCGGATGGCTGTTATCGTTTGGAGGGAAGAAAATGAAGATTCTTTCAGGAAAAACCGATCCTGAGAATTTGGATTACGTGGCAAAACTATTGGAAAATGGTGAGATTAGAGCGGTCATAGGAAAGCGTTATTCGCTTGACAATGCGGTAGAAGCATTCAATTATTTGGGTAAAGGACACGCACAAGGCAAGGTGATAATAAATATTCATAAGAAAAACGAAATCGTCGAGCCGAAATACGCCTAATATATGGGTAAGTGCCATATGGTACATTACCCCTTGACAGGCAAGCTTTTATTTAATAGTTTCAGGGGAAAAGAGAGGTTCCTTACCGATAACCGCTTTGGCTGGGTAGTGCACTATAAGCGCCTACCGACCCATCCGTCAACAATAAATGACTATGGCGAAACTATACACAGCGCTTAGTGTTGAGCAATACAGTGAAGTTTTAAAAACTAAAAGCTTGCCTTTACAAATACTCGAAGGCGGTATTTTACAATTCGAGTTTACTGAAGATAAATCATTTTGGGTCGAACGATTAAAAAATCAAGATGATTTAGACAATGTTGCCGATTATAAATATTCAACCATTATCGAGTTTGAGATGAAAACGAAAGTTTTGAATTCATTAATCAAATCCAATAATACTGGTAGGTTGTCAAAGCAAATGGTGCAATATTATAATGAATTCAACAAACCAATATTTCCTCCAGAGTTGAGGGATGACGACATTAATATTCTATGCATTGAGGATGTTTATGAAAGTAATGAAACTGAAGATGGCATATCTCAGCACTGGATTTTAAAAACTGATTCAAAAAAAAATAACCTTTGGCATTCTTTTTCTAATGGAGTTGTCAAAATTTCCTGTCTAGGCGCAATTCTAGGAGCCGTTGAGGAAGCTAAACGTTTGCTATAACAAACTATTGCTAACAAGCGCTAAACTGCCTTGAAACGCCTACCAACCCAGCCGTTATGCTCAATTACCGAAATGAACGAAGAAGAAATAATTGCTATCAAAATGTATGTTCCTGAAGAAGCATCAACAGGAACTTATGAAGTAATAAAAGTTTCAGAAAACAGATATAAATTGACTAATAACGACCCTTTTAGTGAAACTTTGACTTATGGAACCATCATAGAAGTTCTGCCTGAAAAGAAAGATAAAGACACATTTGTGTTCAAGAAAGTTTATGCTGAATCTGAATTTAATCTTGAAGTAATTGGTATACCAATGTCTTTAAACGAGGCTGAATTGAGAGTCGTTGGACAAATAATTATTGACGAAGGTGGATATTGGGAAGTTATTTTTGGAGGAATGGGATATGTCAATTTACCCAAAACTTCTCAACTTAATGTAATTGATGAATTAAATAAGTTGATTAGAAAAAAACAAGATAATTAAATGTCAGAGGAATCAAGAAATATTGAATATGAGTTAAAATACTCAAATAACTCATTTCCCAGTATGAAATGGAATGAGTTCTTGAAAAATTGCAACGTAAATTTTTACACCTCTCGTAAAGACAGACTTTGGTATTCAATTACAGGTAAAGGATACATAATTTGGATTTCATCTTTTTATCCATCAAAGGAAAATGATAATACGATATGGTTATCAGATGTTGAGATGAATAAAAACACACCGAAAATTGCATTTGAAATGTTGAATGAATTTCTTCAAGGAGCAATTGATAAGTTTGACAAAATGGAAATGACTAAAAAAGCATAGCACGGTGTATAAGTAATAGCGTTTTCAGTGATAAAAAGCAAGGTATAAACATAAAACAATGGACTGAGTAAAACCAAAAGGTTTGTGAGTAGAAATCCACTACTACTCAATACACAAGGCTATTGAGCATAGTTGCGTCGAGCCGAAATACGCCTAACATCCAGGTAAGTACCATACCGCACATTACCCCTTGACAGACAAGATTTTATTTAATAGTTTTAGGGGAAAAGAGAGGTTCCTTACGGATAACCGCTTTAGCTGAGTAGTGCGCCCTAAGGCGCCTTCCATCCTATCCATTAGATACAAGCAATAAAGAAAAACAATATGGGGTTCGGAAATAGAGTTAAATTACCTTGGTGGAGGAATAAATATACTCTTTAATTTTTTATCATTTTTCCAGGGCTAATATTAAGCATCGGAGTATTAAACGGAAGTATAGATTATGATGATTTTATGCAGACTTCAGGAGAATTTAGCGCAAGATGTTTAGTACTTTCATTAATAGTAACTCCTTTGCTAATGCTTTTTCCTAAAAGTAAAATTCTAAAGTGGCTAAATAGGAACAAAAGATACTTTGGTGTTGCAGCATTTGCCTATGGTCTTTATCATACAATTGCTTACTTAATTGAATATCCATTGGATTTAGTAGTAGATGATTTTTTCGATGTAGGTTTACTTAGCTTTTTTACATTGGGCTTTTATAAACTATCATTGGCAACCAGCCTTAGTACCTGCTATGCCTGTAATATCTCTACAAGGATAGACAATGTATTTTTCATTAATCGAATACAAAATAGAGTATGAATATATTAGAAAATATAGTTAAAAGAGTTCTTGACAAGGGAACTGTAGAACAGAAAATTAAGTTGAACGACTCGGTCTATAAAATTCAGATAAAGAGTGAGGACATAAGTAAAATAGACTTTTATGCTGGAAGCTTTTTGAGATTAGCTGTTGGAGTTGGAAAAGAAGCAACATCCCTGAGAGATAAAATGAGAAGTTACACCATTTGGGACATAGATAAAACTAATAGAACACTCGATTTGGCCATAGCCACTCATGGGAAAGGAATTGGAACAAAGTGGGTCGAGAATTGTGAGATAGGTGATATTATTTTCTTTAAGCTAAAGAAGGGTAAGTTTCTTACAGATAGCTCTGCTGATAGTTATCTTATGATTGGGGACTTGAGTAGTCTATCTCACTACTATATCATTAAACGAGACCTACCCAAAGAAAAGCAAATTGAGAGTATCATTTATAGCCAAGATATCAATGATTTTTTTGTTGATGTAGATGGAGCTAATCCTTTTGAATGTTTTGAAATGGAACAGAACCCTTATGATAAAATAATTGGTAAACTTCAAACTATAGTCCCTAAACTGAAAGGGAAGAGTATAGTTTACTTAGCTGGTGACAGTAGAATTTGTGTAGCGCTGAATAAGTACTTCAGAAAAGAATTAAACTGGGATGCTAAAAGAATAAAGACAAAGCCCTTTTGGAATCCTGATAAAACAGGACTTGAATAGAAACTATTATTCATGTTTTCAGTATGATGAAAAATTTAAAAACGGAATTTTTAGGTTTCAGTCAATCTTATCAATGGTATACAGGACAACCCCTAAGTATTCTTGATAGTGGAATATTAGGGTTAATACGTTTTGCATTAAACCCAAGCGTTGGATTTAAAAGTGCAAATACTTTTCTTAAAGCAATGCCCTTAATTGAAAATTGGCAAGCAAAGTTTAGATTTGGTGGAGATTTATCTGGATGGAAAGATATTGAATACGATGGCTGGAATAGTCCTATCTCTCACGGAGTAAGGTATGAGCCTGATGAAATTGAACGAGTTATTTTTAATATTTCAGGTAAAAAAAGAGCCCCAAAAGAATGGGATGAAGATATTAAGTCTGTGGTTTCTATTATTTTATCTAAATATAAGTCTTTATCAGAATTGTATCTACAGCCTGTAATTGGCAGTCAGCCTGTAAATGAAAAAGTACGGGCTTCAAAAAACCAAAAAAATATTAGTGAGGCTATAGAAAGATTTATCAAGAGTAATACAAATCCTAAAATAAGATTAGGAGCAATTTTTTGTGTTGGCACAACAGATTTTTCTGACAGAGTTGGTCATTTGAACGAAATGGGAGCTAAAAAAGCTAATGAGTTTCTATTTCAGTTTTATGCCTGATAATTATGAATGAAGTCTGCGCCTCAACGGATGGGTTAGTAGCAATTAAACCAAATCAGTACAAAAGATGAAATCATCGATATTAAATAGGATAAAAGCACTTGGTGGAAATATTGATAATGTAAAAGGGAAATCAGTAGTTGATGATATTCTTTCAATTTCTTTTAATACTGTTCTTTACCAAAGACCAACAGATACGCCTTGGGCAAATGCTGAAGATGAAGAACCTATTTATGGAATTGGAGAGTTTGTTGACGAAAATATGGATTTATTCAACACCGACAAAAATGCCTTTTACAACAAGCTAATTGAAAAATACTTTCGAAATACCGATGAAGGATTTGGGCAAACATTTTGGGTTGGAAAGTTATTCACACCATTTAGAGAAGGAAGCTCTGACTTTGAAGAATGGAATGATGATTTTATAGATGATGAAGTGACCAATCTAGAAGAAATCACAAAATTGACTAAAAACCCTAAATCAGACTTTATACATTTATTTTATGACTATGGCTATCCAGATCATATGTACATGTCTCTATCTGACCCTAATTTAGAAAATCCGACATTATTTGGAACAGACCACGAAGTGTTTTTCAATGAGATTTCAAATGAAGGCACTTTAGAAGATTATTTGAGTACGTTTATGACCAAAAAGGAATTATTAGAAATTGTGAAAAACAAACTTGAAAAATAAGCTGCTACCAACAAGGGCTAAGTAATCGCTCGTTCTCACCCACTTCTGAAAATCCTTAAGAATTTCCAACTTGGTGTATGCTTACCAAGTTAATCGCTAACCCACGTAATTGCTCATAGCCCTGACCGTTGAGGGACAAAGATAAGCTCCTTACCGATAGTCACCTTAGTCGGGTAGTGCGCCATACGGTACCTTCCACCCCATTCGCTGTATAACATTAGAAAAAATACCAATTCTAAATAAACCAATGGTAGCGGATTTGAAAACCAACTTAGATGCCCTCTTTACCAAGGCAGGAGCCCCCGAAGAAACAGCCCATGTAATTGTTGAAGCAGTGGAAGTAGCTGAACCTGAAATTGCTTATGTCACCATGGAAGACTCAAAATATACGGTGGAGAAACGGAAGCGTGTGAGTGAGAAGAAGTTTTATGAAATGCTATCCAATTAGGCTACAACAATCACGGATGTGGCTACATAACCCATCTCTAAAGTCCTCATCTTTGTAATATCATTAAAATCTAAAAATAAAAGTTATGAATTTATCAGGAAAAATAGCGATTGTAACAGGTTCAAATACAGGCATAGGATATGAAACTGCCTTGGACTTATATCAAAAAGGAGCAAAAGTATATTTGGCTTGTCGTAATGAAGAAAAAGCATTAGACGCCATAGAAAGAATGAAAACGCAAGGCGGAACAGGCGAACTTGTTTATGGTCATTTGGATTTGGCAAGTCTAAGTTCTGTTAAAGCGTTTTCAGACCAGGTATTAGAAAAAGAAACAAGACTTGATTTACTGGTCAACAACGCAGGCATTATGATTCCACCCCCTTCAAAAACGGAAGATGGATTTGAAATTCAGTTTGGCGTAAACTTCATTGGTCACTTTGCACTTACAGGTCACTTGTTTAATTTGTTAGAAGCCACAAAAGGCTCGAGAGTGGTCACTTTAAGTAGTATTGCACATAGAGGTTCAGCCATTGATTTTGATAATTTCCATTTAGAAAAAGAGTACAATCATTGGAGAGAATACGGGCAAAGCAAATTGGCAGATATCATGTTTGCACTTGAATTGGATAAAAGATTGAGAAGCAATGGTTATCAGATCATGTCTCTTGCTGCTCACCCTGGTTTTAGCGAAACGGACTTACAAAAATATATGGACGAGGATATGCTGGCATCACTCGAACTAATGACTGCCAAAGAAGGTGCTCAACCGACCTTAGCTGCTTGTTTGCGTGAAGATGCCAAAGGCGGACAATACTGGGGACCTGACGGACCGAACGAGCAAAAAGGGAAACCCGCTTTAGCAAAAATTGATGCAGCCGCTTTGGACGAAAACCTAAATGCTAAACTATGGGATTGGGCAAAAGAAACGACAGGAGTGAATTTTCCGTTCTAAAAATAGAGATTAGTAAAGTTGTAGTTTTGTAAAGCTATCTTCATCAAATAAATTATACAAAATGTCAAAGCCAGCTAGGGTAAAAACCATCAGTGACTTGCATCGCTTCAATAACATAGCTCCACCGGAGCATCCTTTGATTAGTTTGATCGATTATAGCAAAATAAATCCGACTCCCTCAAACAATGAATTGAAATGGGTACAAGAGTTCTACACCATTTCCATCAAGCGAAATGTAGCGGGTAAGTATCGTTACGGGCAACAGCCCTATGATTTTGATGAAGGCTTAATGACTTTTTTTTCTCCAGAGCAGGTTATTTCAGTACAATTGATAGAAGAAGATTCCAAAAGTAACCCATCAGGATGGATTTTAGCCATCCATCCTGATTTTTTATTTGGTACTACACTAGCAGTAAATATTAAAAAATATAAATTCCTGAATTATTCGGTCAGAGAAGCGCTCTTTCTATCAGAGAAAGAAGAGAATATTATCAAAGGAATCCTACAAAATATAAAAACCGAATATCAGGCTAACCTTGACCAGTTCAGTCAGCAGATAATCATAAGCCAGTTGGAGTTATTGCTCAACTATGCAGAGCGGTTTTACCAGCGACAATTTTTGACCCGAAAAATAGCTAATCATCAAATACTGGACAGACTGGAAGCACTTTTAGAAGCGTATTTCAATAGTGATGACTTGGTGGATAAGGGTTTGCCTACCGTTCAAGAAGTTGCCGAAAATTTACATCTCACCCCTGATTACCTTAGTAGTATGCTAAAGAGTTTGACTGGACAGAGCACGCAACAACATATTCACCACAAATTAATAGAAAAAGCTAAAGTAAAGTTATCAACTACAAACTTATCCATAAGTGAAATTGCCTACGGGCTGGGATTTGAACATTCACAATCCTTCAGTAAGTTGTTTAAATCCAAAACCAAGCAAACACCCCTGGAATTTCGAACTTCGTTTAATTGACGAATACGCATAAAGCGTTTTTTGCATTATCAAGGTAAAAAACAACTTACTTTCTTTAGTAAGTTTCATAACTTATTTTTGGTATTATAATATTGTATTGTAAAACTGATTAGTACAAATAATCTATAATTGTTTCGTTTTGAAATATAAAAGCCTGAAGGTTCTATAATTTATATTTTACTTATTCGTTATGAATCTAGTTTATTAAAATAATATTACTGAAAACTGTAACGACACTAACCTTTAATTGTCTTTTAAAAACTTCAATGATGCTTAACAGAAGACTATTTTTTTTACTTATCATTCTAATCGGTCATCAGCGCTTAATTGCCCAAAGTAATAAGGAAGCGCTTAACAATTTTATAGTGTATGCTCAAACAATGGACAAAGTTGAGATAGATGGAGATTTGAGCGACTGGCCCAAAGAATTGAAGCGTTATCCTATAGAAAATAAAATATGGGGTGCCGATTTAAGTGCTCAAAATGACCTAAAATCAAACTTCAGGATCGGATACTCGCTTGAAGAAAATGTTATTTATGTGGCCGTAGAAATTATTGATGACGATCATATCGAAAATGCGGCGCCAGAATGGAATAATCAGGATTCATACATATTTTATATTGACGAACAATACAAGATAGAAGGTTCTGTAAATGCCTCTTATACCTTAGCATCCAATTTCAAAAATTCCACTAACATTCATAACAATTGGGATCCCGAAGTATCAAAATATGTTTCTTGGCAGAAAATGGATTACAAAATCAAAACAAAAGGCACATTACAGACCATAGAAATAAAGTACCAGCTTAATGAACCCATTAACACAGGAAGAATAATTGGTTTAGGGCATTTGATTTTTGATAAAGATAATAATGAACACACTGCTTTGGGCTGGATTGGCAAGGGCGCCAAAGGATCCAGTGCACAAATTGGCAGTATTGGTGCTGTGGTTTTTTCAAATAATGACTTCTCTAAAGGCATTTTAAAAGGTCAAGTGGTTTGGGAAGATTCGTCTATCAAAAGTGCCCCTGAGGATATCCTAGTTACCTCGGCGCAGAAAAATCAGCATTGGTTTCACGTTCGGCTTGATAAAGAAGGTAAATTTTCGACCGAATTACCTGTAGGTGATTGGATCGTACAGCCAGCGAAAATCTCATATAACATAGCGGGTAAGTACTATAAAGTTAACGCCAAAAAACAGCAAAAAATTAATGTAAGACAAAATAGCGAAACAGATTATGGCATTTTTACACTTGAGACCATAAAAAAGCCGAGCGTGTCGCTTTCTGAAAAGGTTGCTAATGAAAAACTAGACCCTGAAACGCAAAAGCAAATTGAGAACATGATGAATGCATATATGGAATATTATAATATTCCAGGTGCTTCTTTTGCCATCTGGAAAGAAGAAGAAATTATATACAAGGGTAGCTATGGTATAAGAAACAACTACACGAAAGAAAAGATAAATCAAAATACGCTGTTTGAAGTCGCCTCAATTACAAAGCCTACCTTTTCATTTGTTGTTATGAGATTGGTCGAAAAAGGAATAATTGATTTAGACGAACCGCTTTACCAGTATTTAGAATTCGATCTTATTAAGGGTCATCCTTATGCAAAGTTAATTACAGCGCGTCATGTACTTTCACATCAAACTGGATTTCCCAACTGGTCTAATGGAGAGAAAATTGAATTTAAATTTGAACCAGGCAATGGTTATAGTTACTCTGGTGAAGGTTTCGAGTATCTAAAGAGAGTACTCGTAAAACTAACAGGGAAAAGCATTAACCAAATTTTTCAAGAAGAGTTAATAGAACCTCTGAACCTGAAGCATTTCTATTATTTAGAGACCCCTTATGCCCTAGAAAACAAATCAAATGGACATTATTATGGATACCCAGGACTAATTGACTTTCGAAAAGAGCCAAGGGTAGCCTCAAGTTTAGTGACCAACCCTGAAGCTTTTTTAGAATTTGCGAATGCTATTCACAATCGTAAAGGGCTGAGTGCAAAATCCTACGAGGAATTATTTCAAATGCAAAATACTCATTATAAAAGCAACAATCAAAAATCGTCAGAAACACAAGAGCACGTTGGTCTGGGATGGTTTATTGATAGTTCTGCTTCAAATGGAAAAATATTTAAACACAGCGGTAGTAACGGTGATTTTCTTTCTCTTTTTAAACTTTATGACGATCTAGGAGTGGCATTTATGATCACTTGCAATTCAAATACGGGTTGGAACTTATTCAGCCATGCCGAAGAGGTATTGACCAAATTAAAACTGATAGATTAATCGTTATTAACTTAATACGTAAGAGCCTGTTTAAATTTTCTAACTACCTGTTTTTAAGATCGGTGTAAATGCGTAGGCCTGAAAATCCAGCATTGAAGTGAATGAAGACTGGCTACAATAATGTATAAAAGCAATTGCGGTGGGTTTGACTACGTCTGAATCCGATCGCAAACTGAATTTTATACGAGATATTGAACTTCATTAAGCACAAATAAAATGAAACAAATAACTAATGGAAAAATTTTGATATTCTTCGGGATTATCCACCCACTTTTAGGAATTTCTCCGTTTGCTTTCGGAAAACAGTTTGCTGGGTTCGCTGATAGATTCTTTTTTAGAATAAGTGAAGGACTATTTGAATTTCCGTTACTAAACGGACAAATGAATTATGAAAATTTTGCAGCATTTTGGTTCTTCTATTTTGGACTCTTACTTATTCCACTCGGAATCTTGGTCAATTACGTAGAGAAAATAAATGAAAAAATCCCTAAAAATTTCATTTGGGCATATTTGATTGTCGTGCTGATCGGAGTTTTTATGATTCCTTTCTCAGGTATGACATTCCTTATGTTACCACACGCAATTTACATGCTTGTTAAGAACAATAAACAAGAAAATAAAAACGAACGCACAACAATATATAAAGAGCATTAAAAACGACTGCTTATACTCAATGTTGGCACCGATATAAAAACTATATTGCTCTTATGAAAAATTATATTACTCTAATACTTCTGTTCGTTTTCCAAACCACCATTATAGCTCAAGAGAATATTATTTCTCAAGGGATTCCTGACAGCATACTTCAAAAAGAGTACTCGGAATTGAGTAAATATAGGAGTAAAATTGACTACCCTCCATTTATTGGTTGGAGTTTGAATAGTAAAAAAATGCTACTTAACGGGGGTAAGGTAATTTATTCGATGAAAACCTATAAGTCCGAAATTAAGGAATACAAAGAGGCTAATCGAAACTTTGGTTCTTATATCTCACCAAACCATAAATACTTTTTGTATCAAGAGGATGTAGATGGGAATGAGGATTATCAAATCTTTCTTTACGATATCTCCGCAAACACGAACAAAGCGTTGTCTAAAAAGGGAGACAAAACCTATGACCCTTTCTGGAGTCCAACCAGTCGGCAAGTTGCCTACAAATCCAATAAAAAAAATCCGGCAATCGTTGATTTATACATTCGAGATATCTCAAATGAAGGCAAAGAGATACTACTTTTTGAAGATTTCTCAGACGATGGAATAATTTACGATTGGAGCTCAGATAAGAACCTAATACTGGCAACAAAGGTGATTTCTGAAAACGACAAATTACTTTATCTAATCAACGACCAATCTTATGAAGTAGAACAAATTAATGCAGGCAAAAAAAATATTGCTTATTCAAATGCGAGATTTATTCCCAATCAAAATGCTTGTTTAATTGTGTCTGATGAATTTTCGGAGTTTTTACAATTACATTATTATGACTTAATCAAAAAAGAGCTTACAACTATTACCTCAGAAATTCCTTGGGATATTGAATACATAACTATTGATGCAGAAGGAAAAAAAGCGGCATTTAGTGTAAACGAAAATGGGTTTTCGCAGCTATATGTTCTTGATGTAACCACCTTGAAGTATTCAAAAGTCAACAATTTCCCAAAAGGCGTTATTCAAGATTTGATAATCAATCCAAAAGGAACAGAAGTTGGATTCAATTTTTATTCAAGTACATTCCGTAGGAAAGTATATGGCTATGATATTAAGACAAGGACTTTAAATCAATATATCAGAAAAGGCAAGTTGCAAACCGACTTAATTACATTCACAGAAGCAGAACCATTTGTATTTAAGAGTACTGACGAAAAAACAAACAAAGAATATAGTATCCCTGCATTCATCTATAAATCAAACAAAGAATCATCTCCTGTTTTCATAGATATTCACGGTGGTCCTGAATATCAAATTAGAGCAACATTCAATGGATTTTATCAATACTTGGTCAATGAACTCGGAATAACGGTCATAGTCCCGAACATCAGAGGTTCAAATGGGTACGGAAAGTCTTATATGAAGATGGATGACGGACTGAATAGAGAAAATGCCATTCAAGATGTAGGAGCTCTACTAAATTGGATCAAACTGCAAGACAACTTGGATGAAAATCGCATAGCCATTCATGGCGAATCTTACGGTGGTTACGTAGCTCTTGCTTCACTCGCAAAATTTCCAAACCTTATTAAGTGTGGAATTGATGTTGTAGGTATTCCGAACTGGATTACTTACCTGAACAACACAAGTGATTACCGGAGAGACCTTAGAAGAGTTGAATTTGGAGATGAGCGCAATCCAAAAATGCGTCAATATTTGGAAAATATTTCACCTATAAATCAAGTTGGTAAAATCAACTCACCTTTGCTAATTTTTCAAGGGTTAAATGATCCTAGAGTAAATTATCAACTAGCCGAACAGTTATATGAATCATTAAATAAAAAAGAAAAAGAGACTTGGTATGTTTTAGCAAAAGATGAAGGACACGGATTTAATAAATATGACAATTACTTATTACAAAGAAATCTGACCATCTCATTCTTAAAAAAGCATTTATCGATAGAATAAATACTGGTGCTAACAATGTGTATAAGCAATAGCCGTTTAAGAGCACGTTTAAATTTCTTCCAACCGCCTTTTTTTAAGATTGTTATAAGTGTGTTGGCCTGAAAATCTAGCGGGGAGGTGGGCTGATTTTGTGGGCGGAAGCTTTGGATTTTCTTGATTTAGCTGCGCTGAGCTCGCAAGCTCGGTTTTTGGTT
>CALEMF010000028.1 GCA_937911505.1 uncultured Cytophagales bacterium
ACCAACCCTTTCCGCAGGCTCACGCCTTTTTCTGCCTTTACAGACCTCCCTCTCAAAGTAGTAATGGGTTGGTAGTTCGTTAAAACAAAAGCGGGATAGCTCCCTGCAAATAGCCCTGTTAAAAACACCACTCCCAGTAAGATACTTAGTTGTTTGACTCCCAAATCAGTAATCGAGAATTGCGTCTCTAATAACTCATTAAAAAAGGGTAATACGATCAGAACAAGCGCCAGCGCAAAAATACTTGCTATGAACGTAAGGAAAAGCGCCTCGCTCATAAACTGCCAAAGCAACTGTTGTCGCCTTGCGCCCACTATTTTACGTAATCCTACCTCTTTCGCTCTTTTAATAGCTTTGGCAGTAGTAAGGTTCATAAAGTTGATACACGCAATCACCAAAATAAGTACCGCAATCAGCATAAATAACCTTACGTTAGTAATGCGCCCCTCTCCAGTAAATTTCCCGTCTTTTATTTCGCCATATAAGTAGGCATCCGCAAAAGAGAGAAGCAATAAATCTACATTATCTTGCTCACTTTTTTCCTTTAAAAAGTCTTTTACTTTTGCTGCAAAAACCTTCCCCTCATCGGGGGTATTTAGCATAATCATCGACAAGGTCATGTTGTTATTCCAGTCTCCTCCATCGCTCAAATAGGGTAACATCTCTCTGTTAAGGTAATCCTCATAGGCAATCAAGTAGTCAAACTTTAAAGAAGAGTTTTTATCTGGGTTAGCCAGTATTCCTTCAATGGTATAGTTTCTTCCTCCTATCTTTACTATTTCGCCTACTACCTCTACCTTATCAAAGTATTTTAAAGCTAAGTTTTCGGTAATCAGTACGTTATTAGGATTTTCTAAGGCGTTTTTTGGATTGCCTACTACAAACGGAAAATGAAACATCGCTAGGAAGTCTTCGTCTACATAATACCCTTGCTCTCTAATTTTCTTATCCTTTACTTCAAAGATAGCGCTCGTCGTCCAACTTCTTCTGGTACTGTGTACGATCTCTGGAAATTCTTCTTTGATCGCCTCCGCCAAAGCAAAAGGAGTAGAACTACTCGTAAATATTTCGTTGCCATCATAAAACTGATTTTCCATCACGAAGTATATACGCTCACCATTGGGTTGTGATTGGTTATAGCTAAACTCACTTTGTACCCAAAGCATAATTAAGATAAAAGCCGCGATACCTGTAGACAGACCTGTTAGGTTAATAGCTGTAAAGCCTTGGCTTTTTTGGAGATTCCGAAAAGTAATTTTTAAGTAATTACGCCACATGATCGATAGGTTTATGGTAAGTGTAACTATTTATTATATCTATTATAGACAAGATGCATTCTCTCTTCTACAAACACCTCATAATCAAATATTTAAAATAAAAATTGTGCTGTAAGAAAGTATCCGTCGCTTCTTGAAAAGTATTGTACCAAGTCGAAACAGTAAGTAGTGTGCTGTGCTACTCATATTTTAAGATATCAATAGGATTGCCCCTAGCAGCACGAATAGATTTTACACTTACGGTAGAAACGGCAATAATGGTAATGAGTAATCCAGCTATCAAAAAGGGTAGCCCCTGCATATCAATTCTGAAAGCAAAATCATTCAACCACTGATCCATCAAGAGATAGCCAATCGGTGCAGCCAAGAGAAAGGCAATGAGTACAAGTTTCATAAACCCTTTGGCCAATAGCCAAACTAAGGAAGGTACAGAAGCTCCTAAAACTTTTCGAAGACCAATTTCTTTCATTTTTTGCTCTACAGTAAATGTCGTCAAGCCGTACAAACCTAAGCAAGAAATGAGCACTGCAATAATAGTAAAGTAGGTAGTAATATTGAGCATTCTCTCTTCTTTGGCATATTTTTTACCAAATTCTTGATCCAAAAAGGTATACTCGAAGGGGACATCTGCATTGACCCTTTGCCATTTTTCCTCCATAAAACTGAGTAATTTAGGGAGGCTTTGGGTGTTGATGTTGGCTATGATACAGGTATAAAAGTTATTTGTATTGACCATAAATCCATAAGGCGCAATTGTTTTGTGTAAACTTTCATAATGAAAATCTTTTACAACACCTATCACTTTTACAGAGAGAACTTCCCCCCCAAAAGAGTAATAAATATTTTGTCCAACTATCTCTTCTGCTGATAGCCCTATTTTTTTCACTGCCTGCTCATTGAGGATAATGGCATTTGTATCGGTAGCAAACGCCTTAGAAAAATATCTTCCTTTGCGTAAGGGAATATCCAAAGTGGCTAAATAATGATAATCCACAAAATTGAGCTTGGTAAGAATTCCCTCTTCTTTATTCCCTCCTTCTTTAAAAAAGAAGATATCATTTAGGGCAAAGGAGCCTGGATAAGTACTACCGGCAGAAGCCTCTTTTACTTGAGGGTGTTGTCGGATTTCTTCAAGATACACTTCACTCTTTTCAGCTACGTTTGAGGAGTGAATAGGGATAATCAATTTTTGATCTTTTTGAAAACCAAGGTCTTTATGAAATAAGTATTGCATCTGCTGGTTGATAAAAACAGTAGAGATGATCAAACAGATCGCAATTACAAACTGAAAGACGATGAGCCCTTTTCTGAAAACGGTAGCGGAATAAGTACTTAATAGCTTGCCTTTCAAGACCTTCACAGGGTTAAATCCTGATAAATAAAGAGCGGGGTAGCTGCCTGCCAATACCCCTGTGAGGAGTGCAATTGCCACTAGCCAGACGATCTTATCGAAATCTGTATAAAGACTAAGTGTAAGCACTTTCCCTGATACACTATTCAATAGGGGTAAAAAGAGAACCACCAACCCACAAGCAATCAACAAAGCAAGGCCACTCATCAGTAAAGACTCCCCTAAAAACTGCTTGATCAAGTTGTTTCTTACTGCACCCATTACTTTTCTGACGCCCACCTCATGTGCTCTCTTGCTAGAACGAGCAGTGGTAAGATTCATAAAATTGATACAAGCAATCAGTAAGGTAAAGGCAGCAATAGCACCAGTGATATACAAATATTGTAGACTGCTTGTGGTAGTCTCTTCCATCTCAAAATCCGACTTCAAATAAATATCTTCAAGAGGTTGGAGTTGATGTGTCTTTTGCATCCCATACTCCTCAAGATACTCGCTACCGTTCTGCAAAACGAGGTCATCTATGTTTTGTGCTATTCGCTCAGTATCTGTATTTTTCTTGACTTTAAAATAGGTAATTACCATGTTATTGGTGGCCCAATTCTGGAACTGCTCCCCAGTGACGACCTGCCCCCCAAAACCATCACTGCGCATTGTAATAATAAACTTAGCAGGGATATGGGTATTTTCTTGTGCATTGAAAACACCTTTGACAGTGTAAGTGTGTTCTCCAAAGGAGTTACTTACTTTTACAGGTTGATTGAGAGGATTTTTTTTACCAAAGAGTTTTTCTGCTAGTTCATCAGCAATTACTATAGAATTGGGCTGATGGAGTGCTGTATTACGATCTCCTTTCAAGAACTCATAATCAAAAACATTAAAAAAGGTAGAGTCTGCCAAGAAGCCATCAGTTGCGTACAAAGTTTTTTCCTGAGACGCATTTTCACCCACCTTTAGTAAACTTTTGTCTACCATAGGTAGAGAAATTAAACGCGTGGCTTCTACAATATCTGTAAAAGTCTGTTTTGCCTCATAAGCAATAGGCGCAGAAACAGTCGAAAGATTGAGCGTCTTCTCACCTACTCTTATCTGAGCAGTTAGGCGATAAATCTGTTCTGACTCGGTAAAATGTTGGTCGTAACTGAGCTCGTCCTCAATAAAAAGCATCATCAAAAGACAACAAGCCATGCCTACCGCCAAGCCAAAAATATTAATAAAAGAAAAAAGCTTATGTTTTAATAAGTTTCTCCAAGCGACTTTCAAATAATTTTTCCACATAGTTAAAATATTTAGGGTAAGCACAAGAACTCTTTTTAAAGTAGGCAATACCTATTCCTAAATTTATAAGTATCTTACAATCAAAATATTATATATAAATTAATAATTTTTCTAAAGAGTAATCTGTAGCTTTTTGAAAAAGGCTGTTCCAAGTTGGAACAATGCAACTTTTGCACGGTGGATCTTCTATTATCATACACCCATCTCAAACGTATCAATTACTTACTCATCCTTCAACACGGTAGCAGGATTCAAAGTGGCCGCCTTGTAGGTTTGTACAATAATGGTAAGTAATGTTATGAAGAACATAGCGACCCCTGTATACATAAAAATATACCAGTGATCGAGCAGATTGATCCGATAGACGAAATCACTTAGCCAATCATTCATCACATACCAAGACAGCGGAACAGCCAACAGATAAGCCAGTAAGGTGAGTCTTACAAAATCACTCGACATCAATTGGATGATCCTTGCTACAGAAGCGCCTAGTACTTTACGTACGCCTATTTCTTTGGTACGTTGCTGAATGGAGAAGATAGACAAACCCAATAGCCCAAGACAAGCTATGAAGATGGCTAGTCCAGCAAAAAGACGCGACAACTTACTGATGATGCTTTCACTTCTGTAAAGACGCTGATGGGCTTCTTCCGCAAACTGATAGGTAAAAGGAAAGGCAGGATTGAGCTTTGTGGCGATTGTTTCTAATGTAGCGAGGGCTTTTTGGGTTTCTTCCGTTTTGATTCTCACGGCCATCATACCGTCCCAACCTTCTTCTGCTTCTCCCAGTCGAACAACAAGCGGTTCGATTTGGTGATGAAAAGAGTTAAAATGAAAGTCTTTCAGCACACCAATAATTTTCCCTTCTCTTCCCCAAAAGGCAAGGCGCTTGCCGACGGGATCTTCATAAGGAATAATGGCTAAGGCAGCCTCATTAACCAGGTAAGCTGCTGTATCGGTAGCATAGTCCTCTCGAAAGGTTCTCCCAGCTACGAGCTCTAACTGTAAGGTCTCCAAGAAATCATACCCTACTGATAAGTGGGTAAATTGTACCTTTGAATTAGGATCTTTCCCGTCCCAATTGACGCCACCTGTACCATTATCAATGCTCGTAACTGATTGGCCCAGCTTTGCCACCTGCTCTACGCCAGGTACGGCTAAGGCCTGCTCTTTGAAAAGTGGATACTTCTCTCCCAAATCACCCTCAATTGGGATGTAAAGTAAATTTTCGCGATTATATCCTAAATGCTCGCTCTGAATAAAGCGTACTTGTTGCGAAACAACGAATGTTCCAATGATCAGTAGTAAAGAAAGGGTAAACTGAAAAACGACCAATCCTCTTCTTATCAACAGGGCATTTCGACCAAATTTCAAGGTACCTTTTAAAATACTCACAGGTTTGAGCGAGGAAAGAAAGAAGGCAGGATAGCTACCAGAAAACAAACCCATTAGTAGTAAGAAAGTAAACAGAGATAGCATAAAGTAAGGCGCCGCCCAAGGAATGGCGATTTGTTTTTCCGTAAGGATATTAAAGCTTGGCAAGCAAAGCTGCACCAGTCCCAAAGCTAACAAAACCGCTAATGAACACATCAGGAAGGCTTCTGCCAGAAATTGCTTAATGAGGGAGGCGCGGTACGCTCCCATTACTTTGCGTAGTCCTACCTCTTTTCCTCTTCTCAAAGAAGCGGCGGTAGTGAGGTTCATAAAATTAATACCCGCAATTACTAAAATAAAAAGGGCTACAATACTGAAAATACGGATGTAGTCGATTCGTCCGTTGTAAGGATGACCATTTTCGAAATTACTATAGAGGTACATCTTAGCAAAGGGGAATAAACCCAGTTCTGTGCGAAAGGTCTCACTCTGATCATCATCGTAGGCTAGTAAAAAATCTTTAATTTTAGCCGCTACTGCTTCAGGATCAGCTCCTTTTTTTAGTTTTACTACTGTGCTAGGCCCTTTGTTGCCCCAATCTTGCGTCCACCAGTTATCGTCCATAAAGGCTTGCCAAGTGAGCAAGCAATCAAATTGTAATGATGAGTGTGCTGGCAAATTCTCAAAAACACCTGTTACCTGCAGGTCTTTACGGTCTTCATAGCGAATCGTCTTTCCTAATGCTTGTTGTGGGCTACCAAAAAACAGCTCAGCCATATGTCTGGAAATCACAATACTCTCTGGTTTTTTGAGTACCGTGCTGGCATCTCCTGCTAGTAAAGGATAGCTAAATATTTTAAAGAAATCTTCTCCTGTATGGTTTCCTCTTAGTTTATGCGTTTGATTCTCTACGCTAAAAGTTGTTTCGGTACTCCAAGCAATGCCTGTAGCCAAAGCGATTTCTGGAATCTTCTTCTTGATTTCTGCGGGTAGTAGTGCAGGCGTGTACAGGCCTCCACTCACCTCTCCATCAATCGTTTGTGTAGTATAGACGTAGTGCAGTTGTTCGCTGTCTTGGTGAAAAGTATCCACAGCGCTTTCGTCTTGCACCCAAAGAAAAATTAATAAACTACAAGTAATGCCTAGGGTAAGCCCTAGTAGATTAAAAAGGGAAAATAACTTGCCCTTTTTAAAGCTGTAAAAAGCTACTTTTAAATAATTCTTCCACATAATAATTATTCTTTAAGGTTTTATTCGTATTTCAAAGAGGCAGCAGGATTACTCCGTGCGGCGGTCAGGGTTTGGTAAGCCACTGTACTGAGAATCACCGTGATGACTATGGTGGCTGTATAAATAAAGATGCTCCATCCTATGGTCGTCTGATAGGCGAAGTTTTCGAGCCATTGCGTCATAAAATAATAAGCCAGTGGCATCGCTATTAGGAAAGAGAGCAATACTAAGCGGAGGTAGTTTTGTGTAAGCAACTGTACAATTTGCCATACAGAAGCCCCCAGTATTTTTCGTATACCAATTTCTTTGATGCGTTTACTTACCGTAAAGGTCGATAGGCCAAACAACCCAAGTACCGCTATAAAAATGGTGATCACCGCAAAGGCTAAGAAAACCGACCCTCGCTGGGCATCTGCTTTGTACTGTGCCTCAAACTCTTTGTCCATAAAATAAATATCAAAAGGATACGTTTTCTCCAGTGCCTCATAGCTCGCCTTTAAATCTCTAAGCGCTTGTACTTGTTGGTCTTTTTTGAGCTTGGCTATTAGCATATAGCCTTGTTCTACTACCCTCAAAACCATCGGTTTTACAGCTTGATGTAAAGACTTGGGATGAAAATCTTTCACAACGCCCACCACTCGCTGTTTTAAGGTATCGCCACGTTCATAATGATGCACTCTGATCATACGCTTCCCAATGGGATTGTCCCAACCCATTTTTTCAACAAAGGTTTCATTGACAATCACCGCTTCTTCTACATCTGTCTTGTAAGCTTTTGAGAAGTTTCTGCCCTGTTTAATCTCTATTTGTAGCAAATCAATATAGTCATAGTCTACGGGCGCTTCTTCGGCATCAATGATGCGGAAGCTCCCCTCTTCTTGCTCCGCTCTAAAAGGATTTTGTGCCCAATGGCTGGCAAAAGCAGGTGCTAGATGAGTGGTGCAGTACGCTTCTATATGGCTACTAAGCGATAGTTGCTGCTTGAGCACGTCTACTTTTTCACTAATCTGTGGATAGTAGATAGGAATACCTACGAGTTGTGCACGCTCATACCCTACATCTTTTTTTGAAATGTATTCGAGTTGCTTTTGTACTACCCAAGTGCCCAGAATCATAAAGCTCGCTACAGCAAACTGAACTACTACCAACACTTGGTAGAGCTTCTGCCCTTTAAGCGACCCTAAGAGCTGTCCTTTCAGTACTTTTACAGGCTCAAAACCTGAGAGTACCCAAGCAGGATAAAAACTACTCAATAAAGTAAGAGATAGTAAAATGCCTAGTAAACCAAGTAGTGTAGTAGGCGTAAATAGGTAGGTATACGAAAAGTCCTTTCCAATAAAATCACTTAAAAACGGTAAGCTAAACGTCACGAGTAAGAGTGCCAACACCGAAGCGATGAAGATAAGTACTACAGACTCGGCCACAAACTGTTGTACCAGTTGCTTGCGATTCCCCCCCACTACCTTTCTCAGTCCTACTTCTTTTGCACGGGTAGTGGCTCTTGCGGTAGCCAAATTGACGTAGTTGATGGCCGCCACCAGCAATATAAAGATCGCTGCGAAGGAAAAAATACGGACATACTGAATGGTTCCTACTTCATCATCAAATGCAAAGTTTGAATACAACCGTATATCGCGTAGGGGCTGTAAGCTGTACGTGTGTTCTTCACTATATACGTCTAAATCTTTTTGGGCATACTTGCGAATAATTCTTCTGAAATCATCATTCAGCGTCTTTTGAGAGGCTCCTTCTTTTAGTAGTACATACGTCTTAAAATTAAGCGCTGCCCAATCTTTCACATTTAATTGCTCTAGACGTTGTGGCGACAAGCTATTCATAGAAAATAGTACTTGAAACTGTAAATGTGCGTTATCTGGTACATCTTCTATCACACCTCTTACCACAAAGGGCTCCTCATTTACAGTAATCGTTTTGCCAAAAGCTTCTTCTGGCGTATCGAAGAATCGCTGTGCTTCTGTCTCAGTTAGCACAACAGATTTTGGTAAGTCCAACGCCGTCGCTGGATTACCCGCCAAGAAGCTATAATCAAAAATCTCAAAGAAAGTAGAGTCTGCGTGATAAGCCTTGTCTTGTAAAAACTTCTTCTTTTGGTAGGCTAGTAAAGGCTGTCCTGCATAACGAATACGGGTAGCTGTTTCTACTGCAGGTATATCTGCCACTATTGTAAAGGCCAAAGGCGCATTACTGTAGCTAGTCTCCTCCATCTGGTCAGCCTCGTGGTAAGTTACTTTCGTAATGACCCGGTAAATATCATCTTTCCGCTCGTGGAAGTTATCGTAGCTTAACTCATGCTGTACATATAAGTAGAGAATGGTAGCGCATACAATACCCAATACCAAACCGACCAGATTGATGAAGGTGTAGCGCTTATATCGAAGCATATTTCTAATGGCTACTTTCAAATAATTTCTCCACATAATGAGATTATTTTAATGGTTTTACTCGTATTTTAGGGCTTCTACTGGGTTGTTTCTGGCTGCGCGAATGGTATGATAACTGATAGTGAGGAGCATCACCGTTATCAGTACCAGTGCGGTCAGTACAAAAACAGGTAGGCTGATAGTAGTACGATAACTGAAGTTCTCTAACCAGGCTGTCATCGCAAAATAAATCAGCGGAAAGGCAATCAACAAAGCAATACCCATTAGCTTTACAAAGCTGCTATTTAGCAAGTAGGTAAGTTGGGTTACAGAAGCCCCTAAGACCTTCCGAATACCGATTTCTTTGGTTCTGCGATTGACCATCAGGAGCGTCATCGCAAATAAACCCATGCAAGAGATCGTAATAATAATTACGGCTGCTATCATAAACATCTTTGCCAAGCGCTGTTCTCTTTGGTAGTAGCGTTGTAGGTTCTCATTAATGAAACTTCCTTGAAATACACTCGCTGGTACTATTTCTTTCCAGTTGGCTTCTAGGGCTTTCATCGCTTTTGTGGTATTCTGCCCATTGATTTTGACAAAAAGGTATTCCATCAGTTCACTGCGATCTACACGCATAATGAGAGGTTCTACAGGTGCTCTCAGCGAGCGAAAATGAAAATCTTTCACAACACCAATTATTTGAACTTCTCCTTTGCTGCTATCAGGAACTAATCGAATACCAACAGGATCTTTTTCGTTAAGTGCTTTGGCAAAAGAGGCATTCACCACAATGGCTTGAGAGGTATCGGTAGGGTATTTTGTAGAAAAGAAACGCCCCACAAGCACTTCTGCACCAATCACGTCTAAGTAGGCGGGCCCTACACTCATGTAATTGGTGAGAATCTTATCGTCTTTATAATCTATTTCCATTTGGTACTGCATCTGCGAGAAGTCTTTCCCAATTCCCATGTTATTCGCTGATCCACTCACTTCAATAATATCAGGATTTGAAGCAGTCAGTGCTTTTAAACGCTCCAAAGCTTTCCAGCCCTCAATTTCTCTCCCAATAGGTATCGTGATCACTTCTTCTTTATTAAAGCCTAGTGGTTTATTATGCAAAAATTGGATTTGTTGTTGTACCGTCAGTGTCCCGCCTATCAATAAAGCAGAAAGAGTAAATTGCAGTACTAGGAGTGAATTTTTTAAATTCCAAATCCCTTTCTTACTTTGAAGCACTTTTCCTTTAACGACTTCAACCGTCTGTTTTTGGTACATCATCCAAGCAGGATAACCTCCTGCCAATAAGGACATAAGGCAAATAATAGGTAAGGCATAGCCAACATAAGCAGGCTCAAAAAGAGCGCTAAAAGTGAGCTCGGAACCTAAAACTGTATTTGCTTGAGGAATCATGGCTAATAACAAAAGGAGAGATACACCAAAAGCCATTAGGGTAATTAACAGCGCCTCCATAGAAAACTGTACGAATAGTTGCCGCTTGTACGCACCCATGATTTTACGAATCCCTATCTCTCTTGCTCTGTTGATGAGGTTGGCTATAGAAAGGTTGATAAAATTAACGCCTGCTACCACCAATACAAAAACACTGATAGCCCCTAGTAGGTAGAGAAAAGACTTAGGGTTGCGTCTGCTAAGAACCGTATTAAAGTGTATATCTGATATAGGCTGAAGTTTGACGGTGTAAAAGCCATCCACCTTGTCAGGAATAGCGCCTAGTCTTTTGAGCGTTGCGATTTGCGCAGCAAATTGTTTTTGTGCAAAGTCTCTTAGTTTTTGCGCTACTAGGTTTTCGTTGGCTTTAGGCGCTAATTGTACATATACCTTGTGGAACTGTTCATCCCACTCCTCCTTAGTGGAGGCATATGCTGGATGCACTTTAAAGTTGACCAGTACATTAACACTGATGGTAGAGTTGTGAGGTTCATCTTCTATTATGGCTACTACCCGAAAAGAACGTTGTTGATCGTAGAATTTAATGGAAATAGACTTTCCGATAGGATCTTCCTTACCAAAAATAGCCTCCGCCCTCGTTTCTGAAAGCACCACCTCATCTAGGCCACTCAGCAATGCTGTTTGCCTTCCCTGTACCACAGGAAAAGAAAACATTTCAAAGAAATCATCATCTATAAATTCTACATCACTTTCTATATTTTTTCCATTGTACTCGATCAACGCCTTGTCGTCGTCGTAGCGAGAGATATGGGTAATTTCATCAACATTCTCAAAAAGTGCTTTCCGTAAGGGCGTAGCTTGCGCTATATCGTACTCAAAAGCTCCTTCTTCAGCGTCTGCCTGGCTTTTTTGTAGATAGACTCTATAAAGATTTTCAGTATTTTCGTGAAACTTATCGTAGGACAATTGCTCTTGAATAACTAATAGTAGTACCACGCTGGTGGCAAAAGCAGCCGCCAAACCTATGAGATTAATAGCCGTAAACACCTTATTCTTCAATAGATTTCTAAAGGCAATTTTTAAATGATTCTTCCACATAATGATTTATTTTTTTCAGGATACTACTCGTATTTCAGCGCCTTTACAGGATTACGTCTTGCAGCGCGGTAAGTATGGAAGCTTACCGTCAGTAGCGTAATAAGCATCAATAAGAGGGTAGTGATTAAAAAGGTCGGTACACCAATAGAGGTGCGATAACTAAAGTTGTCTAGCCATTGGTTCATGCCTAGATAGATCAATGGAAAGGCAACCAATAGGGCTAGGAGGTTAATTCTTAGAAAACTACTATTCAGTAAATAAGTAATTTGTGTGACAGATGCCCCTAGTACCTTACGAATACCAATTTCTTTGGTGCGACGGTTGACCATTAGGAGGGTCATGGCGAACAGCCCCATACACGAAATAATCAGGATAATGGCAGAGGCAATGATGAAAATATCCGCCAGTCTCTTTTCTTTCACGTACTGACGTTGTACATTTTCATTTAGAAAAGATCCCTGAAACACGCTGGCGGGTGCAATTTCTCGCCAAGTTTTCTCTAGAAACTGCATCGTTTCGACTGTTTTTTCGGTATTGATTCTTACAAATAGATATTCTGGTGGCCAAGTGTTATCAATACTCATCGTGAGCGGTTCAATGGGATCACGTAGCGATTCGAAATGGAAGTCTTTCACTACGCCTACTACTTTTACAGTGGGGCCATCGCTATCTGTTTTAAAGGTAAGGCCTACTACCTCTTCCTCATTGAGCAGCTTTGCCATCGACTCATTAATGACATAATGATTAGCTGTGTCAGTACTATATTTCTCAGAAAAGAAACGCCCATCTATGAGCTCTGCGCCAATAGTTTGTAGGTAATCGTGGCTTATGGTGAGCCAATTGGTTACCACTGTTCTATCTTTGTAGGTAAAACCTAGCTGCGACTTATAGCGTGAGCCGTCGAGTCCTCTTCCTAGATTATTCCCTGCACCACCTACACTTTTTACATTTGGATTACTCGCCGTAAGGGCTTTTAGCTTTTCGAGTGCTTTCCAGCCTTCCACTTCTCTTCCTACTGGAATACTGATGACTTCTTCTTGGTTATAGCCCAATGTCTTGTCTCGCATAAACTGCATCTGCTGCCACACAGTGAACGTACCGCCTATCAATACAGCCGAAAGCATAAACTGTACAGCTAGTAGCGTATTGCTCAGTCCCCAACTTTTTTTCTTTGTAGTCAGCATCTTTCCTTTAATCACCTCAGAAGTATTCTTTTTAAAGATCATAGCAGCAGGATAGGCACCAGCTAGTAAGGCCATTACTACTAAAAAGAAAAGGCTCGCTAACAATAAGGCAGGGGTAAAAAGCTGTTGAATGCTAAGATGTGTATCGAATTTTGCATTAAAGGAAGGAATACCTACTAGTATCGTCATTACGCACACTACATAAGCTAGAACAACCACTATGAAGGCTTCACTGAAAAACTGCGTCAATAGCTGCTTCTTATAAGCACCCATAATTTTCCGTACGCCTACTTCTTTGGCTCTTCCTAGTAAATTGGCCAGAGAAAGGTTTACAAAGTTAATACCCGCTACAACAAGGATAAAGATACTAACCGCTCCCATCAAGTAGAGAAAAGCTTTTTGATTGCTTTGCTTGAGTACTGTATCAAAGTGAATGTCTGTGATGGGTTGTAACTTGTAAGCAAAGATACCATCTACCGGATCGGGCTGTGCTCCCTGCTTCTTTAGGTCCTCAATTTCTTCTGCATTTTGCTTTTGTGCAAAGGCTCTCAGTTGTGTACTCAAACGCTCCACGTCAGCCTTAGGCGTAATCTGTAGATATAAATCGAAATACTTATTACCCCACTCTTCCTTGTTCATCGCATAGCTAGGATGATGTATAAAATTGATCGCCAGTCTATTCTGAATTGTAGAATTTTCAGGGCCGTCTTTCATAATGGCTGCTACCCGAAAAGGCTGCCATTCTTCAGCAAATTTCAGCAAGACTTTCTTCCCGATGGGGTCTTCTTCTCCAAAGATGTTTTGGGCCATTTTTTCATTCATCACTACCGCGTCATTATCGCGCAGGAGGGCTTGCCTGCTTCCCTTCAATACTTCAAAAGAAAACATCTCATAAAATTCGCTTTCAGTATAAGTAATACCACTTTCCAGCTTCTTTCCTTTGTAGTCAATGAAGGTTGTACCACCTCCTACGCGTACTACTTGCTCGATGCCGTCTACTTCTTTTTTCAGTGCTTCTTTGATGGGTGTAGGCATGGCAGTACCATAGGTAATGCCATAGAAGCTTCCCTCTGGGTAGCTTACCTTTTCGTACAAACGGAAAAGCCTTTCTTTTTTTGTATGGAACTGATCGTAAGAGAGTTGTTCTTGTAATACAAGTAACAGCATAAAGCTGATAACAAAGGCAGCCGATAAACCTAAGAGATTGATCGCGGTAAATGCCTTGCTTTTCAGCAGGTTTCTATAAGCAATTTTGAGGTAGTTACGAAGCATAGTAGTAGCGTTTATTATTTATGAAGGGCTTGCATTTTGGAAAGCTTTAAGCTTGTTCTCAGAGACGATTTTACCATCGAGTACATTGATGATGCGCTGCCCGTATTCAGCATCGTGTGGGGAGTGTGTTACCATGATGATGGTTGTCCCTTCTTCATTGAGTTGGGTAAGGAGTTGCATTACATCCTCTCCATTTTTTGTATCGAGATTACCAGTAGGCTCATCCGCTAGAATCAGTTTGGGGCGGTTTACAATGGCGCGTGCAATGGCTACCCGCTGCTGCTGTCCACCAGAGAGCTGCTGTGGATAGTGCTTCATGCGATGCGTCATGTTCATTTTCTCTAGTACTGCCATGACCCGCTCTTTGCGGTTTTTACTTTTCATATCTGTGTAGATAAGCGCCAGCTCTACGTTCTCAAATACATTAAGTTCGTCGATCAGGTTAAAGCTCTGAAATATGAACCCGATATTTCCTTTACGAATATCAGCGCGCTTACTCTCAGAATACTTGGCTACTTCTAGATCGCCAAAGTAATATTCTCCTTCTGAGGGACTATCAATCAACCCTAAGATGTTGAGTAAGGTGGATTTTCCACAACCAGAAGGCCCCATAATAGAGACGAACTCGCCCTGTTGAATCGTCAGAGATACCCCGTTCAGCGCACTGGTCTCTACCTCGGTAGTTCTATAGATTTTCTTAATATCTGCTAAGCGTATCATATATTGTATCGTTAGTCTATTTTAAAATAAGTTTATCAATTCGGTCGTAGGTTTCATAGTTGGAAGTAACTACCTTTTCACCAGGTTGTAAGCCATCAATCACTTCGTAGTATTGCGGATTTTGTCTACCCAGTTTGATTTTTCTTCGGTAAGCAATGCCCGCTTCTTCGTCTACTACATAAATCCAGTTGCCTCCTGTTTCTTGGTAAAAACTTCCACGAGGGAGCAGCACAGCTTTCGTTTTAGCACTTAAGGCGAGGCGTACTTGTACAGACTGCCCTCTTTTAATGCCTTCAGGTGATTTCTTATTCTCAAATTCCATATCTACAGCGAAAGTACCGTTTGTTACTTCTGGGTATACTTTTTTGATAATAATCGTATAAGTTTTACCCGAAAAATCGAAAGTCCCTTGTTGTCCAATCTCAATGCGAGAAATATGGTATTCATCAATCCGTACCCGCACCTTGTAGCTGTCGAGTATATCAATTTGGGCGATGTTTTCGCCTGCCTGTATCGTTTGGCCTAGCTCTGCCTGTACAGTAGAGAGCTGCCCAGCGATGGGCGCTTTGATGGTAAGATTTTCTTGATTTTTATGAATCATCTCCAAGTTGCGCTGCATCAATTGAATGGAAGGGTCTATTTGCGCCAACTGCACATTACGTAGGCGACCGTTGGTCTGTAGCTTTTGCTGAATAATTTTTTTTCGGCGTTTTTGGAATTCGTACTCATCTTTTATTTGGTTGTACTCTTGTGTAGCGATCATTTTCTGTTTGTAGAGTTGCTGGTTGATTTTGTGTTGCCGGCCTAGATTAAGAATCTGGTACTCTACCTCGTTTAGTTCCTCTAAAAAGCGAATGCTCTGTTCTTCAATAGTAATACGCGTACTGCTCAGGTTGTTGATCTGCTCCATAATAGCGGTCTCTTGGTTCATGTAGCTGAGCTGTAAATTGGCATTGGCCAAACGTAAAATAGGGGATCCTTTTTCTACCATTTCGCCACCCTCTTTGTAAAGCTCTTCCACTTTTCCACCATCTGAAGCATCGATAAAAACTGTCTTGATGGGTGCAATCGTACCTGATACAGAGATAAACTCTTGAAATACACCCTCCGTTACGTTTGTAACCGTAATCTTCTCTTTCTCTACATTCAAGCGCGACTCTCCTGCACGATTGATCACCATGGCTACTAGCGCAATCAATGTAGTTGGTAAAACCACCCACAGCAGTATTTTCTTAACTGTCCATTTTTTTTTGGGAATTGCCCGATCCATTGCGTTGGCTTCCATTGTGTGCTTCATTTTATATTGTCAATCGGTTTACTCAAATGCCAAGATGCGTGCCATTACTCATAATATACTGATTAAAAGGCTTTTACAGTTGATTTTTTGTTTAATTGCATAAAAATGTTCCATATTGGAAAGGAATTTTGTTCCACTCTGAAACAGCTTTTCTATCAATTATTGCGGCTACGAGCGTTAGTAATGGATGGCACTCTTTTTATACTGAAAATATCATAAAAAAGTAAGATTCTCTTGGTTTTTAGCAGAAATGTTATTTTTAGTCTTTCAAGAGAACAATAAGTATACACATAGCAATAAAAATTTTACGTAAAATTTAAAAAAGTATATGACTAAGTTACCGGGTAAAATACTCGTAGTAGACGACGATCGCGACATTCTCTTTACTGCACGTATGGTATTAAAACAGCATTTTACTAGCGTTCGTACAGAGGTAAATCCTACTTTTATTCCAGAGCTACTTGCCAAAGAGCCTTATGATGTAGTAGTACTGGACATGAATTTCTCTATGGGGGCTACTAGTGGACAAGAGGGCTTACACTGGCTTAAAGAAATTAATAAAATAGACACCACGCTTCCTGTCATTCTTAATACTGCTTATGGAGATATTAAATTAGCAGTAGAGGCCATGAAAGAAGGCGCCATCGACTTTGTTGTAAAGCCGTGGGAGAATGAGAAGTTCTTAGCTACTGTAATGACAGCCTATAAGCTACGGCGCTCCAGCCAACAGGTAGCTAACTTGAAATCGACGCAACAAATTCTCTCTAAAGACCTCGACCAACAATTTAGTGAGATCATCAGCCAATCGGAGGCAATGGAGCAGGTATTTAATACCATTCGAAAGGTAGCCCAGACCGACGCCAACGTATTGATTTTAGGCGAAAACGGAACAGGAAAAGAACTCATTGCACGTGCCATTCATCGGCAGTCATTACGCCACGATCAAACGTTCATAAAGGTAGATTTAGGAGCCATTTCCGAAACCTTATTTGAATCAGAACTATTTGGTCATACCAAGGGCTCCTTTACCGATGCTAAAGAAGACCGGGCAGGTCGTTTTGAGGCAGCCCACGAAGGTACACTTTTCCTGGACGAGATTGGCAATTTATCGTTGCCGCTTCAAGCCAAATTGTTAACTGCCCTCCAAAACCGTCAGATTACGCGCTTAGGGTCGAATAAAGCGATTCCTATTGACATTCGCCTGATCTGCGCTACCAATATGCCACTCTACGAAATGATCGAAGAAAGCCAATTTAGGCAAGACTTACTCTATCGTGTAAACACAGTAGAAATTCGCTTGCCCGCCTTGAGAGAGCGCACCGAAGATATTGCGCTCCTCGCCGAACACTACCTGCAAGTATACGCTAAAAAGTACCAGAAAGAGGGACTAAAGATTACCAAGGAAACCCTCAAAAAACTAGAAGGCTATCACTGGCCAGGCAATATTCGGGAATTACAACACGCCATAGAACGCGCTGTAATTCTTTCGGAAGGGTATGCCTTACAACCTGACGACTTCGTCTTGACTACTCCCGTCTCTAAAAACGAAAAAAGCCATGAGACCCTCAACATGGAGGAAATAGAGAAAAAAACCATTGAAGAAGCCATTCGTAAACACGAGGGAAATTTGAGCCACGCTGCGAAAGCCTTGGGGATGGGCCGTACCACTTTGTACCGTAAAATGAAGAAATATGGGCTATAAGCACTATCGACTCAAAGTAGTTTTACGTTTACTCCTTCTTTTTTTGTTATTGAGTAGCTGTATCGTCCTGTATCGTTATCATTGGTCTTGGGTGATCGTCAGTGGCTCGTTACTATTAGGGTTTACGATAGAGTTCGTTTATTACATAGAAAGGTCAGATCGTGAGCTTGCTAATTTTCTACTCAACATTCATTATAATGATTTCTCTAATACCTATACACAAACAGGTAATCCTGCCCGCGATACCCTCAGAAAAGCCTACAATCAAATTATGGCTACCTTTCAACGCCTACGCAGTGAGCGGGAATCGGATAATCAATACCTTAACACAGTGGTAGAACATATAGGCGTAGCTTTACTGAGTTTTGGCGAAGACCATCAGGTACAATTGATGAATAAGGCTTTTAAAACCCTCTTTAATAAGCCCTATATTCATAGGATAGATGCCTTACAAAAGTTAGATCAGAACCTATATGATAAGATTGTTTCGTTAGAGGCTGGAGAGAAAGCTTTACAGAAGGTGGCGCTCAATGGACAGCTTCGTAACCTTTCTATACAAGCGACGGAGTTTAGTTTACAAGGGAAATACCATAAGTTGGTGTCCTTTCAGGACATCAAAAACGAGCTAGAAGAGCAAGAGGTGGAGTCATGGCAAAAGCTGATTCGAGTACTTACCCACGAGATTATGAATTCTGTAGCGCCTATTTCTTCTTTGGCTTCGCTGGTGAATCAGATGATTGCTGAAGAAGACGCCAGACGTGACTTTACTACCTTAGATGAGGAAGAGCAGGAGGATATTTACCTTAGCCTCCAAACAATCGAAAAGCGTAGTAAAGGGCTTATTAACTTTGTAAAAGCCTACCGTAGTCTCACTCAAGTAGGGCTACCTAGTTTTACAACTGTCCCCATAGAAGAGCTTTTCCAGCGTGTAGCGAGCTTATTCAAAGCAGACTTAAACAAGAAAAACATTACCCTAGAAATAGACGAAGCCTCGGCCATTTCCATCAAAGCTGATTTGGAACTGATCGAGCAAATTCTGATTAACCTTATCACCAACGCCACCCATGCCTTAGAAGGAAGAGACAACCCTACGATCCAGCTACTTGCTAAGCAAAACGAGGCACGCACTACCTTGCAAGTAATAGACAATGGTAAAGGCATGGATGAAGAGGTGCTTCAAAATATTTTTATTCCCTTCTACACCACCAAAAAACAAGGCTCAGGAATTGGTCTTAGCCTTTCGAGACAAATCATGCGTTTACATAAAGGGTCTATCAGTGTACACTCTGTAAAAGGAGAGGGAACGGTGTTTAGTTTATTGTTTTAGAGGGGTGATGAGCACTAATCTAGCGTAATATGTGCCACTTTAGGATAGCTCACCTTCCAACGCCGATCGTATAGTGATTTGTAGATAATTTCTACTTGCACGTGAGGTAGCTCGTCGGTAAGTGCTTTAATATAAGAGGCATTCGCCAAAAATAGTACTTCTTCGATCTCTTGTTGGGGAATAGCCATTTCGGGAAGAATATCCTGATAGTTTTGATAGGCACCACTATCAGGGAGTTGATGTAACTGCGCAACGTAGCGCGCCAGCGAGGCAAAATCTCGAAAGCTTTTATTTTTGTGGCGAATTGTCATTTCTTCTATGATGGCTGGGCCTACACCTGTGTTCTCTAAGTTAAGTCTGTAGTAAGGCGTATTGCCCTCCAATTGCCAACCGTGTAGCAAAGAGAGCCTTGGCCAAACCGCTGCGTGCTGCTGCTGTTGAAGAATGTAGGTCTGGTACATCGTAGTAGCCAAGGCACAGACACTTACGATGACCGCCATAACTGCGATAGACATTTGTGTAGAAACTTTCCATTTAGGAAAACGTATTTTTTTCGTCATAATCAGTCAGATTTTACCTTAAGCAGATAGATGAATTTAGGCTAAGTAAGGTACAAAAGATACTTAAAAAGCCATAATGTTGTCAAGAATCGGATGTCTTATATTTAGAAGAATAAAGAGCTCTTCTTTACATATACAGGGGCATTGAAGAAAACATAGAAACGCCTTCGATGATACTACCTTCATAATAGTCTTTGTAAATAGTAAGGAGACGTATATGATGCCAAGCGTTTCCTCTACAAGAGTTCTCTCCTCCTTTATTTCTTTTTTAACTCTACAATCAACGCATCTTGTGCTTTCAGTAAAGCCTCTTGGTGCTTAATGAGTGCATTTTTAGTCGCTAAGAGGTCTTTGTAGAGCTGACGTTCTTCTTCTGGAAAGTGGTTGATCACAATACCTGTATTATGGTTATTATGCTCGTTGTATTGATTGAGAAAGTTAATGAGAGGCACCTTCTCCCCTAGCAGTTGACTCAGCGAAACTTCTAGTAAGTCAGCGATTTTTTGGAGTTTTGAGAGCGACACGTCCATTCCGCTCTGTTCTATCTGCTCGTAGCCCGATACAGATAAATCTAACTGTTGAGCTACAAATTCTTGTGTGAGATCGCGTAATTTTCGATACCGCTTGATGCGCGCACCAATATGGGTCATACTTCTTTTTTTATCGTGGTATTTAAAAGATATAGCGCCAATAATAAAGATTTTTTGGCTATCTTCCCGCTTCTTATCGTACAAAACTTTTTAGGAGCTATCCATAAGCATAAAGAAAAGCCAGTATTAAATATTGCCTGCTCAGGCTAAAATGGTAGCGTCAGTCATCTACCTCTTCATTTTGAACAAAAAGTCTAATAGAACCTCAGATTATTGTCGGTCTATGACCAAATCTATAAAGCCTCCAGAAAAGCCCTACCTTCATCATCAGGTCATCTATTCTTTATGGTACCAAAGGAAATGACATCTTGAATACATTCAGTCAATCAATCCTTCTCTCCTTCAGCGCTTCAATCCATCCTTTTACAAAAGGAAAGCACTAGCCAGTTTTCAAAATAAAAATGTTTTGAGTAGTTTGTAAGCAAACTCTAAAGTACTTTCATAGCTTATGAACGAACCCACTGCACAAACGATAAAGACCTCAAGAATCAATATCCACTACCTCTCAAACGATCATCCGCAAGCCCAACCTATATTATTTATTCACGGGAATGTCTCTTCGGCAGTATTCTGGAAAAAAACAATCGCTCATCTACCTACTAGTTACTTTGCCGTAGCGCCAGACCTACGTGGATACGGCCATACTGAAGGTAAAATCGTTGATGCCACCCAAGGACTAAACGACTTTGTGAAAGACCTAGACAGTTTTATTGAAGCACTCAATCTGGAGAAATTTCACCTTATAGGCCATTCGCTTGGCGGAGGCGTAGCGCTCAATCTGCTCTTGACACAGGCTGATAAGATTTTATCCGCCACCTTGGTCAATCCCATGTCCCCCTATGGCTACGGAGGCACCAAAGATGAAAAAGGGACCCCTTGCTTCGAAGATTTTGCGGGTTCGGGCGGTGGAATCGTAAATCCAGCATTTGTAAAGAAAATAGCAATGCAAGACCGTAGCGAAGACGACCCTAATGCCCCTTTGGCTGTGATGAATAATTTCTACTGGAAGCCTCCTTTTCGTCCTGAAAATGAAAAGGAGTTATTAGAAGCAATGCTTTCACAAAAAACAGGCGAAAAGCACTACCCAGGTGATTTACAGACTTCTAGTAACTTCCCGTTTGTAGCACCTGGTAAGTTTGGGCCTATCAACGCCCTCTCTCCCAAGTATCTAGGCTACTTATCCAAAGGTTTATGGGCATTACCAAAAAAGCCCGATATCTTATGGATAAGGGGCGCTAATGACCAAATTGTTGCGGATCAATCCTTCTTTGACTTAGGCTACCACGGAATGTTAGGTAACATACCCGACTACCCGGGTGAAGAGGTTTTTCCGCCACAACCTATGGTGAGCCAAACCCGCTACGTACTGGAGCAATACAAAGCAAAGGGAGGGCAGTTTACCGAAGCGGTCATCGACGATTGTGGGCATACGCCATTTATAGAGAAAGCTGCTGAATTTGAACGTATTTGGCATCCATTTTTAGCTAGTCACACTTAAAAAGTGACGGCTGTAAGCATTTTACTTTAAAAAGGTAGGAGGCTTACCTAAGCATTGACCAACTTTACCCACTGGATAATACCCACCAGCACAAGCAGTACACCAACGGCTTTATTAACAAGCAATGTAATGTTGCGTACGTGTTTTCGAACTTGATTGCTTAGTTGTATGTACAACCATAACGTAAAAACTTTACCCATAAAGACACCTGCAAAGAAAAGTACAGACAAAAACCAAATACTCATCTGAAAGGAGATATTTACCCTGGTAGCTAGATAAGTGAAGGCTACCAACCAAAAAATAAGTACTGGTGGGTTCAGGACTGCTAGCAAAAACCCCTTCAAGAGGGTATTGTTTCTTCTGGGTTGTTGTAGCGTCGTAGGAGCGTGAGGCGTTTTCTGGAAGAACAAGACTATCCCTATCAACAGTAACAGCGCAGCAATGATGTACTGGATGAAGATATTCATTAAAACGTACTCTTCCACCAGCGCTGCACAATGTAAGGCTGTCACAGCAAGGATAATCTCCCCTATCGCAGCCGATACAACCATCGGGAAAGCAAAAGTGCTTCCTCTGCTAATAGTCGTATACATTACTGAAAGATTCACTGCTCCCGGTGGAAGGGCTCCCAAAACGGCTGCCATAAAGCCTGTTACTAAGTAAAGTACATATATCATATGTACTTTATTCTTTTTTAGAAGGTGAGGTTACCTCTATTTTATTAACATCAATTTCTTCGTCCTCGTCTTCTAAGTAAAATTGTTCGTAGGCCTCTGGCGACTGCGTAGTGCGCGCGCCTTTTTCAAAGGTTAATAGTAAAGCAGGCAGTAATACAAGGTTAGTGAGCATCGCAAAGATAAGCGTTATAGAGGTTAGCATTCCTAAGGCGACGGTTCCTCCAAAGTCAGAGCCTGTAAAGATGATAAATCCGAAGAATAAAATAACGGAAGTATACAACATCCCTTGGCCAGTATCTCGGAGACTCATCCGCACTGCTTTGAGCACGTTTCTATCTTGTCCCAACAACTCGTAGCGGTAACGGGCCAAGTAGTGAATAGCATCATCTACAGAGATGCCAAAAGCAATACTAAAGATCAAAGCGGTACTGGGTTTTAGAGGTACACCAAAAGCACCCATTAAACCAGCAGTGATTAACATAGGAACACAGTTGGCAAAAATAACAATGATAATCATTCTAAAAGAACGAAATAGCAGTGACATAATAATCCCTACTAGTAAAACCGCCAGCCCGATAGTCATCTTTAGGTTTTTAATCAAATAAGCGTTTCCTTTGATAAAAATCGGCGTCGTGCCCGTAACGTGCACCTCAAAATCTTCTTGGTTTTTGAAAATACGGTCTATTTTTGGTTGGATCACCTCTTTGATGAGCGAATCCATTTTGATAGAGCCGATATCGGCAATTTTAAGTGAAATACGAACCTCCTGCCCGGTAGAGTCGAGAAAAGCTTGTGTAAGGGATGCATTCGCCTCCTCTCCTTGCAAATACTTTGTTAGGAAGGCGTACTCTCGGTTGTCAGGAATGCCATAAAAAGCTGGATCGTTGTTATAATAAGCTTGTCGGGCAGCTTTTAAAAAGGTAATAGCTGATAGGGAAGGCGTTGAGATGCTCATGCTGTCTAAGCTTTGCTGAAACTCGTCGATCTTCCTCAGGTAGCCTACCCGACGAATTCCTTTTTCTTTACCTGTATTGACAACAATCTCTAAGGGCATGACTCCCATGAAGTTCTCCTCAAAGAAGGCTAAGTCTTTCCGCACTTGGCTCTTTTCAGGAATTTCATCTACCATATACGAAATAGTACGAATTTGCCACAACCCCCATAGCGAGGCTGCAATGATCAAGACTGTAGTGATGAAGATACCTGCTTTTTTTGTAAGGACTAGGTAATCGAACTGCTTCAGGATACCGACTAAAAAACGCGCATCGAGGTGTTTGAGATGTTGGCTTTTCGGAGCCGGTAGGTAAGAAAAAATAGTAGGGATCAGGATCATACAAATAAAATAAGCACATATGATGTTGATTCCCGCTACAATCCCAAACTCTCGCATAATGGCAATATCAGCTACGCCGAGTACCACGAATCCAGTAGCAGTGGTAAGGTTTGTCATAAGGCTTACTACCCCTATCTGTTTGATTACTTCCTTCAGAGCAAAAATTTTATCTCCACTTTTTCTATATGCTTGGTGATACTTGGTAAGCATGTAGACACAATTGGGAATACCAATGACTACCAATACAGGAGGTAGCAAGCCTGTAAGTAGTGTAATCTTGTATCCGAGGAGATCAAGCGTACCGAGCGTCCAGACGACAATGACCCCAATGACAAGAATGGGGAAAAATACGGCAGAAAAAGAACGAAAAAAGAGGAAGAGAACGATCGCTGTGGTGAGGAGCGAAAGTCCTAAAAAGAGGCTCAACTCGTCCGTGACTTGTGTGGCCATCACAGAACGTACAAAGGGCAAGCCCGCATAGCGCAGTTTAATATCAGTGGCTTGCTCAAAGTCTTTACAATGCGCAAAAATCTCCGCCATTACATCTTCCCGCTCCCCTGAATTCAATATCTCACTTTCTATAGAGATGAGTAAGGCAGTGGCGCCGTTTTCTTCGTTGATAATCTGTCCCCTGTAGAATTGTAAAGTTTTTACAAAAGTCAATACACTGTCAAGCTGTACTTGCGAGCGAGGCATTTCGTTAAAAATAGATCTAAACTGAAATACCTTCTCAGTAGTGTCTTTATATAAATATTGCAAGCGAGGAAGCGAGACTACTTGTGCTACCCCCTCTACTTGTAAAACAGCCTCTGAAAGTGCTTCAAGCTGGGTGAAATTCTCTAGTTGATAAACAGCACTGTCCCGAAGCCCAATGGCCAGTATATTACCATCTTCTCCGTACTTCTCCTTAAACTTCAGGAAATACTGCATGTCTGGGTCACTCATGGGGACGGTCGAGGAGTAGTCATAAGCACGTTCAGGGCTTCCATTGTAGGCCATAAAGGCGGTGACAAGCGCAATAAAAGCAATAAGCAACAAGCGATTTTTAATGATAAAATCAGCAATTTTCGTCCACATGAATCTTCTGGTTGTTAGTGAAGTCGTTTCAACTTTTCTATTTTAACTACGTTGAGCTACACTTCGTTTCGGTTAGCTTCGCTGAGTTACACTTCGTTTCAGTTCCTAAAAAGAAAAACTTTTCATGACTTCAGTATGTATTCACAATTCCTACAAAGTTAATTAAAACCCTCAAGGAGCCTAAGTCTCCTCTAGTATTTTGTCGTAATGCACTTTGAATAGATATAAACTATCTTCTAAGCCAATAAGTTGCTGATTTAGATTCTGAGGAACCTGTGATTTAAGGGACTTTTCTAATAAGGTGGCTTGTTGTGCAAGCTGCGCCACTCCCAATGTCCCCGCATTTCCTTTAAGGGTATGCAATTCTTTACGAATTGCCTCATAATCTTGCTGTTTACTGTACTGCCTACAGCGTGCAAGCTGCTGGGTGGCCTCGGTAACGAACTCAACTAAACTTTCTCTCACAAATGTTATCCCACCATACTTACTAAGCTGTTGTACTACTTCTCTATCTAGCAGCGGGAAATTATCAGTATCAGGAAGTGTGATAGTCGCTCTGGGTGATGTTTGTAGTCCTAGTACACTTTTTACCTTCTCTACAAGCGCCGTTGCCTTAATGGGTTTGGCGATATAGCCATCTAGCCCTTGTGCTAAAAAACGGGCCTCATCCTCGTTCATTGAATAGGCCGTCATTGCAATGATGGGAGGTGTAGTAGGTAAATTTAGCGCCTTGATGTGTTGGGTAGTTACGATGCCATCCATGTCGGGCATCTGTATATCCATTAATATAATATCGTAATGGCTTTGCTGTACTTTTTCAATGGCCTCCTGACCGCTTTGTGCTACTACTACTTGGCTTCCTACTTGCGTAAGAATCTCTGCAGCTACTTTACGATTGATGGCGTTGTCGTCTACCACAAGGATATGTGGTGTCTTTTCTATAAAAGACAGTTGGGTAATCGACTTTTCCTCAGCTTGCTCTAGATCGCTCACCAACTGTGTGCTAGCACGTGTTTTAAAGGTAAACCAAAAAGTACTTCCTTCTTTTGGAGAAGAAGTCACCCCAATATCGCCGTCCATTAGCTCGGTAAGCTGTTTAGAGATGGCTAGTCCTAGCCCTGTGCCTGAGAAAGCTTTGGTAGAAGAATGATCCAGTTGGCTAAATTTGCTAAAAAGCTTCTCTAAATCCTCAGAGGCGATCCCTACCCCTGTATCTTGTATGGTAGCCTTAATGTAGAAAGGCTGAGAAAAGTCTACCGTTGGTGTTAGTAACGTTAGCGCTACGGTTACTTTACCTTTCTCCGTAAATTTAATCGCATTGGAGAGTAAATTAGTCATTACTTGCAGCAAACGCGTTTCGTCTGCCCAAATGTAAGGAGGAATGCGCTCATCTACTGAATAGGTGAGTTCATTTTGTTTGCTATTGGCTTGTGGTAAAAATAAGTGATACACTTTGTCTACCATACTCTTTACTGCTATTGATTTCTTATGCAATATCATTTTTCCAGCCTCTATCTTAGATAGGTCTAGGATGTCATTGAGAATATGCATAAGGGTTTCAGAAGACTTCTTGATGGTCTGTACGTAATCTTGTTGTTTGGTATTGAGTTGCGTGTCACCTAAGAGGTCAATCATTCCGATTACGCCATTCATAGGCGTTCTGATCTCGTGGCTCATATTGGCCAAAAAGCTCTCTTTTACTTTTAGAGAGCGTTCGGCTAGTTCTTTTGCTTTGATGGCTTCTTCAGAGGCCTTTTTGAGTTCAGTAATGTCCCGAATGACTCCTTCAATCGCTATGGGAAAACCAATCTCATCATAAATCAGGCGTATGTTGGAAAGCGACTGTACCACGGTACCATCCTTGCAGCGTAGTCCCATCTCAAAGTTTTTAATACGTCCTTTTCTGAAAAGTTCTCTCACCGCCTGCCTTGCTGTATTACGTTTGGGGTCTTTGGTCGCATAAAAATCTAAGACACGCTTTCCTATCATTTCTTTAGGTGTATAACCTCCTAGTTCTTGAATGGAAGGACTAATCATCGTAATATAGCCTTTCAGATCTGAACGATAGTAAATGTCTTGAAAGGATTCAAAAATACTTCTGAACTTCTCTTCACTTTCTTTCAACGCAAACTCTGATAGCTTTTTCTCTGTAATATCGTGGGCAATCGCCGACACCTCATTGATGGCTCCTTCTACCGAAAAGATAGGATTAAGGTATACATCACGCCACAGCGGATTTCCATTGATATCAGATACTTTTATTTCGAAGTGTTGTACTTCTCCAGCAAAGGCTTTTTTAAAGTGTTTTTTCCAAAAAGTATCCTTTTTTTCGTCTTTCAACGCTTGCTTTAGTCTATCAGAGCGCTCATAGAGCGTAGGTGTAATCCCATATTGCACTTGCAAGGTTTTAATGTAGTTTTTATTAAAAGAAGTAAACTGTCGTTGCCGATTAACAGTCCACATAATGTGGGAATCACTCTCAAAAATAGCTTTTAAGCGAGCCGATTGGCTCAACAGTTCACCTTCCATCCTTACGCGCTCCGTAATATCATACAGAATGTACCGAATAGCAGTAGGGCTGCTTTCTTCGAAGCGTGCACTTGCCCTACCCGCTAGGTAAACAGTTTCACCGTTTTTACTAACAAGCGCCGTATGAAAATTGGTAAGCGACTTCTCTTCTACCAGTATCTTACTGAATTGCTGACTCGTAGAAGTCTGGTAATTAGCGTGTATGAGTTGATGGAGATTCATGTGGCGCAATGCTTCATTCTCATACCCTAGTCGCTCCCTGAAAACTTTATTGAAAAAGAGGAAATTACCAGTAACAGAGCAAACGAAAATGAGATCGTTGGCATTGTCGAATAAGTCTTGTAAGGCGGCGTTGGCTTGTGCAAGAGCATCAAAGTCAGTCTGAGCCGTAATGGTTTCTTGCAATCGCAGGATATAATCTACTAACTGCTTTTTATCAAGTTGTGTAAGTTGTTCTAGGGCGTAATGCATTCCTTGTCTCTTTTACCTAGTAGTCAATTTACAAAATCTTTGAGAAATCGTCTCAGCTTGATTTTTACTCCTCATTTATATTACGTATCTGATGCCGATATTTGAATCAACAGGTTAATCAAGTACATTTATCTAACCATTATAACTATGAATACTTTACAAAATCAATCAACCACTACACCTCAATCCAATCCTAACAAAAAGACTTTCCAACAAGGGAGGTCGAAGCCCACAGCACTTAGGGGCTAAAATTAAAGTGTCGAGGTTTCTTACTCGACACTTTAATAAATATAGCCACTTGAATTTCCTATGGGCGTATATCTAAACTCTTCGATAAGATAACCTTACTGATTGCTTACAAGATTGACTAACTGCGCTACTTTCACTTCAATTTTTTCAAGTTCACCTTGTTGTAAGGTGTCGTACACTTGGTTGAGTGCTTCCTCTAACCGAAGGTAATTTGAAGCGGATTTTGAAAGGCGCTCAGGTATTTTTTCATCCTGCATTATCGTTAGTATGACCTCCCTTTCTTGCTGCGTCAGTTGTTGCCAAACCGTTTCCGTACGGTGGTGGAGGTCCGCCCATTGTAGTACTAATGCTCTATGTGGATAATCTTTGGCTAGGCTAATTTTTTTTAAATCTTCCTCATGGATATGATACCCAATACTTTCAAGCGCATTAAAGTCTGTAGAAACGAATGGATATAGAGTGAGTGAACTTTGCCTAAAGAATATTTCTGGTAATACCAAGGAAGTATCATCAATGACCGCCTGTTTTCTTTGCTTAAAGTCTTCGGCATTGTCATACCACTTGAAGTCTAAGCAGCCGTACTTGGCTTTATATTCACTGGTGGTTTTCCAACCCTCGTGCATTCTTGGATTGCCTTCATCAAAACCCGACTGTAGCGTCGGGTTTAAAAACAATACAAACTTATTCCCTTTGTACAAGTTCAAATGCTTGTACCAGCTATGAAACCCACACAAATCTTCCGCGAAGTTCTTACATTGTGCGTCAGAGGGGATTGCAATACGTTTTATAGCTTCGAAGTAGTTCACGGCAATAAGACAAGTGATCAAGGATTACCCTCTATGGAGAAGCCCTTGGTCATCACCTATTTGTAGGAAGCTTTTAAAAGCTTTCTTTGGGTAAACGCTGGCTTTACTTGTGCAAGCACATTCTTCTGCATTAGAAGGTTTCCACCTGCATTTCTTAAGGTCAACGCAGTGGTAAAAAATATCCCTTGAGGAGCATCGAAGTGTGCCCCTACCAAATAGAATATATTATCAATACGCTTTACTTGGAAACTATTGGGTACTTTTCTAGTACTAGGAAGCCAGAAATTACCTAAGTCAAAAGCTGTTCCATGCGCAAACATTTTTTTCAGTATTTGTGGATGTAATTCCAAATAAGGTGTAGAACCTTCTACCCTACCTATCTTTAGGTAAGCATATTTTGAGGAGGCATTGGCTGGCTGGTCGATTGCCTTCAACTGGTTTTTGAACAATTGTAGTAATACAAGCACCACCAAAGCAACAACATTACACCATAAAATGGTACGAATCGGTTTACTTTGAAATTGGCTCATCATTATAAAAAATATTATCTGTTTTTAAAAGAGCAAAATCCGTTCTCAATACGTATTTTACGCAGTATTTTATGTAAAATTTTTGTTTTTTTTTTCGATCGGCTAAATTCGTAGCAAACGATACACCTTATGACTACCTTAGAAAAAAGCATTCAACAGAAAATTGATACTTGGCTACAAGGCAACTTTCATATAGATACGAAAAACACCCTTCAAAAGATGCTTCAAGAAGGAAAAATCGACGCCTTACAAGATGCTTTTTATAAAGACCTTACGTTTGGGACAGGCGGGCTGCGCGGTATAATGGGGGTAGGCACCAATCGGATGAATCGCTACACGGTAGGGTTGGCCACACAAGGACTAAGCAATTACTTACAACAATGCTTTCCCGACCAACGAATTCAGGTGGCCATCGCCTATGATAGTCGCCACCAGAGTAAGGCGTTTGCCCAGATTGTAGCGGATGTCTTTTCTGCCAACGGCTGTCAAGTATACCTCTTCAAAGCCCTTCGCCCCACGCCTGAGCTTTCCTTTGCTATTCGACATTTACGCTGCCACAGCGGGGTAGTGATTACCGCCTCTCATAACCCTAAAGAATACAACGGCTACAAAGCCTACTGGACAGACGGCGCACAGCTAGTAGCGCCACACGACCAGCGCGTCATAGAGGCTATTAGTAAAATCAGTCTTGAAGAGGTTAATTTTATTGCTCAGCCTGAAAACATTACACTCATCGGCGAAGAGATAGACGAACTATACTTACAAAAGATTCTTCAGCTTTCTATTTCAAAAGAAGCGATTCGGCAGCAAAAAGATTTAAAAATTGTATATACACCGCTACACGGTACGGGTATTACTCTCATCCCACCATTGCTTAGTAAAATGGGCTTTGAGCAAGTGACTGTAGTAAAAGAACAGGCGGAGCCTTCAGGAAATGGCGACTTTCCCACGGTGGTATATCCTAACCCCGAAGAGGCAGAAGCGCTCTCGCTAGCGCTTGAAAAAGCACGTCACTTGGAGGCAGATTTAGTGATGGCTACCGACCCAGATACCGATCGGGTGGGAATCGCAGTGAAAAACCATCAAGGGGCTTTTCAGTTACTGAATGGCAACCAAACAGGTAGCTTACTTTTTTATTACTTGCTAGCAGCCCGACAAAAAGCGGGGCAGCTTACTGGGGATGAGTATGTAGTCAAAACGATTGTGACCACAGACTTGATGGATCAGATTGCCGCAGATTACGGGGTGGATTGTTACCATACGCTTACTGGCTTTAAACACATTGCCGCGGTGATTAGACAACTAGAGGGGAAGAAAACCTTCGTAGCGGGTGCAGAAGAAAGCTATGGCTACATGGTAGGCGATTTTGTACGAGACAAAGACGGGGTGGCGGCCTGTGCTATGATCGCAGAGCTATCGGCTTTTGCCAAAGCACAACAACAATCTTTATTCGACCTTCTGCTTGATCTGTACCTCAAGTACGGTTACTATTATGAGACACTCTTCTCCCTTACTAAGAAAGGCCAAGAAGGTGCAGAAGCCATACAGCAGATGATGCAACGTTTTCGTACACATCCTCCTCGTCAGTTGGGTGGCTTAGAAGTAGTACGCCTCAGAGACTACCAAAGCTTGACTGAACACCACCTTACGGAGGGAACTATTACACCATTAGACTTCCAAGATAAATCTAATGTATTGCAGTTTTTTACAGCCGAAGGGTCTAAAATTTCTGTAAGACCCTCAGGGACAGAGCCTAAAATAAAGTTTTATGTAAGTTTGAAGGAAGCCTTGCCTCAAAAGTCAGCTTATGATGCAGTAACAGCCAAACTTCAACAAAAAATTGCTGCCATCAAGCAAGATTTATTATAGTCATCGTCTTTTATACTGGTAAATTCCTACAGGCATCAACTTTTCTTACTTTTATGAGCACTTATTAGAGTTTTAATTGTAAGTAAATTGGAATAGTTCTTGAAACTCGGAATAGCTCGAACCATTAACTCTATGTCATATGAAAAAAATATTCTTTACTATTTGTTCTTTATGGATACTCAATAACACTTATGCACAAACACACTTAGGTATTGGCTTCCAGATGATTTTCCCAACAGAAGCCTACAGAGAAGCTACCAACGATGTAGGCGTAGGCGGTGGCTTTAATATTTGGGTACCTTTCGCACGAGAAGTACCTGTTTTCTTTGGTCTTGATTTTGGCTATTCCTTAATGGGCACGAACGAAAGACGTATCAACGAAAACGCTAATATCATCGCCAGTAACGGACAAGTCATAGGAACTATTCCTATCAACTATCGTATCCGTACTAACAATAACTTCTTACATACCCACGCGGGGATTAGAGTGAAAGCGCCGCTACCCATGGTACAACCTTACGCAGAAGGATTGATAGGCTTTAACTACCTTTATACGCGAACTAAAATATTTGATGAATCACCCAATAATAGCGCTGATCCCGACCAAGACACACAAATTACTGCGAGCAACCAGCTTTCTGACTTTGCTTTTAGCTATGGTGCTGGAGGAGGTGTTATGCTTAAACTGGGTGGTAATATAGGCTTAGACCTTCGTGTCGTTTACCTCATTGGTAATGATGCTGATTACTATCGCGACGAGGATATTGAACAATGGGAAATTACCCTATCTAACCCTAACCCCAATGGTGTACCACAAGAGGCGGAAGTAGAAGACAGCTTTACGACTTCTGCTACCAATGTATTTTATGCTAACCTAGGTTTGGTGATTGCCTTTTAGAAAACATTACATTATACACAGAAAAGCCTACTAAGTGATAAGTAGGCTTTTTATTGATTAACATTTACTAAATCTGCCTAAAGATAAATTTTAGGAAATATTATTCAAATCTGCTCTAATACGGCTCAGTTGTACTTGCGTTATACCTATATAAGAAGCGATGTGTCCGAGTTTCACACGCTGTAGTATCTCTGGCTTGGTTTTGAGTAGATTCAGATAACGATCTTTAGCAGTGAGCATTTGAAAGAACCTGTTCCGTTCGTTCTCTTCCAAGTAACATTCTATTGCAAGTAGTCTCCCACAAGATTCTAGGTCGTGGTATTGCTCGTACAGTTTTTCGATAGCAGCATAGTCAACCTGTACAAGGTCACAGTCTTCCAGCAGCTCAATATTATAAAAACTAGGCTTTCTGGTGTATAAACTTTCCATAGCAGCCATTGCTTCTCCTTCAGTAAAGAACTGGTTAGTAACATCCTGACCATCTCTATAATAAAAAACTCTTGCTACTCCCTTTACAATAAGGTACACACTACGGCTCACTTGCCCTTCTCTATGAATTAAGTATCCCTTGGGGTAGGTTACAGCCTGGGCAAGTGCGTCTAGTGCAGCAGCAGATTGGGCGGAAATTAACCCATATTTACTATAGTAATCTGAGATCGATAACTGCATATATATTATTAAGTGACAGCCACTGCCTCTATTTCTACTAACTGGTTGGGCTCTGCTAGTCCAGTTACCCCTACCAGTGTGATACCACAGGTGATCGATGCGCCAAGTTTCTTTTCTAGGGTTGTGCTAAAATTATTCATTTCTTCATAGTAGTTTGGTTTTGCCACGTAAACCCTCAAAAAGGCAAGACTTTCTGGGCCTAAGCCCTTTGCCGCTAATAGTTTTAGAATATTATCTAATGTCGCTTCCATTTGTTCTACTAAATTAACGCTTTTTAGTGTCATTTGCTGATCCCAAGGCGTCATACCAGATAAGAAAAGAATCTTACCGCCTGTAACTTCCACTAACTGTGCGTACCCAAAAGTATCTTTCGTGTTATAAACAACATCCGAATTGTACGCCTCTTTGTTCGCTTTTTGCAGCGCTGCTACTTGCGCTTCTAATGCGGCCACTCTTTTCATTAATGCTACTTCCATTTTTTTATGTATTGGTTGGTTGATTAAGAAGTCGTCTAAACTTTTTCTACTTTCTAAAAGTTTAAATGATTGCTAAAATTAGAAACCACTGTGCACAATTCTTTTTACATATGTTAAAAAGAATTTCTGCTTTTAATTTCCTAACTTTGCAAAAAGTACTGTGCTCATGAAAAAGGTGTTGGAGACTACAAAAAAAGATATTCGTCAACTTTCTTTATCTCAACTTGAAGCATTCTTCGAGGAGGTAGGTGAAAAAAAATTTCGCGCGCGACAAGTATACGAATGGCTTTGGAAAAAATCAGCGCATCACTTTGAGACAATGACCAACCTGTCGCTGCCTTTAAGGAAGCTACTTGCAGAGCATTTTGAGATTCGTGCCCTTACTATTCATCAAAAACAGATCAGTGGCGATGGTACGCTAAAATTTGCTTTTCAGTTATACGATGGTCATTTGATTGAAGGAGTGCTCATTCCTGCAGACGACCGCATGACAGCCTGTGTTTCTTCACAAGTGGGCTGCTCTCTTACGTGTAAGTTTTGTGCTACGGGCTATATGAAACGTATGCGTAATCTGACACCAGCAGAAATTTATGATCAGGTAGTACTCATTAGACAACAGGCGCTACAACACTACAATTTACCTTTGAGTAACATCGTCTTTATGGGCATGGGAGAGCCACTCTTGAATTACCAAAACGTGATGCAAGGTATTGAGCATCTTACTTCTCCTGAAGGACTACAAATGGCTGCCAAACGGATTATTGTTTCTACGGCTGGTATTGCCAAAATGATTAAAAAAATGGGTGATGAAGGTCAAAAGTGTAACTTGGCGCTATCTTTACACGCTGCCGACGATGAGAAGCGGAAAGAAATTATGCCCATTAATGAAAGTAATACATTAGAAGCACTTGCTGAAGCGCTTCGTTATTACTATCAAAAAACAAAGAAGCAGGTTACCTTTGAGTACATTGTTTTTCATCACTTCAACGATACACTTCAAGATGCCGAAGCGCTTTATCGTTTTACAAAACACGTTCCGTCCAAGGTCAATATTATTGAGTATAATCCCATCGAAGAGGCAGATTTTACCAATACAGCAGAAGATAAGCTGGCGGCCTTTGCACGTTATCTAGAACAAAAAGGTGTGGTGGTAAAGGTACGTCGAAGCAGAGGAAAAGATATTGATGCAGCTTGCGGGCAACTCGCCGTTAAAGAAACTTAATCTGCTTAGACGGTTTGCTTGCTGAGTGGACGTGAAGCTGTTTTGGAAGTAGCCACTTGCCAAGTTTTACCCCAAGGAATAGCTGTCCAGATGCGCTCGTGGAAATAGTAAAGGATAATCTTCGTCGCTACTTCTACCATACTGATACTCGCTGCATAAGTGAGTTCTCCAGTAATCAATAACGAAATCAAGAAAGTGTCTAGTGTGCCTGTAATGCGCCAAGTAATCCCTTTAGTGAGACTTCGCAGGTGGGACTCTTTGGTAGAGAAGAAAGTCCAAGAACGCTCGTGTACATAATACAAAAAAAGCTTCGTAATGACTTCCACAAAGCTAATACTGGCCGCGTAGGCTACGTGACCCGTAATAAGGAACGAGATGACAAAGGTATCTAGCGTACCCGTCATACGCCACGTGATACTTTTCATCAGACTTCTTGCTTGTGTTTCTTGCATAAAAGCGGAATAAGGTTAATTCATTACTGGCTTTCTCTAAAAAATATATTCTCTATCGGATTTATAGATTAATACAATTTTAGGGCAAAAATGTTTACAAACAAAACTTTCTTTTATTTTTTTTGATTGAATCCTCTCAGTTTAATCTCGGTGAGTTTTCGCTTAGAATCGAGTGGGAAGTCAGCTCGTTGGAACCAGTCGTAGTAGGCAGGATCTTTTTGAAAAACATCGACTACTTTTTTCCCCTTGTGCTTTCCAAAGTTAAATATTTCGTCTCCGGCTGCATTGATTGTAAGGCGCCCGGCTAGGTCGACCATTCTGTCTGCAGTGATCTTGTGAATCTCCTGCATATCATTTTTTACAGGTACATATTCTTTGTCATCTTTCCCCTTGATCGCTACACCTTCATAACGCTCTACCTGTGCTACAAATACCTCGTAGCTCGCTATGGTGTCTGCCTCAGCACTGTGGGCATCTTCTAAGGTCTTATTACAATAAAATTGATAGGCGGCGCTTAGGTTGCGTGGTTCCATGAGGTGAAATATTTTCTGCGCGTCTACCAAACGGCGATTATTCAAGGAGAAATCAACTCCTACACGAAGAAACTCCTCTACAAGCATCGGTACATCAAAACGTACAATATTAAAACCTCCTAAATCACAACCTTCTAAGAATTTTTCTAAATTTTTGGCTACCTGTTTAAAGGTGGGCGCTTCCTTAATATCTTCTTCATAGATACCGTGAATCAGGCTTGTTTCTAAAGGGATGGGAATTTCCGGGTTAATTCGCTTAGAATTAACCGTTTTCTCACCGTTTACCTCTATTTTTACAAATGAATATTCAACGATTCTATCCTTTACGATGTTGGTTCCGGTAGTTTCTAAATCAAAGAAAACGAGTGGCTTTTTGAGATTAAGTGCAAACATAAGTACCTGTCATTTGTCAGTCGTAGGGCAATACTACATAAAATATAGATGAGTTGAAAATGTACAAACGATACAAATATTCTAGAGGGGAATGCTGTTTATTATTATACATTAATAAATCTCTTTATGAAAGATCGTTTCTCTTTTCAGGCCTCACAATATGCGCAATATAGACCTCACTATCCTACCACTTTATATGCCTATCTTCAGGAAATTATATCCAACAAAGAAAAAGCTTGGGACTGTGGTACAGGCAACGGCCAGGTAGCAACCCAGTTGGCTACTTTTTTTGATACCGTATTTGCAACGGATATCAGTAAGGCACAATTAGCAGCCGCTTCTTCTTTACCGAACCTCCACTATAGCCAGCAGCCCGCAGAGCAGACCAATTTCCCAGATCATTCATTCGACCTCATTGTTGTTGCACAAGCGATCCACTGGTTTGATTTTAATGCTTTTTACAAAGAAGTATACCGAACGCTCAAAGAGGAAGGTGTATTGGTAGTGATAGGGTATGGCTTGGTACAAGTAAATGCCATCATTGATGCTATTACGCAGGTACTCTACTACGACATTCTTGGCGATTTTTGGGACGAAGAAAGGAAGTACATAGATGAGCATTATCAAACCATTCCCTTTCCTTTTGAAGAGCGTACCCCGCCTACTCTTTCCAATACTTTACCTTGGTCTTGCGCACATTTTTTGGCTTATCTTCAAACTTGGTCGGCGGTAAAGCACTTTGTCCAGCAAAAAGGCTATAATCCTATTGAGCAAGTACGCAAACAATATTTAACAGCTTGGCGAGGTACAGAGAAAGTACACTTTCCTATGCTGTTGCGCGTAGGTAACTTAAAAAGGGCTGATAACGTATATCAACCCCTTGTGTAAATTAAACGCAAAAAATAAAAAATATCTTCATAGTTAAGAATGGACGTGTCATTATACCTATCCCATAGGGCCAGGATTAATATTCATACCACCATCTACTTGGTATTCGCCTCCAGTAATAAACGATGCCTCATCTGATGCTAAAAAAGCTACCAAATTAGCCACATCTTCAGGTTTACCAAACCTTTTTAAGGGGATACGATTGTGTAAAGCACTTGCCAAACCAGACATTTGCTCTTCTGTCATGCCTGTTTTTCCAAAAATAGGTGTCTCAACAGGTCCAGGGTTTACAGCATTTACCCTGATGCCTCTAGGTGCGAGTTCTGTTGCCGCAACGCGGGTATAAGCATTCAAGGCAGCTTTTGAGGCACCATATATGGCTGTGTTAGACATGCCCATATAGGCGTTGATGGAAGATAGATTAATGATTGATCCTCCATCGTTCATGATGGGTAAAAATTTCTCTATTGTAAAGACTGCTCCCTTGAAGTTGATGTCCATTACAGAATGATAAAGCTCTTCGGAGGTAGTTCCCAATGGACTACCAAAAAATACCCCTGCATTCACAAAAAGGATATCTATTTTGCTATGTGCATTTTCAACATCAGCTACAAGCTTTTCGATGGCAGCAATATCTCCTACATCGGCTACTAAACCTGTTACACCAAGCTGCTTAGCTGCTTCTGATACACGCGCTTCTGAGCGACCAGTAATAATTACTGTTGCGCCCTCTGATTTTAGTTTTTCTGCAGAGGCATAGCCAATACCACTGTTTCCTCCTGTGACTACGGCTACTTTTCCATTGAGATTACTCATAACTTTGTATGTTTTATTATTTATATTTTGGAATGATTGTTCCATATACAAACCTCAATACAGGAACGATTGTTCCAAATTTATTTAAAAAACTTATAATTGATTGACTATCAAGTGTAAAAATATCAGAAATGCTAAGTTCGCACTAGCATCTCTCTATTGAATTATACGAAGGGTATTCCTTACCTCTTGATCTTTACTCAAAAAAGGCGTCTATACCCAACACAGGGTTGATATTAGTTCCTCCATCAATATTGTATTCACTTCCCGTAATGAAGGCGGCATCGTCCGATGCCAAGAAGGCTACTAATTTTGCTATTTCTTCAGGTTGACCAAATCTTTTTAAGGGGATGCGTTTTTGCATGGCGGCGGCAAATCCGCTGAGTTGCTCTTCTGGCATACCCGATTTGTTAAAAATAGGGGTAGCTACTGGGCCTGGATTTACTGAATTGATTCTAATTTTTCTAACAGCTAGTTCTGTAGAAGCAGTTCTTGTATAGGCATTAAGGGCCGCTTTAGAAGCCGCATACATGGCCATGTTGGGCGTTCCGGTATAGGCACTGATGGAAGATAAATTAATGATAGAGGCGCCCTCGCTGAGTAACGGTAGAAACTTCTCAACGGTAAAAACAGCTCCCTTGAAGTTGATGTCCATTACCTGATGGTACACTTCTTCGCTAATTTGACCAATGGGTGCAGGTGCAAAGATGCCTGCATTGACAAACAAGATGTCTACTTGTGAATAGCCTGCTTTTACTTGTGCTGCTAGCTGATCTAAGGCAGCCAAGCTGGTTACATCTGCTACCAATCCTTTTACATTCAGTTCTTGAGCAGCTTTTGATACCCGCTCTTCATTTCTACCTGTAATAATTACCTCTGCTCCTCTTTCTTTCAATTCTTTAGCGGTGGCGTAGCCAATACCACTGTTTCCCCCAGTCACTACGGCTATTTTTCCATTGAGATTACTCATAAATTTGTATGTTTTTAGTTTATGTATGGAACGGTTGTTCCGTGTATAAACATACGTAAATGAGCGTAAATGTTCTAGACTTTTTACAAAAGTTAAGTAGACTATCCGTTCATTGAATATCAGTTTTTTTGCTTAGGTTGACCAAAATAAGTAGAAAAACCTGCGTTGATAAAGCTATCGGTAGCATACTCATTAAGGCTGTAGCCAATAGCAAAATCGAGTTGGTAGCGACTTTTAAAAATATAAGCGATCCCTACGTCAAAACTGTGTCGATCTACTTCTTCTTCAGGGAAAAAACCGAATATTTCTCCATAAACATACCATTGCTCTCCTATTAGCGTACCGATACCCAGTGTGTAGGCGCTTGTCAATTGAGGGGCACCCGCCGCAGTAGCGCCAAAGTCTGCGCCAAGGTTATAGAAAATATCTGTCCGCTTTGTGATTTGGTTCATGAGGAGAAATCTGAAATAGCTCCCAGTAAAATCAGGTTGAAAGGCCTCATCGGCAAAGGTAGGTAGCTGTACCGCCCCAATAAAGGCTACTCGTGGTTGCCACCAGCTTTTATTTTGTAATAACTGAAATTTTGTACCAAGCGTGAGTAAGCCAGCCCCTTGGTCGGTTGCCTCTGTGTTGTTAGTTTCTATCGTATTACGTAGGTAATCCCATTCGGCGCGTAATTCCCAAGTATCTGTCAACCCATATCGTAATACAGTATTGGGTAGGCGTTCAAAGCGTGTGGTGGTGCCCGCTACTTCATCTTGCTCTAATGCATAACCCACCTCTACTTGCCATATATCCTGTGGTACTACCTGAGAAGAAAAGGTAGCGCCCGGTCTATCGGTAGCGATTGTATATTGCGCTTGAGCGGTCGTTGCTAACGACAACAAACAGTAAAAGAATATCTTTGAGAAAAATGTATATTTATCCATTTGGTAGAAAGTTGCTGTGTTAATGAAGTTAGTTAACCTTTTTGTTTTTGACCCGACGAGGTACTTTTTGAAAGCCATAGCGGTGCTATAGCTCAATAAAATAGCGCAGTATGGGTGAATTTTGGTCATATTTAGGAAACAGAAAAAGGGTAAACGGCTTCGATAAGTAAAAACGCTTAATTTATTCATACATGAACTACTTTTTCTGGGGAATGTTAAGTGGTGTTGGTTTATTATGGTTCCTTTATCTATTTTTTGTACTGATAAGCCTTGTCGCTTGGGTGCGTCTTCCTACGCATCGTTTGGGTTCTTTTTCCCCAAAAACAAAGATTACCGTCATCATTGTGATGCGTAATGAAGTAGCAACGATTGGTCATTTACTCGACGATTTGATACAACAAGCTTATCCGAAGCATCTCTTTGAAGTAATTGTCGTAGACGACGACTCTAGCGATGGCAGCGCAGCGCTTGTCACTGCTTATCAAGCACAGGTTCCTTTTAGGCTACATCTTCTCACAAATCCGTTTATGGCAGCGGTACCATCTCCTAAGAAAAGAGCCATTACTACGGCCATTGCGCAAGCTTCAGGCGCGTTGATTGTCTGTACTGATGCAGACTGTCGGGTATCTCCTTACTGGTTGGCGATTTTTGCACAATGTTATGAAACACAAGACGCAAAGTTTATGAGTGGGGCTGTTACTTTTACCACAGAGCGACGAGCATTTGACTATTTACAGACCGTGGAATTTGCAAGTCTCATAGGTACGGGGGCTGCTTGTATTTACTGGGGCTTCCCTACGATGTGTAACGGGGCTAACCTTGCTTATCCTAAAGCCGTTTTTCTAGAGGTAAAAGGATATGAAGGAGTAGCGCACCTTCCTTCTGGCGATGACGAATTTTTGATGCATAAAGTTGCCCGTAGGTATCCTAAAGGTATTCATTTTATCAAACAACCAGCACACACCGTACAGACGAGGCCTGCTGCTGGTCTATCGCAGTTTTTCCAGCAACGCATCCGATGGGCAAGCAAGTGGGAACATTACACAGATATACGTATAAAACTCATTGCATTGCTCATTTATCTTGTTAATTTTACTTTAGTAGCAACGGCGATAGGGTGGCTTATCAATTTTTTACCGGGTAACTTCTTCCTTAGCTTACTGGCTACAAGATTTATCATAGAATTCTTTTTTTTAAAGAAAATTTTAGTGTACCTAAGTAAAGCACATACCCAATGGTGGATAGTACCTACTTTTTTCCTCTACAGTTTTTACGTGGTTTTTTTCGGTTTGATAGCGCGGTTTTTTTCTTACAGTTGGAAAGGACGGCGCTTTCTTTAAAAGTATCTAAAAACGCTTTACATGACAGACTTAGAGTATGATATACTAGATGAGCTCTACTTTGTTAATCCCTTCAGAAGTCTAATAGAGGAGCTCGATATGGCAGAGCAAGTACTCAAGCCATTACTTTGGCAGCTTTTACAGAAAGGTTGGATCAAATGTATGTCTCCAAAAGGAGACGAAACTATTACAGACCTTAGTAATTTTGAACAAGAATATAAAAATTATCACTATCTTGCGACCAAATCGGGTTTATTGGCTCATAATCGTAAAGACTAACTGAGAAAATTATTTCTTTTGAAAGGAAGTTTCTAGCAACCCTCCAGCAATTTCGATTACAAATAGTATGAACATCGTATGTCAAAGACATTAACAGAAAAACCTAAAACACCTTTCTACTACGTCAAAAAACGCCTTAAAGCTAATATTCCTGCCATCTTTGGTTTGGCAGTTATTAGCCTTGCGATATTGGTGGCTATCTTTGGTTATCTGATTATGCCAGACCCTACTCCTAATGCCAACGATGGTGATGTAGCCATTGCGAAGAAACCCGTTGGCTTTTCGGTACAACTGCTTAAGGAACGTAAGCATACTGCTATTCTCCAAACCAATATTTTCAAGAAAATGCTGTTTGGTCAAGAAAGCATCTATAAAATCACTCCTATTACTTCTTACCGTATTGAAGGCTATACAATCCATTATAAAATGTACGGTAGGGAAGATAAAACCTTTTCAGCACACCTTATTAATGTTGTAAAACCGCTTTTCATTGGCGAGCAAGATTTACTTCCTAATCCCGATGCTTCTGGTAATTTCTCTGTAAATGGAGATCAAGTACAGTATGTAGATATCGACGGTACACTGCAAACAACCACGCGGGCAGCCTTAGAAGAGGAATTCAAAACCAACCATATAGAAGAGCGCCTATATGCATTAGGTACAGACAAAATGGGAAGAGATATGCTAAGTAGGCTTATTTTGGGAACCCGTATTTCGTTGGGTATTGGTTTTGTGGCTGTTTTAATCTCCTTAGTAGTAGGAATTACCTTAGGGTCTATTGCTGGCTTTTTTGGAGGCGCTATTGATAATTTTGTCATGTGGTTCATGACGGTTGTTTGGTCTATTCCAGGTATTATGCTAGTGATTGCGATTAGTTTAGCGTTGAGCGATAGAGGCATTTGGGTAGCTTTTGTAGCGGTAGGACTTACTACTTGGGTAGAGATTGCCAGGGTAGTGAGAGGGCAAATTATGGAGATAAAGCAGAAGCAATTTATAGAAGCAGCTAAGGCGCTAGGCGCGAGGAATTTCAATATCATTGCTCGTCACATTTTCCCCAATCTATTGGGTTCTCTCATTGTTATCATTAGTGCCAACTTTGCCTCTGCTATCTTGATTGAGGCAGGGCTCAGTTTCTTGGGGCTAGGGGTACAGCCACCCACCCCTTCTTGGGGGATGATGGTCAACGAGGGTTTTGAGTTGATTGGTTCTAAGGGGCACTTCCATATGATATTCTACCCTAGTTTGTGTATTAGTTTAATGGTTTTGGCTTTTAACTTATTGGGTAATGGCTTACGAGATGCCTACGATCCTAAAACGATCATAAAATGATAGATGCCGCTATACTAAAAAGGAAAGAATTGGCGCTAAACTCTTTACTAGAGATTACGCAAGCCATTAATAATAATCTTCCTGAAAACTTTCTGTATCGCATCTATAATTTCATCTTAAGAGGCAACTTAAATATTAGTAAACTAGCGCTTTATGTTTGGAAAGAAGAATGGGTGCTGGCTACGCATTTTGGGGTAGACCTTCGTCACCTCACCTTTCACAATGATTTATTTGCGAGTAATATAGAAATTATGCCTCCCAACGAAGCCCAACGGCAGGCAGGCTATGATATATTTGATGTAGTAATTCCTATTTTACATAAGCATCAGGTCTTGGCCTTTGTATTGGCTACCGGCGTAGCCAACGAAGAGGTAGATACAGACTTTATGCAAACACTTACGAATATCATTGTAGTGGCGATTGAAAATAAGCGACTTGCGCAAGAACAACTCGCACAGGAAGTGCTTAAAAAAGAGTTAGAAATCGCACAGAAAGTACAAAACCTTCTATTTCCTAAATCTTTACCTTACAATGAGCACCTGCAAGTAAAAGCCTATTATACTCCTCACTCTTCTGTAGGAGGTGATTATTACGATTATATTCCGATCAGCGACGATCAGTTTTTGTTCTGTATTGCGGATGTATCAGGTAAAGGGATGGCCGCCGCCTTGATGATGGCCAACTTTCAGGCTTCTTTACGTACCATTACCAGACAAACCACTAAACTCATCAAAGTAATTGAAGAGCTCAATTACCTTATTCATGAAAATGCGCAGGGTGAAAACTTTATTACTTTTTTTGTAGGGATTTATCATAACAAAGAAAAAACCCTTAACTATATCAATGCTGGCCACAATCCTCCTTTCCTTTTTACCGCAGATGGGAAATTTAGGAGATTGGACAAAGGCACTACTGTATTGGGTGTTTTCGATCCGCTTCCCTTCATGGAAGAGACTACCTTGGCCGGGCTCAGTAATTTTTTGATCTTTTCTTATACAGATGGGCTTAACGAAACGCTTAATCCACAAGAGGAACTCTTCGGAGAAGAGCGGATCGAGCACTTTTTAAAGCATAACTACCAGCACAATCTTGAGCAACTTCATCATAACCTTATCCAAACCTTAAAGGATTTTAAACGGTATACTCCTTATAATGATGACATCACACTTCTCTCCCTTAAACATACCGCTCCCTAATAGTACTCGGCTATGTATATTTATAAAACACCTCTTTGGGTAAAAAAACTTTTTCCACATTACCTATGGCATAAAACGCGAGAAGAGAAAACACTTTACCTTACGTTTGATGATGGCCCCGTTCCTGGTGTAACTGAGTGGGTCTTAACTACCTTGCAAGCCTTTCAAGCAAAAGCTACTTTTTTTTGTGTGGGTGAAAACCTGCGTAAATACCCTCACTTGTTTGAGCGCCTCTTGCAAGAGGGGCATCGGATAGGAAACCACACCTATCACCATCTAAAAGGTTGGGGAACGGCCGATCAAGCTTATGAACAGGATATAGCACATTGCCAAGCGCTTATTGAGGAACGCGCTGTTGTACAAGAAGCCCTCTTTAGACCTCCTTATGGACGCATTACCCCAAAGCAAGGAAAGCAGTTGTTGACTCAGTATAAAATTGTGATGTGGGATGTACTAGCCCACGACTATGATGCCCGAATTAATCCAGTAGTAGCATTACGAAAGATCATTCAACACTCTACGAATGGTACCATCATCGTGTTTCACGATAGTTATAAGGCAGAGCATAACTTACGCGCTATTTTACCTGCTTATCTTCAACATTTCAGTGACTTAGGTTTTCGTTTTGCCCCTTTATAGTTATGCTAGTACTCTTGGTAATTCTTCTTATTTTTCTTTGCCTACAACTGATCGCTTGGGGCTACTTATTGGGCAGCCCTTCTCCCACACCACGACCACTTACCCATTTTCCTACCATCTCTATACTTGTTGCTGCACGTAACGAAGCAACGAATATTCGAGACTGCTTAGAAGCCTTAGAAAAGCTTAATTACCCTAAAGAGAAGTTACAGATATTAATTGGTGATGATGCCTCTTCCGACCAAACAGCAGCCATCGTGCAAGCTTTTATCAAAAATAAGCCTCATTTTCAGCTACATTTTATCCAAAAACAACTAGGACAGGCCATTGGGAAAGCAAATGTATTAGCACACTTGGCCCATCAGGCAAAAGGAGATTGGTTTTTTTTTACCGACGCGGATGTAGTAGTGCCCTCTACTTGGATTGAAAGTATGCTGGGCAGTATACAGCAAAAGCCTTACAGCATTATTATGGGCTTTACCAGTATGCTTGGGCAAAAGCCTTTTAGCCGTTTACAAGCCATCGACTGGTGCTTTGCGCTAGGGCTCATCCATTTATTTATGCGCCAAGGTTTACCTATCACCACAATGGGTAACAATATGGTCTTTAAGAGAGAAGCTTACTGGTCTACAGGCGGTTACGAAAAGCTAGCCCCTAGTATTGTAGAAGACTTCACACTTTTCCAAGCGGCTGTAAAACGGGGTGCTCGTTTTATACACATTGTACATCCATCCATCACTGCTTACACCCAACCGATGCCTTCTTTTTTGGCCTTGCTACAACAAAGGAAACGCTGGATGCGTGGGGCTTTACGGCTTCCTTGGTATATGGTTATTTATTTGTGGCTACAAGCCACTTTTTTTCCTTTTATAGTAGCGCTACTTTTTGGACAGCCATTGGTAGGTATTACCATCTGGAGTATCAAAATTTTCTTACAAAGCTTATTTATCAGCTTGCTTCTTCAACGTATACGCCACCCACAACCTTGGTATTACCTTATCCTCTATGAGTTTTACATCGGCTTCTTGTCAGTAACGCTTGTCATTTACTATGTCTTACCGATTAGAATTCAATGGAAAGGACGTACCTACCGTTAGGGATTGCTCAATATGCCTCAATTTTTTGTAGGAGCCGCTCGGCCAGATACGTTGAAGCAGTAGCAAGGTGTTGATGAATAATTATCGCACCTTCCTTGTAGTCAGCTTTTCGCTCTTCGTTCCAATAGTAAGGCGTGGTTTGTAAGTTAGCAATACGATCGGCCATTTTCACCATCCATATTTCCTTGGGTTGCTCTTTAATGCGCTGTAGCGAATCTAGTAACTGAGCATTCTTAGAGGTTATTTTTTCATCTTTGGTAAGCGCTAGTACTCCTTCGGCTACCTCTTTTCCGAAATCACGGGTAAGTGCTTCGTACGTGTAGGTAGTGTCTTCTAAGGTATCGTGTAAGAGTGCGCAGAGTAACGCCAGCTCACCGTTGGCTGCTGGATGCTGAGGAAGGGCACCCATTACCTCAAAGGTGACACTTCCAATGTGGCTTAGGTACTCTACCTTTTCTCTATCATTGGCGCCTGCGTACTTTTGCCCGTCGTGATGACGTGTGGCAATGGCCCAGGCTTTATTGATTTGGTCTATTGACCAATGGTTGGTATGATGCATTTCGGTTAGTCTTATACTGGATAACGTCGCTAGTGCTGTGGTATTTTACTATCGAGTAGCTAGGCCATTATTTCTCACAAGTGGCCTATTACTTTTGGCGTAGCTTCGCTATTTATTTAATTCAATTATCTGTTTAATATTTACTTTGCAGAAGTCCATTAGTTTTGATGGGTCGAGTTTGTCAGCAGGCAATTTACTGAAAGATATAATATCGCACCCCTCTACCTTAATTGCTAATGGGCTATTAAAGATTCTTTTTAGCTTTTGAAAAACAAGTGAATCTTCGAGTTGTGTATTTTTTGAGGCAATCATTTCCATGGAGCAGTTAGCTAGTTTTAATCCTTTCTCTAGGGCTTTATATCCCCCATCTATCCTCCAAGAATTGAAGGGTTGTTTCTGAAGCGTTGCTAGCTCAGTTTGTAGAAAATCAAGTAACTGATTTATTCTTCGTTTTGCTTCAGTAACAATTTCTGCTTCTTTTGTCAGATGGCTAAACCCAAAATCAAGATCGCGAGATTGATTTTTCAGATACCAATCGTCAAACGCTGCTGCATCTTCAAATATAATTTCCTTTTGATTGGTAGTATCTAGTACCTGCACAGGTCTGCCCTTCCTACAAACCGCCACACTAAACCCAATGAGATTTGCTTGATGGCTTACCCAAAAGACTCTTTTATCGGTAAAGTAGGCGTCATCAAAAAGGGAATATTTCGACTCGTCTTTAAATATGGCTTTATACCTCATGTACTTCTTGCAGGAATCCTCATCCCTTACAGAAAAAGTGCTATCCGAGGGACAGCACTTCTGCTTGTGTAAAATATGATTTCTATTGTCCTTGCCCTAATGAGAAGCCTATCTTCCCATCGAAGCTATATAAGTTTTCTGTTTTGATAACTTCAAAACCAGCTTCTGTAACCGTATTAAGCAATTCAATCACCTCTTTGTAAGTGACAGGCGTTTTCGCTTCGTGGATAAAGCGACAACGCCAGTGATCGGTACAGTAGGTTTCTTCTAGCCCATCAGGGTATACTTTTACCCCACGGTTTGTCATCATTTGTAGCTGCAAGTTCGTCGTTTTCGACTGAGACAGCTCCTTACCCAGTTGCTCTGCCGTTCCTTTGTTCCAATCTAAGAATATATCTACACCCAATAATTCTTTTTTAGCCTCGACAGGTGTATTTAAGTGTACTTGAATTCTTTTAAGCTCTTTGTTGTAGGTAACGGGCTTGATAGTATTAGGCTTCTGTCCTAAACGGCTTATCACCGCTTCTGCGAATGCTTGCGTCCCTACTTTTTCTTTACTGATGTCTTCATTGTAGACATCTGCAGTATGTATCCCATCCTCTAGGGTTTTCAGCCAAGCGTTATGTATGTTTTCAGCAATGGCGGCTTGTCCGATGTGGATCAGCATTTTGACCGCTCCCATCAGTAAGCCAGAAGGATTGGCGATATCTTGCCCAGCAATATCAGGCGCAGAGCCGTGAATGGCCTCAAACATAGCGAAGTCCATTCCAATGTTAGCCGAGCCTGCCATCCCTACAGAGCCCGTTACTTCAGCCGCAATATCTGAGACAATATCGCCGTACAGATTGGAAGTAACTACTACGTCAAACATTTCAGGACGCGTAGCCAGACGTGCCGCGCCAATATCTATGATCAAATGCTCTGTTTCTAGTTCAGGGTATTCTTGCGAAACCTCATCGAATACCTTATGGAACAGACCATCAGTGAGTTTCATGATGTTATCTTTGCTCAGGCAAGTTACTTTTTTTCTTCCTCTTGTCGAGGCGTACTCAAAAGCATAACGAATCACTTTTTCGCAACCACTTCTTGTAATCAGCTTCAAGCACTGTACTACGTCTTGGGTTTGTCTATGTTCTATCCCTGCGTATAAATCTTCTTCATTTTCTCGTATAATCACCATATCCGTTTCAGGATAGTTGGTAGTTACAAATGGTGCATAGGCTACACAAGGACGCACATTGGCAAAAAGCCCTAATGTTTTGCGGGTTGTTACATTTAAACTTTTGTAGCCACCTCCCTGTGGGGTAGTGATGGGTGCTTTTAAGAAGACTTTTGTTTTTCTCAATGATTCCCAAGCACTTTTATCAATACCTGCGGTATTGCCACTCAGGTATACTTTTTCACCAATTTCAATCACTTCCGGTGTAATCGCTGCTCCTGCCTTCTCTAAGATGAGCAACACTGCTTTCATAATCTCTGGGCCTATCCCATCACCGTAGGCAACAGTAACAGGTATTGAGTGAGCGGTTTGTTCTTTTACTTCTGCTTCTAAAGTTGAATGATTCATAGGAATGAGTTACGTGTTATGATACAAAGATAATGAATTGATTTAGATTGTATCTAAAAATGACTATATATGCCTGCTTTCTCCTAGTATTTTACAGCACTACTAGTTATCTGAGCGAGTAGTTGGATAAGCAATTAGACGGCTTTCTTGAAAATACAATAATTTAGCAGACTAAAAAATTTTACTTTTGGGTCATTTTCCGTATAAAAAAGCAAGTACCATTCAAAGAACGGTACTTGCTTACACTTGAAAAATTACTTATTAACCTATTGTCCTTTATCTGATTAGTAAAAACTTCTATCTGCAATACCTATAAAAGAGGTTTTATAAATATCTTGAGTATGTTTCCATATTCTTTGTGATAGCTTTACTATCAAATAGTTTAGTTATACTTAGAAACAAAGTATTTGAAAAAATGTTTCCACTAATCAATTTTTTTTTAGAAACTAGTAGCCTAATCCTTTGCCAGCAGTAAATTACTTATGATCCAGACACGTCAAATTACAAAAGCTTACAAGCAACTAAAGGTATTGAAGGGCATTGACCTCAACATTGCCCAAGGAGAAATTGTCTCCATTGTAGGCGCTTCAGGTGCTGGAAAGAGTACTTTGTTGCATATTTTAGGTACACTCGACCAGCCCGATACGGGCACAGTTCAAATAGTAGGCAAAGATTTAATGAAACTCTCTGACACAGAGAAAAATCGCTTTAGGAACCAACACATTGGTTTCGTATTTCAGTTTCATAACTTACTGCCTGAGTTTTCGGCTTTAGAAAACGTCTGTATGCCAGCTTGGTTGAATAAGCAACCTGATAAAGCTACTAAGCAGCGCGCTACAGAACTCCTCCATCTCTTAGGGCTACAAGACAGAATGCAACACCTCCCAGCCGAACTCTCTGGTGGCGAGCAACAACGCACAGCAGTAGCAAGGGCGTTGGTGAATCAACCTGATGTGATTTTGGCAGACGAACCTAGTGGTAACTTAGATTCTAAAAACGCGCAGGAGCTACATCAACTCTTTTTTCAATTACGCGATTTATACAAGCAAACCTTTGTTATCGTTACGCATAATCCCACACTTGCTGAGATGGCAGATCGTAAAATCGTACTACAAGACGGCCTATTGGTTTCGTAAAACCGTCGTTGCATTTTTATGATGTGCGGCTTTTTAGTATTTTGTAGTAAAGGCTGTAGTTTAAAAGTCTGTTTATACACTATTATCTTTACATGATCGAAATTTCTAAAAAGAAGCCTCACTTCCCTATTATTCCTGCACTCAATAAGTACCTGCGCACTTATCAACGCATTGCACAACTCCCGTTACGCTATGACGATCTTTTGCGGCACTCTGATGCTTTTCCTCTCATAGATCATAAGGGGCAAGATACGCTCTGGGAGACGATGGTTTACCCACAGCATATGATGCAAGAACTTGATATTAACCTTACGAGTATCTACGCTATTTTAAAAACAGATGGTGATATGAGCGTGATGGAACATCTCAAAGTAGACCGCATCGACTATTGTACCTTTGGTAATTCTAATCCTTTTCGCATTCGTATCATTAATAACTTCAACGACAATTACGATTACTTCTACGTGAAAAAAGCAGATGCTTCTCGGGTATATGGCTTAGAACTAGAGCATTTGCTTTCTCCTAATCAAATTAACTTTTTGGTGCATCAACAAACCCTTATTGAAGAGCATATCGCTGGTATTCCAGGGGATGCTTTTATTGGTGGCTATCTTAAACGCCAAGATATCAACAAGGTGAGAATCGCTAAGGAGTTTATTAAATTCAACGAGCGTTGCTTTGTAAGGCTTTTGGGTGATATGCGCTCTTATAACTATGTAGTAGACATTACGCCTGATTTTGATAATGAGCAATACCGCGTAAGGGCCATCGACTTTGACCAGCAATGCTACGAGGGGAAAAGACGTATGTATTTACCGCAGTTTTTCAAAGAAAATAATGCCATTGTAGCGCTCTGTGTAGAACTGATTAACCTCAAAACTGCTGAACAATACCAACAAGAAGAGCGTACTTTGATCATGCGACGACTTGAACAGGCACGTGAGCGCATCAAAGACCTACTAGAGGTAATGTGTGCTGACACGATTTCTACGCCAGAAAAAATACAGCAACTCGGGCAAGAGCTTGCCGCCTATCACGAAGACCAAGCTTTTGCAGAGGTTCAAAAAATGGGCGATCTGCTGCGTTTACACCTTAAGGCAACGCTCGCAAAGGTAAAGCGAGAGAAAGTTAGTTTTCTTTGATTAATTCTCTTTAAATAAGTGTAATGTACGGGTAGGAAAGGCAAAGTCACCACCATTTTCAGTAACGATTTCGTGTAATTTAAAATTAATTTCGTCGCAAATGGCTTGGTAATCGAAGAAGTCGCCGGTAACGATAAAAGCAAACACTGTAAGGTTCAGGGAGCTATCGCCGAAGGCAGAAAAAAATACCTTGTTGTCGAAGTTTGTTCTCGCGTGCTCTTGTAAGTACTGTGCGATTTCTTCCTTTATTTTATATAATACTTCGCGTGAGGTACTATAGGTAAGGGTGAGGTCAAGTTTCATCCGCCAAATTTTACGCTCGTTCCAGTTGTCCACTGGCTGATCGATCATCATTTTGTTAGGTAAGGTAATCAGGGAGCGTTCCATTGTACGGATACGTGTGGTACGAAAACCTACCTTCTCAATGCGACCAATAATATCGCCTACCTGTATCAAATCGCCTACAATAAAGGGACGATCCAGAAAGATGGTGAAAGAAGCAAATAGGTTTTCTAGGGTTTCTTTTCCCGCTAATGCTACCGCTAAACCACTGATACCTAAACCAGTGACTAAGGTAGCTACATTTACATTGAAGACGTTGCCCAAGGTAAAGACTACCGCAAAAATCACCACCAATACTTTTATCAGTTCCTTTAGGAAAGGTACAATGTAGTCATCCGTTTTGGTCTCGGTGAGCTTGGCTTTTTCCAGAAAAATAACACCTAGTACATTGATAAAACTAAACAACACCTCCATAAAGGCGTAGATGAGTACCAATTGATAAGTCTTACGTAGGATCAATTTTAATCCAAACTCTTGTGCAGGCTTTAAATTCCACGCTTCTGGAAAGTGTAGTTGTAAAAAGGCTAGGTAAACAAAACTAAAAATAATAAACCGCCCCAATGGACGATGTATGTTTTTGATGTACCGTTCGGTATGCGCCTCTTTGGTGTAGCGTTGGACGATACGTAGTACGATCTTACTAAAAACGGGAGAAAGGAAACGTTTTAAGAGGATACCGACCAATACAATGAGGAGAAAAATAACCAGATCGCTGGCCTTATTGCCCATTACGCTAATAGTAATGTATTGATCTATAAACTGAAACATACGCGCAGTTGACTGATTTTTACAGACAATTTCCCTTTAAACTGTGAAATTTACAAACTTCCTCTTCTTAAAATATGATACCGCTTTATAGCGCATTAAAAAAATTACTTTTTTTGGAAGAAAAACTTGACACCTGCTACCTTACGCACTATATTTGCACCACTGAAATAAATCATTGACCGATGGTGTAACTGGCAACACGTCTGATTTTGGTTCAGAAGAGTCCAGGTTCGAGCCCTGGTCGGTCAACGAATTTTAACATCAAAATGCTAGCTGTCAAACAGTTAGCATTTTTTCATTCTTCCCCTCTTTAAATAGTACATCCTCGTTTTTTACTTTATCTGATTAATCCAACACTTTGTATTACTAGCAATAATTAGTAGTTTTAGAATGGTTATTCACACAATAGTTCAATAATGCTTCTGCGCCTATTTCGTTCTTGGTCTGGTTGGATTCTGGTGATCTACGCATTCTTTTGCTACCTCATGTGGGAGATTACCGCCCAGTACATTCCTTGGCATACAGATGTAGCCTTTCTACGAATCAAACAAGCGTACATTCACTATTGGTATTATGAGACTGCTTTCTTTATTCACGTTTATTTTGCTATGTTAGTGCTTCCAGCAGGTTTCACCCAGTTTTCTAGTGCTTTACGGCAGAAGCTTCCTGCACTACACCGCGTCATGGGATGGATATACAGCAGTGTGATTATTTTACTGGTAGCACCTTCGGGATTTGTCATGGGTATTTACGCCAATGGAGGAGTTTCCTCTCAATTAGCTTTTTGCCTGTTGGCTACGCTTTGGTTGTATTATACAGCAATGGCGGTTGTAAAAATACGCAACGGAGAGGTAGCTGCCCACCAACGATTTATGTGGCGTAGCTTTGCCCTTACACTCTCAGCCATTACCCTTCGCGCTTGGAAGTACCTCATTGTGTGGCTCTTTCAACCGCGCCCTATGGATGTCTACCGCATCGTTGCTTGGCTGGGATGGGTGCTCAACTTGGTTCTCGTAGAATTATATATTTTACATCGTATTCAACAAAAAAAGAAAAGAGCTTTATCACTTCATCCTACTAAACAGACTACTTTATGAAACGCATTTATGTAAGCTTACTATTGATTATTGGGGGACTCGCCGCTTGCCAGTCCTCTGAGGAAGCAAACACCTCTCAGACAGAGCAAAATACTGACAAAGAAGAACAAGAAAAAGCGGAGACAGAGGAAACTTCAGACGTTCCTCTAACTGATGGGTTAGGCTATTATGCAGGTGATTTTGAACCCGTCGATTTTGATTATGAAAAAGATATTTACCATGAAAATAAAATTACTATTTCCATAGATTCACTTAACGAAGCTAACGAAACAATCTACGGTCATAGCATTGTAGCTGGTAACAAACGACCTTTCAAAGGTACTTATGAAGTAACAGAGGCAGGTTATGTGGCCAAGGTACGTGAGCCAGGAGATGATCCCTATGACGGTGTCTTTAACTTTACAATTGACCTTAAAGAGAAGACAATGACCGGTACTTGGGATGCCTTTCAGCAAAATGCCTCGGCCAATGCTACGAAGTACACTTTAGAACACAGAATATTTATCTACGATCCTGCCCTTACCCTTCCTGAGAATGTACAATGGGCCAGGCTGTACGACGAAACATCGCTGGCTGCTAACCTCACCCGTGAAGGAGAAGCCCTTACAGAAGACGTCCTCAAAGTTAATCCTTCTCTGCAGGAATTGACCAATAAGGACATAGAAAACCTGACAAAAGGAGATTTAGAGGTTATCCGAAATTCCATTTACGCCCGCCACGGCTACTCGTTTAAGAATAGAAAAATGCGTTTTGTATTTGATCATATTGATTGGTACATGCCTGTCTCAACTGATGTACGCAATCAACTCACTGCACTGGAGCTAAAAAACATTGACCTTCTTAAGCGCTACGAGCAACACGCAGCGCGCTACTACGATTCTTTTGGGCGATAGAAAGTAGGAGGCTAAAACAACCCTTGTACTTCAAAATCAGATTTAGGTAAATTATTAATCTAATGGTACATAATAAGTGCGTGTACCATATAGCATTTATCAAGCAGACAAGCTTAGAAAAATGAGTGTTATCTATTTATTATTTTTATAATAATAGCTTCCCTTAGCACCAACCTAACTTCGCGCTTACACGTATACACTTTAGATCTAATCGCCACGTCCATTTTGAGTAAATACTTGATACCCAATATGGTTAACCTATCTGTACATTATCAATTAAACGCCAACTATATTTTTAACCCAAATTATTCATGATCGTGAAAAATTATTACTTCAGTTCCATGCAAGCCATCGTATGGCTATTGCTTTTATGTAGCTTTCCTTTTATTACCTCCGCCCAAACGCGGTACGGTATGCAGGTAAATGAGCCTTCTACCTACGCGCAAACCTATCACGTAAAAATGAGCGGTAACGACAGCAATGATGGCTCCTCTTCCCATCCTTTTAGAACACTCGGAAAAGCCCTTAACACTGCCAAAAGTCAGTCGCTCACCCAAGGGAAGAAAACCAAGATCAAGATTTATTCTGGTACTTATACAGAATCTATTTTTATGAAAGACTGGGGCGCTGGAGAGAATATTTTCTTGGCCATAGAGGGACAAACCGCTGGTGGCCCCGTAAGGCTCCAACCTAGTAGTAGCAGCTCTTGGGCTTTACGTATAGAGGGTAAAAGCAAACTACTGCTTCGGAGAATTCACTTTCAAAAAGGCAAGAGCTCTCCCGGAAAAAGTTTTGCCGGAGCTGTCTTCAAGACCTACTGGGGATTTGACATCACCCCTTCTAAAAGACCTACCAACTGGTTAATTGAGCAATGTCATTTTTACGATGGTGCTGCACGCGGCGCTGAAGTCTATCACGTAGACTACATTACCATCAAAGATTGTCGTTTTTACAACAATGGCTCCGATGGCTTACACTTCGCAGGGCGTAATGCCATCTTAGAAAACCTTGAAATCTATAACAATGGTAAAGTACATAATAAGCACGGCCTTTTGTATATGGGTGCTTTCAATGTAAAGGCCAATCGGCTTAATATCCACGATAATGAAGACATTGGATTTCGAATGGATCATGCTTGCCGCAACCTTACTATTGAGGATTCGCAATTTAAAAAGAATAGATTTGGGTTAATGTTTGAAACCTGCGAAGGTCCCGTTACCATTAAAAACAGTGAAATTGCACAAAACGAAGTGGGCTCTATGCTTTCTACCGTACACGATATCACCTACGAGGGGGTTACTTTTAAAGATAACACACGAAGTGTCTTTCAAATCTATGTACGTGATCGCACTGATCCTAGCACTTGCCGTCCTGAGGATGCCTGGACTTGCCTAGCAGGTGATTATAACCAATCAGGGAATTGGACCAACAACATTCCTATCGCTTGGAACGAGAATATGGTTGTTAAAAATTCGACCTTTATTGGCAAGGGTACAGCCTTATTTTTTGAGCGTATATTTGGCGATAACGCACAATTTGGACGTTGGTTACGGGAAGAGTACACAGGAGCAAATAATACTTTCTCTCATGCGGATCGCTCAGATGTTTTTGAAACCAGTAGTGATATCTATGGTCGACCACGTGTATATGATGACTTTACGGCTTGGCAAGAAAAGACAGGTAGTGAACAAAACTCCATTTGGCAAGGAGCATCTACTACATTTCCAGATCCTAATCAATGGTATACAATTCAGCACGTAGCTACAGGCAGGTATATCAATACAGACCCCAATAGTGCCGTAAAAACTTCTTCAAGTTGTTGTGCTGAGGATTTCCACTGGCGTTTTGTCAGTGCAGGAAATGGCGATTGGTACATTGTAAACAAAATAAACGGTAGAGGAGCACTTGACTCCGATCTAGCTAATCAGTTTGTGGTATGGTCGCCTAGCGAGACAGGCGGAGATGATAAAAAATGGCGCATAGAAGAAGTAAACGGAAAATATCGCTTTAAAAATAAAAATAATACAAGAGGCTATCTTTATCCTGGAGGAAGTCCAGAAGCTTATCATCTCAAGTGGAATAATGGTGAAACTTGGTCATCAACGGAGTGGTTGGTGAGAACAACCAATAGTAATAACAGCCGACTAGCGCTTGATACGCCGCTTAAAGAACTCGAGGAAGTTCAGTTACCGCAAGCTCTTGTTCTCTTCCCCAATCCAAACGAAGGGAAATTTATGCTGAAAGGCATTACTAAAGCAGCCGTAAAAGTTGTGAACCTACAAGGTAACGTACAATGGCAAAAAGAAGCCGTAGAAGCGGGCGAAGAAATCGATATACAAACCTTACAAGCAGGTACTTACTTGGTAAGCATTACAGGAGAAGATGGAAATACTACCACAAAGATGATTGTCAAACACTAAGGGATTGTTTTCATCTCTATAAAAGCGCTTCGTCTACACGAAGCGCTTTCAATACGAAATAAGCTTCTAGATCACTAACATTTACCTATTAGTACTTGTACTCCCTGTACTACTCAAAGGGTACAGGATTAGCATCCATTATAAATTGGAAATCTGTATAGTAGCCTACTACATAAGTTCTAATAGCCTCTGCTCCTGGCGCTAGAATGGGCGTCCAAGAATAGGCGGGCTCTTCGGCTAGCTTCACTTCTACTTTCACATCAAAGGTCATGTGATTAACGGCTTTCAACAGTACACGGTCACCCTCTATTTTTGTGTAAAAGGATACACCATTGGCGTGTTTATGATAGAACTGCCAGTCGGTGCTAGAGGCATTGGTTCTTCCTAAAATACTATTGATAATGGCGGCATATTTAGGAGAAATAAACGGCAAGGCAATAGATCCAACCATAACAATAAAAAGAATTCAGGATTATTTATTTTTGATTAGTTATGAATGATAATATACGACTTTTCATAGAATGAACGATTTACATACCTGTTTTCTTGACAACACTGTAACTACATTTTTGGTAGTGTTCAAAGAAATCATACAAATTATCTGGTAATAATACGCTGCACGGCTGGTTTATCTAGGATAATTTCCTTATTATTGCCCTCATATAATAACAAACTACCTGTTCATAAATTTTAACAGTATCTTTGTACAAAAAAATTTGACGTAAAGGAAGTTTACGTTTGATTTACGGGTAATCTACTCTACTTGCTCTTTCTACTATCAACCGAGAGCAAGAGATCAGTAGGACTAACCATAGGCACTATTAAGTTTGTAGGAAAGTAGCGGTCATTTTCCGCTCATTCTTCAATAAGCCAATGAGAAGTTATAAGCAACGAAATGAGGAGGCATTTGAGAAATACATTCTCCTCGCCAATCAACCAATCATTAGCATCATAATAGTGTACAGGAGCTTTGCTCAAGTAGGTACTACTTTAAGTAGTTGGCTAGCTGATTTAGTAGTGACGGAGCGACTTATTGAGAGAGTCATTCCATAGACGACTTCAGGACTTATTTAAGGTTAATAATTTCGGAAGTATACCAATTGACAACTTTTCTTTCTACCTTGCATACAGAAATGTTAACACTCTTGAGAGAACGGTTATTTATTTGGATTTCAATTGCCTAAAAGAGGTAAACTGGAATAACTTTTGGAACTTTTGTTTCAAAGTAGACGATACGCCTGATAAGGGTTTAAGGCTTAATTATACTACCAAAAAAGACATGTCGGTGGATGAATATAAGACTGTGTTAGCGGATCATCTGACCGCTGGCCCTACAAGCATTGGTAGGGAAACCGATAGGTATATGCATTAACACCGACGGAGGGTTGTCTCTCATAGAGTCGTAAAGCAATGATTAGACGACTGTCTTGTTTACTAGTTTTACTAGGTATATTTTACAATCTGGAAACCTGTAGTGAATACGCTACAGGTTTTTTTATGGGTAGGTTTTTCCTTTTGAGGCTTATTAATGTGACTTGAAAGAGCCAAAAGGTGCTGTAATGATTGGAAAGTTGTAGTGGGTTCAGTTGCTTGCATTATCCTAGTAAGAAATGCAGCAGTAAAAGAGCACCCCAGAACAAGGCCGCTAGTTTTAAAGTCAGATAGTAGGGTTTTTGAAAACCACGTTTAGTAAGCGTAGCAGCGTGGTCAATCTGTGTGATCTTTCTTTTTAGAAAATTATCAGCAGAGGGTGTTGCCCCTACCTCTTCTTTTTCTTCCTTGCCTATATTCCCTACAAAACGCTCGAGGTATTTTTGCAGCCGCTTCTTAAAGGGGACACGCGACAACTGGCCCACTATTTTAGGGATGATCGCTTCTCGAAATACTTTACTAAAAAATTCTTTTCTAGAGAGGTTTTCTTGTGTAGCAGCCTGCCAGTGATCATAAAGAGCATCAGTAGGTTGTAAAATACCTAAAAATAACGCGGCTACTTGATTGATAAAGGCGCTGGCAATGTTATTTACACTACCTGTAAGCGCTAGAAATATGATCAGTCCTAGCCCGCCTACGATAGAGATAAGCAATAACCACCAAGCTGCTCCTAAGAAATAGAAGGCTACATTAATCAACAAATATCCTCCTAAGGCTACTGCAATAGCCTTGAAAAGTTCAAGAGGGATTGCCTTCAAAAAGGTAGTAAGTTGGAAGGCAGCAACGAAAGGGTTATTGCCCTCACTATCTTTATACTCCTGAACGAAAGATTGTATTTTCTCTCTAGCTTGAGTTTTCATTGAAAGTTATTTTATGTCAGGCACAATATAGTGTTTTTATTGCCAAGGGACTATAGGGACAACCACTTTTCAGCTTAAAGCAAAGCGCTCCTTTATGAAAGGAGCGCTCCTCAGGTAGTGTTTAATTGGTATCGTTCCTTTTAAAGTTTTAAAGAATACCCTATACTCACGTTAAAGATAAAAGGCGTATTACCTACGCCTGCTTCCATGGCATTATGTGTTACCTGCTCATTAGTTCTCTCGTTGAAGTAGGTGAAGACATCCTCTTCTAATGAGGAGCTTACTCGAGGCCAAAAGCGTATACTGGGTGCTACCATTATCCCTTTCAGGAAATTATCTTGTCGCTTAAAAGGAAGCCAGTTGATATAAGCCCCTAGTCCTAATGAAAAAGTATTGTACGCCACAATAGGCGACTGGCTTTCCTGCGATATGCCTTCATAATAAAGCTCAAAACGATGCCACTTTGGCTCTAGTCGTAGATTGAACCATTCATTAAAACGATAGCCTATACCAAAACCAGTGGTATAAGGCATATGTACTTCCAATTGCTGATCGGCTAATTCTCCAGTAATGGCACTCCCTGTAAAATCAAGTGATACCCCGTGAGAATAGTCAAAAGCTATTCTATTGTAGAAAAAGTTTCCTTCTATATTGAAGCCATCTACAAATAAAGGTTGGCTGAGACCAAACAAGAGATTAACCCTTGTCTCTAAAGGTTGTTGTGCTTTAGCTATGCCTAATGAAATAAATATACAAAGGCAAAAAGTCGATACGTACTTCATGATACTTAACTTTTTAGGTTGATTAATATCATAAAGTTGGCCGACCTCTTGTTCATTTTCATGAACATTTGTTAAGAAGCTATTGCTTTGTTGTATTTTTTCGAATACGACTGATAGACTGAGGTGTTACGCCTAAATACGCCGCTAAATAATACTGAGGTATGCGGTCGATCAACCGTGGGTGATCTTTCATAAATTTGTAGTAGCGCTCTTTGGCCGAAAGTCTAGCAAGATTATTGGCGTGTTGGGTAGTTTCTATGAGAGTTTTCTCTACCTGATAGCTCTTAAAAGCCAAAAATTTAGGAAATTGCTTGTAAAGATTTTCTAAAGTATCCGCGCTAAGGGTTAGTAGTGTTGCCTCTTCTAGCATAACAATATTCATATCAGAAGGGGTACGTGTAGAAAGGCTTTTCATATAAGCTAGCCATTTGGTTTCGGCAGCAAACTCAGCAGGTACTACTTCCCCTTCGTGTAATGTATAGTACATCGCCAAGCCTTTCTCTACATAAGCCACCCCTCTACATATCTTTCCTTCCTGCAAAAAATACTCTCCTTTAGCAAGTTTTTTTGTTACTACCTGAGGTAAAATGGCGTTGATCTCCTGCTCTGATAAGGGTAAAAACTGTTGCAGATTGGCGAGGAAGTTATCGTAAATGTTAGCCATGGTTAATCGGATTGCTACAGTGTTGAAATTACGAAATAATATACTAATCTTTATATCCTTCTGCTTGCAGCTCAAAGAGTTCTGCGTAAAGCTGTTGATTTTCCATCAGTTCCTCATGGGTGCCCATTTCGGCAATTTCCCCCTCTTTAAGTACCATAATTCTATCGGCCATACGTACTGTAGAGAAACGATGAGAGATGATAATGCTTGTTTTTCCTTCGGTAAGCCCTATAAAGCGCTGAAAAACCTCATATTCGGCGCGCGCGTCTAGCGCGGAAGTAGGCTCGTCGAGAATCAAGACGGGTGCTTGTGACATGTACGCGCGGGCAATCGCAATCTTTTGCCACTGCCCACCCGATAGCTCTGTACCTGTTTTAAAACGCTTTCCTAGCGCTTGTTCGTAGCCATCTTCCAAAGTATCAATCACCTCACTGGCTAAGCTTTGTTCGGCGGCTTCTTGTACTTTTTGGGTATCGTGCAGGCTTTCTATATCCCCTACTGCAATATTGACCTTAGCTGTAAGATAGTACCGCACGAAATCTTGAAAAATAGCGCCAAAAAGTGTCTGGTACGCTTCCTTGTCGTAGTGACGAATATCTACACCATCCAATAAGATAGCGCCTTCGGTAGGCACATAGAAGCGCAGTAGTAGTTTTATGAGCGTTGTCTTTCCTGAGCCATTCTCTCCCACCAGTGCTAATTTCTCTCCTTTTTTGAGTTGAAAAGAAATATTCTTAAATACCACATGACTATTGTTAGGATAAGAAAAGGACACATTTTGGAAAGTAAAACCTTCTTTGATTTCCTCAGGAATAGGCTGCAACTCAAAAGATACCGCCTCCCGAAACTCTGCATCAATGAATTCAAAGTAATCTGCCAAGTATAGAGCGCTTTCATTGATTCTGGTAAAGCGAGAAAAAATAGCCTGTAGTTGCGCTCTTAGCTTGCTAAAGGAGCCCGCTAAAAAAGTAAGCTCTCCTATGGATACTTGCCCAGTAGTGGCCTTTAAGGCAATAAAGATAAACGCTCCGTAGTAAGCGAGATCACTTAAAATATGAAAGACCGTGCCCCATATAGTTCTTTGTATGGCTAGCTGTTTACTTTCTTGATAGAACTTATCTGCTACTTTAGAAAAAGAAGTGCTTATAAAGTCGGCAAGCCCAAAAAGCTTCACTTCTTTGGCAGTTATATCGCTTGCTCCGAGTAATCGTAGGTAGTCCAATTCACGGCGCTGAGGCGTCAGGCGTCTTTGAAGGGAATAGTCGGACTTGCTAAACTTGAGCTCATTAGCAAAAGAAGGTACAATCGAAACCAGTAGAAGTAAAATGAGTATTGGATAAAAATATATCAGCGCAGAAATGAGGGATACAATTGTGATAATATCTTGTAGCTGTGATAGCACATTAGACATAAGCGAGACACGACTTACGGTTTGTCTTCTGGCACGCTCAAGCTTATCGTAAAATGCAGCATCTTCTAGGTCTGCGAGGTCTACTTTTGCGGTTTTATGGATAAGTTCTACGGAAGAAGCTTTACTGTATAGTGTGCCTAAGAGTTGATCGGTAAGGGCCATAAACCGAGTAAATATGTCGTTAACTACAACCAGACCTAACTCCAAGCCGACAAGCCCGTACAGCCGGTCATAGGTTAGCTTATCAGTTGTGGTATGCAGTACGATTTCATCAATAATTTCTTTCCCTACCCATAGCAATATCACCGGAAATACAGCTTTTGTAAGCCTAAGTAACGCATTGGCTATAAAGAGCCAAGGATTCGTCTGGTACACTAATCGAAAGAAGCGTGGTAAGTAACGCAGGGAGATAAAGCTACGCAGCCATTTACGTATTATATTCATTGAAAGGTAGTTTCCTTTTTACACGCTACATAAAGTGATATGAATGCGAATTAGTTTCTTTTCAGCTTGTGAGCCATCCTACATTTACCTGTTTTAAATAGGCTTGTATCGTGCATTTGTCAATTTTATTATTAAATTTGTAAAGCCGCTGATGTAGCAATCTGTTCTAACAACTTTTCCATTTTCACCAATCCCTGATTGTTCCATTAACTAACAAAAAGGAAGTCTTTCTTGTAACTTATTTTTCTTGATAAGCGGCTCACTTTACCGTGATCCATAAGAATTATTTTTGGTGTACTACACACTGTACTAATACTTTATGATGTCTATGAATAAATACCAAGTATATACGCTTAGTAATTTTACTAAAATACCACAACTTCAAAGTTTTTCTACCACTGCTATTGAAGCCATCAAAGTAGTTGGTAATGTGCTCCCGTTTAAGGTCAATAACTATGTAACGGAAGAGCTCATCGATTGGGCTAACATTCCTGAAGATCCCATTTATCAACTTACTTTCCCTCAAAAAGAGATGCTATCGGAGGGAGACTTCCAAAAAATGGCCGAAGCACTTACTGCTAACTATAAAAAGCCCCTACTTAAAGAGGTGGCCAATGAGATTCGTTATGGGCTTAACCCACATCCTGCAGGCCAACAAAAAAATATTCCTCATCTTGACGATACACCACTTACAGGCATACAGCATAAGTACCGTGAGACGCTGTTATTTTTCCCAAGTAATAGCCAAACCTGTCACGCTTACTGCACTTTTTGTTTCAGATGGCCACAATTTGTAGGGATTGACGAGCTCAAGTTTGCGATGAAAGAAACCGAGCTCTTGGTAGCTTACCTACAGCAACATCCAGAGGTAACAGACGTACTTTTTACGGGAGGAGATCCCATGGTTATGTCTGCTAAGAATTTAGCCAGTTATCTTCATCCATTGATGGAAGCCAACCTGCCTTCTTTACAAACGATACGCATCGGCACAAAAGCGCTGGGCTATTGGCCATATCGCTTCCTTACTGACAAGGATGCTGACGACATGCTGAGGCTCTTCGAGGAAGTAGTTAATAAGGGATACCACTTGGCTTTTATGGCCCACTTTAACCACCCTAGAGAACTACAGACGCCAGCCGTAGAAAAAGCGATTAAGCGTATCTTAAGTACAGGTGCACAGATTAGAACGCAATCACCTATTATGCGGCATATCAATGACTGCGTGCAAGACTGGAGGGACATGTGGCGGCAACAAGTGAAACTTGGCTGTATTCCTTACTATATGTTCATAGCCAGAGATACTGGCGCACAGGATTATTTCGCGGTGACGTTGGAAGAAGCTTGGCATATTTACCGTAAAGCCTATCAGCAGGTAAGCGGTGTTGCCCGTACCGTAAGAGGGCCAAGTATGTCTGCCAATCCTGGCAAGGTACAGGTAGTTGGCATTACCGAAATCAATGGTGTGGAAGTCTTTGTACTCAATTTTATTCAAGGGCGCAATCCACAGTGGGCTAACCGCCCCTTCTTTGCCAAATACGATCCAAAAGCTATTTGGTTGGATGAGCTAGAACCAGCTTTTAATCAGCCAACTTTCTTTTTTGAAGAAAACTTTGAAGAGGCTTTGAAAGTATCATAAAGAAGGTTTTAAGGCTGTGTAATAGCGTAGAGATGCTCATCCCAAATTTGCTCTTCTTTGAAGAGAACTTTCTTTAATATACCCTCTTTATGGTAGCCGTTTTTCTCCAAAACACGCATAGAGGCTTCATTGTGCTCAAAAACACCTGCTTGTATTCTTACAATAGGAAGTTTTTGGAAAGCCTGTTTAGTCATATGGGTTACGGCTTGTGTAGCAATCCCCTTTCCCCAGAAAGGTTCTCCTATCCAATAACCCATTTTGGCTGTTTTTCTGTAAATATCTCCTAAAAGAATACAGCTTATAACACCACAAAAAATTCCTTCATAGCGAATGGCAGTTATATATTGGTGAGTTGTTTGGGTAAGGGCATTTTCAATAAACCATCGTGCATCTTTTTCTGAATAAGGATAAGGAAAAAGATCGGTCAGGTTACGCCATATTTTTTGATTGTTAGCAAGTACGGCAAGAGCGCTTACATCCTCTAGCTGTAAAGCAGTAATTTGTACCTTTTCTTTCACGTTAGTCATTCGAAAACTTAATCATCGCTTCCATCAAAAAAATTCGAAATGTCAATGTACATACCCGCACTTACGGTAAAAAGGTCGAGCCGTCGCCGTTGAAGCGAAGGTGGATCATAAAAGCTATCTTCAAAGAGTTCTCGTTCGCTTACATCATCTCTAGGAGACGGAACTGGGGCAGCTACATTCCAGTAGTCGGTTTCTGCGTTTCCAACGTATTCAATAGGAGGTCCCGTAAGGTATTTAGCGCTTACCATCATGTAAAGGAAGTCGAAAACACGAATATTTAAGCCAGCGCCAAGCCCATAGCTTAAGGTAGTAGAGCGATTCCTCCCGTTAAGATCAATCCTAAATCTATTGAAAGTTGTTTCCCATTCACTTTGAAAGATACGTCCACCTATCAGCGCCTCACCATACGGTTGAACGATTTTAAAAGGCGCCTTGATACGCAAACCCAAATAAGCAAAGCTTACGCGTTGTCTTACTACAGTAGGGAAAACCTGGATGTACGTATCTGTCTCAACAAACTCCCCTCGATCGAGAATATCCACAGAGGTACTAACATTTTGATCGTACATTTTATCTTCCCACCAAAGATTACCAATATCTAAACCAACGTAGATAGGTAATTTGATAGAGATACGTGGGTAGTAACTAACGTGCATACCCGATCCTACTGAGGCATCGGTAGCCTCCTCGAATTCACCTACGGGAATACCATAATGCCATTGAATACCTAGCTGTGCGTAGGCAAAGGCACTCCAGCAAGTAAAGCAAATAATAAGTAAGAATTTGTTCATGTGTTTATGCTCATAAAGTTCTCCGTGTCTTTCGTGCGTCAAACAGCCTGCCATATCCTCTATTTTACTTTTTCAAAAGACAGAAAAATATTCACTTTGGTAAGTTTTTTTATTGTATTTATCAATAGGCAAAAATGATTGCACCTAAATTTATGTAAAAATTTATATAAATTCGCTATATAAAGTGTATTTACAATACACTACTAATTTTAAAACTTATCAAATGACAAAGCTTATCCACAATACACAATCAAGCGCTCTCAAAGAAGAACTTACTGATCTAGCCATCACGATTGAAGAACGTATCTATGCACAGTTTCCTTCTCTGAAAGACGACCGTGTTTTCCAACAACAACTAGAAGCAATCGTTCCCGAAAAAGGCATGAAACGATCGCTTGATAACCCTTATGATAAGCTTATTCACGAGTTAAAAGACGAAGAAAAAATACTACTCAATTTGGCGCTGGGCGTTCATTTAGCCCCTTCTATTTTTAATATTTTTCTGGCAGTTGAGGGTAAATTTGATAGCTTAATTACTTCCTTTGGTGGGTATCGGGCGCCTCTTTACGGAAAGTTCATCCCTACTTACCAAACAGTGTTCTATATCCTAACTGGTACAGATGTAGAGCAACGTCTTCAGTTTCATTACTTATTAGAGCCTAATCATCTGTTTTATGAGCGAGGTATTTTACAATATCCCTCTAAGGAGGTAAGCATCGATAGCCATATTGCGCTTACCCCAGAATACCTACAGCTACTCAGCAATGGGAAAGCCTACCAGCCTCAGTACAGCACCAGCTTTCCTGCCCAACAAATCACTACCGGTCTGGAATGGGACAATTTGGTGCTTTCAGAGAAAGTACTGGCACAAATTAAAGAAATCGAATACTGGATTCTCCATCAAAACACTATTATGGAAGAATGGCAACTTGGCAAGCAACTCAAAAAAGGATACAAAGCCATCTTCTACGGTCCCTCAGGGACAGGTAAGACCCTTACTACTACACTGCTTGGTAAATCCACAGGACTCCCCGTCTACAGAACCGATATGTCAGCAGTGGTTTCTAAATACATTGGTGAAACCGAAAAAAACCTAGAGAATCTCTTCAAAGTAGCTGAAAACAAGAACTGGATTCTTTTCTTCGATGAGGCTGAATCTCTTTTTGCCAAGCGAGGTGCGGTGAAGGACGCCTCCGATCAATACGCCAACCAAACCATTACCTATTTGCTACAACGCATAGAAGATTATAATGGGGTAGTGATTCTGGCCACCAACAAACCTACTTCCATTGATGATGCCTTTAAGCGTCGCTTTCAGAACATAGTAGAGTTTCCCAAACCCAACGAAGCACAACGCTTGAGGCTGTGGGAACAAGCCTTCAAGAATACCTTCACCTTGGATGAGGTGGTAGACCTGTCGTTTTTAGCCAAGCATTATGATCGGGTGACAGGCGGTATTCTGATCAACATCCTGCGTGATTGTGCCATTAAGGTTGCCCAGCGGGGTAATGAGAAGGTGGTCATCTGGGAAGACATCATCTATAGTTTACAGAAGCAATACCAGAAGCATATGTACATGTGGACAGACCCAGAAAAGAAAGGCTGGCAGCCCAACACTAGATTGCTCGAAGAATAACAGTTTTCTCTTTCCTGATTTTTGAGCTTACATCAATGCAGAAGTTGTAAATGATTTAGGAAGTGTCTTGCTATGTACAAGCCTAGCAGAAACAACCCTTCCACTTTCATTTACTAAATACTGCTTACAATGGGTAAGAAAGTCCCGATTACAGGAGATACTTCATACGTACATCGTACTACATATCCCTTTTCCGAACAACACATTGGTTTCGATGAGTATCCGTCAGTTTCATATTCTCCCGCCGATCGTTACGCTATAGCATTTACTCCTACATCCTCTAAAAGCAAGAAGCGTAAATCCTCTCCAGCCGCTGACGCAAAGGCAAAAATGGTTCTCGACCGGATTCTTGAGAAAGCAAAAAAAGGCTTCTTTGAAAGTACTGCGATACAAGTCATTGAGCATCTTTCTAAAGAAGGGCTTTCAGAGGTACTGATTGAAAAAATAAAAGAATTTTATCAGCTCCGAAGAGATTACTTCATTTACCGACAAAACTTACCTAAAATCAAAGCAAACTTGAGATACCAAAATCTCATAGAACGCATCGTAGGTATTCCAGAAGAAAGGATAGTGGAAGCTTATCACTTGCTCGATGCAACTGGAAGTACTTATGTACAAAAATTTTATAGAGACAACCCTTCCCTAGCTGATACAATAGATGAAAACCTACCATCGGCTTTTCGAAACAATCCTAAGTTTGCCTTACAAAAAGGTTTTAGACGCTTTGAAACGGACGAAGAGGAGTCTTACAAGGTAAAGCGAGACAATCTACTCGCCATTCATAATGATATTAAACGCGCTGTAAACGAAGAAAAGGAAGGGAAGCCAAGTAACCTTGATATTGTTTTGGCCATTGCCGTAGAGGCAGGTTTGGAAAATGACACGATCACACAACAGCTACAAAAGCTCTCCACACAAAGGCAGCAAGCGCTTCGACGGAAATATCCCACCTTGTTCGGTAAACAGCAACTCGATACAAAAGCCCCAGAACGTATAAAACGAAAGAAGAAAAAAAAGAAAAAAGGGGGATTCTGGGGCTGGTTAAAGAAAGGTGTCTCGAAAGTAGGTAATTTCGTAAAAGAAAAGGTGCCTGTTGTGGGTCCGATCCTTTCTGGCGTAGCCAATGTCATTAAAAATCCACCGCTCATCGCTCCTCTTGTTTCGGGAATAGCTAGTCTAGCCAAAACTGCTACCACAGCTATCAAGGGTTTAGGTAACTCTTTCGGAAGAGCCATTACAAATGCTGGAAAAGCCATTCTAGGATTGCTGGGCTACCAGGTTAATCTTGAAGAGCTCGACCTTGTCAATGCACAAACCTCTATGCAAGGAAATATTACTGGCGTAGAATTTTCGCGAGAAGCCAATACCACTTCAAAAGACTACATTAAATGGCTGGAAGAGAAAGGGAAAATGCCTACCGAAGAGGAAAAAAAGAAAGGAGATCAGCCAGCGCTAGAAAAGCTCGATGCTGGAGAACTTTCCGTACAACTTAACCTCGGGCGTAAAGAGGATGGCTTTGATGCCTTTATCAACCAAGTCCCCCTTATTGGGTATCCTAATAGAGGAAGGTTTACTGACCAAAATTCCCTAACAGCCTTCGCCAGTACACTTCCTTTCAAAAGCATCAATTACTTGGCTGGAGATATGACCGTTCGCTCAGAGGCGGGATTCTTTAATCATCTTTTTGCAGAAATGACCTGGGAATCTGCTACATTTTGGGATTGTAAAGAGAGTAAAATAGTAGATGTAGAACTACTCTTGAAAGAAGTTACCTTTAATAATCTTCGTGTCGTTCTTCAAGAGGAAACCTATGGTATTGGGAAGTTACAAATTAAAGATATTTCGTTGGTAGCCAAGCAACTGATGGAAAACGCTGGAAAGCGACTAGCGCTCTATGATAACCTTATGGCTATCATCCAAAATCTTCCCTTACTGGCGATGTATGTTGCTCAGACAGCCATCTATACGAGTATAGGAAAGGAGGCTACTCAAAAATCAGGAGAAAGTTTAAAAGCCTTGCTAGCAACTGGTCCGCTGGATTTTACAGACCTTTTATTACAAACAGGTGCTATCTCGATTGAGCATTTTTACAGTACCTCTATGGGTGCCATCGATCATATTGAACTGGAAAGTACAAAACTAGACCTGAAGCATCGCCAACAAAAAGAAAATGGCTTGGTAGCACCACACGATAGTCCTGAAAAAAAATCCTTAGCGGAAAATAAAGAAAAATTAGAAAAACGCTTGGAGCAACGGGCTAATAGGCATACTGAATCGTCTGAACTTGACCAAGAGATTGCAGCACTCCGAGGAGAAATCGCCCAACAAGAAGCAGCCTTAGCAGAACGTCATAAGGACCTTGCCTACGACTTTCGTTTTGAGACTGAGGGTATCCACCTCAAAGGGAACCGACTTGTGCAAGAGATGCTTAACAGTATGCTCTTAGAGAGTTTTAAAGGCGCTGGACTAGTAGCAGAGGGGCTAGAAGGTATAGAGGATATCTCTTTTCCACAAGGCTTAGACATGGGTAGCTATGATAAAAAGCATCCTCAAACAGGAGCGCCGATGCATATTAGCACTGAGGTAAGTGCTGAAAAAGTAAAAAATATGGGCTTGCGTATCCCAGAAGTAAAGTTCCATCAGCCCGTAAAACTGAAAAAGTTTAGGTATGAGCTGAAAGAAAATGACAGCGTCACTACCTCGATAGTAGGAGAAAATGTAGTCTTACACAACTTACATATCTTTTTTTCTGATGAGCCAGTAAAAAAGAATTTCTTCACACCCAAAATACCTAACCTTCCCTCCCATTTTACAGAAGGGATGGGCTTAGAAACGGCTTTTACATATGATGAAGGAGATTTCCTAGAGAGCATTCCTATAAAAATGAAGCACCTCAAAACGTCTCAATTAGCCTTTGATCAGTTTGCTTTACGAATGCCTAAGCCCAACGGTGGAGGCATGTATGACCTGATGCGCTTTAGCCAGCCTATGGCTATTAACAATTTCAACATAGAGAACTTAGATTACAGCAAGGCAGGCATCAAGTTACAACTTTACTTTGATGAGCTCCTTGAGAGAAAACCTGACCAGGAATCTACGCTATTTTACCAATACCAAGCAGAAGAAAAAGGACAAGACCCTAGTAAAACAAATATAGTAGGTGGTGTAAAGCTTGGCGATTTTAAAGGGATGGCTTTCACCATGGATGGCGACGACTATTACCTTTCTACACAGACCGTTACAATTCCGTACAGTACACTCAAAAAGCTCAATATTGAAACCAGCGGCTTACTTATCGATAGTAAAAACCAGTGTGAAATTCACAAGGTGGCTCTTTTGGGACTACAAGCCCACGTAAACCTCAAAGAAAGCATCTATCGTATTAAGTTCGATCATTTTTCTATCCAACAAATACACTTCGACGATACAGCAGGTAAAATTCATTATAACAATAAAAAAGTCGCGCCGCTCAAAAATATTACACTTACAGGCTTCTTAGCAGAAGACCTATGGCTCGATCTATCCAAAGAGGGTATCTATCAACAGTTTAAGCAAGGAACCATTTCCTTCAAGAATTTCAATGTACACGACGTAACAGTAGCTAGTCTAGCCCATATTAATGACTTCAACATTAATCACTTTAAGCTACAGCGCGTAAAAAATGAGGAAAAGATTCTCATAGAAGGAGATACTAGTATAGATGGTACCATCAACCTAGATCAAGATAAAAAACTTAGCGTGGCAGCCAGTACTGATTTCGAAAGTGCGATCGGAGAGAAAGACGGAAAAAGTACTTTCGAAGGAGCTTTGAAGGATATACAAGTAGATGCTAAACTCGAGGATGCCCTCACTGGCGCTTTGATGAAATTAGGTGTAGCAGCCGATAGTATTCAGTGGCAAACTAATGGTGTATATGTACAACTTGACATGGGTAATGCCATTAGCCTCAACCATCTCTCCTTCGAAGATAAGCAAGGCAACTACATCAGAAGAGATCATCCAGAAAAGGACATACAACCACTACAGCTTATCAAGCCGAGGGCGCACCTTACAATTTTATGGGAAGAACTACTCGAAGAGAAAGCAGCCAATAAGGCTGCTATAGACGCGCCTGTTGTTAAACCTAGTCCTGTGCTTAAAGGATTGCAACTTACTTCACTTACCATCGAGGAAATAAGAGGAGGTAATCTACAAGTGAAATTTGACGATAACTTGATACGCATCCCTTATGATGCCTATACGGGTATTAAAGACATCCAAGCAAGCGGGCAATTACGCTTTGATGGCAAAGAGGTAAAAACGGCCGTACAGCTTAGTACTGGCGCTACTGCTTTCCGTGAGATACAAGCTATATTACAGGACGGTACGTTGCTTCAATCTTATCTCAGTATGGATCGACTCCAGTTCAACAAATCACTTGAGGGTGTTTATGAGCTTGAAATACATAATACGGAAGCAGGCATCTCTGTCAAGCAGCTTAATAGAGAAATACTAAAAAATGCCAGTGCCAAGGAAGATGGCTTTGATGCCTCCTTACAAGTGCGTAACGATCACCTTAGGGTAAAAACTGATCTTACTACTTTTGCTGAGGTCACCCTAGGAGAAACCTTAGAACTGCCTAGTATTGGTTATAAAGATACACAAGGAAACTACCTCAAACAACTTCAAGAAGTGGGCGGAAAGAGTCCTGTAAAGTTGGTAAGACCTACCGCTAGCATCAAGTTTATCAGAGAGGTACGAGAAGAAAATGGGAAAAACGTAGAAAAAGTAGTAGGCTACGAACTGGAGCAACTTCTCATTGAGAAGATCATTGCTAGAAACCTACAGGCCAAACTAGATATCCTTACCCTTACCATTCCTGCCGATAAAGAAGCCAGTATAGAAAATATTGCTTTGAGTGGTCAATTATTTACCGAAACGATGGCATTTAGCCTGTCAGGCAATACTGGAAAAATCAACGCAGAAGAAATAGGCGTTGTGGCAGCCACTGCCGCTACAAAAATTAAAACTGAAGCTTACCTTAGTGCAGAAGCGCTCAGCTTCAGTAAAGAAATTAATGGAGAAGCCACCATAGAAGTAGAGGGCATCGACTTAGGAATCCTCACACAAGCAGGTGCTACTGGTTATGATTTCACCCAAGTAGATCATAAAGAAAAAGGCATAGGTAATCTTCATTTATCAACCGGTAATGCACTGGGCAAAGCGCCCATGTTTCGTGCTGCCAACATAAAGGCAATCTTCTCTGGCGACAGTACAAAACTTATGATCAAGGAGCCTGTGTTAGGTGAGCTAATTGTAGTAGGAGACTTTACAGATGAGCATATGGGTATACACCTTCAAAGGCTTGTATTATCTGGTGCCCTCGATGGCGATCTGATGATCAAAGACAGCCCACAGCAACTGATTATTGAATCAGAAGAAGGTAAGGATGTTTTACTTACGATTCCCGAAGCACGCGTCTCTACAGATGTCAGCAGCCTTGAAAATCTACTAGATAAATTTCCTGAAAAGGAAAAGAAAAAGCAAGTATCTATACGTGATTATGCACAGAAGGAGTTCGAACAAAGAACCGCTGACTTTGGTTTCTTAAACTTTTTTGACCCTTCTCACATCACAGTATACGCCTACAAAAAGCCCATTGTCTTGAATACATACAAACTAGATGATGAGTTTCCCCAGCGTACTTATATTAATTTATACGATTTTTCTCAAGAGCTTGGTAGCGTTATGGGAAATTACTTTATAGACGAGTATTTTACCTTTCTAAAACCACTAATGGATACCGAAACTTTTGTATCTACGGCTGTGGGTAAAGTATTACTTAGCATTGAAAAAGACTTCAAAAAAATCTATAAGCAATCTGAGCAATCCCTCTTTCACCAAAAGCATACTAGCTTGCCAGTCTTTGCGGCTTTTTTAGAGCATCTTATGTCTTCTGAACATTTGTTACCTTTACTAGCAAAAAATATAATCGATGAAATTATTCCTTATCTCATCGAAGAGGTCAAACCGTTGATACAAAAGGGTACTATATCTGCCACTACGCTTGCCGGTCTTAAAAAGGGTGGTCTGAAAGGTGCTGTTGTGGGCTTAGTCATTGGAGGAGCCGTAGCAGGAGGACTAGAGATAGGGGAGGAACAAATAGGAAAGAAGAGTAAAAAAGCCCTTAAGGAGTCGTTATTCGATTCTTCTGACTCTCCTGGATTAATGGATGAGTTAATCAAAATAATTGAAGAAACAGGTGTAGAATTCCCTACTACTGGAGCAGTCATCCTTTCTGTTGTAGAAGAGATGATTCAAGATTTAAACCTTAGTTTACGAGCCAATATCCAAGCTGATTTTAAAAGCCACGATCCTACCTCGAGAGGAATGCTTAGAGATAAGACCGACAGTGATTTAACCAAAAGAGAGGCAGCCATTCATTCCAACATTGCCTTGAACTTTCATCGTGATGAGAAGACAGGCAATACCGCTACCCATCTTTTACTCAAAGACACCTACTTTAATGGTTTCAGCTACCCTATATATTCCGAAGCGGCCACTGGTAAGCTCTCTACCAAGTCTATGGGGTTTGAGCAGCTATCGCTTAGAATGTCGAGCTTCAAAAAAACTAGCCAAATCGACCTTGAAGCCAAAAATATTTCCTTAGAGGGCTTCAAGTTAGTAATCGATAAGCAACCACCTAAGAAGAAAAAAACTTCTTAAAAACACCTTACAGCCTCTAAAGAGCATATCAGTAGCACTGCTATATCATTCCCCAACGCCATTTGATCTCGTGTACGTTAGGGCTAAAATCAGAAATAAGTTGTTCAAAAAAGGCGTCGCGTTCATCTACAGTACTGAAATCCAAAACCAAAGGTTGATCACTAGATTTAGTAGAAATGAGAATGAGTGGTACGATGTCCTTCTTAATGAACTTCTTATAGGTTTGGATATTAGTAATATCTTCTCCTTTAATAAATATCCGTTCATTATGATTTGTTTTATCGTTCACGTATGAGAAAACAAGCTCCATAAGTTTTAAGAAGTTAGTGACGGTGTAAATATAGCCATTTCATCTAAAAATCCTTTACATTCTTAAGCACATAAAAAAGAGGGCTTAGTTGTGTGCAACTAAGCCCTCTTTTCTGTCTCTATACTGCAGATAATTATTGTCTTATTCGGCTTCTTTGAAGTCTACCGTTTCCAACATTAGTATGTTGGTATTATTTGTCTTCAAGCCAGTAACTTCTTTATTGTATACCCGAAGAATATCGTCATAGAATAGCACTACGACAGGGGCATCATTCATAATCAACTGATCCATTTTATGGTAATAATCATACAGCAAGAAATGGTTTTCAGAGTGATCATCTTTTTCTTGTGCCTCATTATAAAGCGCATCAAAGTCAGGATTGATGTAATGCGTTTTGTTAGGTCCAGCAGGTGAGAGATTGTCTGAATAGAACATGGCGAAATAGTTTTCCGCATCAGGATAATCACCTAGCCAAGACCCTCTAAATAGATTTACTTTACCATTATCTACCATATCCTTATGCGTCACAAACTGGTTTTGCTCTATGCCTACTTTCACGCCTATCGCTTCCCACTGCTTCTGGATAAATTCTGCAATCGCTTTATCAGAAGGATAAGTATGTAAAGTAATTTCTGGTAAACCTGCCCCACCAGGGAAGCCTGCTTGCTTTAACATCTCTAAGGCCTTTTTCTGGTCGTAGCTATAGCCTTGCACACGTAGCGAGTCAAAAGAAGGAAGTGCTACAGGAGTTACCCCTGAAACGCCAGGTGTTCCCAAGCCATTTCGTAAAGAAAAAATTAATTCATCCCGATCAATGGCATAATTGAGGGCTTTTCTAAAGTTGGCATTCAAGAAAGGGTGGGTTGTATCTTTATAGTTTTCAGAGCTCAATTGGAAACCTATATACTCCGTATTCATGTAAGGAATCTTCTCTACATTATATTTTTTACGATACTCTTCCTTAATCTGTCCCTTATTTCCTAGTAGTTCTTTGGCATTCTCAGGTAAGCCAGTAATAAAGTCTAAATTGCCTGCCTCAAACTCTCTAAAGGCTTGGTTAGGGTCTTCAATGAATTTTACAATGACTGCATCTATGTAAGGAAGTTTATTACCACTAGGATCTTTCTTCCAATAGTTGTCGTTTTTTTCCATAGTAAGGCTCTCCCCTTCCGACCAATCTTTCAACATAAAAGGGCCTGTTCCTACCGGATTAGAACGAAAATCTTTCCCATACTTAGTAATTGCCTCTTCGGGAATTACAAAGGCATAAGGCATTGTCAAAATTTCTTTAAAAGGTGGAAACTTACGTTTCAAACGAATCTGTAAAGTATGATCATTCAAGGCTACAAAAGCAGAATCGTGGGCAGAACCATCTGATTTGGTGAGTACACAGTTTCTAAATATCCAAGCGCCTGTACTTCCTGTACCAGGTCGTAAAATACGCTTAAAGCTGTACACAAAATCTTCTGCTACCAACTCTCTCCCTTTGCCACCTGGAAAGCAATCGTTGTCTTGAAATAATACGCCCTTTCTTATCTTAAATGTGTAGGTGAGTTCATCTGGCGATATGTCCCAAGTTTCGGCCAAGGCTGGATGTGGGTGTAAATTTTCATCTAGGTCAAAAAGCCCGTTGAAAATCTGACTGGTTGCCCAAACGGTTGCTCTATCTCCTGCAAAAGCAGGGTCAAGTGACTTCAAACCACCCGTTTGATTGTATCTAAATACTTTTTTAGCACCATTTTCGCCACTGTTTTTACCACAAGAGGATAAAAGGAAAATAGTTGCGGCAATAAACATTAAATGTCTGAGCATAATTTTAGATATGGTTTAATTTAAAAGTTCTATATTTGCAAATGAAAGGGCTTCGTTTACTAGGTTTTCGATAATTTTTAACAAGCCTCAATATTACTCAAAAATCATAAAAATACAAGCTTTTATATAAAAATTACTTAATGTAATGATTTGCAAAGCGTTATCTGAAAAAGATACTATTTTATTGTGTATCTTCACGTAAAATTGGTTTTTTGTACTTCATTAGCGCGTAATATTTTGGCGCGAAATGTCATATTTATTAAGAATCCAACTTTTTTATTAAGGAAAAATACCTTAGTTTTCTGACAAAAATTTTAAATAAATCAATCTCGGAGAGGTAAAGCACCATGAGCAAGGTAATCGCTATAGCAAACCAAAAAGGAGGCGTAGGAAAAACGACCACAGCGATCAATTTAGCAGCCAGTTTGGCTCACTATGAGTTTCGTACACTTTTAGTAGATGCCGATCCACAAGCTAACTCTACTTCAGGGTTAGGACATAACCCTAAAGAAATAGAGCAGAGTATTTACGAATGTATGGTAGACGGTGTAGAAGCCAAGGATATCCTTCTTAAAACGGATATCAAATACTTGGATCTCATTCCTTCTCATATTGACTTGGTAGGGGCTGAGGTAGAAATGATTGACCTCGACCATCGAGAAGAGAAAATGCGCCTTGCACTCAAGGGTGTCAAAGATCAGTACGACTTTGTAATTATAGACTGCTCCCCTTCATTAGGGCTTATTACTGTGAATGCCCTTACGGCTGCCGACTCGGTAGTGGTGCCTGTACAATGTGAGTACTTTGCCTTAGAAGGATTAGGGAAATTACTCAATACGATTAAGATTATACAGTCACGTTTGAACACCAAACTGGAGATCGAAGGCATTCTCCTTACTATGCACGATTTGCGGGTTCGCCTTTCACAGCAAGTGGTAGACGAAGTAAGCAGTCACTTTAAGAAAATGGTCTTTAAGACGATCATTCCTCGTAACGTCCGCCTTAGTGAATCTCCTAGCTTTGGTATACCTGCTATTGTACACGACCCGAATAGTAGAGGCGCTAGCAGCTATTTGGACCTAGCCAAAGAAATTTTAGAAAAAAACAAGTTAGTTATTAAAAAATAGATCGAAAATTATAGATGGCGAAGAGCAAAAAGAAGAAAAGTGTTTTGGGAAGAGGACTTGGTGCGCTACTTTCTGATACGGAAGCCGTTCAAGAAGAAAATGTAGAGGAGCAACCTTCGGCTGAGCCGAGTACCATTGATGAAATCGACATCGATCATATAGAAGTAAATCCCTTTCAACCTCGTACTGATTTCGACCAAGAGGCGCTTCAGGAACTGGCAGTCTCTATTAAAGTTCAGGGTATTATACAACCTATTACGGTACGCCAACTCAACGAGCAAACCTTCCAGTTAATTTCTGGAGAACGCCGACTACAAGCTTCTAGGCTAGCAGGGCTGACTACCATCCCCGCTTACATCCGCACCGCTGATGATCAACAGATGCTGGAAATGGCGCTAATCGAGAACATTCAGCGGGAAAACTTAAACCCGATCGAAATAGCCCTTAGCTACCAACGCCTCCTCACCGAGTGCGACCTCAAACAAGAGGAACTAGGCGATCGTGTAGGTAAGAATAGAACCACCGTGACCAACTACCTAAGGCTCTTGAAGCTTCCTCCTGTAATTCAGGCAGCCTTACGTGATAAGAAGATTAGCATGGGGCACGCGCGCGCCATCATCAACATTGATAACGTAGAGGTACAACTGAGTGTCTTTGAAAAGATTGTCAGAGAAGGCCTCTCTGTAAGAGCAGTAGAAGAGCTGGTAAGAAACCTAGGACAGTCAAAAAATAAAAAATCGACTACCAGTACGTCCCAAAGCTTTGAGATAAAAAAGCTACAAACCCAATTGTCTTCACACTTTGGCACGAAAATTCAGCTAAGGGCTAATGAGAAGAATAAAGGAGAAATCAAGATTCCCTTTCATTCAGTAGAAGATTTAAATCGCATTCTAGAAATACTCAATTTATAGTATGTACCCCACAGCGCAATGGTTTTCTTTTTGTCATCAGGTATTGAATAGACATTTATTCAAAGGGTTGTTTCTTTCGTGTATCCTCTTAGGTATACACCAGAAAAGTCTCGCGCAAACAGATACTACCCAAACAGTTATTATAGACTCGGCAGGAATAGTACTAGAAGCTGACCAACCCATCGAAATACTCCCTGATACACAGAGAACACGCCCCAAAGAAGCGGCAAAGCGTTCAGCTATTTTACCTGGCTGGGGGCAGGCTTACAATAAGAAGTTTTGGAAAATACCTATTATTTACGCCATTGCAGGCGTGGTTGGATACTCTATCTACTGGCAAGATCAGCAGTTTCGCTTTTTTGATAATGCTTACGAAGAAGCCGTCCTTACGGGTAATCCACGAGGGCTCAACCTTACTGCGTATCAGCGGCAAAGAGCCTTCCACCGAAGGTCGAAAGAACAACTAATCATCTTGGCGCTAGCCGCTTACGGTCTCAACATAGTAGATGCTATTGTAGATGCCCACTTAGCTGGTTTTGACTTAAGCGATGATATCACCTTAAGGTTCCGCCCTCAATATGAGGCACTCTCTTTCAGCACGCAAACCGTCACGGGTGTAGGCTTTGTACTCCAATTCTAACAATAACCATACACGCACACATATCTATGAGAATCGCATTAATAGGCTACGGTAAAATGGGACACGAGATTGAACAAATTGCCCTCTCACGCCAGCATAGTATTAGTTTCAAGATTACACAACACAATAAAGAAGACCTAACGCGCATTCATCCAGATAATACAGATGTAGCCATAGAGTTTACCCAACCAGAAGCTGCTTACGAACACCTTCGGTACTGTTTAGAAAATCATATTCCTGTAGTAAGCGGTACAACAGGCTGGCTAGCACATAAAGCAGCCATAGAGGAACTTTGTACTGCTAAAAAAGGGAGCTTCTTTTATGCTTCTAATTTCAGCATCGGGGTCAACCTCTTCTTCCAAGTGAATGAGTACTTGGCGCAACTTATGGCAAAATATGAGGAATACAACGTACACATAGAAGAAGTACATCACACTGAAAAGAAAGATGCGCCCAGCGGTACAGCCATTACACTGGCAGAAGGAATTTTGAAACACTACCCCAAAAAGCAACAGTGGGTCAATAAAGCTACTACTGCTAAAGAAGAACTAGGCATTCTTTCTCAGCGCCTGCCAGAGGTTCCAGGTACACATAGTATTCACTATCAATCTACCATTGATGATATTACCATCGAACATATCGCGCATAGTAGGCGCGGTTTTGCCTTGGGTGCTGTGATTGCGGCGGAGTTTACCAGTAAACACCCAGGTATTTGGGGCATGAAAGACTTGTTACAACTTGATGCCTAAACTGGTGACTCCCTTTCTATCCTTTCAACCAATGATTAGAAAATTGCGCGTAAGCGTTTTGAACTCAGCAGTTATTTTATCAATTTTGAAAAATCTATTAACGCTTAGAAAACGATAAGTCCTATGGCCATCAGCTCGAAGAAGAAAACTGAAGAAAAGAAGAAAAAGAAAAAATCGAAAGCAAGAGAATGGGTTGATGCCCTCGTATTTGCCGTGGTCGCCGCCACCTTAATTCGCTGGGCATTTATGGAAGCCTTTACCATTCCTACTCCTTCTATGGAAAAATCATTGTTAGTAGGCGACTTCCTCTTCGTAAGTAAAATCAGCTATGGGCCAAGAACGCCAAAAACACCCCTACAAGTACCGCTTACGCACCAAACGATTTGGTTTACAGAGCTACCCTCTTACTCTACGCTCTTGCAGTTAAAGCAATATCGTTTACCAGGCTTTTCAAAAGTAGAGCGAGGCGATGTAGTTGTTTTCAACTATCCAACGGAATTTCAGTATCCTACCGACTTGAAGACTAATTATATCAAACGCTGTGTAGCGATAGGAGGAGATACACTCGAAGTACGCGACCTGCAAGTATATGTGAACGGTGAGAAGGCTGAAAACCCTGATGACCTACAACACAACTATGTAGTAGAGGCTGAAAACTCTATCAACGATCGGGTCTTCAAGAATGTAGGATTACGCACCACAGGACTCCATCCTGATATTAAGCGCCAAGGCAACAGCGCTTATCTAGTACAAGCCACTCCTAGTATTGCCGACCGCCTCCGACAGTATACTTTTATTAAGTCGGTAGAGGTCAACAAGGAAGACAGCGGTCAGCGCAACCCACGTGTTTTCCCTAACCATCCTGACTTTAAGTGGAATGAGGATTTCTTTGGTCCTCTTTGGATTCCCCAAGAAGGCGTTACTATTCCGCTTGATAAGAAAAACCTTTTGCTTTATGGTAGCACGATCAAAAATTATGAAGGCTTAGAAGACGAGATAGTGTTGCAGGAAGATGGACTTTACCTAAGAGGTGAAAAGCTTACAGAATATACCTTTACACAAGATTACTTCTTTATGATGGGTGATAACCGACATAATTCTCTTGACTCTCGTTTTTGGGGATTTGTTCCTGAAGATCACGTTGTAGGGAAAGCAGCTTTTATTTGGTTATCTATCGACTCCGAAGCGCCTTTCTTTAAGAAAATTCGTTGGGAAAGACTCTTCAATGGGGCAAGCTAAGCTCTCAAACATCCATAGAAAGTAGAAAACCTTTGTTTTATTACAAAAGCACTGAGTAGTTGTTTACTAGTCCTGTTCTCAACCCTACTGCTCACTTTTTGTCAAGAACCCTCAAGGCTTCTGATGAAGCCAATTAGCCTCCAGCAGGTCTTTTCTAGTGCTTCTTTTCTGTAACAATGAAATATCCCTATCTTTGGGTAAAGATATTTTTACAATGGGGATTAACTATAAAATCAGCGACTTTTACTATCCTATCTTGCGCATCTTGCAAGATGGTGCGAACGGCGGGGCAGCCTCCGAAATTATTCAAATATTAATTGTTACTAAAAATATAGATGCGCTTCGGCTACCCGAGCTGTGGAGTTCTTTCCGCTTAAAGATCAAAAATCAGATTCGCTTGGCCCGCGTACACCTTACTGAAGCAGGTTATTTACTCCCACCACATAAAAATCCTGATGCCCAGCCGGGATGGTTCTTAAGCAAAAAAGGTAAAAACACCAATCTGCCGGAGAATGAGCTCGTCAAGGCTATCAGAGTAGAGGTACGGAAGCAGAATAATAAACGTAAAAGTAGTTATGCTATAGGCGAAAATGGCAAACTGGTAAAAGAAGCAATTCGTACCCCCTACGAGCGACAAAAAAAGGAGTATGTCTTCAATAAGAATATCATTTTTTATGGCCCTCCAGCAACTGGTAAAACGCAGGAGGCCATTCAGCTTGCCTTACAAATTCTCAAAATAGATACCTCTAGCGAAGAAAAAAGAAAAGAAACACTTCGCTCACAGATTGGCAAACAGATAGAGTTCATCACTTTTCACCAAAGTTACAGTTACGAGGACTTTGTGCAGGGCTTACGCCCTTTTACAAATAATACCCACACGTTGAGTTTTGAGTTAAAGGATGGTGTGTTTAAACGTATTGCCGACCGCGCCAAACAACACTACGAGGCTTACCAAAAAAGTCAGAAAAAGCAGCAAATTCCTTTCGAGGCTTTATTGGATCGCCTACTTATAGAAAAAGTGAACGCTGATACGGAGGAAATTGAGTTAGAGGTAGAGAACCCGCAAGGTGTATACAATGCTTTGCTAATTTATGAGATCACAGAAAATCATCTTTTCTACAAGAGAAAAAATAAGCGCGACCAAGTAAAGGAAGAGCAGCGAGAGCTCAGCATCCGTAAGCTAAAAAAACTATTTGAGACCCAACAAGAAAGCAGCGATCCGCTGAATGGAAAGTACTACAATGCTGTAATCCACGCCCTACAAGCCCTTACGGATAATCTAGAGGATCAAGAAGAAACGAAAGCATTGAAGAATTTTGTGATCATCATCGACGAAATCAACCGCGCTACCATCTCGGCTGTCTTTGGAGAGCTTATTACGCTCATAGAGCCAGACAAGCGCCTCGGCGCTCCTAATGAAGTGTTTGCTACGCTTCCCTCTGGTGAGACCTTCATCGTACCTCCTAACCTCTACATTATTGGGACAATGAACACCGCTGACAAATCCATTGCGATGTTAGATATGGCCTTGCGCCGTCGCTTCGAGTTTTTACCTGTTTACCCTAAGTACCATGCGCCAGATATTGCTTATGGCGACTTCCTTAAGGCACTCAATAATCAAATCAAAGAGAAGAAGGGCACCGACTTTATGATTGGGCAAGCTTACTTCTTAATGCACCAGCCTCATTTTGATTTTATACGTACACTTAATCGACAGATCATCCCGTTGTTGAACGAGTACTTCAATCACCAAACTGATAAGGTGAAAAAACTATTGGCTGCCGCCCTAGAAGAGGCTCCCAGTACACAGGGGAAGTTTGAAGTAGATGAAGATGAGTACTTCTTGTTGAAAGTGATCCGTTCTGTGTCGTAGCCAATTCAATTTTTTTGTATTTTTTTAATAAATAATTATTACTAAACGCACGGTAAAATTATCCCCTATAAAAGATAACAGGCAACTATTTCTCTCTTAACACCCCCTATCGTACCCTAATACGCTGTTACTCAAGGTATATATTCCTATTAGCTTTATTTAGAATAGTTAGGAATAAATTTATATTTGTAGTAGTAATCTTAAAAAAAACCTATGAAAAAAATATTATTCTTTTGCCTACTTGCGCTCTCTGTGGTCGGTTGTTCCGATTACGATGACCAAGAATTTACCGTCTTGCTGCCTGATGCAGGCGAAGACCAAACCATCTTTACCGAAGAGACAGGAACCATCGTGCAGCTTAGTGGAACGGCCTCTACTGACGTGAATGAGTTGGGCTTTACTTACCAATGGGAGATTGTCAGCCAACCTGAAGGCTCCCCTGGTACTTTGAGTGATCCGAACATCCCCTCACCTACTTTAACCGTCCCCCTAGAAGCTTCTGGACGTTATCGCTTATCGCTTACCCTCTTTAGGGGTGCACAGCAAGCCAGTGATTTCGTCAATATAGATGTCAATCCAGTCTTCGCTCAAGTTTTATTCGTAAATGCGATTGATGGTGAGACCGAAGCAAACTGGCGTGTGCCTAGTGTAGAAGTAGCCAGTGAGCCAGTATCACCACTCTCTACCGATAGCCAATATTACGATGTAGATCTCAATGTAGCACCTGATGCAGAGGGAAATGTAACCTTTGAGGTGGATTACGGCGAAACTACCTTAAGCCTTAGTGAGCCGTTAGAAGTACTAACCAACTATACACTTTGTTTAGCAGGTACTCCAGAAGCCCCAGAGCTATTCTTATTCCGAACCATAAATGATCTGAATACCCTTACCGCAGACAGAGCAGGGCTGTCTTTCCTCAATCTGGCACCCGAAACGAACGATGTAGTCTTATTTGTTGATGCTGTACCACTAGGGTTTCCCGTTGTTGCTCCTTTAGATGCTGTATTAGAAGACCAGAGGGAAGCAGATAGATTTGGAGTGCTTGACTACCAAGAAAAAGGAGAAGTAGAAATCAGTGGACTTCTTATTTCACCCCTAGATATATGGGCTACTGTAGAAGGGGCGCGCATTAGCAATAATGCCAACATTACTTTGCCCGTCGGGCAAGGAGGTGGCTTTGGTACTTTTATTCTCTTTGCTGACGCCGATGCAGAGAATGACCATCAACTCATCTTCGTTAACAATGTTGCCTTACTTCCTCAATAAAATCAACAACACTCACTCATGAAACATCTTTATATTATTCTCTTTTTAAGTTGTATTTCAATCACCTTAAAAGCACAAAACAGTATTAGTGGTACAATCACCGACGAGACGGGAGCTGCCCTTCAGGGGGCAACCGTTCTTCTAAAAAACACCGATAAAGGCGCCATTAGCAACGATAAAGGATTTTATCAAATTAACGATGTTGCCAATGGCACCTACACCCTGATAGTTAAGTTTTTTGGCTACAGATCTTTTGAGCAACAGGTGGCCGTTACAAGTGTTTCTCTTACCATAGATGCCCAACTGACAGAGCAGGAGGAGGCGCTGCAAGAAGTGGAAATTGTAGGACGTTCTGAGACAAGCTATAAACCTGATGTCACCTTCGCAGGAACACGTACAGGTGCCCAAGTGAAAGATGTTCCCCAAAGCATTGCTGTCATCAACAAAGAGATCATCAGAGACCAAGGCTTATTCCGTATAGAAGAAGTGGCTGCCAATGTATCGGGTGTAACCAAAACACGTGATGCTGATCGTTTTATTTCTAGAGGGTTTAACGTCAGGCAGGACTATATCAATGGTAACCGGGCGCTATTTGCACCCGACTTTTCTTCTTCTTCTATTGCTACCCAATACGAGCGGGTAGAATTTATTAAAGGCCCTGCCGCAGCCCTATTCGGGAATAGCTCTCCAGGCGGGGTGGTGAATGCTGTTACTAAAAAGCCACTCAGAGAAAACCGCGCTGATGCCACCATCTCATACGGTAGTTTTAATACCCAACGTGCCACCTTTGATATCACGGGCCCTATTAAAGAGGACGAAACACTGCTATACCGTATGAATTTCGCTTGGGAGAATGCAGAATCTTTCCGCGATTTTCAGCAAAATCGCGTCACGCTTTTTGCCCCTTCTATTTCTTACCTACCCGATGAAAAGACCCGCTTTAACCTAGATATTGTAGGTACCTTTAGCGATGACGACGCAGGCGTAGACCGGGGAATGCCTGTATTACAAGGCGACCTATTTGCCCTGCCAATTAACTTTAGTACTGCCGAACCTTACGATAATCGCCAGAATAGTAGCATTTTGCTGACGGCTTCTGGTACGCACGAGTTTACAGAGGCGCTTTCCATCAATGCTTCTTACACGCGCTCTGACTTCGATCAGAACTTTTTGGAAACGCGTTCAGCCAATGAGTTTACGCCTGATGGTAGTGAGTTAATTCGCACGGTCAATGATCGACTGACAGAGGGTTCCTCCAATTTCATTACTGCTTATTTGGTGGCCAAGTTTAATACGGGTATTTTCAAGCACGAAACGGTACTTGGTGCTGATTACTACGAGACTTCGCTAGATATTAGGAATAGAACTGCTATCGGAGAAACAAATGGGGTTCCCAACCTAGTTTTTGAGAACCGAACAACTTTTGATAACTTATCTGTTCTACAGATTAATCTCAGTGAGTTTCAAACTACTGAGATAATTGAAAGCAGTTACCGAGGTGCCTATGTGCAAGACCTTATTACTGCAGGTAAATTCAAAATACTCTTAGGATTACGCTATGAAGACCTCGATCAGAACACTTTATTAGGTGATGGCTTTGAACTCACGGGTAATATAGATAACCAAGTATGGCTCCCTAGAGCAGGCGTTACCTATGCCCTAAACAATAACGTCAATTTGTTTGTAAGCTATACCCAGAGTTTCAGTCCACAAGCTGTTCCGCTAGGGGTAAACGCCCTAGATCCTGGACAAGCCTTCGATCCGCTTACAAGTGATCAGATTGAATTGGGTACAAAATCTACCTTCTTTGATAACCGACTCTTAGCACAGGTAAGTTTATACACCATTAACCGAACGGGTAGACTGATTCAAGACCCTAATTCTGGCGGTGGTCTTATACGCTTGCTACAAGTAGGAGATGAAGTAAGCCGTGGGGTAGAACTCGATTTTTCGGGAAGTGTCACAGAAAACATTACCCTTACTGCCAACTATGCTTTTAATGAGGTAGAGGTACTCGACGATCAAGAAGGCATCACGCAGTTAGAGCTTGCTAATAATAATCCACAACATACAGCAAGCTTTTGGGGTAAATATACTTTTACGACTGGCTTCCTCAATAACTTAGGACTAGGATTAGGCGCGCGCTACGTAAGTGAAAGCCAAGTAATCGATACCACGCCTGGTCGTACAGTCGATCGGCTCGTTTTTGAAGAGTATTTTCTACTCAATGCTGCGTTGTTCTACCGTTATGAGAATGTTAGTCTTACCGCCAACTTCAACAACCTACTCGATGAGCGTTATTTCATTGGTGGATGGAGCTCAAGTAGAGTATTTCCGGGCGCACCACGTAACTTCTTAGTGACGCTGGGTTACTCTTTCTAGGGAAGAAGTAAAATAATACGCTGTAATAAAGCGGCTTAAATAGTATATATTATGTATGTTTTTCTATTACTTTTGGGCTGTTCCCTATGCTATGGAAGGTCTAAGTACTTTCCAGAAACACTTTCTCAAGCTAAGGGAATTTTAGCGCAATATCGCTTCGGAATAACTGTAGCTGGCTATAGTTGCTTATGTCTGGCTATTTATGGCTTTACAGCACATTATGGTTGGGGTACTGGACTCGTTATATATTTTATGTCACTTAGCCTGGCCTACTGCCTACTCTTAATAGCACTTCCTTTACATAAATATTATTTATATTTGATGGCTAGTATAGGTATACTAGCCATCTTCATTGAAAACCTGCCTTGATTATGCCTGCAAATAAGAAATACTTATCAACTCCTAAACAACGCACCCTGAAAACCAGTGCAGGAATTTTGGGCGGCTTCATGGTAACGATACTCCTCCATAATGCCCTTGGTACTTTATTAGAAAATAAGGCTGTTCTGATCATTACTTCGGCCTTTAGTTCATTCGTCGTATGGGCTTCCCTACTGTTAGTAGCCTTTTTATTTAGAAATGGTTGGAAAGTTTGGGGCCTTTACTTGTTGCTGAGTGGTGTTTTTTTAACCATTATTTTTTTGTACTAATCATTGATTTAGTCTAAATTAGAATAAGAAGCTTAAAGCGCGCAAACAACAACCATACAATGTACTGTTCCTTGCTCATGTTATATTGAGGGTAGTGATTAGTATTGCACTGTTTATTGATTTAGTCTAAATTAGAATAGGAAGCTTATGAAACTTAAAGCACTTCAACCACGCCTTCATAATATCGTATTTCATACCCACACGGTGTCAGGCATTGTGATTAGCTTTGCATTATTTATTTGTTTTTATGCAGGCGCACTGGCGCTCTTTATGGATGAAATGTACCGCTGGGAAAACCCTGAAGCAAGATTTGAGACGCCAGCGCAAGTAGACTATAATAAAGTAATAGAGGCAGTGGCTAATTATGAGGCTGCTTTTTTACCAACTGAGGAATTTGTGGTATTACCACCTCACGAACATAGCCCTTACATTCGCTTTTTTGGGAGAAAAAAGGTGCAAAAAGGAAAAAAGGAGGATACTGAACGTTTTAGAGTAGTAATCCATCCTACTACTTTTAAGATCATTTCTGAAGAAAAACCTCGTACCACGATGGCCAATACCTTATACAGGTTACACTTTTTTGGACAAATTCCCGTAGTAGGTATTTACCTCTCTGGTTTAGTCGCTTTTTTCTTCTTGTTTGCTATCATTACAGGGGTACTGGTGCACTGGAAAAACATCACACAAAAGTTTTATGCACTTACTACCAAAGGGAAGTGGAAACAAATATGGACAAATAGCCATACAACATTGAGTATGCTTACACTCCCCTTTCAGTTCGTCTACGCGGTTACAGGCGCGCTGTTGGGCATCTCAATTTTCTTGTTGTTACCTGCTGCTTTCTTGCTGTTTAATGGAGATACCAACGAGATTATTAAGTTTATTAGACCTGAATTTGCGCTCAAATATGACAAAGAAGCACCTGCCCTAAAGCAATATTACACAGTAGATGAGCTCTGTGATAAAACCCTTGCAAAATATCCTAATGCGGAAATAACTGTTTTTTTTGCCACCAACTACAGCAAAGAAGATGGTACAGTGACGATGAGATTTGACGATAAAACGGGGGTAGCTAGTGATGGTTCTATTATTTACCGTTGTAAAGATGCTAGTGTTATCAAAGAAATTATTCCTAATCAAAAATCGTATGCCGAAGGGGCTTATGGTGCTATCGTGAAGCTGCACTTTGTTACTTTTGGAGGTATTTTCTTAAAAGTAGTTTACTTCATTTTAGCGATGGTAACTTGCTATGTCATTATGAGCGGTGTAATGATTTGGCGTACCGCTAGAGATAATGAACGCTACACGGAAAAACAGAAACGTTTTCATCATAAGGTTACGCAAGCTTACTTGGCTATTACCCTCTCCCTTTTTCCAGCCGTAGCAATCATTTTCTTAGCAAATAAGCTGGTTCCTATGACAGTGATAGATAGGACTTTTTATGTGAATACCATTTTCTTCTCGAGCTGGCTCTTACTGACACTCGTAGGACTTTTCTGGAATAGCTATCGCATCCTGAACCGCAACTACTTATTAGTAGGAAGTAGCTTGGGTATCTTTATTCCTATTACGAATGGTCTCGTAACGGGCGATTGGCTTTGGCAAACCTTCACCGAAGGACAATATTATGTATTTAGTGTAGACTTTACTTGGCTCTTAACGAGTATCATCGGACTGTTAGTAGGTAGGTATTATTTTGGTAAAAAGCACTCTACCATCAATTTGCAGCTTAAAGAAGAACAACCTTCTGAACAGGTTACTTCCTACTCCTAAGTGCCTCCAATTGAGTCATCATTTTGGAACGTGAGACTGTGGCACTCATTTTTAAGCACAATTATTAAGCGTTTATGCGTTCATACCATTGACTAACACTCCTCACTTGCTTACTTAAATTATTCTTCTTAAATAAATGATTATTTTTATTTGGACTTATTACAAATAAGCATTTACTTTGAACAAATAATTTAAAGTAGAGTTACATGAAGTTTTTGGTAACTCTCTTATTGTTTCAGTGCTTTATACTTAACGGTTACGCACAGGAGGCATCACTAAGAGGGCAAATCACAGACATACATAATATACCTTTACAGGGTGTTTTGGTCAACGTAGGAGGGCAATACTCAGCTATTTCAGATGCACAAGGGAAGTATACTGTCAACGATATTACACTAGGTAAATATGAAGTTCGTTTTAGCATGATGGGCTTCTTAGCGCAAGTGACTACGCTTGCCTGCAATGCTGAACAACCCTACACGCTGAATATGCAAATGGAAGAAGATGTAGCTTTGCTTGAGGCGATTACCATCGAAGAGGCTTCCGAAGCAGAAGAAAAGAGAGCATCGGGTTACAACGTGACCGTCCTAGAAACATCTGCTCAAAAAAGCCTCCCCTTAGACCTTAATCAAGTGATTCAAAATACGCCTGGTGTCAATATTAGAGAAGCGGGCGGATTAGGATCAGGCTTTAGTCTTTCATTAAATGGCTTGGCGGGCAACCAAATCAGGTATTTTATTGACGGCGTTCCGATGGAGAATTTTGGTTCAGCACTTACGCTTAATAACTTCCCCATTAATTTAGTAGATGGTATAGAAATTTACAAAGGTGTTGTACCTGTCTGGCTCGGCGCAGATGCACTAGGAGGAGCGGTCAATATTTTAACGGGTTATAGACAACAAACTTTCCTAGATGCCAGCTATACTTTTGGTTCCTTCAATACCCATCGCGCTTCTATCAATGGGCAGTATGCCAATACCGAGAAAGGTTACTTCTTCAAAATCTCTTCCTTTTTCAATCACTCCGATAACAACTATTTGATGAGAGGGGTACCGCTATTTGATCTTGAGTTGGGCAATAGTCTAGGCAATATTGACATCAGAAGATTCAACGATCAGTATACCTCTGGGCTTGTAGCGGTAGAGGGAGGTGTTTTTGACAAAAAATATGCGGACGAATGGACCGTCAAACTTACTTGGGCAGGTAATAGAAACAATTATCAACACCCTGATAATAATATCCTGAGACCTTTTGGTGCTTTCCACACCCGTAACACTTCCTTACTGGCCTCTACTGCTTACAAGAAGTCTTTCAAAAAACTGACCCTCAATGCTTATCTACTCGGCGGATCAGTCAGAGAAAGTGTGGTAGATACCAGTACACGTAAGTACAATTGGTCGGGTGATTTTATCGTCAGAAGCGAAGACGACCCCTAAGGAGAGTTGGCTGAACGGAGATCTTTATTGAAGTTGGATGATATGCTGCTACGTGGGCAGCTTTATACGGGTTATAAAATAGACAGTACACAGAGTGTAGATGTCAGCTTTACACAAAATTACTTAGAACGTACAGGAAATGATGAAGTAGATGAATTTAACAGGTCTTTTCAATCCCCTAATTATATCCAGAAGCGTATTGCTTCGTTGGCTTATAATCTTGCAGATAAACGTGATCGGTTTGGCATAACGGGCTTTTTAAAACAGTACTGGTACACTGGAAGAATCGTCACCCAAGATTTTGAAAACAACGACGTAGTTACGGAGCCTTCCTTAACGAACACAGGCTTTGGAGGCGTTTTTTCTTATCATCCCATTCGATTTATTACCCTTAAGGCTTCTTATGAAAAAGCTTACAGAATTCCTGAACCCCATGAGATTCTAGGAGATGGTATTTATATTAACCCTAATCCTGCCCTCACACCCGAAACAAGCGATAATTTGAATCTAGGCTTTCGCTTAAACAAATCGCTTAGCCAACAGTGGCTATTAAAAGTAGACAACAACCTATTTTACCGCTTCTCAAGAGACTTTATTCGTTTCAACCCATTAGGACCTTTCGGAGAATTTGAGAATTTGAGCGATGTCACCACGCGTGGTATAGAGATGGGCATTCATTTGAATTACAACGAATGGGTTGATCTACAGTTGAATGGTACTTATCAAGATCTTACCGACCAAAACGAGTTTGATGAAGGGCTTCCTAATGACAACTACCAAAGTAGAATACCCAATATCCCCTATTTCTTTTGTAATGGACGCATAGGGGTTATACCTTTCCGACAACTCCTACAAGCACGCATAGGCTTCTACTGGCATACCCGCTATGTCCACGAGTTTTTTCTCACCTGGGAGAACGCCGGAAACCCTGAGGATAAAAATATCATTCCTTCACAACTCATTCATAATTTTGATGTAGAGTATACCTCTGCCAATGGTCATTACAACATTACAGCCTCTATTACCAACTTAGCAGATGCGTTGGTGTACGATAACTTTAATATCCAAAAACCAGGAAGAGCGATGTACTTAAAGTTTCGCTACTTCTTCAATAAACCTTCATAATTTGAATAATTTAAACTATTAATTACCATGAAATCTATTAGAAATAGTGTATACGCTTTGGCGATTATGTTACTGGGCTTCTCGGCCTGTGATAATAATGACGAGAGTACCTTGCCTACACCTGATCCTGATACAGGAGAAGCTTCCACTGGCATCACGATGTCTTTAAAAACGACAGGCGGCGATGAAACAGAGTTTATCGTCAGTGAAGAAGACATTATGTCTGGAGAAATCTCTGCCGAAGGGCAAGGCATCGAGCAAACGGGGTGGCGATTTTACTATCCAGTAGGAAATACGCTTTTTGCCTCTGGCTACAGTGACGACAACCAATGTGCGGGCTACGCCGACAATGGAGAGGGTGTTATCGAAAAGAAAGGCGAGTTTATCTTTGAAAACGCTTTAGAGATGTTTGGGCATTCAGAAGACAACCAAACCTTGCTAGCTATGGAAATTCCACGAGCAGGATTTGCTAACAGACGCCTCCACTTTATTGATGTAAATACTGTATCTGTCACTAAAATTGTAGGCACACGTATTTTTGAAGACCAAGAAAATGGCGTGATTGCTTGGCCATCGGCGTTAATGGTAAGAGGAGATAAGCTTTTTGTGCCTTTCCATAAGCTAGATGCTGAAGGGCAATTCAGCACTGTTGCACCTAATACCGCTTATGTAGCTGTTTACAGCTATCCTAACGTTGGAGAAATGCCTGAGAAAATCATTGAAGATGATAGAACTAGTAATATTGGAGTCAATGGTACTACCTCAGGGATGATCAAAACAGAGACTGGTGATGTCTACTCCTTCTCTTGCGGCGCCAGCATGGCTGGCTTTGCACCGGCCGCTACCAAACCTTCTGGTATTCTGAGGATTCGTGCAGGAGAAACGGAATTTGACGAAGACTACTTTTTCAATGTGGAAGAAGCGACAGAAGGGGGGAAGCTATTCTGGTTTGATTATGTAGGAGAGGGAAAAGCCATTGCAAGAATACTCAAAGATGATACAGGTACACCTTGGTCTGCCTTCGAGAGAGACATTTTCAATCAAAAATTAGTCATTATTGATTTGGTTAATCAAACCATTACCGACGTGGCAAATGTACCCGACCACGCCAAGCGCTACTCTTCACCTGTATTAGTAGAAGAGGGTAAGGTATATGTAAGTATCGAGACTGCCAACGAAGCCTACGTATACCAAGTAGATGTAGCCAACGCTACGGCTACTAAGGGGGCTAAAATTAATGGCAAAACAATCAAAGGGTTTTACAAACTGTAATCGTGTTAGTTAGAGGAGTCTCCTGTTGGAGGCTTCTCTTTATTTCAGATGGCAAAGATCAACAGAAAATTTATCTTAAAGGTACACGAGGTACTAGGGATCACCACGGGAATGGTTGTTTTCATTGTTGCTGTGACGGGTTGTTTGTGGGTCTTTAAAGAAGAGATTGAAAGTACATATACACAATACAAAACCGTTGTGCCACAAGATAAACCTTTTCTACTGCCCTCTGAAGTAAAGCGTATTGCAGAAAACACCCTACCAGATAGGGCCATCCACGGGGTTGTGTACGGACAACCCGACCAAGCAGTTGAAGTAATTTTCTATGAAGCCATACCAGTGTTTTACCAAAGTATTTTCCTCAATCCTTATACCGGTAAAGTACTCAAAACGGTAGACCATACTGCCGACTTTTTCGGTTTTGTACTGGCAGGCCACGTAAGGCTCTGGCTACCTTCTCAAATAGGAACGCCCTTGGTTTCCTACTCAGTACTACTCTTTCTCACCATTCTTGTCACGGGCCTTGTGTTGTGGTGGCCAAAGAATAAGAAAGCACTAAAACAGCGCCTTCAGTTTATCTGGAAACGTAATACAGGATGGAAAAGGAAAAATTTTGATTTACATACCATTATTGGCTTCTATGTGTCTTCTTTTGCACTCATTTTGGCTTTTACAGGTTGTGTCATGGCGCTCAACTGGTTCTATTTTATTGTGTACAAAGGTACTGGTGGCAATAAAGCACCACAATTTATTATTCCTAGTAGTACACAAGTACAACCCTCAAGTGCAACACCAACCTACGATACACTCTTATTGGGCCTTTATGAAGCTTATCCAGCAGCAGTTAGCTTTGAGTTACATTACCCTGCTAACGACAGTAGTAGTATTTACGTGGAAGTAACCAATTCTGCTGGTTTGTATTATAACGCAGACTATCTCTTCTATGATCAGTACACGCTGGAAGAAATGGCTACCCCAAGTATTTATGGAAAGTACAAGGACGCCCATTTTGCTGATAAAGTAATTCGTATGAACTACGATATACACGTAGGCGCTATCGGGGGCATTACGGGAAAAATTATTGCCTTTTTGGCCAGTCTTCTAACCGCTACTCTACCTATTAGTGGCTATCTTTTATGGTATGGGAGAAGGAAGAAAAAGAAGTATAAGGCCTCTATTGTATAGTCCTTAAGCACTTATTCTGTTCTTCTTAGAGGTAACTTTCCTTATAACCTCTTGTTGAGGAGTACTCGTAGAATAAACGCTGTTAACGTATTAAGTTCCCCTTATTTTTCTGTAAAATTGGTAAAGCCTGTAAGTAGGGATGCTTAGCTTACCCAAAAATTGAATCAAGCGGGTAGTCCGAGTGATGTAGTTTTTAAGCCGTTCTTGCTGTAGAAATGTATAGTAAGCTTGTACGAGTGGAAAACATTGCATGTAAAAGCTTTGCCGTAAATGGTATTGGAGATTTTTTGCTAAGGCACGGTCTTCCGCTGGTTGCTGGTTAAGCTGGTAAGCTTTTTTACAAACTTTTAAAGTGTCTTCTAGGAGCTGATTATGCTTTTTTTGGTAAAATTGAGTAGACAATGAATGCTTTACCAAGCGCCTCAACGTTGTGATTTCATCAAGGTAATAGTATTGATAATGCCGCGCTGAGCGTACCCAAAAGTCAAAATCTTCGTAATGTAGCGTTTCGTCGTAGCCTTGTAGCTTCTCTAGCACTTGCTTGCGTATCATCATTGTAGGTGTACAAATGAAATAGCGGGTTAATACTGCTGTATACACCTCTCCTTGTGGTACAGTTTCAATCGCTTGTTGTTGATCGTTTACTTTGTAATGCGTATGAAGAGCGTGGCCTTGTTCATTGATGTATCTAGCGTTACTGAATAGCACCCCATAAGTAGCAGGTAGCGCTTCAAAAGTAGCTACCTGTTGTGTGATACGTGTAGGTAGTAGTATGTCATCCGTAGCGAAGTCGATAATGTATTTACCACTGGCTTTTTGAAGTGCTTCGTTGAAAGATTGGCAAATGCCTTGGTTGGTAGTATGCTTTATAAAAGTTACCGTCAGTGATGTCTCCGAAGTATTTTGTTGGTACTGTTCGAGCCAAGCTTGAATAACTTGCGCACTCTTGTCCTGACTGGCATCCTCTACGATAATCATTTGGAGGGGACGATAAGATTGTGCTACTACAGAGTCGAGCGCTTCTTTGACGAAGTGTTCGTGGTTATAACATAAGCAAATGACGGATACTAGCGGTTTCATAATGGATACAAAGCTATCGACAGATTCATTTTATCCTTGAAGTGTGTAATGATAGAAGAGCCCATCAACTTACTACTATCCGCTATGCAACGATGGTTTTGGGTTGATGCTTTATTGCAAAGTTACAGGAGTTCGCGATAAAGCACATTTCATTAGCCTCCTTGTGTAATGCATTGGCTTTTGAAAGCATTGCTGCATCGGTAATTTTTACGGTAGGTAAGAGCGTTACTTCTACGAATCGTCCACTGCCATTTTCGGTCTCTTCCATTACACCTGTTGCTTTGTCTGTATATTCAAGTACAACGATCTTGTGTGTAGTACATAAATGTAAATACCAAAGCATATGGCAGGCTGATAAAGAAGATAAAAAAAGCTCTTCTGGATTATATATTGTTTTATCTCCCAGAAATGAAGGGTCAGAAGAGCCCTTGATGGTCTCCTGCTTCCCCTCAGCAAATATTGTGTGGTTTCGGTTGTAAGATCGATAATTTAAATTGCCTTCTCCCTCATTTCCTGTCCACACTACCTCAATTTTATAATGGTGTTTTTTCGTTGCTGCCATCTCACATCATTTACCCGATAATAGTAAGCATCAATGTGCTTGCTTGAAGAGTGAATCTACAAATTCATTTCTATTAAATACCTGTAGGTCTTCTATCTTCTCTCCTACACCAATGTACTTGACAGGAATCTTGAATTCATCAGAAATACCAATAACTACGCCTCCTTTGGCTGTGCCGTCTAGCTTGGTAATCGCCAAAGCGTTTACTTCTGTACTTTTGGTAAACTCTCTGGCTTGCATCACTGCATTCTGGCCAGTACTGCCATCGAGTACCAACAATACTTCTTGGGGGGCGCCTTCTATAAACTTTTGAACAGTATGCTTCATTTTAGACAGCTCATTCATCAAATTCGTCTTGTTGTGGAGTCGACCTGCTGTATCTATGATCAACACGTCAGCTTCCATTTCTACTGCTTTTTTGGCTGCCTCAAACACAACGGTGGCAGGTTGTTTACCCATTCCTAAGTCGATGACGGGTACATCGCTGCGCTCACCCCACAGCTTGAGTTGATCTACAGCGGCTGCTCTAAAGGTATCGGCGGCGCCTAATACTACTTTTTTTCCTGCTCGATGGTACTGTGCGGCTAGTTTCCCAATGGTGGTAGTCTTTCCTACGCCATTTACCCCAACAACCATAATTACGTGAGGTTTGGTCGCAAAGTCTGTTTCGAAGTCACTTACATCAGCAGATTGGTTTTCTTGTAGTAGCGCAACAATTTCTTCTCGCAGGATGGTATCTAGCTCTGAGGTGTTCAAATACTTATCTCGCTTTACACGCGCTTCTATTCTTTCTATAATTTTGAGGGTAGTCTCTACCCCTACGTCTGAAGCGATAAGCACCTCTTCCAATTCATCCAATACTTCCTCATCTACCTTAGACTTCCCTACCACTGCTTTTCCTAGCTTGGTAAAAAAGCTCTGCTTCGTTTTCTCTAACCCTTTATCTAAGGCTTCTTTTTTTTCTTTATTAAAAATTCCGAATAATGCCATAGGTTGTTTCTTTTCGCTGAACGTGAATATAAAGAAAAAGCCTCTGAATAAGAGGCTTTCTATAGATATTTTACAAGTCTTAAGCGTGCTTACTTAAGGCTGTCTTTTACTTGATCGACAGGTACCATTTCTTCTTTGAAAACGTACGCACCTGTTTTAGGAGATTTCACTGCTTTGATTACTTTTGCAAAGCTTTTTGCGTTAGGATCGTCCTTTTTTAATGTTGCTACTACCTTCTTTGCCATAATTCAGGATATTAAAATAATTTATTTGATCTCTTTATGAACCGTATACTTCTTTAAAATAGGATTGTACTTCTTTAGTTCCAATCGTTGTGTTGTATTCTTCTTGTTCTTTGTCGTAATGTATCGAGAAGTACCAGGCATGCCAGAATCTTTATGCTCTGTACATTCTAAAATTACTTGAACTCTATTGCCTTTCTTTGCCATTTCTTTATTGTAATTTTCGCTTATTGCTTAAATAGGAGGGCAAATATAGGTATTTTTTTACTTATTGTAAAGCGATACAAGGTTTTATTTTCTTTCTTATACTTCTTTATATCTTTCTAACAATGCCTGATAGTCCTCGTCCTCATAGTAATGTTCAAAATCACCATCAATATCTTTAAGCGCCATATTTAGGTAGTTTTCTCTTTTGAGTTGAAGCGCTTCTTCAAGCGCATCTAGCATTTCTTTCTTTTTGTATAATTTAGCATAAGCGCAGGCATTATTGTACCAAGTGCCTGCATAGTTATTCAGTTGTAAGGAAGCGGCGTTGGCTTTCAGACAAGCGTGGTAGTCTTTGAGCCAAAAATAGTTGAGCCCCTTGGTGAATAGTAAGTTAGCTTCGTGGGTTTGCGTTCTATAGTTGCGTACTAGACCTGCACATGCTTCTAATCCTTTCTCTACTGTCTCTAAGGAAGCAGCATATTGTCTTAAATGACAAAGCGCCTCTGCTAGATTTGCCCAAGCAAAAGTATCTTGCTTATCTAAAGCAAGGCATTGCTGGTAGCAGTTGGTGGCTTCTTTATACATTTCTAATGCTCTTAAGGTATAGCCTTTCCAGTTCCAAGCAGGCGCATAGGTAGCCTCTACCTCCGTTGCTTCGTGGAAGTGCTCTAGTGCTTCTTTGTACTTTTTTGAGCGATAAAGATAGTCGCCCTTATCAAAGTGTTGCTTGGCTTTAAGGCGAGGCAAATGCAAGGCTATCTGTTGGAGTGTTTCTTCAGAAAGCGGTGTATCGGTATGCCTTAGGTATTCTAGTTTTTTCAACTTAAAGATACTATCGGGTAGTACTTTAAAACGGTTTCTGCTTATATCAAGCGAGACAAGATGTGTAAAATGTCCTACTGCTTCGGGCAATGTATCGAGATCAAAACCCTTGAGCGACAAGCTGTCTTTTACTTGTAGTGTTTTCAATATTTGCTGCGGAGAAGTAGTTTCATACTTTAGGCAAAACATTGCTGCACCTGGGAGCTCCGTTAAATGAAAGAAAAAGTTCCCTAATACCTTCTCATCAATTTCCTTGAAGTAGTTCATCTCTTCAAGTAATGTAAATATCTTACTTTGTTGGGTGAGTTTTCGAAACAACTTTTTCTCTTGTAATACACCCTTTATTCGCCTTGTGGCAGGAACGGGCTGAACCGACTTTCTAGCAGCTTTTCTTACCTCCTTGTATGGATGATACCAAGCTAACAACAATAAATAGGTATACAACACCTTTTCCATTTGTTGGGTATTGGTAAGGGTAATCCCTAACAAAATATTATCTACCTGCTTACTTTCTAAAAGCGCTACTAGTTTTTCTTTCAGCTCAATTTTTTCTATTTCTTCCATTGAATTAAGTGGCTACTTTCTAGACATATAAAGTCTTGCATCTTCAGTCTTATGCCTAGCTTCTTAACTTCTCATACCTTTCCTCTAATTTATCTAATCCAACCTTTAGATTTGTTTTTTTAGTGCTTTTTCTTCTAACTTCCAACTCTTAAAATAAAGGCTACTCATGATACTTCGCATAAAAGTAACCATTCTATTTGTCATAACTTACTTATTTTCTCAAAGTGCACTTAGTCAGAAAGAAGAAACAGTGAAAAATATTTTCAATGAGGCGCTTACCAACGGACAAGCCTACACTTGGCTAGACTACCTTAGTAATCAGATCGGAGGCCGATTAAGTGGCTCTCCTGAAGCAGCAGCAGCCGTCAATTTCACCAAACAGGTGATGGATACGCTAGGATTTGACAAAGTATACTTACAAGAGGTGATGGTTCCCCACTGGGTAAGAGGTAAAAAGGAGATAGCGCGTGTAAACTCTAAGAAGAGAGGAGATGTCTCGCTCGACATTTGTGCGCTGGGAAACACTATTGGTACAGGCCCGGCGGGTATTACTGCAGAAATAGTGATAGTGGATAGCTTTGATGCTTTAGCAAAGCTTGGGAAAAAAGGGGTGAAAGGGAAAATTGTTTTTTTTAACGTCCCTATGAACCAACAATACTATTATACTTTTCGAGCCTACAGCGATGCAGTAAAGTACCGTGTTAATGGTGCTAGCGAAGCAGCGCAATATGGCGCTGTAGCGGTAGTAGTGCGCTCATTAAGTACCGCTGAAGACGATTTTCCGCACACTGGTACTTGTCAGTATAAAGAAGGCACTACGCCTATTCCTGCGAATGCTATTAGTGTAAAGAGCGCTTTGCTACTGGCTGAAATACTCAAAGTAGAACCCAATTTACGACTTTATCTAGAATCCCATTGTCAAATGCTTCCTGATGTACTTTCTTATAACGTAGTTGGCGAAATTACAGGTAGTGAAAGACCGAATGAGTACATCATAGTGGGCGGGCATTTAGACGCTTGGGATTTAGGCGATGGGGCGCACGATGACGGAGCAGGTTGTGTGCAATCTATAGAGGCATTGCACCTTTTAACAAAGCTGGGTATACAGCCCAAGCATAGTATACGGGTGGTGATGTTTATAAATGAAGAAAATGGCTTACGCGGAGGGAAAAAATATGCCGAAATAGCCCAAGAAAAAGGCGAAAATCACCTGATAGCCATCGAGTCGGATGCGGGAGGCTGTACGCCACAAGCCTTTTCAGTAGATGCACCAGAAAAACAATATTTCCAACAAGTCAAAGCAGTAGCCTCTTTCTTAAGGCCTTACGGTATGCAGATTATCAAAGACGGGGGTGGTGCGGACATTAGCCCTCTCAAACCACAGGGAACTACCCTGATTGGCTTACGCTGCGACAGCCAACGTTACTTTGACTACCATCATTCTGCTGCGGATACATTTGACAAAGTAAACAAGCGCGAATTGCACTTAGGTGCTGCTGCAATGGCAAGCTTGGTTTATTTGTTGGATACCAACTGGTAAGGTTGTATTTACCAGTAAGCGTGGGTGCAAAGAGAGGAAATAGATAAGGGGTTTGTCGGTTGAGCCTTGTAAATAGCCTGTTAGGCAATATTTTCATGAGTATACTGTTTTATTTCATCTAATTCAGTTTTCTTTTCATTTTTTACTTTTTCAATATCGTAGTCTTCTTGAATTCCGAGCCAAAACTTAGTTGAGTTTCCAAAATACTTACTTTAACCTTAAGGCAGTATCAACTATGATACTACGATAACCTTTAATAATTTCAGATACACGCGTTTGTGGTATCTTCAAGTCTTTAGAAAGTCGATAAGCCGTAATTCCGAGAGGTTCAAGAAACTCAAGCTTAAGGATTTCACCAGGATGTACATTCGCTAACTTTTCCATTTTTTACTTTTTTTAGTGATAATCAATTATTTCCACTTCACTTGCATTACCATTGCTCCATTGAAAGATAACTCGCCACTGTTTGTTTATACGGATACTATAAAACTCGCTCAGTTTACCAAGTCGTCTATTACAGGTAAAGACTTTACACTACTTCTCTCATTGGTTTTTGCCTATCTCCTCGAAATAGTTTATATTCACAACTTTATTAGGAGCCCTATTTTATGCATTATTATGAATGAGGAAATCAACCCAGAAACACTTAGTTTGTACATGCAGCTTGTTGGTAAAATGTACGCAAAAACGCTTTCCTACGACTTGGAATTCACCAATTTAGAACGATACTATTTAATTTTGTGGGCGATTGACGAAGGCTATGAGCAACTTACTCAACAGAACTTATCCGATTTATTTAAAGTAGATAAAGCAGCGATGGTACGGATCGTTGACGACCTCACCAAAAAAGGATTTATAGAACGTACCGAGAATCCTCACGATAAGCGCGCTTATTATTTGGCACTTACTCGTAAAGGAAGGCGGGTTATTCCAGAAATCAGAGAAGCAATTCAAAACTTGAACGAAGAAGCAATGTTGGACTTCACCCCTCATGAAAAGGAGCAATTTTTAGACATGCTGCACCGTGTTTATCAAAACTTAGTGCACCTTCCAGAGAGTGATTTTCTGCTTAATTTTGATGCATTGAAGAAAGAAATACAAGAGAGAGATGCATAAAAAACCTTACGAGAAGCTCGCAAGGTTTTCAGGATTATGTTTAGTATAAATATGCGTTATTAATTAAAGACAACATCTCCGTGCGCGCTCGTCACTTTTACTTGCATTCCGCCACTGCCCATCGTTCCTTCGTATCGCCTTTTCGTACTCGATTTTTCCTTATTGGAAAAATTGATGTTAGACTGCGAAGCCTTCAAGCCTCCAAAGGAAGCACTGATATCAAATTCACAGTTCTTTAGCCCTCCTAGCCGTACATCGCCAAACTGTGCTTCGGCTTGCACCGACTGGCAGTTATTCCCTACATTTTCTACTCTTACATCGCCGTGTGAGGTATCGCTGGTTAACGATTTCCCTACGTAACCCACTTTCGTATCGCCAAAATCACAGTCTATTTCAACTTGTTCTACTTTTCGTATGACCACATCACCGTGTTGGCTATCCACGTTGAGGTTACTAAATGTCCCTAAGGCTACATCGCCAAAGCTACTTTTTACTTCTACCTGGTTACCTTGCTCCACTTCTACATCACCGTGAGAAATTCTTATTTTACCCTTTTGTAAACGTTTAACATCTAAGTCGCCAAATTGTACTCTTATATTTTTCTCCTTCTCTCCTGTTAGTTGAGCAGTCCTTAAGTCTCCGTGCGCTACCGAAACGATCAGTGGTCCAGAAAAATCACTAATATAAGTGTCGCCAAAGCGATTCTTAAGCTCTAATGGAAAACTAGGTGGCATCGTAATCGTATAGTTAATATCCATCTTTGTTTTCCCCTTCGATTTCCAAGAGTTTCCCTTGTCCTTATTGTCCATACTTGTTCGGATGTAAATCACTCCATCACTGATCGATTCGTTGATTTGGATAGCATCCAATAATGCCGTTGCTTTACTAGTGCTACTAGCCTCTACGGTTACGTTTACTTTTACAATAATCTGACTTCCAGAACTGGTATTGACCTGTACTTTACCAAACTGGTTACTGATTTTAAGCTTTTCTTTTCCACTTACTGCATAACTCTTGTTAAACGACTTCGTTTGCTCTTGGGCGTGGGCTACTTGCAACCATAGTAAGCACCACAGAAAGCAGCTTATCTTATAGATACTGTGTTTCATTTTCTTGCTTTTTTTGTTGATATCTTTCTAAAATTTCTATTTGTCTATTTAATATTTCAATACGAATGCGTAGGTTTTCGATCATCGCAGTAGCAATTGCCTCTTGGTCGGCAGTACTCAATAACTTTTCCTTTAAGTTATCATATAGTTCGTCTAGCTCGTGTAACTCTCCATCAAACGCTTTAAGTGCATCTGGATCGATCGCAATAAGCTCTTCACGCTTTTCTTGAATTTGTGCTGTATAGTATGCTTCTGCATCAGCTAGCTCTGGATCGATTTCGTTGAGGGGCACCGTAGTCACTGCTGTGTTCGCTTGTTGCCCTCTTTCTACGTACTGCCAAACTGCCACCGACGAGAGTAAAAGTAAAGCTACTGCTGCCACACGCCATAAAGTACGATAGGAAATGGTGATACTTCTTGAAGTGGTATTCTTAATAATCTCTTCTTCTGAAGCATCATCATCAAGTGTGTCTAGGTTAGCTTCTATATCTTCCCATAGGTCATCGCTGGGCTCGTGCTGATCGAACGCGGCTTTGTTGTCTCGAATAAATTTCTCTAAAGGATCCATCGTTTTTATATTAATGCTCTTTTAACCAATTTCTTAATTTTGTTTTTGCTCTATTCAACTGCGATTTAGAGGTAGACTCTGTGATACCCAATGTTTGGGCAATTTCTTTATGAGAGTATTCTTCTATTAAGTATAAAGTGAGTACTGTTCTAAAGCCATCAGGCAGTTGCTGTATGCCTTTTTGTACTCTTTCCAAGCGCCAGCTTGTTACCTCGTTTGCCTCAGTCGTTACTTCCTCAGGTGGTTCGTACTGGGCGATCATTTTCTGGTATGTCTTTCTTTTCTTCAATTGATTGATCGATTTATTAACGATAATTCTCTTAAACCACGCGCCAAAGGACGACTCTCCCTTGAAAGTATGTATTTTCTTAAACATATCTACAAAAGCCTCTTGTAGTACATCTTCTGCCTCGGTCATCTCGTTCAAGATACGCATACTTACATTTAGCATACCTTTGGCGTATAGGCGGTAAATTTCTTTTTGCGCTTTCCGATCGCCTTGGCGACAGCCCTCAATCCAATGCTGGTGGATGTCTGTATATTGCGTACTCAAAGGTTTATATAATTTAGTTTTATCCAATTTTCACTGTAATGACAGCGCGTTTAGGTAAAGGTTGCACAGCGATCAAAAATTTTTAGGTAAATCCCATAAAAAACGGGTATCCTTCTTTATACTTTATAACTAAGAAGAGATACCCAGAATGTGATAACGCTTATGGAGCGGAATATTTAAGCTGCTTCCGTATAAATATGCTTCACTAGTAACCGTTTGGCTATTGGTAGCAGGGTAGCGTCTAAAGGACAAGGTACTTTTACATCAATCAAGAATGTAGAAGGATTAGGCAGTTGCTTATGTTTTTTGATGAGTTGTAGTTTCAAGTTTTCGTAGGTTTCGCCAATATGCTTTCGAATGGTCTCTACGTGTTGCCAGTGTACACCCCTGTATTTTTCTTCTACATTATTAAAGATCGATACCTGATAAAGGTAGATTTGGGTTTCTTTACTGTGCGCTTCTTTCAAAAATACATACCCCTCTTCTTTGTAGAGTGACTCTAGTCCCACAGCAGAAATCTCTAAGTGCTCTTCTACATATTCGTACAGGTCTTTCCCTTGTTCTAAGGCTTTTTTGAAGGCAGGGATGGCAAATAAAATGATATCCTCCAACTTTTGAATCAGCTCACTGTCTTCTACCATTTTTTTGTATTCAAAGGACAACTTCTCAAAGTCAGCCTTACTAATCTCTTTGGGAAATAAGTCTACCATCATTTTCTTATGGTCGCGCAAGCTGACGAGATTTTGATAGTGAAAAACTAAGTCGGATAAGTGCGGATACAACTTAGTGTCTTGAAAGGCCTGATCAACTTGTTGTAAATAAGCAAGTAGGATATATTTCTTGTATTCAAAATCAATGAGCCCTTCTGTGAGCCATTCTTTAGGAAGATGTGCCATGTTGGTTGAGGTTAACTTTCAAGAAATAAAATATAGGTATATTATGAGAAATACACAATTATCAAACCATAAAAATAAGATAAAGCAAACAATCTATTGGATAAGTTCAAAGTGTGTAATAATTACCCCTTTGTATAATCTGTAAAAATGTCAGGAAAAGTATGACATCTTTCCTTTGGCACAAGAAATGCGCAATATGCAAGCAAAATATTATATCGCATTTACGATATTTTCATTAATTCTAAAGATTAACTTTTAAATTATAGACAACAATGGCAACAAAGAAGCTAGACATTACACCGCTTGCAGACAGAGTGATTATAGAGCCTGCTGAAGCAGAAACAACAACGGCTGGTGGTATTATCATCCCTGATAACGCAAAAGAGAAACCTCAGAAGGGTACTATTGTAGCCGTGGGTAATGGCAAGAAAGAAGAGCCTCTTACTGTTAAAGTTGGTAATACCGTACTTTATGGTAAATATGCAGGTACTGAAATAACCGTTGAGGGCCAAGATTACCTCATTATGCGTGAATCCGATATATTCGCAATTATCTAATTTTTAAGGAAATAGGTTCTGAGAAACTTCTTGGAGCCCAAGCAATTTTTCAATCTTAAAACAAAACAAAAGAAAATGTCTAAAGAAATATTTTTCGATACAGAAGCAAGAGAAAGACTGAAGAAAGGGGTAGATACCCTTGCTGATGCAGTAAAAGTCACTCTAGGACCTAAAGGTCGTAACGTAATCCTTGATAAAAAATTTGGCGCACCTGCCATTACTAAAGATGGGGTTACAGTAGCAAAAGATATTGAGCTGAAAGATCCTATTGAAAACATGGGTGCACAGCTAGTAAAAGAAGTAGCGTCTAAAACTGCCGATCTTGCAGGTGATGGAACCACAACTGCTACGGTACTTACCCAAGCCATCTTTAATGCTGGTTTAAAAAACGTGGCTTCAGGTGCTAATCCTATGGACTTGAAGAGAGGAATTGACAAAGCAGTAGCTGCTATTGTAGAAAGCTTGCAGCAGCAGTCACAAGATGTAAAGACTTCTAAAGAAATTGCACAGGTAGCTACCATTTCTGCCAACGGTGATGAAGAAATTGGTAAGATGATCGCTGATGCAATGGAAAAAGTAGGAAAAGATGGGGTAATCACTGTGGAGGAAGCACGTGGTACAGAGACAGAAGTAAAAACGGTAGAAGGAATGCAGTTTGATAGAGGTTATCTCTCTCCTTATTTTGTGACTAATTCTGACAAAATGGAAGCCGAGCTAGAGAAGCCTTATATTTTAATTACAGACAAGAAAATTTCTGCTATGAAAGATATTCTTGCTGTATTAGAGCAATCTGCCCAATCAGGTCGCCCTTTACTCATTATTGCAGAAGATATTGAAGGAGAAGCCCTAGCAACACTCGTAGTGAATAAGCTAAGAGGAGCCCTGAAAGTAGCTGCGGTAAAAGCACCTGGTTTTGGTGATAGAAGAAAAGCGATGCTAGAAGACATTGCTATCCTTACAGGTGGTACAGTTATCTCTGAAGAAAGAGGCTACACACTTGAGCAAGCCACTTTAGAACACCTAGGTACAGCAGATAAGGTGGTTATCGATAAGGATAACACTACTGTAGTAAATGGTAAGGGTGAGAAAGATGGCATTACTGCTCGTATCAATGAGATCAAATCTCAGATCGAAACTACTACTTCTGATTATGACAGAGAGAAATTACAAGAGAGACTTGCCAAACTTTCTGGTGGTGTAGCTATCTTGTACGTGGGTGCTGCCACAGAGGTAGAAATGAAGGAAAAGAAAGACCGCGTTGACGATGCACTACACGCGACTAGAGCAGCCGTAGCCGAAGGGATCATCCCTGGTGGTGGTGTAGCACTTATCAGAGCTTTGGAAGTCTTAGATAAGCTAAAAGTAGAAAACGAAGACCAAGAAACGGGTGTAAACATTGTACGTATTGCGCTTGAGACTCCTCTAAGAACGATTGTAGCGAATGCTGGCGGAGAAGCGGCAGTAGTAATCAACAATGTGAAAGACGGTAAAAAAGATTATGGTTACAACGCACGCTTAGATAAGTATGAGAACTTCTTTGAAGCAGGGATTATCGATCCTACTAAAGTAACACGTTTAGCTTTAGAAAATGCTGCTTCAATCGCCTCTCTCCTACTCACTACAGAGTGTGTAGTAGCGGACGATCCTGAAGAGAAAGAAGCGGCTGCCCCTATGCCTAATATGGGTGGTGGTATGGGTGGTATGATGTAATCATCCAATCCCTATAATATTCATAGTAAAAGCCTCCCAAATGGGAGGCTTTTATCGTATCATTCTTTAACTAAAATATCAAGACAACAACGTACTAAGCACTTATGACAAACTGTCTATTTCAACAACTCGTAACGAGTCTTTTCTCTTGTGTCTTGCTTCTGTTGTCTCATACCTTGCGTCTTACAAACGCCTACATTCCCGCCAACAACAAACTAATATCACTGTAAGGTAGATTCAGCTTGCGCGTAATGCCTACGTTAGTAAGTTTACTTTTGTAAGCGTATACACCTTTCGTAAACCATTTATCTGCATACATCATCTTCTCTACCCCACCATATTCGGCCATTTTCAAAAGCAGGGGTGTAAAAATATTACTGAGTACTTGACTGGAAGTATGTGCTACACGTGAAGCAATATTAGGAACACAGTAATGCACTACGCCGTGCCGTTTGTAAGCAGGATTCTTGTGCGTCCTGATTTCAGAGGTCTCAAAACACCCTCCTTGGTCTATACTTACATCAATGATGATAGAATTATCGCGCATTTGTGATACCATCTCTTCTGTGACGATACAAGGGCTTACACCACCTTCTGCACGCATCGCGCCAATGGCCACATCAGCGGTAGAAAGCGCCGTATTAAGTGCTACAGTATCTAAGGTAGAGGTAAAAACTTGCCTACCAATAGCATACTTTACACGTCTGAGTTTATAGATGTGGTTATCGAAGATTTTTACCTCTGCTCCTAGCCCAATAGCTGTTCTAGCAGCGTATTCGGCAACGGTTCCCGCGCCTATAATCACCACTTTGGTAGGCGGTACGCCTGTAATGCCTCCTAGTACAATGCCACGTCCTTGGTTCATTGTATTCAAGTACTCGGCAGCGATCAACATGACGGTACTGCCACAAATCTCACTCATTGCTCTTACGACAGGCATTCCTCCTGATTTATCTTCTAGGTATTCGAATGCCAACGCTGTGAGGCGTTTTTTACTTACCTCTTGTAGATAGTCTTTGGTAAGCTTAGCCGTAGGGAGTGCCGAAATAAGTGTTTTTTGAGGCTTTATGAAGTCAATCTCTTCTTGCGTAGGTGGTTCAATTTTGATAACAATCTCTGCTTCATATATTTTTTTCCTATCGTATTCTATCTGTGCACCTACTTCACTATAATCTTTATCTTTAAAATCTGCTGCTTCTCCTGCGCCTGCTTCTACCAGTATCTGGTGTCCGTTGGCTATCAGTACCGCCACACCATCAGGAGTAAGGGCTACTCGATTTTCGAGTGTCATCATTTCTTTAGGAATACCAATAACCAACGATTGCTTTCCTTTTTTAACAGGCGCTAGTTGCTCCTGAGGATACAGTAACTGTTCTTTGGCTAGTTCCTCTAAATCACTTGACTTAACTTTATCACTCATATTTGTTTAATTGTAGCAGCCTTTGCTGATCGGCTTGCGGATGTAGCTTAATTTGAATGTATGTGGGTGGTATCAAATTAGGAATAAGGGAGGCCCACTCTAAAAAGCAATAGGCTTCTTTGTGGTAAAAATATTCTTCATAACCCATGTCCATTACCTCCTCTTCATTTTCAATGCGGTAAAAATCAAAATGGTAAATAATGTGTGTAGCGCTTTGGTATTCATTCACTAATGAAAAGGTGGGGCTGCTTACCATGTCAGTAACGCCCAACTGTCGGCAAATTTCTTTGATAAGTGTCGTTTTACCTGCACCCATTACCCCTTCAAAAGCCCATATCTGGTGTGGCTGGGCATATTCAATGACTTGTCGCGCTGCTGAAGGAAGTTGCGCTAGATTGTCACAAATAATCTCCAAATTTTTTAGGTTAAGGTAGATGAAAAATGGTGACTGACAAATTTACATAATTTTATTGAAATTTTGACACTGTATAGGTAAAAGTGGGTAGAAACCTACCCAGAAGTGGTATAATCAATTTTTAAGTATTTCTATCCTCCTCTAAAGACTTACGTACAAAAAGCTTTATATTCGTAATTTTACCAGAGAAGTCATTTAGACGTAGCAAGCAGGTGGCATATATAAACGATCTATGAGCGAATTTAAAATCTATAACTCTTCAGCCGGTTCGGGAAAAACCTACACACTAACTAAAGCGTATCTTACGCTTACCCTTAATAGCTACCAAGGTGAGTTCATTCCCGATTATTTTAAAAGAATCTTAGCTATTACTTTTACCAACGAGGCGGCCAATGAAATGAAGGCCAGGGTACTAAATACGTTAAAGGCTTTTGCAACAGGCGAGGCACACCCTATGTTGCAGGATATTCAGCGGGCGCTACAACTTCCAGCAAACGTACTGCGTGAGCGAGCGCAGATCGTTTTTAACAAGATTATTTATAACTATTCAGCCTTTTCTATTAGTACGATAGATAGCTTCTTTAACCGTATTACCGCCGCTTTTACCCAAGAGTTGAATGTCCCTTTTAACTACGAGATCGACCTAGATACAGAAACCCTGCTGCGTAATGTAATCGATAACGTGATCAACAAAGTAGGGACAGAAGAGAACAACGACCTCACTCAGTTTGTGATTGAATACGCCAGCGACCAGATTGATACAGGTAAAAATTGGAAAACAATTCATCGGAACCTACACAATTTCTCCAAAAAGCTTCTTGATGAAAAGTCGCTTCCCATTATGAAGGGCATGCATGCCCTACAAATTCAAGACTTTAAAGAGATTATTAGCGAAGCCAAAACATTTATTACTGACTATGCCGCTCAACTACAGCAAAAGGCACAAACGGGTTGGCAGCTTATCACAGAGAAAGGGCTAAAAGAGAAAGACTTTTACTATGGAAACAATGGCGTAGGAGGCTATTTTAAAAAACAAACCGAACACCCTACTGCTAAGTCCTCTTACTTGAATAGCTACGTACAGAAGGCGCTAGAAGAAGATATTTGGTACACAACAAAATCTAAAAATGGAGCTGCTATTGACAGTATTAAGGCATCACTACGCACCCTCATAGAAGATATTGAAGCGTTACGTGCCCAACAACAAGGTGCTTACGAAAGCCTACAGAGTATTCTGAAGCACTTGTATACGGTATCACTTATTAACGAAATCAGACAAGCCTTTGAGTTTGTAAAGATGCGTAATAACATCGTCCATATCTCTGAGACCAACCATAAGATTGCCCAAATCATACAGCACGAACCGGTTCCCTTCATTTACGAGCGCTTGGGCGACCAGTACAATCATTTACTGATTGATGAGTTTCAAGATACTTCTGTCTTGCAGTGGCAAAATCTCCTCCCGCTTATAGAAAATAACCTAGCGGAGCAGCACTTCAATATGCTGGTGGGCGATGCCAAGCAGGCCATCTATCGCTGGAGAGGAGGAGAAATGGAGCAGTTGGTACACATTGGTGGTAAAAACATTGATGAGCTTGCCCCCGAAACCTCCCAACCTTCTTTTTTACGAGAGCGTTATGAGCACATCTTCCCTTACATCACGACAGAAAACCTTGACACCAACTACCGTAGTGCGGCTGAGATTGTACAGTTCAATAATGACTTCTTTGCTGCTGTTACCCTAATGTACTATCAGGCAGCCGCTATTTATGACGACCACTTTAAGCAACAAGTCCCTGAACAATCTCCCAAAGGAGCAGGTATTACCTTTCAGTTTTTAGAAAAAGAAAACTATGAAGAAACCACCCTTGACGCCATTGAGAACCTCATTGACGAAGCCCAAGCGCTGGGCTTTGAACGCCAACACATTGCCATTCTGTGCCGCAAAAATACGAAGGCCATTCAGATTGCTACTTATTTAAAGGAAAGAGGTATTGAGGTGGTCTCTGCTGATTCCTTGTTACTAGCTTCTGATGAAAAGGTGAATTTTCTCATCGCGCTACTTAAAGTGATTGAAAATCCTGAAAACAGCTTAGCCAAGTCAGAGGCGCTGTATTTATTTTACAAGATTATTCTTTGTAAACTACCCGATACAGCCACCAACAAGGCCATTAGGCACATTGTGTACGATGAGAAAGCTACGGTAGAAGACTTTTACAGAAAATTAGGAGAAGAAGGCTATTGGATCGACTATGCGCAAATACAAGCCTTGGGTATTTATGAGATTGTAGAAGAATTACTGATTACTTTTCAAATCTATGAACGCTATCCGTACAAGCTCGCCTATATTTTTCGCTTTATGGATTGGGTCTTGGAGTACAGTACCCTACAGAGCAATCACCTGACTGACTTTCTAGAAGAATGGGAACTTAAGAAAGGCTCACTTTGTGTGAGCGCTCCCAAAGATAGTAAAGCAGTAACCATCACTACCATCCATCGCGCGAAAGGCTTGGAATATCCCATTGTGATTCTCCCCTTTGCCGACTGGCAAGTAATTCCTCCCAACTGGGACTCTATGTGGGTGAACATAGAGCAAAGCGATCTCCCGTTAGCCCAAGAAAAGAAGCAAAAGCTGAAGCATACGCTTATCAATATGAGAAAATCTATTAAAGATGAAGCCATTGGTCAACAGCTTACCAGCGAGCAGGAAAAGAGCATCTTAGAGAATCTTAACCTGCTCTACGTCGCTTTTACCCGTCCTGTCTATATGCTACACGTGCTTACCAAAAATCCTACTGAGTACCGTGACCAAAATACGGTCAGCCAGTGGCTGAAAAGCTTTTTGGAAAATAAGGTTAATTCGCAAGGAGAGCCCTTCTGGAACCCTAGCCAGCTTTTTTATAAGTTTGGAGAAGGGCAACCTACCACCCGACCCCACAATACCTCTGATGATGCACCCTATTTTCTGAACCGTATTATCTCTACTAATACCCATAAAAAGTGGAAACTATGAGGCTTTTGCCTAATTTTACCCGTATATGATCACTTCGTTCTTAGAAAAAGCTACCACCTACATCCGTCAGCACCATCAAGATCAGATGGGTCAACTGTGTATTCTTCTACCCACTAGAAGAAGCGTATTTATCTTGAGAGAGGTGTTGAAAATAGAAGATTTGGCAGAAGAAAAGCGTCCTAAGTGTTTTTCAATGGAGGATTTTGTAGAGACCCAAGCCAATACAAAACGGGCAGACCAAGTAACGCTTCTTCTAGAGCTACAAGAGATTTTCAAACAGCAAGTAGGGCTTACCCAAGATAACCTTATGTCGTGGCTACCTACTTTACTACGCGATTTCCACCGAATAGATCAGTACATGGTAGCGCCTGATCAGCTATTTCGGAATTTGGCAGATGTAGGGCGGGTGCAGCAGTGGAACATGCAACAAAATGACCTTAGTGAGACAGTCGCCCACTACTTCCAATTTTGGGATGACCTCCACCAAGTATACAAAATCTTCAACGCGAACTTGGCCAAAAAGGGTTTGGCTTATTTGGGAGCGATGTATCGTTCTTTAGCGCAGCAAGTAGAGCAAAAACTACTGCATCACGAAGTGTACAAACATTATTTATTTGTGGGCTTCAATGCGCTCAATAAGGCGGAAGAGCAGATTATTAGAAAACTACTCAAAGCAAAGAAAGCTACTGTTCTCTGGGATAGCGACCGCTATTTTATGGAGGCGCATACTGAAAACCAAGCGGGTAAGTTTCTCAAAAAATACAAGAAAGACGCAACGCTTACCCCCAACGAGTGGCTTTGGGAAGAAGATTTACTGCTTAACACTGAAAAAGAAGTGGTGACCATTGCTACCAACAACGCAGTGATGCAAGCCAAAGTAGCCCAGCAATTACTTCGAGAGTGGGGAGTACCCCAAAAGCCAATTAGTACAGGGATTATCTTACCAGATGAAAACCTGCTCTTACCCACTATGTATGCGCTTGATATACCAGAGATCAACATTACGATGGGACTCTCTTTGCAGCGTTCTACGCTTTACAACCTCATCAACACCCTCTTTGAGATGCACCAGACCGCCAAGCATACTACGAAGGAGATAGAAGTGGAAGACGATGACGGACAAAAGCAATTGAAGACGATTCAACTGGAAAGCTATTATTACAAACACATCATCAAGGTATTAAATCATCCTTTTATTCGTAAGTACGAACAGCTTCACGAAAACACCCAAGGCGGTATTAGTTTTATCAGGGACGCGATCAGCTATATGGTACGCTTCAATGTAGTGTCGCTTAGTTCAGGAGAGCTTATGCGCTTACCTGACTACTTACTAGGCTTTAAAGAAGCTGACGAGAAAGACACTTACTTTTTTCAATACGAGCATTTTAAGCCACTTCTTCGGGTAATATTTCAACGTTGGGGCGAGCGAAACGCTACCGAAAAAGCCATCAAAACCTTGCAGTCGCTCTGTGGCTTCTTTGAACGCTTTTACAGTAAAAGTAATGCGCTAGAGAAGCACTATGTACGAAAGTTCAAGGAGATCATGCAGACCCTCCAACAAACGTTAAAAGCACGTAAGTATAACGTTGATATTAGAACGCTCAAGGTATTTATTTACCAACTCATTAGAGAAGAACGGATTGCCTTTGACAGTGAGCGCAACAGTGCTGTACAAATTATGGGAATGCTAGAAACACGTACCCTCGACTTTGAGCAGCTTATTATTCTCTCTAGTAACGAAAAAACGTTGCCACCTGCTAAAAAGGCCACTTCGTTGATTCCCGTAGATATCGCTACCGCTTTTGGCTTACCTACTCATACCGAGCAAGACGCTGTAATGAGCTACCATTTTTATCGTTTGCTACAACGTGCTTCACGGGTAGCACTTCTCTATGTCAACCCTTCCAAAACCTATGGAGGCGAGGAGAAAAGCCGTTTTATTCTCCAGATTGAGAATGACTTAGTGAAGCGAAGCCAAGGCAAGATCAAATTTAGCCAAAAAGCTGCCTTCGCCGACCAAGCACTAAGTAATCCTAGCCCTGATTTGGTCATTGAGAAAAGCCCAGCGATAGAAGCGGCCATTTTAGAAAACTTAGCAGAGGGGCTCTCTCCTACCCATATCGATACCTTCTTGAAATGCTCTTTACGGTATTATTTTGAGCATATTGCGGGTATACAAGACGCCGAAAATGTAGAAGAAGAGTTGGGGACTGATAAATTTGGGGTGTTGGTTCACGAGATTTTAGAAGACTTATTCAGAGAATTAGCCCACCTACATTCACGTATCACCATAGATACCTTAGAAGCAGAGAAAGACAAAGTAGCGCAGCGTGTCTTAGAAAAATTCCAAGATAAGAAATACAAAGGCTATCACCTGATTGGTAATAATTACATTGCCCAACAAATGGCGATGAAGCATATTCTTGATTTCTTAGACGAGCAAATTGAAGAGCTTACAGAAGAAATAGATGGTCCCAAGGCTTATTTTGAGATACTTGGTTTGGAAGCACGCAAGCAACCCGAAGCTACCCAAAACGAACAGTTCGTCAATATAGCCCCTGCTGAGTTTCATATCCGCTGGAAAGGTGAAAAGATTCCTGTACGAATCAAGGGAATTATCGACCGCATTGATCGCCTAAAAGATACCATTCGCATTATTGATTACAAAACGGGTAAAGTAGAGGCCAAGCAAGTAAAAGTGAAACCAACTGCCTTGACTACACACGATACGCAAACCGATGTGAGCAAGGCAAGGCAGCTCTGGATATACCGCTACATTGTGTTGAAAAACTTTCTTAGTAACCCGCAGTTTAGTGCCTATAAAGAGCAATTCGTGATGGCTGGTATTTATTCCTTACCCAACTTAAAAGCCAAGCTACTCCCGCTCTCTTTTATAGAAAAAGAAGACCGTTTCCCTGCCAATGCACTCTTCTTGAATCAAACTGAAAAACTCCTCGAGGAGATTGTACTGAAAATCTTAGACCCAGCTCAACCCTTCAAGAAAACAGATGATTTGGCTATTTGTCAGTACTGTGATTTTAAAACTATTTGTGGAAGACATAGCTAAGTAGCTGTAGGTCATTGTATTTTGCGGGCGGAATATGTATATTATAGCAGTTCGATTTTTTATTTTTTTGAATATGATTAAACTATCCTCTCCCACCAGTACGCCTACTGTACAACTAAAGTACCTCTCCAAGCGAGACGTACCCACTTTTTTTAAGCTCTTAAAAGAGAATAAGGAGCGCCTTAAATATTGGCTCCCTTGGGTAAAATATACGCAAAAACTCACTGATGTAAGGAATTATGTAGAAGAAGCCCAGCATCGTTTTACGCAGGGCAGAGCAGTTTTTATGGGTATTTGGGTAGAAAATCAGCTAGTAGGCAACATCAACCTACAGCCTATTGATTTACAGCATAAGAAAGCAGGCATTGGCTACTGGCTCGATCGTGCTCACACAGGACAGGGAATTATGTACCAAGCTGCCCAACAAATTATCCAGTATGGCTTTCAAAAACTTTATTTAAATCGTCTGGAGATTGCTTGCGCAGCAGAAAATGAGCGCTCTCGTGCTGTACCGCAGCGTTTAGGATTTCAACAAGAGGGTATACTAAGAGCCTTTCAAATCATTGATGATGCGCCAGTTGATGTCATTCTCTATAGTTTATTATACGATGAGTGGAAAAAACAAGCGCTTACCCAAAACCTTACCGCAGAAAACTAGGTATATGTTCCTACTGAATCGGTTTCGCATTTACTTTCGCGTGTAAAGGCGAATACATCCAAAAAACGACGGCATGAAACACCTTCATTGGCTATGGCTCTACTTAGCTACTTCGGCTAGCCTTTTAGCCCAATGCCCTACGATAGATAATACCACTGGCTTTGGTACACCTAATACTGTCTGCCCAGACGAACCGGTGAACTTTACCAATCCACAGCCTGGCACCGCGCGCTACGAGTGGGATTTTTGCGCACGAGATTTGGAAGGGGAGCTGAGAAGTGAGTTTTTACTCAAACTCCCAGGTGTTTTTGATCCTGCCCACGTAGATATCATTCAAGAAGGTGAAGAGTATCATGCTTTTGCGATTAGTAAGGAAAATCGTTTATATCGTTTAGATTTCGACGCCAATTTCAACTTTCAATTGTTAACAGACTTAGGTAATCCTAATGATGTAATCGATGTTGCTGAACCTATCAAACTCATTAAGCAAAATGGTGTTTGGTATGGGTTTGCTTTAAATACATTCTCCAGTAGTCGATTCAATCTGGTCAAGTTTACCTTTGAAAATGGTATCAAAGAAGAGCCTACTGGTCGAGATATTTTCAACTCAAATTTTACTTTCAGACCGAGAGCGTTAGAAGTAGCCCAAGAGGGGGCTAATAGCTATGTGTTCGTAGCAGACAGATCTCCTAGTCGTATCATAAGGCTTAACTTCGGTACTTCTTTCTCAAACGATACTTTTGTAGAGTCCTTTCCCATCAATATTGGTGATAACGATAATGTGTTAGGGATGGACTTAGTTCAAGAGTGTGACGGAAACTGGTCTTTAATATATAGCTCGCTCGATGGGGACTTCGCCCATATCGACTTTGGTTCGTCTCTTCAAAACACTCCTAGTGTAGTCAGTATTACTTCTTTGTTTCCCCCTATTTCTCTCCCCGTAGGCATCTCTGTTCATTATGATCATGGTAGTTACTATGGTATTATTGTTAGCGGCTTAGGAGATATCTATAGAGCTGACCTTACTTATCCTCTATTAAGCGGCACACCCACAGTGGTAAATTTGGGTAAGGGTGGTAACCCTAGTAGTAGAAATAGAGGAGGATTAGCAATAGTACGCGTAGATGGCGCTTGGAAAGGGGTTATTAACAACAACGATTCCGATGAAACCTATTTGATAACACTGCAACAAAATTGTGAGGCCAGTCCGTCAGTTAGTGCTGCCATTTCACCTTCTCCTGTCTCTTATAGAAGCCTAGGAGTAAAAGACGTTTCATTAAGTGTATATGATATTGACGATAATCTGATCGCTCAGTATTTAAGTACCATTACTATCGAAGAAGATGCCCTAGTCAGCGATTTCACTTTTACCAACCCTTGTGGCTTTACGGTAGATTTTAACAATACAAGCCTTGGCTCAAATACCAACATCGATAGTTGGACGTGGGACTTTGGTGATGGAAGTGCACCCGTTGGCGATGAGTCTCCTTCTCACACTTACACGGCTGCTGGTAACTATGAGGTGGCCTTGACGGTATTGGCTAATAACGGTTGCTCAAATACTATGACACGTACCGTAACCGTAACCGATGGAAATGATTTAGAAGCACGCTTTGGGATGCCTACAGGCCTTTGCGTCAATAGTGTCTTTTCTCCAAATGATTTATCTAATTTTGGTAGTTCTGCACCTGATGAAGCCAATGGGTATTATTGGGATTTTGGTGATGGAACCTTCTCTCCTTTTCCCAATCCTGACAAGGTCTATACTTCAACTGGCACGTATACGATTACACTTACCATTCAAAATGAGGAAGGTTGTACAGATGTTTTCTCTGAAAACGTCACTGTGCAAGAGGAAATACCTGTTTCTTTCACAGTACCTGCACAAATCTGTGTCAATACACCTCTTATTCCCACCAATATGAGTGCTACAGGCGCTGAAAGCTACTTTTGGGAGGTTGAAGGCGTGGCTACCTCTTCTGAATATGCACCTACTTTTAATTTTACTACTGCTGGCTCGTACGATATTAGTCTTACTGTACAGCAGAATGGTTGTACACAAACTTTCACAGAACGCATAGAAGTACTACCTGTACCGCAAATCGTCTTTATTACCGAAAGTACAGATGGCAACCCTTTTGAACTTACCTTTTTAAATCGGTCTACAGGTGCTAGCCTCTTCCAGTGGGATTTTGGCGATGGACAAACCAGCACCGATATTGACCCAACACACTTATATGCAAGCGAAGGAGAGTTTCTGGTTACGCTTACCGCTACCAACACTGTTACTGGCTGTACAGAAACGTTTACCCAACCTGTACAGATTGGCGCACTCCGTAGAGACCTAGCCATTACCCAAGCAGAGCTGATCGAAACGGAAGAGGGGTTACAATCGCTCTCTTTACTGTTCGAAAATCAAGGGAATACCACTTTTACAAATGTCGACGTGCTTGTATCACTTAGTGATGGTCAATCGTTTACGCAAACGCTTACTGTTGATGTAATACAAGGGGAGAGCAAGGCGATTCTACTGGATACGCTCTTCGAAGCAAGCCAGCTAACAGCATTAGACTACATTTGTGCAGAAGCGCTGATTGAAGAAGATACTGATCTGAATAACAACCGTGCTTGTGCTAATCTTACCAATAGTTTTCAGTTGTTTGAGCCTTTTCCTAACCCTACAAACCGTATTGTTACTTTTCAATACATTACCACCGAGGCCAATGAAGTGACACTTTTGGTCTATGATACAATTGGTAAGTTAGATCAGCAGCAGCTTTATACCAAAGCGGGCTTTAACGAGTATACTTACAACGTAGCTTCCCTTTCTCCGGGTCTCTATTTGTTTGTTTTTCAAATAGGTGATGAAAACTATACGAAGAAGGTGGTAGTACAATAAAGTGATCTAAGGTTCATCTTTAAGCTGTAAATATTCACTTTATGAACCTGATTTTACGAATTTTTGAGGCAGTAGCTATGGCTATTACTTCAAAAATTTATTTCATTAGAACCCTAGATCACTTCGGTAGTTTTAATTTTCTTAAAAAAGGATAACTTTGGGCTATCGATTAAAGCCTTTTTCCCTCTATGCAAAAGCATCTCGATGAGCAAGAATGGACAGAAGTCATTAGTCCAAAAAGTAGTTGGTTCAATTTACGTTTAGGTGAACTCTGGCGTTACAGAGACCTCATCCTTCTTTTTGTGAGAAGAGATTTTGTAGCGGTTTATAAGCAAACTATCCTAGGTCCGCTGTGGCACGTTATCCAGCCGTTATTGACTACCCTTACCTTTTTCATTGTCTTTGGGCAAATTGCTAATCTCTCGACTGATGGGACGCCTAAGTTTTTATTTTACTTATGTGGTACTACGGTTTGGAATTACTTTGCTAGTTGTTTTGGTAAGACTTCTGGTACCTTTGTCAATAATGCGCAGATATTTGGGAAGGTGTACTTTCCTAGGCTAACCGTACCTGTCTCTACCGTAATTGCCTCCCTCTTTAGTTTTGGTATCAATTTTATCGTATTCTTGATTTTCTACACTTATTTCTACTTTACAAGTGACAGTATCTCTCCCAATGGATGGGTACTGGCAGTTCCCTTGTTCTTATTAATTATGGCTTTTCAAGGCTTGGGTTTTGGTATTATCATTTCTTCGCTTACTACCAAGTACCGTGATCTTACCTTCCTCGTAACCTTTGGCATACAGCTTTTTATGTACTTAAGCCCTGTCATCTATCCAATGTCGTCTTTATCACCTAAGTTACAGCTATATATGTCTTTTAACCCTATTGCCCCCGTGCTAGAAGGCTTTCGCTATGCTTTTTTGGGCAGTGGTGTATTTAATTTACAAATGCTTCTGTACAGTATACTCGTGACATTGGTATTGTTCTTTGGCGGAGTAGCTATTTTTCATAGAGTGGAAAGAAACTTTATGGATACCGTTTAATCTATTTTGTACTGCTTATGCTGAATCATAAAACCTTACTTATTACAGGTGGCTCTGGCTCATTCGGGAGAAACTTCATTGCGCACATCTTATCTACTTTTCCGCAGGTAAAAGAAATACGTATTTTCTCCAGAGATGAACTGAAGCACTATGAGATGCAGCATTACTTTGACTGGGGCAAACACCCTTCCCTAAGATATATACTAGGAGATATTCGAGATTTCAACCTACTGGCAGATGCTATGGAAGGAGTTGATTACGTTATTCATGCAGCGGCGTTGAAACACGTGCAAATGGGTGAAAACAACCCCATGGCTTTTATCCAAACCAATATTATAGGCTCAGAGAATGTGATCAGATGTGCGCGCCAACACAAGGTAAAAAGAGTAGTAGCGCTCTCTACTGATAAGGCGGCAGCAGCAGTAAGCCTGTATGGCGCCACCAAGCTTTGTGCAGACAAGCTATTTACTCACCAACACAACAATAATACAATCTTTTCAGTGGTACGCTACGGCAACGTAATGGGCACAAGCGGTTCCGTAATTCCTCATTTTAAGCATTATACTAAAAAAGGGTTTATTCCGCTCACCCACCCTGACATGACGCGCTTCAACGTAACACCTCAACAAAGTATCGACTTTATTTTATATGCGCTGGTGTATGCACAAGGAGGAGAAATATTTGTACCCAAGCTTTCCTCTTTTAAAGTCATAGATTTGGCAAGCGCTATTGCCCCTGATGTTCCCACTCAAATCATTGGCTTACGAGCAGGAGAAAAACTCCACGAAGAGATGATTACCATCACCGATGCCCCTTATACTATAGAAAATGACCATTACTACGTCATTGTCCCTTTCTATAAAGACCTTACTCACTACATTACTCATTATAAAGCCAAATCTGTTGCCTCCGACTTCTACTACAGTTCTGATAAGAATGACAGTTGGCTCGACTTGGAAGACTTGCGAGCGTTGCTTTTCTAAAGTACTTTATACGTTTTCATCATAACTTCATCAGAGAGTAATATAAGCTTCATACACTTCTTTTGTGAGACTTTTATAGCGTATCTATTTTTACACAGTTTAAATTAATCACTCAAAATAAACTGTACAAAAATGAAAAAAAATCTAAAACTAACACCCTTTTTGTTCGTGTACCTATTCACCATCATTACACTACAAGCACAAAATGACCCAACAGCCGATCGATGGGAAGATAATGGAACGAACCTTCGAACTACTGGGGGGTTCAATGGAAATATATTTATAGGCGATCCCATCACCGTACGCACTCCTCCAACTAATGATAGATTTAAATTAAATGTGGATGCTGGTTCTAACCCTTTTCTAATGGGACTACAAAGTTCAGCTCCCAATCCGCTAATGTACTTGAAAACACTAAGTACAGATCCTAATAGTAGTATAGCCTTTGGAGGAGTAACTCGCTTTGGGTGGCGTACTTGGATTATGCAATGGAAAAACTTTCAGTCTAGCGCAGAAGCAGGCGGGAATGTGAGTGACTTAGTATTTAACGCCAGAAGAATTGGTGTTGGTGGAGGCGGGAGTATTGACTGGGTAACTTTCAAAGCCAATGGACGCGTAGGTATTGGAGAGGACCTTTCTAACCCCACTGCCCAATTACATACCACAGGTACTGTAAGATTTCAGGATTTGATAGACAATGTAAATGCTAACAGAGTAGTTGTGGCAGATGGCGACGGTAACCTATTTACTAGAGATATTGCAGGCTTAGGAGGAAATTTCAACAATAACTGCACAACTACCAACTTTTTACCAAAAGTAGAAAATACAAGTGGTGATTTGGTCTGTAGTATTGTATTTGATGATGGTACTAATGTAGGGATTGGTACTACCACTCCTACTTCTAGGCTAGAAGTAGACGGCGATATCAGAACGAATCAAAGCTTTATTGCTTCAGACAAACGCTATAAGAGAGATATCCAGCCACTTTCTTCTGCACTTACCAGCTTGAGTCAGTTGAGAGGGGTAAGCTATGCTTACAATAGTCAACAGTTTAGTAGAAGAAGCTTTCCTCAGGGTAAATCAATGGGCTTTATTGCGCAAGAAGTTGAAGCTGTCTTCCCAGAGCTTGTCCAGAAAAACGCAGAAGGATACTTAGCCGTTAATTATGATGGTCTTATCCCTGTTTTGGTAGAAGGGATGAAAGAGCAACAAGCACTTATCGAACAACAGCAAAAGGCAATTGAAGCACTAGAAGTAAAAGTGAATCAACTTACCAGTGGTGAAAAAATTGAGGTAACTAATATAAAAGCTACTTTATATCAGAACAAGCCAAACCCTTTCAACGTTGCTACTCAAATTAGCTATCAAATCGCTAACGATGCAAGCCAAGCGAACCTTTACATTAATGACTTACAAGGTAACCAAATTAAGCATATCACTATCGATAAAAAAGGTAAAGGAGAGGTGACTATACAAGCTAATGAATTGAAAGCAGGGATGTACATCTACACGCTTATTGTTGATGGAGAAGAAGTAGATACAAAACGGATGATTTTAACGAAATAAATAATCATCCAAACTTATTCTAAAGAGACTCTATTCCTGAATAGAGTCTCTTTTTTATTCATCCTAAAAAGAAACCTTTATATTTGAAGTATAATCATTGTATCTGTTTCTAAAGTTATCCATCTTTGGAAAGAGAGAATTGAAAAGAACTATATGGCTGACGTTGTACTACAGGTAAAACAACTATATAAACAATATCGCCTAGGCCTCGTAGGATCTGGTACGTTGAGAGATGACTTTGCTCGCTTCTGGGCAAAACTGCGTGGTAAGGAAGATCCTACCCTAAAAGTAGGCGCTACCAACCAACTCGATACCCAAAGTGATGGGTATGTATGGGCCTTGCAAGATATTAACCTTGAGGTAAAACAGGGAGATGTAGTAGGCATTATTGGTAAAAACGGCGCAGGTAAATCTACTTTATTAAAACTCCTCTCTAGGGTGACTTCTCCCACCAAAGGGGAAATCAAGGTGAAAGGGCGTGTCGCTAGCTTACTAGAAGTAGGAACGGGCTTTCATCCAGAGCTTACCGGCAGAGAAAATATCTTCTTGAACGGCGCAATACTGGGAATGACTAAGCAGGAAATTCGGGCTAAACTAGACGAAATAGTAGTTTTTGCTGGGGTCGAAAAATACATTGATACCCCTGTAAAACGCTATTCCTCAGGCATGCGGGTTCGGTTGGGTTTTGCCGTAGCGGCCCACCTTGAGCCTGAAATTCTCATCGTAGATGAGGTATTGGCTGTAGGCGATGCTGAATTCCAAAAAAAGGCCATTGGTAAAATGCAGGAAGTCTCGCAAGGGCAAGGAAGGACCGTCCTATTTGTAAGCCATAATATGGCTTCTATCAGAAATTTATGTGAGCGGGTGGTAGTTCTTAAAGATGGACAGAAGGTCTTTGAGGGTGATACAGAACAGGGTATACATACTTATCAGAAGTTTAATACTATGGAAAGTAAATCTTCCAAAATAGTATTTCCAGTTGACCCTTCTAAAGCCGCTCAGTTCTTATCTGTATTTACCTGTGATAAACAGGCGCAGCATAAAGATACTTTTGAATTTTCAGATACTATTTTCTTAAAAATCAATTTCGAAATTCATCAAAAGATGCAGGATGGTTATATTCTTTTTATTATTGAAGATCTGAAGGGAAATAAACTATTTGCCTCTGCTAACGATGACCAAAGCGATTCAGTGATAGGTAAACTCGATGAAAACGAACACAGCTTTATAGCTAAAATTCCTGAAAAAATTCTAGCGCCAGGGACTTACTATGTTACCTTATCGCTCAAACCTAAAATAGGGAAGCCCCATCATAAAATTGAGAATGCATTGTCTTTTGAGGTAATCGACACAAAGACCTACCGAGGTATGAAAAATCTCTACCGCCCCCTTTCTATTGCACCAGAAATTGACTGGCGTCTTATTTTGGATTAAAATATTTGTAAATTGAAGTCTTTTCTACTCAAGTCATTTGCTTATGAAATCTCTCAACACCATTTGTATCATTCCCGCCCGTGGAGGTTCTAAGCGTATCCCTAGGAAGAATATCTTACCCCTCAACGGGAAGCCTTTGCTCACCTATACCCTTCAAGCTGCTAAAGAAGCACAAGTTTTTTCTAAGGTGCTTGTTTCTACTGAAGATGGAGAAATTGCTGCGTTAGCAAAAAATGAAGGAATAGAGGTAGACAATAGACCTGAAATAATGAGTGGTGATAAGGTCACAAAGGTGCAGGTAATTGCAGAGTTTTTAGAGCGTACCAAAGCCTATGAGACGTTCGATGCAGTGGCTTGCTTACTTCCTACTTGTCCCTTTAGAACTGCACAAGATGTTAAAAATGCTTACCAACTATTCTGTGAACATCACAAGGAAATACCCTATTTGGTAGGGGTAGTTGAGTACGATTTTCCTATACAACTTGCCCTTACTCTGAAAGATCATACTGCAAGTATGGAAAACGAGGAAAACTACTTAACCACTCGTAGTCAAAATATTACGAAGCGCTACCATCCTAATGGCGCCATTTATTTGGCTACGATGACCGCTTTTAGCGCTAAAAATACTTTTTTTAACCCGGATATGCTTGCTTATGTGATGCCTCCCGAGCGCTCTTTCGATATTGATTATCCTTATCAATTTCAAATCGCTGAGCACTATCAAAAGTGGCTAACCGCTCAAGATGACACACATGGAACATAATTTAACTTGGAAAAACAAAGTAAGAGGCCCTGTAATTCCTATTCCTACGCCTTTTAAGCAGGACTTGTCCGTAGATTATCAAAGTCTGGCAGCGTACGTAGACTTTTTATTTACCAACGGCATCGAGCACGTCCTTACTACGGTAGGTACGAGCCGTTATAATCTTCTGACTACCGGAGAAATTAAGCAAGTAAACAAAACAGTAGTAGAAGCAGCAGATAACAGGGGAACCGTAATCGTAAGTAATGCCACTGTCGGAGATGTGCAGCAGGCCATAGACTTTGCTAAACACGCAGAAAAAATAGGCGCAGACATTTTTATATCTTACTACCCAGAACGGTACTATGGCGATAATAACCTGTTTGCTTTTCATGAAGCAGTTGCTCAAGCCATCAATATTCCCCTTATTCACCACGAGATGCCC
>CALEMF010000029.1 GCA_937911505.1 uncultured Cytophagales bacterium
GGTCTTGAAAACCGTTGTACCGCGAGGTACCGGGGGTTCGAATCCCTCACCCTCTACAAGCCACAAGCAAATCGCTTGTGGCTTTTCTTCTTTATAAAAAGCCAGTCCTATGCTATCCATCAACAATGTCACTTTTTATTTTGGGAGCCGTACCCTCTACGAAGAGGCTTCTCTACACATTCATCCTAAAAACAAAATTGGTTTAATTGGCGCCAACGGCACAGGAAAGTCTACTTTATTGAAGCTGATTACAGGTGAGTACCAACCCGATGAAGGAAGTGTAGAAAAAAGTAAAGACTGCACAATAGGGTTTCTAAATCAAGATTTACTCTCGTACCAAACAGACGAAAGTATTCTAGAGGTAGCGATGCAAGCTTTTGCTCGCCAAAACACCTTACAAGCTGAAATAGAAAAGGTGCTACACCAGATGGAAACGAACTATAAGGATGAGTTGGTAGATCAATTGGCGCGACTACAAGAAGAGTTTGAAGCATTGGATGGGTATACCATCAAGGCAAGGGCAGAAGAGGTACTCGAAGGGCTGGGTTTTCGTACGGTAGACTTGGAAAAGCCACTCAAGCAGTTTTCAGGAGGCTGGCGGATGCGGGTGATGCTGGCAAAGCTTTTATTAGAAAAACCCTCCTTACTGATGCTCGATGAACCAACCAACCACCTAGATTTACCTTCCATAGAGTGGGTAGAAAAATACCTAAAAAACTACGAAGGCGCGGTGATCGTAGTATCGCACGACAGAGATTTTCTCAACAACGTCATTGATATTACTGTAGAAGTAAGCCAACGTAAGCTTACGAGCTATTCAGGCAACTATACGTTTTACTTGAAAGAAAAAGCGCTTCGCCAAGAAATTCAGCAGAATGCCTACGAAAACCAGCAGGATCAGATCAAGCAAATGGAAAAGTTCATTACTCGTTTTCGTTCCAAGGCTACCAAAGCACGGCAAGTACAGTCACGCATTAAGCAGCTAGAAAAGATGGACTTGATCGAAGAGGTGATAGATGAAAAGGCAGCCGTACATTTCAAGTTTTCCTTTGGACAAACTTCTGGCAGGCAAGTCATACAGTTGAAAGACGTTTCAAAGGCTTTTGGTGAGAATAAAATCCTAGAAAATACCTCTATTCAAATAGAAAGAGGTGATAAAATAGCGCTCATCGGTGCCAATGGTAAAGGCAAGTCAACCTTGTTGCGCATTATTGCGGGTACGGAGCCTATCCAAACCGGTGAAGTAACGTTAGGGCACAATGTGATTCCTACTTTTTTTGCGCAACATCAGCTAGAAGCCCTCACAGTAGACAATACGATGCTAGAAGAACTTCAGCAAGCAGGTTCAGGAAAGCTAGAAGCAGAGCTACGAACAATTTTGGGTTGTTTCCTTTTTTCAGGTGATGACGTATTCAAGAAAATAAAGGTGCTTTCAGGTGGCGAAAAGTCGCGTGTAGCGCTCGCCAAAACGCTCATCTCCGAAGCCAACTTTCTACTACTCGACGAGCCTACCAATCACTTGGATATGCAGTCTGTAAATATCCTTATTCAAGCCTTAGAGCAATACGAAGGAACGTACATAGTCATCTCCCACGATCGCCACTTTGTACGACACGTAGCCAATAAAATATGGTACATAGAAAACCAAGAAATTAAAGAGTATTTGGGTACTTACGACGAGTACGAGTATTGGCAAGCCCAACGTACTATCGAGCAAAACAACACCTCACAAACACAATCTTCTCCAAAGCCGAAGAAAAAGAAGGAGACTTCTACCACAGCGAAACAGGAACAAGCACTTAAAAAAGCTTACCAGGTACTTACCCAACTAGAAGAGAAAATAGCCCGCCTAGAAGAAGACAAACAGCAACTAGAGCAAGCGCTTAGCGAGGTGGCTACTTCAGATAATCCTGCGGAGTTAAACACACTTAATGAAAAGTACCAGCAAGTACAAGCTGATTTATCGGATTATCACAAGGAGTGGGAACAACAAGCTACCCAGATAGAAATGCTTGAAAATGCGTAAATTGACCAACACTACCATTTAATCATTCTATGGACGTCAATATTGCTGTTGAAAAGAAGGACATTGCGCAAAAGCTAGAAGAAATTGCTTTCGAGAGAGCACAGTTTCTAGGCGGAATAGCCATCTTATTCTTTTTGGTATGGGCAGTTTTTGATTACTTAGCCACCAAGGAGGTATGGCTACATTTCCTTAAAATACGTGGTACGTTCGCCTTAGGGGCTTTACTACTATTACTAATAGGAAGTTTTTTTCGCCTTCCTTCTACTATTATTAATAGTTACGTTTTTATAGGAGGGACAACAGCCAGTATCTACTTTATTCACGTAGCCAATCAGCAGGCCCTGCCCATCTATATAAGTGAGTACGCCATCATCTATCTAGGTTGTAGCTTGGGGGCAGTATGGTCGGCACGCTACACAGACTTGATTCTTCTAGTGAATGTCTTGTTGGGTGGTATTGTCTACTATTTTATTGGGCGCGCTACCTTACAGGAGATGTTTGTACAAGGTGGTTTTTTGATTGCTTCCACTTGGCTTATTGGTAATCTTTTAGCGAAGTACTACTACCAGAATGAACACAAGAAAGTACAAACTGCATTGGCCAGTGACAAAGCCAAGAAATACCTTTACGAAGTGAATGCTACCCTAGAGAAGCAAAAAAAGGACATAGAAACACAGCAACAAGAGATTAAAGCCCAGAACGAGGAATTGGCAGCACAAAACCAGCAGATTGTAGAACAAAACGACATATTAGCAAGCGCCTACAAACACATTACAGATAGCGTACACTACGCCAAACGCATACAAGAAGCAGTATTGGGAAATCCAACCCATATTCAAGCGCAATTCAAGGATGCTTTTATTCTGTATAAACCCAAAGACATCGTTTCAGGCGACTTCTACTGGTTTACGCGGGTCACTATTCCTGTCATTAATCCTCAAGACCCACAAGAAGAAATTGCTGTAAAATCACTTAAAGTTTTGGTGGCAGCCGATTGTACAGGACACGGTGTACCAGGCGCTTTTATGACCGTATTAGGAAGCGACTTACTACAGGAAATCGTCAATCGGGAAAAAATCACCGCCCCAGCAGCTATCTTGCGCGAACTAGATCAGCGCGTAGTAGCTGTACTTAACAAAGAAGGAGTAGATAATCCTACCAACGACGGAATGGACATCGCTATACTCACCATCGACGAACCCAATGATATCCTTTACTATGCAGGTGCTAAAAGTACGCTGTGGCACGTACATCGTACAGAGCTTCATCAGATCAATGCCTCTCCTTTCTCTATCGGTGGTACTTGGGGCGATGTAGAGAAAACTTTTCAGCAACATACCCTCAAAATTAGCCGCAACGATATGTTCTACTTGTGCTCTGATGGTTATCAAGACCAGTTTGGTGGTAGCAAGGGTAAAAAGCTCTTGAAGAAACGATTACGTACTATTTTACAGAAGATCAACAGCTTTGAAGCCCACGAGCAGCAAGTCAAACTAGAACGAAGGCTTGCCGAGTGGCAAGGTGATTATGAGCAAACCGATGATATCTTGGTAATGGGCATACGTTTTTAGAACTGGTTATGCTACTTATAATTTGACTCCCACTGTTCCCAAGCCAAAATGCTAACATTGCTCACTTTAGAAAGCGCTGCGTAGAATGAAAAATAGTTATTGAGTGTCACCTGCTGTTCCTGTTGTGCGAGCGCTTCCAAAAACTGCCCCAATTGCTCTTGGTCTGCTATTTTGATCTCAAACCACCTTACTTCTTGATTACTAAGATCTTGTAAGCATAATCGCATAGAGGTGTTTTTAGCAAAGTAAACCAGTGTGATTAAAGTTTGTTGAGGGTTTGTGTAAGAGAAATATAAATCTCCTTCCTGTGCTACTTTCTCTTGAGGTATATTGGCGGTAATGCGCTGATAGTGATTCTCTAAAGAATCTTTTAATTGTTGTTGCATAAAAGTAAATGTTTTTGATTGTGTTAGAATATTCAATACAAGAAAAGCTGCTGATGTAAACAGGCTTGTGCAGGAAAATTAGCTATTTTCTATCGTTTTTTTTGACTTTGCTTCTTTACGCAATCGAAGGTACGAGCGGATCACCGTAAAGGTAGTAACTGTGAGGAAAAACAAGATAATATAATGTACATAGTCAATGATACCCGGGAAGCTTACACCTAGATAGTAGCCACCAAATACCAGAACACTTGACCAGAGCAGCCCTCCCAAAACATTGTAGAGCGAAAATATTCCTAGTTTCATTTGTGCAATACCTGCAAAAAGCGGAGAGAAAGTACGAATGATAGGAAGAAACCGGCCAATGATAAGTGCCTTGCCGCCATACTTCATAAAAAACTTTTTGGTATTTTCTACATAGCTTTTCTTAAAATACCAGGTGTCTCTTCGTTGTAGAAAACGCCCTCCTACTGTCTTCCCAAAGAAATAACCAGAAAAATTACCCAATACCGCTGCCCCAAATATACAACCGAACATCAGGGCAATAGGAATTTCTAAAGTAGTAGCGCAAAACAATCCTGCTAAAAATAACAGATAATCGCCAGGAAGAAAAAAGCCAAAGAACCAACCAGTCTCTACGTAAACAATCAGCGTAACGAGCCATAAGCCACCTTGATTCAGAATAGCTTCCGAGTTCAGTATAAACTGGAAAAAATCTATGATTTCAGTCATGCTTATCTTGTTTTATCTTCTGCCTCTGTAGGCTGCGCTTCGGAGTAGCCTCCCTTCTCAATCCAGAAGTTATTATAACCCAAGCCAATTTGGATGCGGACGTCTCCCAGTTGCAGTAATTCTAAGATCGCTAAAAAATTGAAGACAACAGCCACTTTCCACGCATTTATTTCTAATATATCTGTAAAAGAGAGTCTTTGTTTTGCTTCTAGCTTATTTAATAAAAATGTTTTTTGCTCCTCTACCGTAAAAGGGTATTTGTAGATCGTATGCATACTTTTTTTGGATTGTACGCGATAGCGATCTATTACCTTTTCATACACACGCAAGAGTTTATATAAGTCTAAATCCTGTAGCTCTGCTTCTACATTATTAATGGCCGAGAGTTTTTTGATCTCCTTTACTACATTACCTCGTGCTTCTTTTTGTTGTCTGGCCTCTTCTAGCTGGCTTATTTCCCCAATCACTGACTTATATTTTTTGTATTCTAGCAAGTGCTTAATCAAATCCTCTCTTGGGTCTATCTCGTTACCTTCTTCATCCAACTCAGGCCGTGGCAACAATAGTTTTGCTTTGATACGCATCAAGCTCGCTGCTACCAAAATAAACTCGCTCGCCACTTCAATGTTCAAGGTTTCGAGTTGTTGTAAGTAAGCTAGAAAATCTTCCGTAATTTGGGAGATAGGAATGTCATAAATATCTAACTCGTCTCTTTCAATAAAAAAAAGAAGTAAATCAAAAGGGCCTTCAAAAAGAGGAAGTTTAATCTCGAAGCTCACACCAGTAATTATTTTAACAGAAAAAAGCGCTTAGGTAGGATTTTTTAAAGAAAATCAGTTCAAATATATTTAAAATCTGTTAAAGATAGCAGCCCGTAGCGAAAAAAAACTTACTTTTAGTACTTACAACAAACTTAAAAACTTCTTTGTGAGAAACAATTGACTTATAGCTTTGTTTCTATTAATCGAACACAGCATTGCAGTATTGAACAGTGAGAGAGGTAAGCTGTGATGATAAAAGCCTTATAAATATGTTAATACAACCCGGTCCTTTACTTAGTAAAATCGATAGTCCTGAAGACCTACGTCAGTTGGATCCTACTCAGTTATACCAAGTGTCTACAGAATTAAGACAATACATCATCGACGTAGTGTCTGTTTATGGTGGCCATTTCGGTGCTAGCTTAGGGGTAGTAGAACTTAGTGTTGCGCTACATTACGTTTTCAATACACCAGAAGACCAACTGGTATGGGATGTAGGACACCAAGCCTATGGCCATAAGATTCTAACAGGGCGAAAGGATATCTTCCATACAAATCGTGTGTATGGAGGTATTTCAGGCTTTCCTAAGCGAAAAGAGAGCGTTTACGACACTTTTGGTGTAGGGCACTCTTCCACTTCCATTTCTGCAGCATTGGGAATGGCAGTAGCCTCTAAGTACAAGGGAGATAATAACAAGCAGCATATTGCCGTGATTGGTGATGGTGCTATGACGGGTGGTTTGGCTTTTGAAGGGATGAACAATGCAGGCGTATCTGATAGCAACCTCTTGATTGTACTTAATGATAACTGTATGTCCATTGATCCTAACGTAGGAGCATTAAAGGACTACCTGACAGATATTACTACCTCTGGCACTTATAATAAGTTGAAAGACGACGTCTGGAAGCTGCTAGGGAAGATGAGTAAATTTGGTAAAACGGCGCAAGAAATTGTTTCGAAAGTAGAAGGGATGATCAAAGGAAGCCTACTCAAAAATAGTAACTTCTTCGAATCGCTTAACCTGCGCTACTTTGGCCCTATTGATGGGCACGACATTGACCATTTATACAACGTACTCGAAGACCTTAAGAAAATACCAGGTCCTAAGATATTACATTGTGTAACCGTAAAGGGAAAAGGCTTTCAGCAAGCAGAAGAAAACCAAACCAAATGGCACGCCCCTGGTACATTCGATAAACTAACAGGAGAAATTTTTAAGAAAGTATCTGATGAGCCTCAACCGCTCAAATACCAGCAAATATTTGGCAATACGATCGTAGAGTTGGCCGAAGAAGATGAAACCATCATGGGCGTAACGCCTGCGATGCCTTCAGGCTCTTCACTCAACATTATGATGAAAGCCATGCCAGATAGGGCTTTCGACGTAGGGATTTGTGAACAGCATGCCGTTACCTTCTCGGCTGGACTTGCTACACAGGGCATGACGGTTTTCTGTAATATTTACTCTACCTTTATGCAGCGTGCTTACGACCAAGTAATCCACGACGTATGTATTCAGGAGCTACCTGTGATTTTCTGCTTAGATAGGGCAGGTTTTGCAGGAGCAGATGGCCCTACGCATCATGGTGCGTATGATATAGCCTATATGCGTGCTATTCCCAATATGATCGTATCAGCTCCGATGAACGAGCAAGAACTACGTAACTTGATGTATACCGCTTCTTTATTAGCTAAGGAGGGCAGTAAGAATGCTTTTACCATTCGTTATCCGCGTGGTAAAGGGGTAATGCCACATTGGCAGACACCGCTAGAACGTGTAGAAGTAGGAAAAGGGAGAATCGTAAAAGAAGGGAGAGATGTAGCAATCTTAACCATAGGGCATATTGGTAACTACGCAGTGGAAGCCTGCAAGCACTTGGCTGAGAAGTCGATCAATGCAGCGCATTATGATTTACGTTTTGTAAAGCCACTGGACGAAAAACTACTTCATAGCGTTTTCCAAAAATTCGATAAAATAGTAACGGTAGAGGATGGCTGTCTAATGGGAGGTTTTGGTAGTGCAGTGCTTGAGTTTATGGCAGAAAACGGCTACAGTGCCAAAGTAAAGCGCTTAGGTATTCCTGATCGCATTGTAGAGCACGGTACGCAACAAGAGTTGCACAATGAGTGTGATTTTGATACCGAAGGTATTGTACAAGCAGCAGTTCAGCTACATACACCTATAACGGTATAGAAGAGAAAATGTAATACCTTATACAGATATAGAAGCAAGTGAGTCACTTTTCACTTGCTTTTTTCTTTGTAGTACTGCTAGCTTCTTTGGTCTGTAATGTCAACTACAGCATCAAGTAGAATAGTGAGTTGAACGAATGAATAACTACTTTACCTCAATGTAATATAACTTTTCCTTCACCTCAACAGCTTCGTCTTTCTCTATCTTAAGCGTTTGCCAAGTAGTAGTAGGGGTAATGACTTGTTCTTTCCCTGCTACTACTATCTTGAGAGGCAGGCTAAAATCCTCTACAGGGCTCTTCCAGCGATACATCCAGCCGTCTTTAGTGACTTTTTGCTCCAAAATAGGGAGCTGAGGATAATACAAGTAATGCTCGAAAAAATAAGTGAAATCTTGTCCTAGTTGTTGATTAACAAAAGTAACCACTTCTTTGGTGTTGGTCACTTGATGCTCAAAGTGCTGTGCGAGGTTGTAAAGCATCTGAAACCAAAGTGGATCATTATCCACGACATTACGGAGTGCATGCAGCATCAAAGCGCCCTTAAAATACATATCACCACTCCCCGAAGCATTGACTCCTAAAGGAGCTACAATAGGCGCTCGGTTCCCCACTCTCTTTCTGTAGCCATTGACGTACGTATCTGCTGCCTCTTTCCCAAACTTACACTCTATGAACAATATTTCTGTGTATGTACACCACGACTCGTGTATCCATAGCTCAGCGTGGTCTTCTGTACTTACGCTGTTGCCCCAGTACTCATGGCCAGCTTCATGAATGATAATGTAGTCGAATAGCTTCCCTACACCCGTACCACTCAGATCACTGCCCAAGTAACCATTTTCGTAGCCATTACCATAGGCAATAGCACCTTGGTGCTCCATGCCTAGGTAGGGCGTCTCTACTAAAGCAAAACCATCGCGCCAAAAAGGATATTTCCCAAAAAGTTTTTCGTAGCAAGCCAACATCGGCTTTACTTGTTGAAACTGCTTCTTGGCTTGCTCCAAGTGATCAGGAAGCACATAATAATCTAAGGCAAGCTGCGTACTATCTGCTGGACTCACGTATACATCTTGGAAATGTACATACTGTGCGATGTTAAGTGTAACGTTATAATTATTGATAGGATAGCTCACCAACCAATCATAAGAAGTATAGCCATCTTCCAGTTTTTTCTCTTCTCTTAACTGCCCGTTGGCTACACAGAATAAGCCAGTAGGTACTTCACAATAAATACGCATACTGTCAGGCTCCTCAGAGAGATGGTCTTTATTAGGCCACCAAAGGCTAGCACCTATGCCCTCACAGGCTACACCTATCCAATGCTGTCCTTTAGCATCTTTTTTCCAAGCGAAGCCTCCATCCCAAGGAGGTTGTTTGGCTACAGTGGGCTTTCCGCTGTAGAATATTTCTATTTGCGCCTTTGTACCCTTAGTTTGTACCTTATCAAAATAAACAAAGGTAGCATTCCCTTTACGTTTATAGGTAAGTGGTTTTCCTGCGTGTAGTATTTGAATGATTGCTAGGTTACGAAATAAATCTACCTGTAATACGTCAAAATCTTCTGTTACTTGGTAATGAATGGTATTACTACCAATGATAAACTGATCGTCGGGCATCACTCTAAGCTGTAAATCATAATAGAATACGTCGTAGCAAGTACGCATGGGATTAAGACTACCCCTAAGGGAGTCCTGCTGACTGTACTGGCCAAAGCTATAATGAACAGTAGCTAAAAATAAGAAGACAAGGAAGTTTACTCTACGCATAAAAAACTAAATAAATGGATGTGGATCTTTGAGAATCGCCTTTTTAAAGGCACTAGGTACTTGCCAGTGGTTACAATATAATTCATAGACGGCACTATTGGGTAATTGTTGCCCTAATTTTTTGATAGAACGATTCGAGATAATACGATCTTGTGTACCTAGCCAAAAATACCACTGCTTAGGTTGCTGCTCGTTGGCTGATAACAAGGTACGTTTGGTAGCTTTTAGCTGACTACACTGTTGCCAAGTACGGAAAATACGTTCACGGGCACTTTCGTTTTCAATTTGTTGCCTAAGAAACCTTCTGGTAGGCTTAGAAGAAAAAAAGCTGTAGGCAGAGAGGAGTGTTCGCAAAAGTGTGGGTGATTGCAGTAATGATTCAAAAACGGCTCGTCCTACAGAATGATGTACTGCTAGGCGATAAGTAAGGGAAGGGACAATACTATCTGGTGCTAGTAAGAGTACCTATTCAAAGGGCAAAGTAGGCAGGCAAGCCAACGGCCATATCCATCGTGCACCGATACTAAAACCCAATAAATCGAACCGTAGAATGTTTTCTTGTTGGCAAAAGGAGGTAAGCCAAGCCTGCCAAGTAGCCGAAGAAGGAGGTTTTGGATCGTTTTGAGGAAGCCAATGAAAGGAATAGATAGTATAATAGCTTTCTAAAGAGGTAAGGAACCTAGAGAAAGAGACAGCCTCTTGACCAAATCCGTGAAAAGCCAGTAAAGTACGTTCGCCTTGCCCAGTACGAGCATAATGTAGGGAAAGTGATTGGTGTGTGTATAGGCGCATACAGATAGATGGTACGCACTAATATAAAAAAATAGACCCTAGCAGCCAAAAGCTCAAGGGTCTACAACCTAACTAATCAAAAACTTACAATTATGAAAACTATTATAAGAACACAAATCAACAAAAAATGTTCGCCTTGTGCAAGTGAATTTAAGTAATATGTAAGGTTTTCGTGAAAAGAGTGCTTTTATTAGTAGAAAAAACGCAAATCGAACATATAAATATTTCTTAATTTAATTCAATTTAGCCTACAGAAGTCTTGGTTTATTAAAAAGCTCGCTTACAATTCATTACCGAATATCTACGCTCGAATTTGTTTTTTCATCACTTCACCCTCCTTTCCTCTACAGGGGGTACGAAAGTGATTATATTCGTTGTAAAGAACCTATTAAAAAAAATTTGAAGAGAAATTTCCACGTACCATTATACCCTGATTTACTACAAAATAAAACGCAGGAAACTTTTAAAATATCTAAAGTTTCTATAGTTTTGCTTCAAGTAATAAATAAAAAGGTATTGGAAACACCCAAGAGAATATTAGAGAAGGCGAGTGAGCTGTTCATGAGATATGGAATAAGAAGTATATCGATGGATGACATAGCAAAAGACCTAGCCATTTCGAAGAAGACGATCTATCAATATTTTAAAGATAAAGATACATTAGTATGTGCTGTAGCCGATGCACACTTTGAGCAAGATAAATGCGATTTTAAATCTATACAAGATAATGCTACAGATGCATTAGAAGAAATGATCACTATGTCTCAACATATTAAGGCTACTTTTGTAAATATTAATCCAGTGGCTTTCTTAGACCTACAGAAGTATCATCCAAGGTCTTGGAGGATTTTCGAAAAATATAAGAAAGAGTTTATCATCAAATCTCTAGAAGATAATTTGAGACGAGGTATTAAAGATGGATTATACAGAGATGACATTAATGTAGAAGCACTAGCCATTTTACGTGTAACAGAAGTCGAATTAGCTTTTGACCCAGATCTATTTCCAGCGCAACGATTCAATTTTAGAGACTTGCAAGTACAATTTATCGAGCACTTTATGAGAGGCATTGTCACACCAAAAGGCTTTCAAATTTTAGAAGATTACAAAAATAAACAAGAAGCATTACAATAAACCAAAAGACCAGATCATGAAACAGATTCTTTTTTCAGGGCTTATTTTTTTCATTTTTTCCCTGAAAGCATACCCTCAGGCGTCTCCCACCAATAACTTTACGTTGGAAGAGTGTTTGAATTACGCCTATGAAAATGCAGCCGAAGCAAGGAAGAGTGACATCGATATAGAAATTGCCAAAGCCAGCATAAAAGAGACCCGCGGTATTGGCTTACCGCAAATTGACGGTCAAGTAGAGCTGTCGCATAACTATGCTATTCAGACCGCCTTTTTACCAGCACAATTTCTTGATCCAACCGCACCTGAAGGTTCCCCACCTATAGCAGTAAGATTTGGGGTAGCTTATTCAGGATTAGCAGGGATCAATGTTAACCAGATGATTTTCAATGGTTCTTATTTTGTAGGGCTACAAGCTGCCCGTACTTTTAAGGAGTTATCAGTGAGAAACAAAGAGGCTACTAAAGTAGAAATCAGTGCCAATGTATCAAAGGCTTACTTCTCCGTGTTGGTGTCTCAAGAAAGACTAGCACTACTCGATAAAAACTTATCGCGCCTCGACTCAACGGTGAGAGAAACCCGCGCGCTCTATGAAAATGGTTTTGCAGAGAAGTTAGACGTAGATCGCCTAGAGGTAAGTTACAATAACTTAAAACTGGAGCAAGACAATACACAGCGCTTGTACGACTTGAGTATTGAGTTACTGAAATTTCAGATGGGTATGTCTGTAAAAGAAAGCTTGGCAGTACAAGGTAAAATTAGTGACTATGAGCTTATGCAGGTATCTGATGCTGAGATAGCACCCGTTTATGAGAATAGAATAGAGTATAACTTGCTAGAGACCAACGAAAACCTACTCCAACTAGACCTTAAAAATCAGCGTACTAACTACTTACCCAATCTATCGGCATTTTTCACCTTTGGATACAATGCAGGTACTGATGAGTTCGATGGCCTATTCGATTTTGGGAATAACTGGTTTCAGTACGGTGTGGTAGGGCTACGCTTGAATATCCCTTTCTTTGATGGTGGGCAGCGAGAATACAAAATTCAGCAGACGAAGCTAGAGATGAAAAAAATGGAGATTGACCGAGAGAATCTCGAAAAGTCGATAGATTTTGAGTCCAAACAAGCACAAATCAACTACCGAAATGCTGTAACGAGCCTCACGACACAGAAAGAAAATATGGAACTTGCACAAGAAGTACTACGCGTTACGCGTATCAAATATGTAGAAGGGGTGGGTTCTAATCTGGAAGTAGTAGATGCAGAAACTTCTTACAAAGAAGCAGAAACCAATTACTACAGTGCGCTGTATGATGCCTTAGTAGCTAGAGTAGATTTACAAAAAGCTTTAGGTAATTTAGTTGAATAATACAAAACATTTTGTCCAGTATAACTTTATAACTGAACAAGTAACTTGAAAATATCCGAACTCATAACAAATATTTTTATCATGAAACCAACCGCATACCTACTTGCTATGATATTCTTTCTATCGAGTTGTGGAGGAGGCAGCGACTTAGATAATAAAAAAGAAAAACTAAAGTCCAAGCAGAAAGAACTCGAGAAGATTGAGGCCGATATTGCCAAACTGAAGTCAGAGATTGTAAAAGCTGACCCAGACTATTTTAAAGGAAATGAACGTATAATCCTTGTTACCTCTACGCCTTCTAAAGTACAAGACTTTGCCCACTTTATTGAGGTAAGAGGCGTTGTAGAGTCGGATAAAAACGTAACGCTGAACGCCAAAACGAATGGTATTATCACGGGTGTCTACGTGACAGAAGGACAGAGAGTAGGCGGCGGGACGACCTTGATTACCCAAGATGCTGATATTATTCAGAACAACATTGCGGAGCTAAGAACACGCCTACAACTGGCTAAGACGGTATACGAAAAGCAAGAAAGACTCTGGAAGCAAAAAATAGGGACAGAAATACAGTACCTAGAAGCTAAAAACAACAAGGAGTCACTTGAAAAAAATATTGCCGTATTACAAGCGCAAGCAGCTCAGTCAGTATTGGTAGCGCCTTTTTCAGGAATTATAGATGAAGTATACGCTAAACAAGGTGAAATGGCAAGCCCAAGTATGCCTGCTATACGCCTAGTAAGCCTGAACGAAATGAAGATTAGTGCAGCCCTCCCAGAAGCTTATTTGGGAAAGATACAGTTAGGGGATTCTGTACTGGTAGATTTTCCTTCACTTGGCAAAGAACAGACGGTGCGTGTCACGAATATAGGACAGGTAATCAACCCCAACAACCGTACTTTTGAGATAGAAATGAGGGTAGATAATCCCAAGGGAGAAATAAAGCCTGAAATGTTGACTGTACTTAAGCTGAAAGACTACGAATTGAAAGATGCTGTAGTCATCCCTAATGATCTTGTGCAGCAGGATGTTTCTGGTGACTTCGTATTCATCATTGATGAGAAGACCAACTTGGTGAAGCGTGTAAGTATAGAACTTGGCGAATCTTACAAGAATGAGATCGTCATTACAAAAGGTTTAAAAGGAAATGAGATACTCGTTGACGAAGGCTTTCGCCTTGTCTCAGAAGGTAACAAAGTTAAAGTAAAAGAAAGTAGTAGTGCTTCATAAGGCTACTATCATTCAATCACTATTTAAAAATTGATACAAATGAGCCAAGATAAAATGAGCCAAAACAATCATGTATCAGAGAAGAAGAAAAAGGATATTAAGAAAGAGTTTGCACTGACCAACTTAGCAGTCGATAACGTCACGAGTGTCGTTATTCTCATGCTGTTGATCGTTGTGATGGGCTTTAACTCTTACGTCTCGATGCCCAAAGAAAGTTTTCCTGAAATCGTAATTCCTACTATCTACGTAGCTACACCTTATCCAGGCAACTCACCTGTCGATATGGAAAACTTAGTGACACGTCCTATAGAAAAAGAGCTAAAATCGATTAATGGTGTAAAGGACATAGAATCTACTTCAGTGCAGGATTTTTCTTCTATTGTGGTCGAGTTCGATCCAGGAGTGACAGTCGAAAGAGCCCTACAAGATGTAAAAGACGCCGTAGATAAGAGCAAGAGTGAGCTTCCAACTGACTTACCAAACGATCCAGATGTACTAGAGGTAAACTTCTCCAACATACCGATTATGTTTGTTAATATCTCGGGAGATTACAGCCTGGAGCAATTGAAGAAGTACGGAGAATACCTACAAGATGAGATCGAAAAGCTTTCTGAAATTTCTGAAGCACCCATTAGAGGAGCACTAGAAAGAGAAGTAAAGATCAATGCGGATCTTTACCAAATGGAGACCCGCCAAGTAAACTTTGGTGATATAGAACAAGCCATCGCGAACGAAAATGTGAGTATATCTGGAGGTAATGTGTTAGTTGACGACTACAGACGTTCTATACGCGTGGTAGGAGAGTTTGAGAACAGAGAGCAGATAGAAGACATCGTTGTTAAAAATGAAGAAGGCGATATCGTTTACTTAAAAGATGTGGCTGAGGTAAAAGTAAAAGATAGTTTTGAAGAGCCTGAGAGTTATGCACGTTCTTACGAACTACCCGTGGTAACGATCAACGTAGTGAAGCGAAGTGGACAAAACTTATTGGATGCAGCCGACCAGATCAAAGATATTATAGAAGAAGCACAAGAAAATCGTTTTCCAAAAGATCTGAACATCACGATTACCAACGACCAGTCCAAAACGACCCGATCGCAGCTAGCGAACCTAGAAAATAGTATTATCTCTGGGGTAATCTTGGTGGTAATAGTACTATTATTCTTCTTAGGTATTCGCAATGCCTTGTTTGTGGGGGTAGCGATTCCACTTTCTATGCTTATGTCCTTTATGATTCTCAACGCCTTTGGAGTAACACTCAACTTTATGGTGCTCTTCTCTTTAATTTTGGCGTTAGGAATGTTGGTAGACAATGGTATCGTGGTAATTGAGAATATTTATCGCCATTTAGAAGAAGGGAAAAAACTAAAAGATGCAGTGAAGCAGGGAGTAGGGGAGATTGCTGTACCTATTATTGCCTCTACGGCTACTACAGTAGTAGCGTTTATTCCTTTGGCTTTCTGGGGAGGTATTATCGGTGACTTTATGAAGTACCTACCTATCACCTTGATTATTACGCTTTCCTCTTCCTTATTTGTAGCCTTGGTAATTAACCCAGCGCTGGCAGTCTTATTTATGAAAGGCTCTAAAGCAATGCAACAAGAAGCAGCAGATGAAGATAGAGCGAAAAAGAAGAAGAAAAATCTTACCTATGCAGGACTTACTTTAATAGGGCTAGGCGTAGTAGGCTATATTGCTGGAGCTGCGGGCGTTTTAGGGAGTTATACACTACCAAACTTACTAGCGTTATCAGGTGCCTTTATTTTTATTAATCGCTTCTTGCTCACACCAGGTACAAAGTGGTTCCAAGAGAGAGGACTCACTGTACTGGAAAATGTATACTTCCGTTTGGTAAACTTCGCGTTGGGAGGTAAAAGACCCTACGCCTTTTTAGGGGGCACTGTAGTAATGCTTGTATTCTCTTTTATGCTATTAGCTGCTTTCGCACCCAATACACTTCTTTTTCCAGAAAATGAGCCTGAGTTTATCGACATCTTTATCGAAAAACCAATAGGAACAGACATTGAAGCGACGAATGATCTCAGTGAGGTCATTGAAAAGGATATTATCCAACTGATGAAGCCTTATGGCCCCGCAGTAGAGTCGATCATTACGCAAGTAGGTGCGGGAACAAGTGAAGACCAGTTTGGAGGAGGAGAAACAACACCGCACAAAGCGAAAATTACCGTTTCTTTTGTAGAGTATAGAGAGCGACAGAAAATATCTACTACGGAGATTATGAAGGAGATTCGAGAGGCGATGAAGAAGTATCCAGGTACGCTCATTACTGTGCAGAAAAACGAGAACGGACCGCCCGTTGGAAAACCTATCAACATTGAGGTGTCTGGTGAAAACTACGAAAAGCTCATTGCTGTTACTGAAGGACTTAAAAAGTACATTGCCGACGCGAACATCCCCGGTATTGAAGAATTAAAGTATGATCTTGAAACGGGTAAGCCTGAGCTACTTGTAAACGTAGATCGTGAAAAGGCAAGGCGTTTTGGCCTCTCTACTGCACAGATTGCAACAGAATTGAGAACAGCCTTATTTGGAAAAGAGGTTTCTCAATACAAAGAGGGTGAAGATGACTATCCTATCCAGCTACGCTTGAAAGATGAGCAGCGTTATGACGTACAGGCCTTGCGTAATAAAACTATTATTTTCAGAAACAACAAAGGTCAAATGCTACAAGTACCGATCGCTTCGGTAGCAAGCTTCGAACAGAGCTCTACTTATGGTTCTGTAAAACGTAAAGATTTAGACAGAGTAATTAGTATCTACTCCAACGTGAAAGAAGGCTACAATGCCACTGAAATTGTGAATCGACTAAAAACGATGTTACAAGACTATCAAATGCCTGACGGCTATACCTTTAAATTTACAGGAGAGCAAGAAGAGCAAGAGAAGTCAATGGCGTTTTTGGTAAAAGCCTTGTTGCTAGCCGTTTTCTGTATTTTCTTGATCATCGTTTCGCAGTTCAACTCCATTTCAGCGCCGTTCATCATTATGGCCTCTGTACTTTTCAGTACCATTGGGGTATTCATAGGGCTGGTAACATTCCAAATGGACTTCATCGTGATTATGACAGGTATTGGTATTATCTCGCTGGCAGGTGTGGTGGTGAACAATGCCATTGTACTGATCGACTATGCTAACCTTACGCGTAAGCGTCGTAAAAAAGAGCTAGGTATTCCAGACGAGGAGTTCTTACCAAGAGAAGAGATTATCAAGTCTACGGCCTTTACAGGAAAGACACGTCTACGACCTGTATTACTCACGGCTGTTACGACTGTACTAGGGTTGTTGCCGTTGGCTACTGGTCTCAATATTGACTTTTTTGGCTTGCTCGCACGATTCAACCCAGATATTTACTGGGGAGGTGACAACGCCAATTTCTGGGGCCCGATGGCTTGGACGGTGATCTTCGGACTTACCTTTGCTACCTTCCTTACGCTAATTATCGTGCCTGTGATGTACCTCATTGCAGACCGCGCCAAAGCGGCTGTGAAAGGAAGAAAAGCTGCGGAAGTACCTGAAGATGCTGATAAAAAAGAACAAGAAGCTGTGGAAATCGCTTAATCCCGATACTTCAACCAGTTAAGGGAAGCGTAAAGCCCTGCGAGCAATTGCAGGGCTTTTTTATTGGGCGTATGATTAAAATAGAGGCTTAGCCAAATTTACAGGATATTACTATTCTACGAACCTAATCCTACAGTTAGGTAGTAGTTTTTGGAGCTTTTCTACTTCCTGCGCTTGAAGAGGGTTATGTCGCAAATCCAAATGCTTTAGTTTTTGCAGTTGTTCGAGGCTTTCAGGTAAAGTATTAAGCTGATTATGAGATAAATCTAGGTCCTTTAGGTTTTTCAGTTGTGCGATGCTTTCGGGTAAGGTAGTAATTTGATTCTGAGATAAATACAACGACTTTAGGTTTTGTAGTTTGGCGATGCTTTCGGGCAAGGTTGTAATTTGATTAAACGAAAACTCAAACTACTTTAAGTTTTTCAGTTGTGAGAAGCTTTCGGGATAGGTAGTTATTTCATAATAACAAAACTC
>CALEMF010000030.1 GCA_937911505.1 uncultured Cytophagales bacterium
GATTATCGAAGCACTCTACCAAAGTATTGCGCAAAACAAACCTATTAAATTATAAAGCCCAAGCATCGAAAAATATTCATCAAAAACACCCTTGTTGCCATCGCTCTGGCAAGTGTAAGTCCTCAATCTCTCGTAGCCAAAGCACCTGTAGAGCCTGAGCCACTTGATCCAGTGCTGGTAAAAGAATTTGTAATTGCTGGACACGGAAAGCTCGACAAAGTAAAAGAAATGTTTCAAGCGCACCCTAATTTACTTTATGCACGGTACGATTGGGGAGAAGGCGATTTTGAAGAAGCGATTGAGGGCGCTGGACATCTAGGGAATAAAGAGATTGCTCACTATTTGATTGAACAGGGCGCGCGGGTCAATGTATTTATACTCACGATGTTGGGTAAAACAGATTTGGTAAAAGGACTCTTAGAAGCTTACCCAACGCTCCTACAAGCAAAAGGTGCACACGGCTTTACACTCTTACACCACGCACGGGTCGGGAAAGCGACTACACTTGAGCAATACCTGCTAAAGAAAGGACTAGAGGAAACAAAAATTGATATTAAGTAATAGAAGTCACTTAAACTTTTCTATTTAAGCTACGCTACACCTCGGTTCCTGAAAAACGATCAAATGACTTTATTCACTGAGTACAAAGATCTCTTTGTACTCAGTAGTTTTATTCATCTTCCATTTTATACACAACGCCTTCTTTCATAACGAAGCTCACCTTTTTAAGGACTGAAATATCTTTTAGTGGATCACCTTTTACGGCTACAATATCTGCGAATAATCCTGCTTTGAGCTGTCCAAACTGGTCTGATTTCTCTAAAATAAAGGCATTAGTTTTAGTCGCTGATACAATGGCATCCATAGGTGTCATGCCTGCTTCGACCATTAGTTCAAATTCACGAGCATTTTCGCCGTGTGGAAACACCCCTGCGTCTGTACCAAACCCAATGTTTACGCCCATCTTATAGGCTTTCCCAAAGGTATCACTAATTTTTGGGCCGATCACGGCGGCTTTCTTCGCTACTACCACTGGATAGTATCCTTTTACAGCAGCTTTTTGAGCTACAAAATCGCCTGCAGTAATGGTAGGAATGTAATAAGCATTGTATTGCTTCATGAGCTTCATCGTTTCTTCGCTCATGTAAGTACCGTGTTCGATGGTTTTCACCCCGTTTTTGATAGCACGTTGCATCCCTTCATCGCCGTGAGCGTGGGCGGCTACGTGAAAGCCTAAATCTTTGGCTGCCTCTACAATAGCAGCGATTTCTTTTTCAGAAAAGTGAGCGCCATCACCATCACTTGCTACACTGAGTACACCACCTGTAGCAGTAATCTTGATAAGGTCTGCCCCATTTTTATAGCGCTGTCTTACTGCTTTTTTGGCATCTTCTACACTATTTACTACTCCTTCTTTAGGACCTGGATTCCCCATAAGTTCTCTCTTATAACCATTGGTAGGATCGGCGTGACCACCTGTAATGGCCAGCGATTTACCTGAGGTATAGATACGAGGACCAATTACTTTTCCCGCTTTAATCGCTTTTTTGAGTGCGATGTTTACCCCACTTCCGCCTACATCACGTACCGTAGTGAAACCTGCCATTAAGGTGCGTTTGGCGTATACAACAGCATCAAAAGCTACATCGGCCTCATTTAGCGTGAAGCGTTTTAAATAGTTATCTGCAGAAGTCTCGTTTTCTAGGTGTACGTGCAGGTCGATAAAACCGGGCATCACGGTTTGGTCTTTGAGGTCAATCAGTTCTGTACCGTTAGGGGGTGTCAGGTAGCCCTTTTTCACCTCTGTAATTTTTTTATCGCTTATTACAACGGTCATCTCTTTTTGGGGAGTAGCGCCTGTACCATCAATGAGTGTACCGCAATGAATGTATTGGTTTTGAGCCCAACCGATGGTTTGTATCATCAGCAAGGACACCACAGTTAAGAGTATTTTTTTCATGGATCAATTAATTTTTAAGTGATCACGGAATTTACAAACTTGTAGGGTATTTTCCGATAACTACAGTCGTATTTCAAAATAGACGCATTAACTTCCTAGCTTTATCCTGTTATATTATGTTGATAACTTAACTACATCAAAAATGATTATGTACATTAGTTTTGCTATTATGGCAGCTTCTACGCTATTTTGGCTCTACTTCTTGTCGATTAGACCTATCCTCAACATATTTCAGCAAGCGAAGACATATGAAATACTCAAAAGAAGTGGAAAGCGTGTAGAAGCAGCAATTGTATCGCGACATTTGTTGAAAGAAATTAGCCCTACCCAGCAGCTTCTTTCCATTAAAGTTACCTTCGATAACTTAGTTGGTACGCCCATTTTTGAGCACTTTGAAATTACCGATACAGAAACTTACTTAAATAGGTATGCAATAGGTAAACGCATCTATCTCCTTCTTGTTGAGAAGTCATTTCAAGGGAGGCAGGTACTGCTGGAAGGGGGTAAAACACAAATAAACCTTCCTTACATTACTTTTTTTGTCTTTTTATTTATAGTGCTATGTTCTTTGCTTTATTCTTTTCTAATACTTCCCTTATGGAAGGCAAGTGAGGAAAACTGGAGACAGTTCTTACAGTTTTTTGACTCCTCAGCCACTGAGACCATTCCTCTTTTTTCTTTAATGCTCATTATAGTTTTCTTTGTATGTAGATTTATGTCAAAGCTGCCTCCTACAGCTAAAAGTGTACTCCTTTACAAATACTGTGGTAAACAAGCAACTGCCATTATAACGAATTATAAAAGCATAGGTACTAGAATTAATAATAATCCAGTCATTGAATTCACATTTAATTTCACTACTGAAAAAGGAGTACTTGTTTCCGTAAAGGACAGAAAAATGGTAGATCAACTAGACTTACACAAGCTTCCTGATTATACCAAAACAACTATTATATACTTAACTGAAGCACCTGAAAAGGCTAAATTACTCGAAAACTTGGAAGGTTATTCTGATCCGACTTCTATTTTCAATTTTATCTGGTTATCCGCCTATTTCTTTTGTTATTTATTTCTCTGTGCAGAGTTTGTAGGAACTTTTACCTGAGACAATAAGCAACAACTACTTCCTTATCCTGGCAAATAAATACGCTTCAAGTCTTTTCCGTGCAAGCGAACAAGCTCATTTTCTATAAAACGGAGTATCTCTGGACAACTTGACCCACAATCTTGGCAAGTGACTATTTTTTCTTTTCCATCCAATGCAAAGTGTACTTCTGTGCCGCTTGTACAGGATCTTTCTGTTGTATATTGCTCTTTCAGTTGCCAGATGTCTGCCGCTAGTATTTTCTTTATAAGTTGATCTCTCTCCGCTTTACTAATGGAGTGTACAGATTTCTGATAATACTTATCACCGTTGTCTAGCTCTTTTTCTGGGTAAAAGGTAAGCACAGTGTCTTCTAATATAAAAGCATCATAGTGAAAAGCACCCCGCTTGAGGGTTATTTTTACTGTAGAAAAGTCCTGCGGGACAGGTGCTATTTTTTCACTTTTAATAGCCGTTTGATTGGCCGCACGGCTTTTCTCGCCACAACGTATGTAGGTAAACAGTACACTGACTATTAGTCCATAATACAAGAAAGGCTTCATATTTTTGTTATTTTATGATTCTACGACTACAGGCTCAGCGGCTTGTATCCACTTACCTTTTACTTTATGATAGCGAAAGGTAACGGTAACCCCTTCGTCGTATATTTTCATTTTAAAATGAATATTCTTGGGATGTTGATGAATATCTTGTATTTCAATAAAGAAATTCTCGTTGATGGCCGAAGTAGGACTAATGGTAGCTTTTCTCTCCCCTACTTTTATCACTCCCTCTATCGGTTGCTTACAGGCGATGAGTAGTCGTCTTTGGGGTAGTTCATCAAAATGGAAGTACGTAGTTGCAGCGGGGTTATTAAAGGCAAGATTCAATACCTCCTGCAAGTCAGCTTGCTGTTGTGCATAAATAGAGTTATTCAGCATACACAAGAATACGATGATGAGGTTTTTCATATATTTTATTACGCTCAATTTTCATTCCCTTCTCTATATTGTGTAATGTCTATTCTTCAATTTGCTAAATCCTATTCACTGATTCTCGCATTCACACATTCCTCACTCATATTTAGTGCGCTTCCAACCAATTTTGCCCTACCCCTACCTCTACTTCCATCCGTACGGGTAGTTGGATCGCATTTTTCATTAATGGTGGAATTTCCGCTTTAAGTAAATCAATTTCTGTTTTATGGGCATCAAAAACTAACTCGTCATGTACTTGTAAAATCATCTTAGATTGCAATTTTTGTGCTTGCATCCATTGGTGAATACGAATCATTGCTACCTTGATCATATCGGCTGCCGTTCCCTGAATGGGGGTATTCACGGCGTTGCGCTCTGCGTGTCCGCGCATCACTTGACTGCGCTCGTTAATTTCCCTTAAAAAGCGTCTTCTGCCTAGGTAAGTCTCTACATACTCTTTTTCTCGTGCCTTCTGGATCATCTCATCCTTAAATTTCTTTACCGCAGCAAACTCTGTGTAGTAGGTATCGATAAATTCTTTGGCCTCGGCGACTGAAATACTTAGTTGATTGGCCAGATTAAACGCTGAACTGCCATAGAGAATGGCAAAATTCGCGGTTTTCGCCTGTCGACGCATATCAGCAGTTACCTTCTCTACCGCTACTTTAAAAATCTTTGCAGCAGTGGTAGCGTGAATGTCCAATCCTTTTTCAAAGGCTTCTAGCATCGTTTCATCACCGCTAAAGGCAGCCATTAAACGTAGTTCTATCTGCGAGTAATCGGCGGCAAGAATCACGTGTTGGTCGTCTGTGGGAATGAAAGTTTTGCGTATCTCTCGACCTTTAGCGGTTCTAATAGGGATATTTTGTAGATTAGGATTGGTAGAGCTCAAACGACCTGTAGCGGTAATGGCCTGATTGAAAGAAGTATGGATTCTATCGTCTTTATCTACTAAATTGGGCAGCGCATCAATGTAGGTAGACTTGAGTTTCTGCAACTCTCTTATTTCTAATATTTTACGTACAATCTCGTGCTCGTGGGCTAGTTTACTTAAAATCTCCTCTCCAGTAGCGTATTGTCCTGTTCTTGTCTTTTTAGGTTCTTTTACTAGCTTTAACTTGGCGAATAGTACTTCTCCTAGCTGTTTGGGCGAAGCAATGTTGAAGGTTTCTCCCGCCAGTTGATAGATCGCTTTCTCTAGCACACTAATTTCTTTTTCTAGTTCTTTTGAGAACTGCCCTAGTGCTTCTGTATCTATCTTTACCCCGTTTCTTTCCATCACTGCCAGTACCTCTACAAGGGGCATCTCTACTTCTTCAAATAGTTTTAGTAAAGTAGGTTGCTTCTCTAACAAAGGACTTAGCGCACTTTTAAGCTGTAAGGTGATGTCGGCATCTTCTCCAGCATACTCTACCACTTTCTCTACGGCTACGTCTCGCATATTTCCTTGTTTTTTCCCTTTCTTACCAATAAGGGTTTCTATGCTTTGTGGTTGGTAGTGTAGGTAGTGTTCCGCAAGGGCATCCATGTTATGTTTGCCGTCTGGATTGATCAAATAGCTAGCTAGCATCGTATCAAAGCACTTTCCCTTTAATAGCGTGCCGTAGCGTAGTAGTACGAGTTGGTCGTATTTGAGGTTTTGTCCTATTTTCGTAATCTTCTCCTCCTCAAACACCTCTTTAAACTCTTGTAGGATTGCTTTGGCATCTTTGTACACTTTAGGAAAAGGAACATAAAACGCCTCCTGTGGATGATAGGCAATGGCTAGCCCTACTAATTCTGCTTCAATGGGATTTAAGCCAGTAGTTTCGGTATCAAAGCAAATCTCTGTTTGCTGTTTTAAGTAGTCCAGCAAAGAAGCTCTTTTCTCAGCAGTATCTATCAAGTGGTAGTGATGGACAGTATTAGCTAGCGTTCCTACGGGCTCATGGGAGGCTACCGCTTCTTTTACCTCTTTTACTTCCTCTTCTTTACCAAACAGGTTCATTTGTCCTGCTTCTTTCTTCTTGGCTGTTTTCTTACTGGGTTTGGCTTTTTCTCCAAACAAGCGTTTTTTAATGGTATTGAACTCTAGTTCATCAAATAGCGCCGTAAGCTTCTCTTTATCGAAAGGAGTATGAACGAGGGCTTCTTCATCAAAGTCAACAGGCACCTCTGTGTCTATGGTAGCCAATTTTTTACAAAGTAGTGCTTGGTCGGCATACTGTTTTACATTTTCTTTTTGCTTTCCCTTCAATTCGTCTACGTGTTTGATAAGCCCTTCCACTGTATCGTATTCGGCAATCAGCTTCTGGGCTGTTTTCTCGCCTATGCCTGGTATGCCAGGGATGTTGTCTACCGCGTCGCCTTGTAAGCCCAGAATGTCTGTCACTTGCGCTACACGCTTAATCTTAAACTTATCTAGTGCTTTCTGTACGTCCCATACCTCGTTTGGGGCAAATTTAGAGGCAGGTCTAAACATAAAAATATGGTTATCGAGTAGTTGGCAGTAGTCTTTGTCGGAGGTCATCATGTATACCTCAAAGCCTTCTTTAGCCGCTTTTTTGGCCAATGTGCCAATCACATCGTCGGCTTCAAAGCCCACTTTGTATATAATAGGAATCTTAAAACCTTCTAAGAGTCTCCGAATGTAGGGCAAAGCAGTCGTAATCGCTTCTGGTTGCTCGTCTCGATTGGCTTTATAGGCGGGGTATTCCTTATGGCGAAAGGTTGGCTCGGCTGTATCGAAGCCTACGCCAATGTGGGTAGGTTTTTCTTTTTTTAGTATTTCGAGCAGTGAGTTGGTAAAGCCAAAGATAGCACTGGTATCGAGCCCCTTGGAGGTACGGCGTGGATTATTGATAAAGGCATAGTGTGCGCGGTAGATGAGCGCCATAGCGTCGAGTAAGAACAACTTCTTCATAAGGAGGTATTTTCTTTGTGCGTTTAAAGCTAAAAAAAAGCCTCCACTCCCTCAAATCTTTGGGGAAGATAAAAGTAATAGATATGGATTGGTAGCTTGTTAGTTGTCTATGAGTATGATGATAATAGCATTATGAGTCACTTAGTTTACTGCATCAAGGGCTTTGACTTCCTCTAAAGTAAGTCCTGAAACAAGGGCTGTTTCTTTGTGACTCTTCCCTTCTTTAAGGCACTTCAGGGCAGTAAGAATTTTCTGTTTACCTTTCTTTTCTCCTTTCTCCATTCCTTTCTCTTCGCCTTTTTTGAAAAGTAGGGAATCTTCTATTTTGTAATCAATGGGCATATTCTCAATCATTTTAAAAGTTAAACCTTCAAGTTGTCTGATCCTTGAGAGTAGTAAAAGCTGCTGTAAATACTTCTTCAACTCCGTTGGGTTGCTTTTGGCTTGTAACCTTTCGATGATAGAACGTAGCACCTGTTGACTTTGTTCCCCCTCGTAATCAGTAAGTAAAGCCAGTAAAATCATTTCTGGAGCATCAGCTTCTAAAAATGTTTTGGCTTGTAGTGCTTGCAGACTCAACAATGTAAACCCTTCAAATAACTCTTCGGATTTAAGCGTAGTACGCATCTTGGAAGGTTGCTTCCCTAAATAGATGACCATTTGCTTGATAGGCTTTTGGAACTTTCCAAAAAGCAAGGCGTGGTAAAGCATCATTCGCTCAAGCATCTTGAGGTCATCTTGTGTCTGGAACTCTACTTGTAAGATCAAGGCTTCTCCCTTTTTGGTGGTCACTTCCGCTAGAAAATCTGCCTTCCGTTCGATGGTTCTAGGTAACTCTACGGAAAGTTCTTGGTAATGTTCAATCTCAATACCCAACTGTTGGGCTACTAAAGGTAAAAAGAGGGCGTCAATGTTTTCTTTAAAAAGGCGATCATAGACATTACCTTCTCGTTTATTAGCCTGTTTGTTATCTTTTTTAGCCCTAGTCGCAAGCTAATCATTTTTCTTTTCATCGAAAGAAAACGTTCATTGACTGTATTAGGGAAATGGTAAGTGGTTAGCAATTGGATTGTTATCCTTTTGGCTTGCAAATGGAAGGGATGGGAAAACAAGGACAGCCGCAGCATAGATTTACGTATGATGGAAAAGAATGGCAAGATGTCTTCAGGCTTAATCGATATGATTATGGCTGACGAGGCTACGATCCCACAGAAGTAATGTAAATCCTATCACTTAGAACCACGTCCACACCACTTTTATAGCTACAACAGCAACCATAAAAGTACTTATCTTTTCTCCAAAATATGCAAATACTCCAAAGTATCAGTTGAAGAAAAAGTTCTATTCTCATCTATATCTGCCTTAAAGCGCTGGTAGGTTTTTTCTACTCTCGTGTACTTGCCATACTTCTGTAAAATAGCCTGTATCTCCTTTAGGGTCATCAGCCCTTCATTGTTATAGCTTAAAAATATATAAGGAAACTGCGCTTGGGCAATCAGGTGCTCAAAGGTTGCTTTTACTTCTCTTTTCTTGCAATACTGTGACTTCTGGTAGTTGGGGCGCAGTCCTGTTTTACCACTAGGTAAGAAATGGTCATAGAGGGCAATGGTATTGAGTAGGTGATAGTTAGCGCCATACTGACGGGCGTTATAAGGCGGATCGAGATAGAGGATATCCCCTTCAATCTGCTCGATAAGCGTATTGGCATCTTGCTGGTATACCTCGTTGTACTGATGAGGTACTTCCTCAGTAGCCATCGGTACTACCTTGAGGGTTTGCTGGGCAGTCGCTTTGAGTTGCTTTAGGAAAGCCCCGTATACCGAAGCGGTATTGGCTACCTTATCGGCAGCCTCTAGTAGGCAAGTCAGCAAGTAGAAGTAGGTAGCGTCGTCAAGCTTTTTACTTTGTCGCCAATGTGCTATCTCTTGTCGCATGGCATCGAGCTTTTTACCGTTTTCATCACTAAAATACATACGCCCACTTCCACTTCCTGCACAATAGTTTTGGTAGATGAAACCTTCTTTATCCGCTAGTCCATTAAGTTCTTCCAAGTAGGCTTCACCATCTACTCTTTGAGTATTACCAATATAATGACGATTTAATACATAGCTATAATATTCCAGATCGTTGGCAATCACTTGCTTTACCTGAGGCTTCAACACCCTCCCTACACGACCTGTTCCCGCAAAAAGGTCTACAAAGACTTTATGCTCTAGCTTTCCTACCACCTGCTGTATCGTTTTTACTAAAAAAGAAGAAAGTTTGTGTTTAGAACCGATGTAGTTCATAAAGATTATATTGTAAATACTACAGCCCTACTTTGCGTGTATAGGTTCTTACAAAAGTACCCAATAGGAAAAAAGCTGCTATAAAGCTCCCTACTCTTCCCAAGTAGTCACCGTAGGTTGCGTAGAGCGTTTGCTTGTCGTTGGCTTTTAGGGTGGCGCGGATCGAGGCTTGCTCCCAGTAGTTGGTGGCTTGTAAAATATCGCCTCTTTGGTTGATGAAACAAGAAATACCTGTATTTGCAGAGCGTGCAATGTCTTTTCTGAGTTCAATGGCCCTTAGAGAGGCATAGTGTAGGTGTTGGCGATGCCCAGGCGTGTTGCCCCACCAGCCATCATTGGTAATGATACATAAAACATTGGCACCTTTATAGTCACCTACAAAATCACCGAATATAGACTCGTAGCAAATAAGAGGCGCTACTTTTACACTATCTTTTATAAATAGGGAGCGCTCCGCTTGCTTGCCTAGCCCACCTGCTGTACCTCCTAAGTCAATGACAAGGCTCCCTAATAAGTCGAGCACCTCTGGATAAGGCATCGACTCTACCCCTGGTACTAACTTAGATTTATGATAAAACTCGTAAGTAGTACTAGCGGATGGATTCATAAAGAAAGCCGTATTAAAAACATCATAATAACCCAACCCTTGCCTAAAGCGCGCAGTGGGCGTTTGCTTGTCCTTATAGAAATTGACAGAGGTAAGCCCTGTAATTAGAGAGGTTTGTGGATGCTTTTCCAAAAACTTGTTGACCTTCTTTATTACGGGTGCATATTGAATACGATCTTCAGGAAGCGCATCGTCGATGGCTGTTTCGGGCCAGGCAATCAGTTGTGTATTGGGCGTGATAGACTTTTCAGAAAGCCTGATAAAACGGTTAATTTGTTCGTGGAAGGGAATAAAGTTGGGAGAGTCTTTGAACTTCTCCTGATACGGATCAATATTAGGTTGTACCACCACTACTTCGAAGTCTTCTCCTACTTCTTCGTAAGTAAAGTACCTACTGTATGAAAAAGCAATGGGGAGTATAATTAAAACACTACTATAGATAGCAAACACCCTTCGATTATGTGCCATACTTGCTTTGAGAAGCTTATAGAAAAAAATATTACCAGCAAGTACCCACAAGGTTCCGCCTAGCGCACCTGTATACTCGTACCACTGTACCCAAGCTGGATTGTAGGCAAAACCATTTCCTACATTAAGCCAAGGCCAGTTCAGATCCCAGTTGAGGTGTATGTACTCGAAGCTAAGCCAGTAAAGTAGCCAGCCAAAAAGGCCATAGTTTTCGCCTAATACCTTTTTAGTAAAGCTATACAGTACGAACGGGAGCGTCATAAGGAGCGAGTTAGCGATGACCATCGTATAAGCGCCTTCAGGGCTTGCATTATACACCCACCAAGTAGTGGCTGTATTCCAAAGGATAAACGACAAAAGAGACCAGCCAAAGAGTCGCCACTTAGGATACTTTGTATTACTAGCACGTAGCTGTGCTTCAAGGTAGAGTAATGGTACAAATCCTACAAAGAGTCCTAGTGATAAGAAGGGTGCATACCAAGCGAGGGAAAGTAAAAGGCTGCTAGCAAGTATTAATAAAAGAGGTGGGTAATGACGGAGCGTATGTACACGCATTAGTTTTATCTTTTTGAATAGGTTGTCTGCACACAAATATAATTTTTTCTATCGAAATCGAGCCGAAAAAGTATATCTTTTGATGCTATCCCCTCACGGAACCTATTATAAAAGCTGAGAAAACTGCTGTTGTAGCTGCTCAACGGCTTTTGAAAGCAATTTTGTAGTAGTAGTAATAAGCCGGTCGAGCTGACTTTTGGATAAGTTTTGTATTTTATAATCTTCTATTTTGTCTAGCAAATCGCCTGCTTCTGTAATCTTGAGTGTACGTACAGAGGCTTTTAGCTTATGGGCTATCTCGCTCATTTTTTCTAATTGGTCTTGCTCAAAGTTATGGCGTATTTCCTGACATAATTTTGGTGTTTGGTCAATAAAGAGTTGCGCCATCTTTTCGATGAAAGCGCTGTTTTCTCCAGCAATTATCTCCAGTTCATCTAGGTTGTATAGCTGCTGGGTTGTAATCGTACTTCCATTGGTTTTCATACTTAGTCCTAGGAGTCTGCCTATTTTCTCTTGTAACGCATTTGGCTCGAAGGGTTTAGAGAGATAGTCGTTCATTCCCACCTCAAAGCACTTTTCACTATCTCCCTTGATGGCATTGGCGGTTAAGGCAATAATAGGTACTTCCAGACGTAACTCTTTGCGAATAACTTCTGTCGCTTCTAAGCCATTCATCACGGGCATTTGCATATCCATAAGGACTACGTCGAACGCCTCTTCTTTGAGGTACTTAATGGCTTCT
>CALEMF010000031.1 GCA_937911505.1 uncultured Cytophagales bacterium
GAAAGTCTCATAAAGTTGGGTTACCTTAGCGAGCGTTTCATTAAGTTTTGCCTCAAACCAGTCGATGGCTACCTTGTTAGGATTGGGTAGGGTATCGTCTACGGTCCAGCCTTTTACTAATCTTAAGGCATTCCAGATTTTATTGGTAAAATTACGCCCGTTTTCACAGAGCTTAGACTGTACTTCTAGTTCATTAAAGGCAGCAATATCTTCTGGCTTACTTGACTTAGGTACTTCAGAGTCAAAAACAATGTCGTTTCCTGCCGCGGAACTAGAAAGAATCCCATAGCGTACCCCATCGGTGCTGTACTTATCCATTAATTTGAAAATGTCAGGTGAGTTACCGAGGGATTTAGACATTTTACGGCGCTCTTTATCACGTACCATTCCTGTAAAATAAACGTGCTTAAAAGGCTTTTCTCCACGTAGCTCATACCCGGCGATGATCATTCGCATGACCCAGAAGAAGATAATATCGAAAGCCGTTACGAGTACAGAAGTAGGGTAGTAGTAGTCGATTTCGTCCTCATCAAAAAGGGAGATAGGCCATAACCAAGAACTCACCCAAGTATCAAGCACATCTTCATCCTGACGAAGGGCTTCTTTGGTAATACTAGCGTCAATTTCGAGCGCTTTTTGATAAGCTTCCTCCAAATTTTTAGCCACTACTACTTCCCCGTTAGGTAAATAGTAAGCAGGTATTTGATGCCCCCACCAAAGCTGCCGAGAAATATTCCAATCTTGAATATTGTCGATCCAAGCCTTATACATATTTTTAAAGCTGGGCGGATGGAACTGAATGTCGTCATTCATAACGTGTTCGAGGGCGGGCTTGGAGAGCTCTTTCATAGCGATAAACCATTGCTTTGAAAGTTTTGGTTCTATTACTGCACCAGTTCTTTCAGAAGTCCCTACTTGGTTGGGGTAGTCCTCTACTTTTACCAGTAAATCGCGGCTTTGCAATTCTTTTGCAATTTTCTTGCGTACTACAAAGCGATCTTCTCCTACAAAGAACTGCGCTTGTTCATTCAGTGTACCATCGTCATGGAGGATGTCGATGACCTCCAAGTGATGTTTCTTCCCTAGTTCGTAGTCGTTTTCGTCGTGGGCAGGAGTTACCTTTAAGCAACCTGTACCAAACTCCCGATCCACATAAGCATCTAATATAATGGGAATGGTACGCTCCACCATCGGCACAATCGCTTGCTTGCCGTGCAGGTGTTGATAACGTGTATCTTCGGGATGAATACAAATAGCAGTATCGCCTAGTATCGTTTCGGGGCGTGTCGTAGCAATTACTACGAAATCGTCTGAATCGGCAATAGGGTACTTTACATGGTACAGTTTTGACTGTACCTGCTTGTAAATTACTTCCTCCTTAGAGAGTACCGTTTTTGCTTCAGGATCCCAGTTGACCATCCGTAAGCCCCTATATATATAGCCCTTTTCGTACAGATGAATGAACATATCAATTACTGCTTCAGAGCGTTTCTCATCCATGGTAAAGGCAGTTCTATCCCAATCGCAAGAAGCGCCCAAGCGTTGGAGTTGCTCCAAAATGACTCCTCCATACTTTTCTTTCCATTCCCAAGCGTGCTCCAGAAATTTCTCTCTGCCAATGTCTGATTTTTTAATGCCTTTCTCTCGAAGCATTCTTACTACCTTTGCCTCTGTAGCAATAGAGGCGTGGTCGGTACCAGGAATCCAACACGCATTTTTTCCTTCCATCCGTGCTTTTCGGGTAAGGATGTCTTGTATAGTATTATTGAGGATATTCCCCATATGTAGTACCCCCTTAACATTAGGGGGCGGAATGACGATTGTAAAGGGTACTTTGTCTGGGTCTTTTACAGAACGAAAAAATTTATGCTGTAACCAGTAGTCGTACCATTTACGTTCTACATTGTGTGGATTATAGAGGGTAGAAATCTCCATGGGGGAATCAGATCAAATATTTACGTTTATTAACTGAAAACAAAATTAAATATTTTTTGCTATAAACGAGGAGGAAAGTGTAAAGACACTAGAAAAAATAAAGAAGCAAGCAAGTAGCAGATAGGTTCTTTCTTACTCCCTACTGTACTTACTTCCTGAACTTTTGTATACTCTTGGAGGACGAAAAGACTACTTTTCTTCTTTCGTAAATTTCTGTACTGCGTTTCCTACGGGCTGCATGTCAAAGGTACTGTCGGTAAGTTGTAGCAGAAGCGCTTTAAAGGCAACCCCTTCTTCTCCAACAGGAATAAAGTCAAGTGTATCTTGCTGGAGTGTAAATTTATACTTTCCGTAGGGATTCATGTCTACGATATTTCCTTCAAAGATAGCATAAAAGCCTGTTTCATCTTTCCAAGTGCCTTGTAAACGGGTAACTGGATTAGCGGGTTCTTTTTGGGGAGAAGGGGCAACTGCGGTACCATCTTCGGTCACCTCTATTTCTTGCTCAATAGCGGTGGTATCTTCTTGATTACGTGTACTATCTTCTTGTTTGTCGGTACAAGTATTCCAGAGAAGAAGAATCAGGAGGGGAATGAAGAATTTTTTAAGCATCATGAAATAATTAAAGGTATTACAATATAATTTAAGAGAATGATCAGCTATCGCTAATGTAACAGCAAAAGCCATCATTGACTCATAAGGCATTTTAAGCGAGACGTTACATAACCTGTAAGGATAGGTAGTAGCCTGCCAAGGGTATATCAGTACCGGTTTAACGAGAAAAGGGCGAAACCTTTCTAAAAGATACGGACTTCCAAGCAAAAATCTATCGATCAATTGATGAAAGAATGGTTTCTCTTTACCAAAGGGTAGTTTCAGTATACAAAAGGGTATTTGTGGCTTATTCGGTAGATGCAAAGATAATTTTCCTAAATTTAGGGCTTTAAATAATTGATCAACATTTCAACGAAACGAATAACGCATGAAAGGACCCATCTCTCAATTTATCGATCATCATTACCGACATTTCAATGCCGCTGCTCTCAAGGATGCGGCTAACGGCTATATCGACCATTTGGCCGAAGGTGGGAAAATGATGGTGACGCTGGCAGGCGCAATGAGCACAGCCGAATTAGGCGTTTCGTTGGCAGAAATGATCCGTCAGGATAAAGTACATATTATTTCTTGTACAGGCGCTAACTTGGAAGAAGACCTGATGAACCTTGTTGCCCATAGCCACTATAAGCGTTTGCCAAACTACAGAGATTTGACGCCACAACAAGAATGGGAGCTACTAGAACAGGGACTTAACCGTGTGACAGATACCTGTATCCCCGAAGAAGAGGCTTTTAGACGCTTACAAAAGCATATTTATGCACTTTGGAAGGAGGCAAACGATAAAGGAGCACGCCACTTCCCACACGAGTTTATGTACCAGATGATTCAGAGTGGGGTGTTGAAAGATTACTACGAGATAGACCCGAAAGATAGCTGGATGGTGGCGGCGGCAGAGAAAAACTTACCTATTGTGGTAGGAGGGTGGGAAGATAGCACAATGGGGAATATATTCGCTAGCTATGTAGTAAAAGAGACGCTTCAGGCAACTACTATGAAAAGTGGGATTGAGTATATGGTTTGGCTCACAGAATGGTATCGCCAGAATAGTGAAGGAAAAGGCATCGGCTTTTTTCAAATAGGAGGCGGCATTGCAGGTGACTTCCCAATTTGTGTAGTACCCATGATGTACCAAGATTTGGAATGGGAAGGGGTTCCTTTCTGGCGTTATTTCTGCCAGATTAGCGATTCTACCACCTCTTTTGGGTCTTATTCTGGCGCTGTACCCAACGAGAAAATCACTTGTGGTAAGCCAGACACCGAAACTCCCAATTATATTATTGAGAGTGATGCGACCATTGTTGCTCCCTTGGTATTTGCCTATGTAATGGGGCAGTAAGCTAGTTTTGTTCTAGCAACGCTTTGATGATCAGGGTCATTTTAGGTTCTGCTTCAGCCGCCGCTTCTATCATTTCGGAGATGTCTACCTTTTTGATTCTTCCTTCGTAACACAAATCCGTAACGACCGAAATCGCAAAGCATGAGAGTTCCATATGTCGGGCAACAATTACCTCGGGTACAGTAGACATTCCTACGGCATCTCCCCCGATCGTTCGGAGGTAGCGGTACTCAGCTTGTGTTTCTAAGCTGGGGCCTGCTACGCTCACGTATATGCCTTGGTGTACATCAATCTCGTGGTGCTCGGCAATAGCGAGTGCTTGCTCAATCAACTGCTGGTCATAAGGCTCGCTCATGTCTGGAAAGCGGGGCCCAAAGGCAGCTAAGTTTTTACCAATAAGTGGATTGCCTGGCAGTAGATTAATATGGTCATCAATCACCATGAGGTCGCTCACTTCAAAAGCAGGATTGAGCCCACCCGCTGCATTGGAGATGAAGAGCTGCGTAATGCCCAACAGCTTCATTACCCTTACCGGAAAGGTAATTTGTTTGAGGGTGTATCCTTCGTAGTAATGAAACCTTCCTTGCATTACTACTACGTTAACCGTATCAATACGCCCTATGATAAGCTTTCCTGCATGGCTTTCTACGGTTGAAACGGGAAAAAAGGGGATGTCTTCGTAAGGAATAATATCGTCGATCTGAATATGTTCTACTAATCCACCTAAGCCAGTACCTAGAATGATCCCTACGGAAGGCTGTGTTGTACTTTTAGCTTGAATAAATTTAGCGGCAGTGGTGATTTGCTGATGATACTCCATAGTAGTTTAAAAAATATATTGGGCAAAAAAAATAATACTAAGCTAAGGCAAAAAGCGATTGTTTATTAATAAATAGCAAGGGTACGGCTTCCTCAAGTAAGGGTACTCAAAAAGCGAAGGGTATCTACCTGATCAGCATATTCCCATACTTGTGGTTGCTGTGCTTTTCCAAAAGGCAGACTGTCCGCATACCAACCCTCTTTTGAAACAATACACTGTAACTTGTCTTTCTGCGTCGCTAATTTATGTGCTAAGTCTTTTTGATCCAAATACGTTTCATAAAACAACACTGCTACAGGAGAGGCCAAGGCTTGCTCTTCTCTTACAAGCAGAAAGCCGTTGTCTAAGTGCGTAAGCTTTTTAACGAGGTAAATGGCCTTGTTGTAATCGTAGTTGTTCCTGTATTTATGGTGTTGAGTAACTGGCTCGAAAGAAGCAATGGCATCGTAAAAAGGAATGAAGTCATACCCAGCAGGCACAAAAACCTTGGCTATATTTCTACAACCTAAGCCAAAGTAAGTAAAAATATCTTGTGCCAGTGCCTGATGATCTTCAGCCGTTTCATCGCCACGCATCACCCCTACACCCACGCGATTCTTCCGAATAAGATGAGGCTTATCTCGAAAGTAGTATTCAAAGTAACGAGCAGTATTGTCGCTACCCGTGGCAATAAACACCTCTGCTTCTTTCAACAAGGGTGGAAAATGGATGTACTCAGAGAAAGCAGGTGCTATTTCACATAAACTTTTAGCCAAAAATGAAATAAGTATCTGATCTTGTGAACTGGGCTTTGCCAACAGCGTATGGCCACTTATCAGCACACACAAAAGATCGTGAAACCCCACCGCAGGAATGTTGCCCGCCATTACTACCCCTACTTTTTGGGGTGTTTTTACTTCTGGGAGCGTATAGCGGCTCAGCCAAGCTTCTAGTTGGGCAGGTTGAAGATAACGGATGATCCCTTCTAGGGCCTGCTCAATACTTTCGGGTGTAAACCAAGTATTATGCTGGTAAACCTGTTGGTATAAGGCTGCCTTTTCTTCTTCGGTGCGTTGTTGTAAGGAGTTCCCGAGTTCTACAAAAGCTTGCTTACGTTGCATTAAATCCATAGCACAAAATAAAGTGTAAATAATTACTTTATAAAATAATTGCGCTGTGTTTGGTCGTTTTTATGTATATTTCATTGAAATTGAGGAGGTAAAGATGAGAAAGTTAGCCCACTTAAGTAAATATACCACGTTATGGTTCCTGCTGTACCTATGTAGTTGTAGTGAGGCAGAGGAAAATACTTTACCTGCGCCTATTTATCTCATAGAAGCTACACCAATTGGTACCTTTGACGGAGAGGCAATTTTAGCACGCTATGAGACATCAGACAGTTTTATCTCTTTACTGAATGCAAGTACACTAAGAACAGTAGAAGTATATGAAATTGTATATAATACAATAGATACTGACGATCAACCTGTACAGGCTTCTGGTGTGTTCATTTTTCCTAACGATCGAAGTGCTTATCCGCTCATAAGTTATCAGCACGGAACGATCACTGATCCCCAAGACGCGCCTTCTTATTACCAACCTGGCACAGAAGCATACGAGGCAGGTACACTACTGGCCGCCACGGGCTATGCAGTAGCAATGCCTGATTATCTGGGATACGGGGCGAGCGAAACGATGCTACATCCTTACGAACACGGATCCTCTCTAGCAACCGCCTCACGCGATATGTTACGTGCGGTGAGAGAGTTTTGCGAACGCAACCGCGTTGTATTAAACGATCAGCTTTTCCTTACAGGCTACTCAGAAGGTGGTTATGCTACCATGGCATTGCACCAACTATTGGAAACAGCGCATAGCGATGAGTTTATAGTAACCGCTAGCGCGCCAGGCGCAGGGGCGTATCATAAAACTGCCTTTGCCGAGCGTGTTGTCAATGCTGAGGAAGAGCTATCTTTCATCAATACTTATTTATGGGTACTATCCACTTACAACTGGGTATACGGGCTCAATCGGCCTTACAGCGATTTTGTAGTGGAACCTTATGATGCTATTTGGGAACAAGCTGCTCCAGTAATTGATGACGATGCTGCCTTTCCACAAAACCCTCAAGAACTTTTTCAGCCAGCCTTTTTGGCGGGCATCCAAGAAGGAACGGACACAGCTTTACTAAATACCTTTACAGATAATGATGTACACGATTGGGCGCCCCAAGCCCCGATCAGGCTTTACCACGGTACCGCAGATGATTTTGTACCTTATTTTAATTCGCAAGATGCTTACGAAGCTATGCGGGCAAATGGCGCTACACAAGTGGAACTTATGCCGATAGAAGGAGGCGATCACTTCACTTCCATTACTACTTTTACCTTAGGTGTATTCAGTTATTTTAATACCTTGAAAGCAGGAAGCTAAAAACCCAACACTTTTCTCACCCGTGTTAAAGTGGCTTGTGCGATCGTATGCGCTTTCGCTTCTCCCACCTCAAGCGCTTTATTAAGCTCATCGAGGTGATCCATATAATACATAAACTGCTTTCTTTCCTCTGCAAAACGATCCAACAACAAGGCTAAAAGGGCTTTTTTGGCGTGTCCATAACCATAGCCGCCTGCTTCGTATTTTTGTCGCATCTCGGCCGTCTGTGTTGCGTCTGCTAATAAAGCATATATTTGAAAGACATTACAGGTATCGGGGTTTTTAGGTGCTTCCAAAGGTTGGCTATCCGTTACAATCGACATCACTTGTTTCTTGAGCTGTTTCTCAGGTAAGAACACATCAATGATGTTACCGTAAGACTTACTCATCTTACGACCGTCTGTTCCGGGAATGGTCATTACCGTTTCGTCTATCTTAGCTTCAGGGATCACAAATACCTCTTCTCCGTAGGTATGGTTGATGTGTTGTGCCATATCACGGGTCATTTCTAGGTGTTGTTTCTGGTCTTTTCCTACGGGTACTAGATGGGCATCGTAGAGTAAGATATCAGCCGCCATTAAAACAGGATAACCGAACAACCCAGCCGTTACATAGGCTTCTCCTAGCTTCTCTGATTTATCCTTAAAGGAATGAGCTCGTTTTAAATGATTGTAACCAATAAAACAACTCAAGTACCAGCTCAACTCACATACCTCCGCTACACGAGATTGCCGATAAAAATAATTTTTCTCAATATCGAAACCACAAGCCAGCCAAGCCGCTGCCACTGCGTTCATGTGGTCAACTCTATCTTGCGCTTGGTGTACAGTGGTGAGCGAATGCAGATCTGCAATGAAAAAAAAAGACTCATTTTTTGTATCTTGCGAAAGGGTAATCGCAGGAAGGATCGCTCCTAGTAAATTACCTAAGTGTGGCCTGCCAGAGCTTTGTATGCCGGTTAGAATTCTAGCCATAAGTAGACTTGTATTTTTGAAGGTTGACATACAAACATGGGAAAATCTTAGAGGCTTACAAAATAAAGCTGCCAATAGCGGATCGCTTCTGTCTGGTTAACCAAAAAATAACCCTATTTTTTTGTAGGTTGTTGTTTTATTTGCTAAATCGGGACGTATTTATTTTCGCACCATGAAAAGAAATCTAACTGGTTATTTACTACTCATTTTGATCACTTTTGCCTGTCAACCTCACCAAGAAACCATTCGTGTGAAAGGTTCCGACACAGAAGTAAACCTAGCCGTACAGCTAGCAGAGACTTTCTACGAACAAAATAATGACATGTTTATGTCCGTATCGGGTGGTGGATCAGGATTGGGCATTGCTTCTCTTATGAATGAAACTACCGATATTGCCAACTCTTCGAGAAGCATCAAGGCGAAAGAAAGAGCCTTGTTCGAGGAAAGAGGGATCGCGCTTGATTCTTTTATTTTTGCGCAAGATGCGATTGCTTTTATTGTATCGGATGATCTACCACTCGACTCTATTTCTAGTGAACAACTAGCTAAGATTCTTAGTGGCGAATATACCAATTGGTCTTCTATTACAGAAAAAGACCTGCCCATTAGTATCTATGGTAGACAAAGCAACTCTGGCACACACGGTTATATCAAAAAGAAACTAGATATAGAATTCAGCCAGTACGCCAAAGAGATGAATGGAAATGGTCAAATTATGGAGGGAGTAAAGAGTGACTATTCGGGTATTGGGTATGTAGGCGCAGGGTATGTAGTACACGGTGGAAAGGAAGGTATTAAAGTACTACCTGTATACGATGCGACGCATCCAGTAGCGGTTTCCCCTTTAGATGCCGATAAGATTGCAGAGGGGAAGTACCTGTTCCAAAGACCCCTTTTTCAATATTTTAAAGCAGAATCAAGAGAAAAAGTGCAACCCTTTCTGGACTTTGAAAAGAGTGAGAAAGGAAAGCAAATCATTGCAGATGCTGGTTATTATCCAGTTAAATAAATTGATACCCATGTCGCGTAGTAGAGAAACAAAAGATTGGATTTTTAGACTTATTTTTAAGGCTACTGGTTTGTTAACCATCGCTTTGCTGGTAGGAATTTTCTTGATGCTCATCTCTAACAGTATTGCCTTCTTTTTTGACGTCAGTCTGATCGACTTTCTAGGAGGGAAGCAATGGAGCCCAGACAAGGGCGGTGGCGTATACGGTATATTGCCTTTACTGGCTAGTACAGGGCTGGTTACTTTAGGTTCCATGGTTATTGCTATTCCACTAGGGATATTGACGGCGGCTTATTTAGCAGAGTTTGCTCCGAGTCGTTTACAGGCGATCTTAAAACCACTCATAGAAGTGCTGGCTTCTATTCCTTCTGTAGCCATTGGTTTCTTAGGAATTGTACTCGTAGGGCCTGCTATTTCTAATGTGTTTGGCACACTCAGCGGTTTGAATGCGCTGAACGGTTCTATTCTATTGGCCGTAATGGCACTACCTACTATTATCTCTGTTAGTGAAGACGCCATCAATGCCATTCCTAAGAGTTACCGAGAAGCCTCTTTGGCCTTGGGAGCCAACCAGTGGGCTACGCTTTTTAGGGTTACACTTCCTGCAGCATTGCCTGGTTTGATTGCTGCCGTGATGCTAGGTCTAGGGAGGGCTCTAGGCGAAACAATGACCGTCTTAATGGCCACTGGTAATGCGGCTGCCATGCCTACTAGTTTTTTAGATTCAGTAAGAACCATTACTGCAACTATTGCCATCGAAATGGGAGAAGTACCTTTCCAGACTACCCATTACTTTGCTTTATTTGCCATTGCAGCAGTGTTATTCATCATTACTTTGGGTATTAATTTATTAGGAGAATATTTAGCGAATAGACTACGAAAATATCACGCATGAGAAAGCAAATCATTGGTTGGGTCAATTGGTTTTCCCTTTTAGGAAGTACAGCACTTGTTTGTTTGTTCTTAGGTGTAATTCTGTGGGATGTTTTCTCAAAAGGCTTACCAGTTGTCTCTTTGACCTTTATCAGCGATTTACCTAAGGAGGGCATGACCCAAGGAGGAATTCTGCCCGCGATTTTAGGAACTTTACTGTTAACGCTCATTACCACCATTTTTGCCATTCCTTTTGGAGTATCTTGTGCGGTGTATCTGAATGAATACGCCCAGTCCTCATGGCTGACGAGTGTTATTCGCTCTTCTATCCGTAATCTAGCGGGTGTCCCTTCCATCATCTATGGCTTATTTGGGCTCGCGCTGTTTGTGCAAGCGCTCAATTTAAATACTTCTGTACTGTCTGCAGGACTTACGCTAGGCTTGCTCTCATTACCTTATATTATCACTACGACCGAAGAGGCACTCAAAAGCATTCCAAATAGTGTGCGCGAAGCTACACTAGCCTTGGGCGCTACCCAATTTGAAACCATCAAAGATGTAGTTTTGCCACTGGCTTTACCACGCATTATGACGGGTGTTATCTTGGCATTGTCAAGAGCCGCAGGTGAAACCGCTCCCATTCTTTTTACAGGAGTGGCCTTTTACATCAATAGCTTTACTACGTCGCTCAACCAAGAGTTTATGGCGCTGCCTTATCACTTGTATATGTTATCGACGCAGCACCAATCCATTGAGGCGGTGAGACCGCTGGCCTACGGTACGGCGGTGGTGCTGATTACCATTGTTTTCGCCCTTAATCTTGTCGCTTTTTACATACGTTTTAAATACAGAAACCGATCTTAAGTATACTATGAGCCAAACGAAACTATCCACCCAATCGCTCAATTTACATTTTGGCGATAAGCATGTACTTAAGGGTATTAATATTGAGATTCCAGCTAATAAAGTCACCGCTTTAATTGGCCCTTCGGGTTGTGGGAAGTCCACCTTGTTGCGCTCCTTCAATCGTATGCACGACCTTACCCCAGAGGCGTATATAGAGGGAAAGCTATTATTAGAGCAGCTTGATCTTTACGATAAAAAAAATACCGTAACCGATATTCGTAAACGCATTGGTATGGTGTTTCAGAAGCCGAATCCGTTACCTAAGAGTATTTTTGATAACCTGGCCTACGGACTCAAGCTGCATAAAACACCCAAAAAAGAAATCCCCGACATGGTGACAAAAGCCTTGCAAGAGAGCTACCTGTGGGAAGAGGTCAAAGATGAACTTCAAAAGCCAGCCGTACAGCTATCAGGGGGACAGCAACAACGGCTTTGTATCGCACGCGCCGTAGTGCTACGGCCTGAAGTCATCTTAATGGATGAACCTTGCTCCGCCCTAGACCCTATTAGTACTAAAAAGGTAGAAGAGCTCATCTTGAGCTTAAAAGATGACTACACGGTAGTTATCGTGACCCACAACATGCAACAAGCCCAACGCATCGCTGACTATGTAGCGTTTATGTACTTGGGAGAAGTCATTGAGTTTGATGAATGTGAAAAGATATTTCATCAACCACAACACGAACTCACCAGAAACTATATTGAAGGTACTTTCGGGTAAAGTACCTTCGACACTCACTCATAAATCTGCTACAGCTAATAAGTAAGCGGAAACACTTACTCAGTCGTCATTTTTGTACACCGTGTATGTAATTAGTTTCGGTTGTTCAACTAAAACTATATTATTTATGAGATGTACTAAAAAATTACTTTGTTATGGATGGACAATCGCTTGTCTTTTCCTCTTATTTTCCTTAAAAACCCAAGCCCAAAACATTGCCTTCGACAAACCAGTCATCACTAGCAGCTATTATGACGACGCTCATCAAGGAAGTAACGCTGTAGATGGTAACGTGTATACAAAGTGGACGACCGCTTCTTGGGCGGGGGCGCCTCATTGGTTACGTATTGATTTAGAAGCTACCTATCGCATTACACGTGTACGCTTGAAGCACGCCGCAGCAGGCGGAGAATGGACAGATCTCAATACTAAAAATTACACAATAGAGACTAGTTCAGACGGTTTCAACTGGACCGCGCGCGCCTCGTATATTAACTGGGGAAAACACCATATTACCCATCACGATATGAATGTAGAAGCCCGTTATGTACGATTAGTAGTGCATGAGGCCAACTTTGTTGATGGTTTCGTACGGTTACCAGAAATAGAGGTGGAAGGTACTTCTTCAAATCCTGGCAACCCAGGCGGTGGAAGCTGCAATGTAGTACTCAATGCAAGTGGTAGTTCTCAGTTGGGTTGGCCCTTTGCCAATTCACATTATGTGAACAGTACAAGTGGTACCAATGGCTGGCTGATGACTTGCGGATGGAACTGTAACCGATTTCACGTAGACGATGACTACTATGCGCTTGACTGGGCAAGGTCTGGAGGAGATGTGAATACCTGTGGACAGGAGTTCCGCTCTCCGCTTGAAGGTACCGTAATTTATGCTGCACAACATAGTACAGGCTACGGTAATACAGTGATTGTACAGTCTACCCAAAATGGGAATTTTGCCTTTAGGGTATCGCATCTGCAATCGATCAGTGTGGCAGATGGACAGACAGTGCAGGTAGGAACAAGATTGGGGTATGTGGGCGCGGACGGTGGTAACTTTAGCTGCCATGTCCACGCAGTACTGTATAAGAATATTTACAGCAGGATTTCGCCAGGAAGCCCTAGAGGCATTGATTACCTAGCAATAGGACATGCACCGTCTGGAAGTGTCTCAGCGGGCTTACCAGCTAATCTCTTTGCTGCGCAATATAACTTCAATGCTTCGTGTAACAATGCTAGAATTGCCAATGGGATATTGACAGAAAACCTTGAAACAGCCGAAAACAGTACAGAACAGGTAAATATTTTTCCTAATCCTGCTTTATCTGAAGTAAGTTTACACTATCGTTTAGAAGGAGAAAGCGTTGTAAAAATAGAGGTGTTTGATCTATCAGGAAAGCTTGTACATACAATTCAACCTGAAGGTATACAAGCAAGGGGTAGTCATCGCGAAGCGTTGTCAGTAGCAGACTGGAAGAAGGGACTATACTTGGTAAAGCTACAACTAGGTGATCGCCTTATCACTAAAAAGCTCGTAATTAAATAAATAGCTTTTGTAGTGATAGGATGATCAAAAAGCGTGTAAGCCCACTAGGCTTGCACGCTTTTATTTATACGATTGGTCAAGAAGAGACTAAAAGTGTATTGCAAATGCGCTGGCAGTATTGGAAAAAGCCTGATTTCTTTCTAGTAGAGACTGGAAGTTGCGCCTCATCCGACATCTGCACGTAACCCTCTTTGTGATTGTAAGCTACTAAGTGCGCTATATTAATGAAATAGCTATGATGAATGCGATAAAAATTGGCTTGTGCCAAAAGTTCTTCAAACTCGTGAAGCGTTTTACTTACCATCTGAGAAGGCTGCTCTGCTAGGTAAATTTTGGTGTAATTACTATCCGCCTGTAGGTAGAGCATGTCTTTAATCTCAATAAACAAATAGCCCCGTTGCGTGATGATCATCACCTTATCGAAAGTATTTTGCTTGTAGAAATATTGCAGCGCCTCTAGAGAAAATTGACTGAATACACTGCGTTGCTCAAACTTTTGAATGGCCTCTCGTAGCATCTGGATGCTGATGGGTTTGAGGAGGTAATCAATTGCTGCATAGCGAAAAGCCTTGACGGCATAATCTTCGTGCGCAGTGGTAAAAATAACTTGTGGCGCTTGCTCGGGTAAATCTTCTAACAGGTCGAAGCCGTTACCATCTGGCATAAGAATATCTAAGAACAATAAGTCAGGCTGAAGCGATTGTATGAGTGCCTTTCCTGTTTCTACAGAATGCGCCATCCCTACCACTTCTACTTGTTCACAGTACTTATAGAGTAGCTTTTTGAGTGATGATCTCCCGTGGTATTCATCGTCGATGATCACTGTTGTAATGCGTTCTTTCATAGGTTTGAGGTTTTGTATGTGAAGGATGATCCTAGTAATGAATGGGAAAGTTAATCTCTGCACAAGTACCGCAGGCTTTGCCTGTGTCATCATAGCGATCTATGATGTTGACCCGCATCTGTTGTTCGTGTAGTGTTTTGTTCAGTAGCTTTACCCGCTCTTCTATATTTCTGAGTGCTGTAGGCTGATGGTATGTTTTGAGAAGTTGATTAATATGGCTCGCTTTCACTCTCCCTATACCATCATCTTCTACGGTACACTTTAGCCGCGTGCCCTCTTGACTGAAGTGAATGTGTAAGTAACCAGCCTCTTCCTTAGGAAGTAATCCGTGCCAGAGTGCATTTTCTACAAATGGTTGAATAATCATAGGTAAAATAATAAGCTGGGCTGGCACGATCCCTTCTTCTATCTTGATGGTATAGGAAAACTGATGTTTGAAGCGCATTTTTTCGAGGTCTAGATAAAGTCGTAGCATTTTGACTTCCTCTTGCAAAGTGATACCGCTGTGGTTGGAGCACTCTAGCACACGACGCATCAAGGTAGCAAATTTAGTAAGGTAGTCGTTAGCTTTTTCTTCGTCGTTGTCGCTGATGTAGTGCTGAATAGCATTCAGAGAGTTGAACAGAAAATGTGGATTCATTTGCTGTAGAAGTGCGCGTAACTCAAGCTCTAAAATCCTTTTCTCAGAGAGGATATTATGAATATCGGTAAGGTCATTACCAATCAGAATGTATCCAATAAAATGCGCACCTCTTGTCACTTTAGTAAGCGTAAGGATGGCTGGAAAAGCTTCTTTTCGCTCATTTGAAAGCGAGAGCTCCATCCCTTTAGCCGCCTCAGCGTTTACGAGTTCAAGAATTTTCTGATAGTTATTTACATCAATTATTGTTGAAAGTGGCTGCCCTTTGAGTTCTTCTTTGGTATACCCGAAAACTTGCTCGGCACGCGGATTTAAGAGGGTAATCTTCTTTTCTATATCCAAAAGAATCAAAAAACTAGACATATTTTGGATAATATCTTTAGAGGCAATCTCTACTGATAAATCGAATATGTGTTGAAAATAGCGAAGACAAAAGATGGTAGCTGAGCAAGCAAAAAGAACAAACAGCGATTCGATTCGTACAAGCGATTGCCAATAGAGGGGGATAACAAATACCCAAAGCATCGTCAATAAAAAAGGAATAAGGTAAGTGAACAATACAAATAATGCGAACTCTCGCTGTGGCCCTTTCTTATGGCGATAAATGATGCCCAATATGAGCCCCAACTGAAGCAGCAAGTATATGATGTAAATAGAAAAATTAAGGTAATGAAAAAAGCCTACCTTCGCTTGCGTAGCCCAACCTCCCTCTGTTTTTACAGGGGGAGAATAGGTAAGCTCAGGAAAGAAAAAATCTTGAAAGAAAAATAGAATAAAGGGGAGATAAATAAAAAAATACTGCCTAAAGGCCCATCGCTCTGAAAAGCGGGTAACCTGTAAAATAATATGTACTAAAACGATTGGAATACCGTGTACAACTGCCGAAAACCTCAACCACCAAAGTGCTACAGAGGCTGTCTCGGCCATGTAAAAGCCAAATAAAAAGAAAGTATAAAACCCCGCCAGCAAGAAACCATAGGCATAACTTCTATGAAAGTGACTTTCTCGGTACCGACTATAAATATAGCAACTGAGGATGTAGCAAAGGATACTAGTGGTGATCGTTAAGATAGCGTGGAGATTCATAGGCTAAGCAAGTTTTATATCGCTAGCAACTCATTTACAAGTTTACTCAAATATTCTTACAAATGATAAAATTGCCATCAAAATTTAAGGTATGCTTCTAGGCTAAAATACTTTTTATATGTTGTTGTAATACAGGAACCACCGTCTCCTCAAACCAAGGGTTCTTTTGTCGCCAAAAGCGATTGCGTGGGGAGGGATGAGGCAAAGGAAAAAAAGTATGTAAATACTGTTGATAGTTTTTTACGGTAGCGGTAAGTGTTTTCTCGGCCTGCTCCTTTAGATAATACTGCTGTGCGTAGCGCCCAACCAGTAAAATAAGCTTTATTTTTTGTAATTGCTCAAAAACGGGTGGATGCCAGAGCGGTGCGCATTCTTTACGAGGGGGTAAGTCACCTGACTTCCCTTTTCCAGGGTAGCAAAAACCCATAGGGACGATACCGACCTTCTCTGCATCGTAAAACTCATCCTCAGAGAGATCGAGCCAGCGACGCAGGGTATTCCCGCCTTGGTCTTGCCACGCTACCCCATTCTGGTGTACTACTGATCCAGGTGCTTGGCTTACAATTACCAAGCGATTATTGGGATGAGTGCTAATAATAGGACGAGCACCGAAGGGCAGTTCAGAAGCACATAGCGTACAATTTCTTATTTCTTGGAGGAGTTGTTTCAAGTAGGTAAGATTCGTTATACCTCTAACGCACCGCCTGATTGGTTTGTTCTTGACTTATCCCATCTGTAACAACGGAAAACTTCGCTTTCTTGGTCGTTACAATGTCTTTGAGCGACCTAACGACTGGGTATTACTGAGTACAGGTGGCTGCTGTAGGGTTTGTACAAAGCCTGTCGATTCAAAATTGAGTAGACCACTACTCGTCTGAATAGTATACTTCCAAAGCTTCGTGATACCATTGGGCGCATAGCCCAAAGGCTCTCTTGTAATGGTGTCTATCTCTGCTCCTACAACATTACCAAAATCAAAGGTTAGCTTTAAGTAAAGTACCTCCGAAAAGGTAAGCAAACAAGGCGCTACCCAAAACTGAAACTGATTTGGGGAACGCTTTTCCCAACGAAAAATATAATCAATATCGAGCGTGAGGAAAAGAGGGTCGGAAGGGAAATTAATTGCATACAGGCTGCTGTCGTGCCATCCCATCGTTTCAAAGTCTTCGTGTGTCCATTTTTCTTTTATTGGTTTATTCATTTTATAGGTATTTGAGCAGGAAACAATTTCATAAGGAAATCGTTAGCAAAAATCTACCATTTTATGTAAAATAGGAAAGTGCTATCATTTCATCAAAAGCAGCCAAAATGAAGAGGAAAGAAATCAAAAATCTCTTTAAACTCATTTCTTCTGACGATCCAAAAAATAAGCTGATTGCTTTACAAATGATTGACTTTGAAAACTATAATCAGGCTGATTTGATCAATAAGTTTTATGAGAAAATACCTCTTTTCCCCTACATCGGGCTCAAGGTTTTGTTAAATACCTTCTACTTACCCATTACAGGCCAAGAAACTTTCCATTTGGTTACCCCACGCATTGTACCTTCTACTTCAGGTGCTTCTCCTACATTTGAATATCAATTTTTCCAAGAAGAATTTCACGCACCGTTGTTGGTATATAGCCCTGTTCAAATGAATAAAATAAGAACTAGACCCATCAGCTTACTTAAAGATGTAGAAAGTGCCAAGCTTGGTTTTTATCAAAATCGTTACAACAAGCTTTTTTTATAGGATAAAGATAGCCAACCGTAGCTAGGGTGGAAGTGCGGCTTCTGACTCACCAGAAGGAATATTTATATTGAGAAGAGTTGAAAATGTACAATAAATAATCCCTTCCTGATGGAGGAGAGAAGCTATAAAAAAGGGACGATGCTTTTACAGCATTGTCCCTTGCTCTTTCTTGCTCAATAGCAGCAACTAACTTATTCTTTCATTAAACGAATAACCTCCACAGGCTTATCAGATGTCTTCACCTTAAGATAGTAAACGCCACGCGATAAAGCTACCTCGTTGAATGTCAAGTCCATTGTATGCGCTTGGCTATCAAGCTGAACAGTACCTTCTTGAAGTGTATATCCAACTGCATCTTGTAGCAAGTAAGTAACCTCTCCACTGTATTCACGTGGGAGTTGTACATTAATATGATTATCAACCATAGGGTTGGGGTAAGCCACCACGGCTTGGCCAGCACCTACTACAGTAAATGTACACTCATCTGTTACCAGTCCGTTGCTAAAGCTCGTTACAGAAATGGTGACGGTTCCTGGGCCTACGGCTTCTACTTCTCCAAACAAGAAATCTACTGTTGCCACGCTGGAATTACTCGAGGAGTACGCCACCGTTTTATTGACTGTATTGGCTGGGAATATCTCCTCTTCTAAGTCAATGAAATCACCCACGTTTAAAACACTAGGGCAATTTGTAATACGTATCTCTTCTGCAATAACATCTGCAGAGGTAAAGCTAAACTGGTCTACATCAAGTAGAAAGCTATTGCCACCTCTAAACACTAGATACAAATCTTGGGTACTCAAGAAAACAGTACCATCTGAGTAGTCCTCTAAGACATTGATATCAAAATTCTGGAAACTTCTCCAGCCATTTGTATTAGTAATGTTAGCAGTAGCGATCAGAAGACCAGTAGGGCTGTCGATGCGGAACTCTACAGTCCCTCCATTGGTATTACTCGAAGCCCGTATGCGCCCCTCAAGAGGCCCTCTCCCAAAGGCTACATTATCAAAGGAAATCCAATCACCGTCTTGGATAAAACCGACTGCGTTCCCATTATTACTAAGTTGTACCCCGTTCTGCGTGTCAAAAGATTCTCCCTCTATGGGATTGTAGGGATCGATGGTTTGTGCTTGAAATGTTGAGTAGCTCAACAATACGATTAAGATAAGATAAAAATTTGTCTTCATGGTTTTGGGTTTAATTGTGTTTTTAGTGTGAATAGATAGTCTATTGAATTTCAATATAATAGATGTGTACTTATATTTCAACACCTGCCCATTACCCTTTTGTTAATGATAATGAATCGCTCTCAGCAGTACTTGTGGAGAGGCTATTTACTCTACACGGTAAATGCTAACGTATTCGTCTTGGTGTACGTGGGGATTCAGAAAATGAAGAATGCGATCGTAGAGAGCGGGTTGAATGCTGGTCTCGAGCGTTATTGTTTGGTCAGGAAAAAGCTGGCTAATACCCGCTAGCCGACTTTGTAAATCCTTTTGTCCAATGAGCACAAGGTAGTTAGGGCGTTGCTGCGTTTGTTGTATTTCGGCTTCTATGGCTACGATGTCTTTATTTTCTCCCCAAGTAAAAACCAACGGATAATTGGGAGAAAGCTGTTCTTTTGTAGGATTGACTGGTAAGGTTCCTAGCTCATCGCCTCGAAATACTTCATAGTGCGCAGCAAGGCGGTCTAAATAAAAAACAGGAGGCATAGGTACTTTTTGACCCTCTATAAGCACTGCTTGGAGATCTGATTTTTCAGAGAGGTATAGGAGCGGGGCAATGCGTGATTTCTTAGAGTAAGTAAGCGAGAGCCCTAGTGCTGCTGTTAAATTAAGCACCCAGAAGAAAACCCAGCAGGCTTTGAGTAACTTATCACGCTTTTGCCAAAAAGCCGATTTTACGATAAATTGTTCCCAGCCTATCGTACCTAAGATGACGATCAATGGGAGCATAGGAAGAATAAATCGCTCTTGCTTGTTGGGAAAAGCCGAATGAAAAATAAAGAATACCAAAGCCGCTACAAATAGCATAGGCGCAATCTTGCGCGCACGTACAAACCCATAGAGTAAAAAAAGACTAATAGGAGGCACAAGAAAACCAATAATGGTAAAGAAAAACTTCTCTGGACCGCCAGTAACGTAGTTGTATGCATTATTAGCATTGTAGGTAAAATAGCTGACCAATGAATGAAACGGATAGTCGAAAAAGTAGGCATCAATAGCGCCTTGTATGCTAGCGGCTGCTAGCAAATAGCCCAAGGTAAACCAAAGGCTTCCTAGCCATTGCCGACGGTAGAGCATAACCAAGCCAACACCACCTGCAAAAAGAATAGTATGAAGACGAAGCACAAAGGCAATCCCAAAACATACTCCTGCCCAAAACCAAAGACTACTAGTTCTACTACCTGATTGATGCGCTTTGAGCAGCCCATAGAAGCCTGCTAGACAAATGGGAATGCATACCATTTCTACCAGATTCTTTACGCTTAAAAAAGGCATAAACCAAAGCAGCGCAAGTAAAAGTCCCGCTTTTCGGGCGACCTCTTTGTTAGTAAGCTGTAGCGTAATTTTATAACCAAAGTAGACGGTAAGCAGCGAATACAAAGCGTGAAGCAGGCGCGCAATGAGCATTTTGGTAGTGGCTTGGGTGATGCCCAACTGCGTTAAACCATCAAAAAGCAGATAATGAAGCCCAGCGTAGGTCATGCTATGTAGGGGCGGATGATCCATATCGAGCCAAAAAGGAAAACCATAAAGCCAATATTGAGCGGGCCGTATCACACAAAAGTGGTCGTCGCTGAAAGCGTATCCCTTAGAGAAAAAAGCCGCCAGTAGCCGTATCAAAAGCGCTATGCCCAATACAATAGTAAGCGGACGTTCTTGCCAAAGAAAAAATAGACGCTTTTTAAAATCTGCTGGTGAAGAAGACATGGGTTGAAGATTTCCAGCAAGTTTAGCGAAAATAAGATAATTTGTAGCAAGTTAGGTGAGTTTTTTATAAGGTATGCTGTGCAAATCTCATAGAAGAAGGTATTTCAAATGAATAAGGCACTATGAAGCAATGATCAATAAATTAAATACGTGTTTTTTGATGCATCTCGATAAAATAAGCTATTTTCAAGGGTATCCAAACAGAATACTGCAAGAAGTATTATTTTTAAAAACCATCGTTTAAGTACACTAATATGCCCGACGCAGAAATACTCAATAATTATTTACAACAGGTACTCAAGTTGAAGCAGCAGCAATACAAACATGGGAATTATCTTAACGCACAACAAAGAGAAGCATTACTAGCTGAAGTACTCACCGATGTGGGATTTACTGCTGATATGAATCACTTACGAAAAAAGAAAGCAGAGCAGGCTTTTTATGCATATGAGTTTCTGAAAAGCGACGATGTAATGAGACGGCGGTTCTCTAAAATTTACCAAAAGTATTGTCAGAAATACCTCAAAAAAGCTCTTGCACTTGATCCCTACAACGAAGATTTCTTGGAAGCCTATATAGATAAAAGTAATGATTGGAAAATAGCAGAAAGCTATCAATACCGTTATTTAGCCTTATTCAACCCTAATAGTAGTAAGTATCAAACACTGATCTTAGATTTGGGCTTACACAATAATGAACCTACCATCGACTATCTGCCAGAAGGCCTCGTTAGTAGCCTGATGGAGGCGATGCTTGACTTAGCACCTACAGATGTCTCAAAAGATACCAAGCCATTGCAGGAGGCCGAGATATTCAGAGAGGTTATTCAAGAAGTAGGAGTGGAGCAGGAGACAATACAGACGCTAGAAGAAGTACTACCTGGTCATTTGACAACGATTATAAGAGGGCTTCGAGGGGAAAGGAATTGGGAGGGTATTCTTAAAATCTATATGTCGACAGAAAAAGTATTGGCCATTGCACCGTATGAACCTATTGTTTTATTACTCACTACTTTCTTCTACGCAAGTGTATACCCACGTATTCTTCTATCATTTCACCAAAATACTGATCTAATTGGTAAAACTGATACAATGAATACATTCTTTAAAACAGTATTTAACAAGACACAACTTAACGAAAAAGAAAGAGTAGAAGAAGCCAAAAAATCATTCCAAAAGAGCGTACAACTGAAAGAAAGGTACAGTAAAATAGTAACTGCCTTGCTCCTTAGCGAAAAAGGAGAGGAAATAAGAGGCTTTGTAAGAAAACCTTTGAGGCGTTTTGACCTAAGCTCTATCGACTTCGTACGGACGCTTCCTAAAATGCGTGGTTCCTTAATGCTCTACAGTAAAGGCATTACATCCCTCAGAACGGAAGAGGATCACCATCAGCTAGAAGAACACCTCACTCAACTAGAAGCGTTCTTTGAACAAGAGTTCCTGACTTTCCAAGTAGCCCTCAACAATCCAAAATTAATTACAACGACCAAAGGCTCCCCAGTAATAGGTTTTATTTGTGGCTTAGCCATAGGAGCGATCCTATATCGTTCTTTTCCTAAGGTAGTCTTTTTAATGGTTGCTCCAATAGCTGGCGCTGTGCTAGAAAACCTATTTAGGCAAGTCAAAACTAAACCCAAAAAGAAGCTTACCTTACTTCCCTTCCATAAGGATAATCTTGCTGCCTTGTAATATAATTGACAATATTTCCTTCATTTTCTTTAAGTTTTGCATGTAAAGTCGAAAGCTATTAGCCGTAAAAAGGCAACCTTCCTTTCCTACTTTTAGATTAGTTGATAGCTAAAAAGAGATTAGACATAATTACTCTATTATGGGGCCTCACTTACGCTTTTTGGAAGAATACGCACAAAAAGCCTATCGTTCCCTACCGCTTATCAATTTTTATAAACATAGCTGTTTATCTGAAAAATTGCTTAAACTAAAAATGGCTAAAAGTGGTTTTGGAAGGGATAACACCCTAAACAATTCAGTAGAGAGAAAGTTAAAAGCATGTAGTAGAAGAGCGCACACAAAAAGATTTTTTCAGTAGTATAGTATTCAATTTTTAAGGGAGTGTCGTTAGCCTACACATACAATAATCAACATAACATCTTGTCCTTCTTAAGTCATTAAAAGCCCATGAAAATAAAGAATAAGTGGAAAAAGCGAATACCCTACCTCGTTGGTCTGCTAGTGGTTGTAGCCATCGTAATAGCGAGCTTCACTACCACAGAGAAAGAGGCACAGGCCGCTCCAAAACCCTTGGAAGTAACCACTATCTATCCTGAAAAGAAGAAAGTGACCGAGTGGGACGAGTTCACAGGTCGCTTTGAGGCTACCAATCGGGTAGAGGTACGCGCTCGTGTCAGTGGTTACATTACATCCGTAAACTTTAAGGACGGACAGCAAGTACAAAAAGGCGATGTGTTGTTTACCATCGATGCGCGTCCCTTTGCTATTGCACTACAAGAAGCCCAAGCCGCTTACCAACAGGCACGTGCCAATTACCAGCAAGCAGCTAATAACTTTGTCCGTATTAAAGATTTACAGGCATCCGGAGCTATTTCGGCAGAAGAATACGATCAACGACAACAAGGGCAAGCTGCTGCCTTAGCCCAGATGCAATTGACCAAAGCGGCAGTAGACAATGCTTCCCTCAACCTTTCTTTTACACAAGTAAGAGCACCCATCACAGGCCGGGTAAGTCGGGATTTTATTAACGAAGGTAACTTAGTTATTGGCGGAACAGGTAATGCTACGCTGCTTACGACCATTGTGGCCACTGACCCTATTCACTTTTATTTTACTATCAGTGAGTCAGATGTACTACAATATAGCCGTTTGGTAAACAACGATAAGACAGACGCATATCGAAATAGTACTAAACCTGTAGAGATACAACTGGCTGACGAAACCAATTATACCCACAAGGGAACCCTCGATTTTATTGATAATGAAATTACCTCAGCAAGTGGCACGATGGAAATGCGGGCTATTTTTGAGAACAAAGAAGGGTTGTTGGCTCCTGGTATGTTTGGCAGGGCACGCCTGCAACGCAACACTAACCGTATGGTAGTACTTATTCCTGATCGGCTTGTGAATACCAACCAGACCGAGAAATTTGTCTATACCATTGCGCAAGACTCTACTATAGAAGCTACACAGGTAAAAGTAGGCGATCTACATCAAGGACAGTACAGAATCATAAAGCAAGGGCTAGATACCAATAGCCTCCTTGTTACCAATAATTTGCTCAAAGTAAAGCCTGGTCAAAAGGTGGTGTATCAGGCAGCAAAGAAGTCTTCTACTAACGCCCCAGCCTCATGAAGTTTAGCTATCTTTTCATTGACCGGCCTATTCTAGCGGGTGTTGTCTCTATTTTTATTGTGCTTATTGGTGGGTTGGCTTACTTTAATTTACCCCTCTCACAATATCCAGAAGTAGTACCGCCTACCATTAATGTAAGCGCCTCTTATCCAGGTGCGGATGCCGCTACCATCGCTGCTACTATTGCTACTCCTATTGAACAAGAGATCAACGGGGTAGAGGGAATGTTGTATATGACCTCTCAATCTTCCAACGATGGTCGCCTAAGCCTCAATATTACTTTCGAACTTGGTACTGACCTAGATCAAGCCCAAGTATTGGTACAAAACCGTGTCTCGCAAGCGCTTCCTCGGTTACCTGTCGCAGTGAGGCAACTGGGCGTCTTTACCAGAAAACGTTCCCCTGATTTACTTCTAGTGGTACATTTACGCTCTCCTGATGACCGTTATGATAATACCTATATCGGTAACTATGCTTATTTACAACTCAGAGATGGGCTTTCTAGAATCGAAGGGGTAGGAGACATAAGCTTTTTTGGAAGTAGTGCTTATGCGATGCGTATTTGGCTTAATCCAGATAAGGTAGCTGCACTAGGTATTACCGCTAGTGAAGTAGTGGCACAGCTCCAGGCACAAAACACACAAGTAGCTAGTGGAATGTTAAACCAGTCGCCCATCACGGGCGAGCAAAATGCTTTCGAGATCAACATACGTATGCAAGGCAGGTTATCATCGGTAGAATCCTTTGAGAACGTCATCATCAAATCAGATGAGAACGGTCAACTGGTGCGCCTCAAAGATATTGGACGCGTAGAGATCGGGGCAGAGGTATACGCCACACGCTCTGCTTTAGGTTCCAAACCAGCCGTTGGACTAGGGATTACCCAGCGACCCGGGACAAATGCCATCGAAACCGCTGAACAGGTCAAGCAATTTATGAAAGAGAACGCAGCCAGCTTCCCTCCAGGGTTGGAGTATGCCATTGAGTATAATCCTACTGTGTTTGTGGAAGAGTCGGTAGAGGCCGTTATAGATACGCTTTATGAGGCATTGATCTTAGTAGTACTCGTTATCTTGGTTTTCTTACAGTCTTGGCGGGCGGCTTTAATCCCTATTGCGGCCATTCCTGTATCGCTTATTGGTACTTTTGGGGTGATGCAAGCGCTTGGCCTTTCCCTCAACAACCTATCTCTTTTTGGGTTGGTACTGGCTATTGGGATTGTAGTAGATGATGCCATTGTGGTAGTAGAAAACGTTGAAAGACGCCTATCAGAAGGCGATTCCCCAAGAGAGGCAGTACGTAATACTATGAAAGAAGTAGGCGGCGCGTTGGTCGCTATGGGATTAGTGTTAGTAGCTGTTTTCTTACCTACCTTGTTTCTAGAAGGGATCTCTGGACAGTTCTTTAGGCAGTTTGGTATCACCATCTCTGTCTCTACTGTCATCTCCGTGTTCGTATCTCTTACGCTCAGTCCTGCCTTGGCCAAGCTCTTACTGAAGCCCCACGATCCATCAAAACACCAACAGACACAAAAACCTTGGTACAAACGTCCTGTAGCAGCCTTTACAGAGGCTTTTAATCACGGACTGGAGCGCCTCTCGCAAAAATACGGTACTTCTGTCGCCCGTCTCCTACGTATGAGCACGATGATGCTGCTTGTTTACGTTGGTTTACTGGTAATTACAGGAGTGCAGTTCAATCGTATTCCTAGTGGCTTTATTCCACAGCAAGACCAAGGCTTACTCATTACGGCCATACAGCTACCTGCAGGCGCTTCCCTCTCTCGTACAGAAGAAGTGGTCAATCAAATTTCAGAGAAGATCATCGCTATTCCTGGGGTACAAAATACTGTAGCCTACGCAGGGTTGAATGCAGCGACCCGTACCAATACCTCCAACTCTGGTGCGATCTTTACGATTTTAGAAAAATTTGATGAGCGTACCAATCAGGAGAAATCTGTAGAACAGATTATGGCACGTATGCAAGAAGTAGCTGCTCAAGAGAAAAGAGCTGTTGTGAATATCATACAACCACCACCTGTGAGAGGAATTGGTACCGCTGGTGGCTTTAAAATGATGGTGCAAGACCGCTCCAATCAAGGGCTAGAGCGATTGAACGAAGTAACGCAGGAGTTAGTGGCAGCAGCCAACCAAGAGCCTTCTGTTGCAAGAGCTTTCACCGTTTTTGAGAATAGTACCCCACAGTTGTATTTAGATGTTGATCGGGTGCGTGCCGAAAAAGTTGGGGTGCCTTTGGCAGAGATTTTTCGTACACTAGAAGTATTCATCGGGTCAGCTTACATAAACGACTTTAATTACCTGGGCAGAACCTATCGCGTTACTGCCCAAGCAGATGCGCCTTATCGCCTTACACCCGATGATGTGATGCGCCTTCGGGTACGCAATAAAACTGGAGAAATGATGCCTCTAGGAACAGTAGCTTCCTTTAAAGATATCGTAGGTCCTGATAGAGTTCAGCGTTATAACCTCTTTAACGCGATTGCGATCAATGGTGCTAACCAGAATGGCTACAGCTCAGGAGAGGCACTTGATGCCATGGAACGTTTGGCAGAAGAGGTGCTACCAGAAGGGTTCGGTTATGAGTGGACGGAAGTTGCCTACCAACAACGACAAAATGAAGGGACAGAGATCATCGCTTTTGCTTTAGCAGTGCTCTTTGTTTTCTTGTTACTAGCCGCACAATTTGAAAGCCTTATTATTCCAATGAGTGTGATTTTGGTAGTACCTTTAGGGCTGCTGGCGGCACTGGTAGGACTAGACTTCTTCAGTTTGGAGAATGATATTCTCACCCAGATTGGGATGGTCGTGCTAATTGGGCTAGCGAGTAAAAACGCTATTTTGATTGTGGAGTTTGCCAAACAAAAAGAAGACGAGGGCTTATCACTCTTCGATGCAGCCAAAGAGGCAGCGCAGTTGCGTCTTCGCCCTATCCTCATGACCTCTTTCGCCTTTATTTTAGGAGTTTTACCCTTAGTACTGGCCTCAGGTGCTGGTTCGGAGATGCGCAACTCACTAGGTGTAGCAGTATTTATCGGGATGATTGGGGTGACACTATTCGGCCTTTTCTTTACACCCATCTTCTACTACCTAACGAGGAAGCTGAGTACACTATCGTTAAAAAAACCTGAAAAGGAAAAAGAGGAAGACCTTCAACTAGAAATGTCAGAAAAATGAAAATAAACCGTTTCTTCATTTGGGTACTCTCGCTAGGGATAACCACCTGCGCTGTAAAAAAAAGAAACTATACCACACCTGAAAGTAAAGCAAACGTAGAAGAAAGTGAATTAGCGGCAGAGCAAGATACTATCTTTCAACAAAGTGCTGTAACCGCGGCTTGGTGGAGTAATTTCAATGATCCGCTTTTAGATACACTGATTGCACGTACCAGACAACGTAACCTCTCTATTAACGCAGCCGTAGCGAACTTCTTTGCTGCGCGTGCAGTACTACGAGGTACAAAATACGATCGCTTCCCTACCGTGACGCTCAACGCCAACTACACCCGCCAGCGCCTAGGTGAAAACATCTTTGCCCAAGGGAGTAATTTAGAATTTGATCAGTATAATGCCACCTTCGATGCTTTTTGGGAGTTGAATCTCTTTGGAAGAGTAACCCATCGTGTAAAAGAAGCCTATGCTTTTGAGCAAGTAGCCTTGGCCGATATGCAGGCAGTGTATGTAAGCCTCTTTGCAGAAGTGGCGCGTGTTTACGTAGAGTTGCGAGGGGCGCAATACCTGCTAGACATTGCTGAAAGAAACGTAGAAAACCAAAAGGAAACTTTTGAACTAACGGCTCGTTTGGCCCGCTCTGGTACAAACAATACCTTGGATGTAGCACGAGCAGAAGCACAGTTGGAAAATACGCGTGCCTCTATTCCTACGCTACAAGCACAAATTAATACGCTTACGAATACATTGAACGTGCTAGTAGGTGCTGTACCGGGTACACTTACCAGTGCCATCACCGATAAACAGCCTTTACCAAGCTTACCCGATGCTGTATTGGTAGGAGAGAGCGAAGCCCTATTACGTCGTCGCCCTGATGTATTCAAAGCAGAACAGGAGGTATTACAACTGGTAGCGCAGTATAACTTGACGGCTACTGATTTATATCCACGGGTAACTTTTAATGGATCTGTGGGTTTCTCGGCTATTAATTTTAGTAGCCTTGGGCAAAACAGGTCATTTACCTACACGTTGATTCCAGGTATTAGCTGGGCAGCTTTTAATCTGGGGCGTGTCAAGCAGCAAATTAATCAGCAAGATGCATTGGCGATTGCCGCAGTCAATCGCTACGAGCAAGTAACGCTAGAAGCCCTATTAGAGATCAAGAATACGATGGCGGAATACGAGCAAGAACTTAAGCGAAGGGCATTGCTTGCCAAGGCTTTTCAGAAGAGTAAAGAAGCCGCACAACTAGCAGAAGACCGCTTCAAGGCGGGGCTAGATAGTTTCTTAGATTACCTAAGCGCAGATCGGACTTTACTAGAGGCCGAAGTAGCCTTGGCCAATAGCGAGATACGTACCCTTACACAACTTATTGCGCTTTATAAAGCCCTTGGTGGCGGGTGGGAGATCGTGACGGATCAAGAATTGGAAGAGAAGTTTGAGCAACTAAAAGAACAAGATAGTACACTGAATAAGTAAATACCTTCTCTACTGCGCCACACGCGACAGCTTTTCATGGTTGATAAGATCAAGTAGAAGGTCTACCAAGTGGTCAGGTTTCTCTCCGTAATAACCAGCATAGCGAAAATTAAGTACTTTTTGGGAATGTTGATGAAAGGCGATCTCACCCATCAGCGTATTGGTATTTAACTCGTATAACAAGATGTTGAAGTGCGCTCTTCCTTGTGCATCTACATAATTACAACGTATCTGCCAACGTAATTTTTTACGTATGCCACAAAGTTTAATCAGTAAGTTGAGTACTGTTTTCGAAACCTCCATAAAATAGTTCTTAGGGAGGAGGAAGTTACAAAAAATGGGCGTAAAAACATAGCCTGCGATGGGCTTATTGCTGCGTAAATACTTGATGTTGGGCAATAAAATCGGGGAGCGCATAAGCTTGTTTAAGCGTAAAGCTACCAATGCGCGTTCTACACAAACTTGCTAAGTAAGCACCTGCGCCAAGTGCCTCTCCAAAATCTCTTACTAAACTTCTAATGTAAGTTCCCTTGGAACAAACGATACGAAAATGCAGTGTAGGAAATTGATTGTCGGTAATTTCAAATGTGCTGACAGTCACTTGTCGTGGCTCAAGCGCAACTACTTCTCCTTTGCGGGCATGTTGGTAAACTCGTTTCCCTTTCACCTTGATGGCTGAGTAAATAGGAGGAACCTGCTGGATATCACCTATGAACTGCGGGAGCGTCTCAGTGATAAGCGCGTCGCTAATGTGAGAAATATCGTAATCTTGGTCAAAGTCAGTCTCTAAATCAACGGAAGGGGTGGTTTTACCTAATACAAGTGTACCCTCATATTCTTTTTCTTGCGCTTGGTAATGGTTAATCTCCTTGGTTTTTTTACCTGTACACAAAATAAGTAAACCTGTAGCAAGTGGATCGAGCGTACCAGCATGGCCTATTTTTTTAACTTTAAGCGCACCCCGTAGCTTTTTTACTACATCGAAAGAAGTCCAACGGTAAGGTTTATCGATTAATATTACTTCGCCCGCCTGAAAATTCATAGCCTTCATTATACAATTTTAAAATCTACCCCTGAAGCTAGTAAAATAAGGATAAGTGTTCCTACAATGATACGGTAGTATCCAAAGAGTTTAAAACCGTACTTGGTAAGAAAACTAATAAAGAACTTGATCGCCAACATCGCTACTAAAAATGCTACCACATTGCCGATGAGTAACAGTTGTATTTCTTCTGTAGAGAAAACAAGCTCTTGCTTAAGATACCCTTTGAGTAACTTATAAGCGGAAGCCGCCAACATGGTAGGTACCGCCAGAAAGAACGAAAATTCAGCGGCTGTTTTTCTGCTCAATTGTTGTGTAAGCCCACCAATAATGGTAGAGGCCGAACGAGAAACCCCTGGAATAAGCGCTAAACATTGAAAAAAGCCGATCTTTAAAGCACGTGCAGGCGTTACTTCTTCTTGCGAGTCGGCTTGTGCCACAAACCAACGATCGACAAATACAAGCACCACGCCTCCTACTACCAAAGAGATAGCTACTACCCAAACATTTTCTAAGAGCAGGTCGATCCAGTCGCCTATAGCCAACCCAATCACAGCGGCAGGAATGAAAGCAATGAATAATTTACCATAGAAAGCCCACGACTGAATAAATCTACGCCAGTATAAAACTACTACCGATAGAATGGCTCCGAATTGAATATTGACTGTAAATATCTTTACAAAAGCTTGTTCGTTGATGCCTAAGAGCGCAGAGGTAATAATCATATGGCCTGTAGAAGAAACGGGAAGATATTCAGTAATACCTTCTACAATCGCCAAGATAATGGCGGCTATTATGTCCATAAGTAAGGTTGGTAATAAAAGAAGAAATTACTTTTTGGAAGAAGGCTTATATAAAATGGCAACAATCTGCACCATAAAACCTAGAAATAAAATGATAGGACCCAAGGTAAGCCCTAAAAAGCCAAAGCCATAAGGTTCTTTGTCAGAAGCCATGACAATAAATCCTAGCAGAATAAGTCCTATTCCAACAAGCATAATAAAATAGTTTTGTTCTTCTAGCGCAAAGGGTACCTTCTTGGTGTCGTTACTTGCAGGCATGCCTTTTTTGACGGTACTAGAAGTAGTAGGATTGTTCTTTTTAAGCTTCGTTTTTGCCATAAATACTTATATTTCTTTACTACAAAGAAAGCGATATTTATCGTAAATGTGAAGTTAAAAAAACTTAAAAAGTAAGCATTACATCAATAGAGTTCATCTAAAGACATAGCTAAATACTTGTTGACGGCTCTAAAGGAACTTATTACGCTAATCAGCACACCTATACCGATGAGTGATAAACCGATGACGAGTAACATCTCTATAGGGTGTAAAGCTTGTAGTTCTTCTAGCTGGCTTTCAGCATAAGCGATAAAAGCCCATAAAAAACCAAAAGCCAATACACCACTATTAATACCCTGCCACGCGGCTGTTTTAAGTAATTGTTTTCTCTCATAACTGTTCTTAGCACAAACCAACTGCATGGTACGAATGATGAAACGTTGTGAAAACAGGGCCAGCTTGATGGTGTTATGAATCAAGACAATAACAATGATACTCATAAAAAGAGCAAAACTGAAAAGAATGAAGCTGATAGTAGCAATGTTTTCTGTCATATCTTTGGCTAAACTTCTCGGATACGCCACATCTACTACCCCATTGAGGTTTTCTAAATCTTGCTCTACTTTTTGAAGTTGAGTAGGCTGGTAGTAGTTGGCTTTCAGGCGAATTACATAGGAGTCTTTTAGAGGATTTTCTCCTAATAAATCTTGGAAATCTTCTTCTAGCTGATTGGTCAGTTCTTTGGCAGCTTCTTCTTTACTAATGTAAGAATAGGTAGGTTGGTTAGCCTCTTGTTGTATGTAGTGCTTTTCGGTCAAGGGTAGCTCCAGTTGTAGTTTCTCATTATCAGTAATGGCATTGTTGAGAAAGAGCTGTATCTCGAGGTTTTCTTGTACAGCTTGTGCAATTTTACGTGCATCTATCAAGAGGATGGTAAATATCCCTAAAACGAAAAGTGCCGTAGTAATGCTCAACACTACACTTAGATAAGGATAAGCGCCTAACTTCTTCTTTTTGTAATGAGGAACGTCTGCCATAGGAAATTCAATTCAGGGTTATCAAAGTTGTTTCAACTTTTTGGTCAAAACAAAAGGTCTAGATGACTTCATCATAAAAAAAACTTCCTAAAGTTAAAAACTCAGGAAGTTTGAACCAATTACTTACAATGAATTTATCTGTTGTGTATAAAACTTTTCTTGTGGGGTTACTTGGATAGTAGACGATGCAACTGTTCTATCTGTTGCTTGTCAGTAACGTGTGTGTCTTTAAGATTGAATACCTCGGTAGCATCTTCTTTTAACTCGAAAAACTGATCTTTCACATATAAATAGGTCTTTCTCCCTTCTCCGATATCTCCCTTCACTAACTGATATTGAATATTCTCAAATAACTGTAGCACATCGTCGTGATACTGGTAATAGATTTGGTAGTTAAAAGCTTTACTTCCTTCTTCAGTACCTAGCGCATTGGCAGGTCTTTCTTCCTCTTCTGACAAGCGTGTTTCCTCTTGTAAAACAGTAGTCTCTTGTAATGACTCACCATTAGAAGAATTGATGACCTCCTCATCAGAAGGTAAGTTCTCTTCTTCTATATTTTCTTCAGCAATATCGGTATCAGACTCTTCTGTCTCCGTTTCTACAAGCGTCTCTTCAGTAACTTCTGGGAGTGGTTGACTTTGCTTTCGCTCTACCTCAGGCTGCTCAGTAGTAGTGAGCATTTTCTCAGGAGTAGTAGGTACGGGTGATTCTTTAATAAAGAAAAACCAAACGAGCACAGCAGATACTAAGAAAGCCGCCCCCCAAGCCAGCGCTTTTATCCCTTGGAAAGGTGGAGTGGCTGGAATGACGATCTGATCGAGCCGAGCTTTTAGTTCTGCTTTTCTACTTTGTTGAATGCCCTCAAGAATATTTTTCTGAAAGGCTACCACCTGTTGTAGCTGAGGATCAGCCGCTAAAGCTTGCTCAAAAGCAGCTTGCTCGGTGGCTGTGAGGCTTTCCTGTAGGTAAGCTTCAATGTAGGCGGTATCATAAAATTTTTGTTGCATTCTTTTCTTTAATCTAAGAAATCACTTTCCTTGTAATGAGTTTTAACAATCTCGTCTAACTCCTTTTTACATTTATATTTCTTTGTTTTGGCAGTATCTGCGTTAGCAAAACCCAATTTCTCAGCGATGTCCTGCATAGAAAGACCATCAAAATAATAGTAGTATAAAACTTTTCTGCAGGTCTCACCCAACTTTCCTAAGCATTGGTGAATCAACCTGAATTTTTCTTCCTTGTCCCACGTGATCTCAGTAACGCCGTCTTTCTCTTCATTCGAGAGCCTGCTCTTTCGCTCAAGCTCTTTTCGCCACAAGTTAAGACAAACACTATAGAGGTAAGTACTAATCTTCGAAGTCAGTTGGAAATCTTTTTTCCTTGCTTTCTGCCAAAAAACAATCAGCGCATCTTGAAAAACATCTTTCGCCTCTTCCTCTGTACCACTGTTCTTGAGTACAATGCGGGTCATCATCCTGTAGTTCTTTTTGTACAGGTATGCCAACGCCTCTTCGTCGCCTGCCCTGATCTTTCTAATTATTTCTGAGTCAGTCATAAAAAGCTCTTCAGCTTTGTTGTTTTATACAGTGAGGTATGGTATAGTAACCAGTAGATTCTCTAAAGTTTCAAAAAAAACTTACATATTCCAAATATCCTTTTTGTAGATATACGCCGTACAAATAAATTTTTTGTAAGTGAACTTATTTTTGTATGTTTGGCGCTATACATTTCACTTCATAACCTATTGTATATGAGAAAATCAGTTTGGCTATGGGTAATGAGTAGCCTGTTTGCTTGGCATACACAAGCACAATCACTGGTGGGTACTTGGAAAACCGTTGATGACGAAACCCAAAAAGCTCGCTCTTATGTAAAAATGTATAAGACGAAAAGCGGTAAATATGCAGGCAAAATTGTAAAGTTATTAGATGCCGATCAACAGAATGCTACCTGTGACAAATGTACAGATTATCGCAAAGGAGAGCCTATTCTAAATATGGTAATTGTAACAGGGTTAGCAAGTAGTGGTGATGAGTGGAAAGGTGGGAAGATTCTAGATCCTGAGAAAGGAAAAGTATATACTTGTAAAATGTGGTTGGATGAGGCCAACGAACTCAAAGTGAGAGGTTATTTAGGCCCTTTTTATCGTACTCAAACGTGGTATCGTGTAAAGTAACGCGCAAAGCTTTTTAAACAAGTGCCCTGTTGATCATAAACGGGGTACTTTTTTTATAATCTAATCATTAATAATGAGTAATAGAGGCATCTGGCTTTTACAGAGCGCTTCCTAAAATATACTTTCACCCATGAATTATACAGTATTTAGCTTCCCTAGCAGCCTATGATAGACGATATAATTAGCTGGCTTATGCCCATTGGCAGAGGTGTGTTAGGAATGGGCTTTTTCATATCGATCGGTTTTTTATTTTCTACCAATAGGAAGCAAATTGATTGGCGCTTAGTAGGTATTGGATTACTCTTGCAAATTACGCTGGGTGTTCTACTATTAAAAGTAGACTTTTTTAGTGCAGGATTTAGAAAAGTAAGTGAATGGTTTGTGGTTTTTTTAGACTTTTCTCAGGCAGGCGCTACCTTTATATTTGGTGATCTAGCCAAAGGAGAGTCTTTCGGGTTTATCTTTGCTTTTCAGATATTACCTACCATTATTTTCTTTTCTACGGTGTCAGCCGCTTTGTATCACTTAGGGGTACTACAAAAGATAGTATATGGAATTGCTTGGGTAATGGCACGTACTATGCGCCTTACAGGCCCTGAGAGCTTATCTGCAGCAGGTAATATTTTTCTGGGGCAAACGGAAGCACCTTTGCTGGTACGCCCTTTTATCAAAGATATGACACGCTCCGAACTGAATTGCCTGATGACGGGCGGAATGGCCACCTTAGCAGGTGGTGTCTTGGCAGCTTATATCGCTTTTTTAGGAGAAAGCGATGCAGAAAAGGCACAGTTTGCTACCTACCTACTAAGTGGCTCTGTAATGAACGCTCCCGCAGCGATTGTGATGGCAAAAATGTTATTTCCGGCTGCCGAGAACGATGTGCGTGAGACAAAACTAGAAGTCAATAAAGAGGCATTAGGCGTAAATGTAATTGATGCCATGTCTATTGGAGCGGCTGATGGACTATAACTAGCCCTAAACGTAGGAGGGATGCTGCTGGCCTTCATCGCGGTGATAGCCCTGTTTAATCACTTTTTGGAAATAGCAGGAAATTGGCTGACCATCAATGAGTGGATTGCTACTCATACAAACAACTTATTCGATAAATTTTCCTTAGAGTATATTTTAGGCGTTATTGGGCAACCCATTGCTTGGCTGATGGGAGTGGAGTGGGATCAGTCTTTACTAGTAGGGAGTCTCATTGGACAAAAGACTTCCATTAATGAATTCATCGCTTACCAACAACTAGGTAAAATGAAAGAAGCGAATTTGTTAACGCCTAAGTCTGTTGTCATTGCTACCTATGCACTTTGTGGCTTTTCTAACTTCAGCTCAATCGCTATCCAAATCGGTGGGATTGGCGGCATGGCACCAGAGCGCCAAGGAGATTTGTCAAAACTTGGCTTTCGCGCTTTACTAGGAGCGAGCATTGCCTGCTTTATGACCGCTACTGTCGTAGGGATGATCACGTTGTAGAACTGCTTTGCGTAGCTTGCAATGATAAGGAATAAATAGAAATTTATTTTAGTAAAGGCTAACCTACTCAAATAACTCTGCTAATTTTGCTTCTAACCGACTGCCTCTTAAATTTTTAGCGATAATCTTACCTTCCTTATCCAACAGGAAGTTCATAGGGATGGCGGTAACGTTGTAGGCCTTGGCTGCGGGTGATTGCCAAAACTGAAGATCACTGACGTTGATCCACTGCAAATTATCTTTCTCGATGGCTTTTAACCATGCTTCTTTATTCTTATCCAAAGCAACGCCATAAATTTCAAAACCTTTTGGATGGTATTTCTCATAGGCTTTTACTACGTTAGGGTTTTCGATACGACAAGGTTTGCACCAAGAGGCCCAGAAGTCTATCAAAACGTAGTTTCCTTGTAAGGAAGAAAGGGCTACTTTATCTCCCTGTGGCGTAGGAAGTGTAATTTCAGGAGCGGTAGTACCTACAGCAGTTTTCTTAAGCTCTTCGATGCGGTTAAGTAGGTAGGTAGCATAAGAAGGGGCAGGTTGCACACTTTTCATTCTTTCAGCTACTTGATCTAGAAACTGTATCGGCGTATTATCATCCCATTTTTCTGCAAAAAATACCCAAGCAACAGAAGTGCCTGCGTTTTCTAGAAGATAGGCGTTGTATTCATTCATCAACTGGGGTAGCACTTTTTCATAGCTATTAATAGCTTCTTGTGCAGTTTCTTGGTCTTCTGCAGCAAGGGCCTCTTTATATTTTTTCTCTATGGGGGCTACGTATTTTTCCATTAACGTTTGCTCCTTGCGAAGCGCCGATAAAATTACCGTCGATCCACTTGAACCCTCAAGGGTAGTATTGCTAATATTATTGAGGTCTGTTTTTATTTTGATGTTTTCACCAGGCTTTACTGCTAAAATAAGCGTGAGTTTTTTACCTACCTCTAGTAGATAAAGTGCTTCTTCTGCAATAGGGTAATCTCCTGAAAAACCTGCTCCCGAAGATAACTCCTTCTCAGCCATTGGTACCTTCTTAGGCGGATTAAATTCTAAGCCAGCCAGCTCTATGGTACCTTCTGCAGCATTTGCAACCTCTACTTGTAGCTGAAAACGTTGTGACTGTGCTGATCCTGAAGAGATAGTAAAAAGACTAATCGAGAAGAATAAACAGATAATGAGAGTGCCGCGCATAAGAGTTAAGTTAAGAAATTTTTTTAGCAGGGTTCCCAAATACAGTACTTCCCGCTTCTACATGCTCTACAACAACTGAACCAGCACCAATCCGTGCTCGTTCACCAATGGTAACGCCTGCCACGATGGTAACACCCGAACCAATGAAAACGTGCGAATCAATGCTGACCTGACTTCCAATAGAACTGCCTACACCTACTTGTACAAAATCAGCGAGTGTGCTATCGTAGTCAATCTGTACCCCTTGTCGTACAATACAATGATTGGCCAGTGTAGCCCCAGTGTTGATAATTACACCTGCATCAATAAGATTACCGTGACCCATTACTACACGTTGAGACAAATAAGCCTTTGCGTGAATAGCATTCATAGGCATTACTTTTCTTTTGGTATTAAGCATTTCAACGAGTTTTTCGCGAAGTACATCATCGTCGCTGGCTACAAAAGCCTCACACTTTTTTCCAATAAGTTTTAAAAAGGCTTGGTCTTCTGTAGCGCCCAGTACAGTAATATCGTGTATAGTGGTGTTACGTTGTTTGGGATCGTCATCTAAAAAGCCATAGACGATAATATCGTGGCTATCGAAAATCTCTAGGGCTATTTTACCAATTCCATTAGCGCCTAAGATCATTACTGGTTTGTCCATATAAGTCAATCGTATTACCTCGGTAAGTCACAAAGCTAAAGGTATTTTCTGAAAAAACGTGGTACAGGCTAAAAAATCATTTTGGTGTGAAAAACGAAGTAGTATTTTTGTTAATAACCAATAATTCATCAGGGTGAATGAAAAAAATAATAATAGGGATAATATGTCTAGCGATATGGCTCCCATTTATAGCTACTACGCATTTTTATCCTTTCTTACGCTTTGGCATGTATGCAGAACCAGTGAGAAAAGAACTTGAATACTTTAGGATTACTTTCAAAGAAAAAGCGAAAGGCCCTGAGCAAGCCTTTGATGTGCGTATTTTAGGGTTAGATGAACGAATGATGAACTACCTGATAAGAGACTATTATTACCAAGATAAAATGAGTGCTTTTGAGCGAAAGTTACAAGAAAGTTGCAAGAGCGCTGATTGGGAGCAGTCGGTAGCCAGTTGGCAAATATGGCAGATACATGTTACTGCGCAAGGCGTAGATTCTGCTCAGGTGGCCACCTTCGATTATTCACGACGATGATGCGGCGGAAACATTTAGGTAGAAAGCCGCTGTACTGGTGGCTCTTCTTAGTAGGGCTGCACTTGGCTGGCCTGTTACTATATGTTCTATATATAAGATCGCTGATTACGGCGGCTTATCAAGGAGAAGCACCAGATTGGTTTACACAGCTTATTAAAGGATTGTATCCGCGCTTCTTTACAGAGCAACATCGCTTTCCAATGGCTTTTTTTTTGGAAAAAGCTGATCAAATCTTGTTGCGTTATCTACTTTTTATAAGTATGGCAGGCGGGGTGTACTACTTTTACACTAGCTACCAACAGCCTTGGCGAAAACTCACACAACCTCAAATCACACCTCAGCAGGCGTATTGGCTGCGCATCGCTTGGGTGGTTATTAGTCTTTGGGCTGCTTATGACTGGCAAGGTATTCTGCTCAACATGCACCGAGCAGCAGCTTTTTATGCGCCTATTTCGTTTTATCGCCTTTATCCTGTATTTCCCTCAAAGATATTGATTCAGCTTTGCTGGTGGGGATGGCTAGTGGCTACTTTACTTAGCTTAACGCGCTGGAAAACTACCCTATGGACCTCCCTATCAGTAGGGTTGTTTATAATACAACAAGGCTGGCTATGGGGATTCCATAAAATGGATCATACCTGGGCAAGCCTCAACTATATGAGTTTGTGGATGCCACTATTGGTTGTGCAACAGCAACAAGCCCAGCGCAAGGAAAAGACGTTTTTTCCTGCCTCAGCTTTATTTTTGATACAGGTCAGCATCGCCTTCGTTTACCTACAAGCGGGCCTTGAGAAGCTATTAGTAGGAGGGTGGGGCTGGTTAGAGGGCGCTACTTTCCGTACTTTTTTATTAAGTGCACAAACAGATATGGGGCGTTGGGTGGCGCAACACGATTTTCTCTGTCAATTACTACCTGTTTTAGGGATTATATTTGAGTTGGGCTTTTTAGCTGTTTTTATTAGTAAATTTTGGAGAATAATTTGGCTTATAGCAGGTATATTATTTCATTTAGGAACTTTTTTACTGTTGGGAGCGGGTTGGTACATCACACCGTGGACATTGCTCTACATTTTTTATATATTTCCACAAAAAAATAGTCATTTAGCAAAACCTGTATAAGAATTTACGTGTTAAAACAGCTAAGACATACTTTTTTAGCATAATGCTTGTTCAACCAGTTCAATGATAGGAGTGAATTATCATCCTACCTTATTTAAATATTTTTTAAATAATACACCCTATGGATCTCACACTTTTACTAAGCAGTGGTTTCGTCAAGGCGTTGGCAGCCCTCTTCTACATTCTACTCATCGTTTTTGAGAGTTATATTAGCTTTAAGAAAAAAAAGAAAGTTTATGAAAAAAATGATACATTTATTAACCTAAGTTTGGGTGTCTTTACCTCTGTTACCAAATTACTTATAAAAGGAGTCACGCTTGGCTTTTTTTATCTTGTACAACAACACTTGGCGCTTGCGACTATTCCGATTAATTCGATCGTAGGCTTTATTGTACTGTTTGTACTGAATGATCTCACTTTTTATTGGTACCATCGTGTCAGCCATGAGAGCCGTTTATTTTGGTCTTTACACGTAGCACACCACTCTTCTAGTATTTTTAATGCCTCTACTGCTATTCGAGGTAATTTTCTGCATTTCCTCTATCGCTTTATTTTTTGGAGCCCGCTGGTCATTATAGGCTTTGATCCACTCTTGGTAGTGTTGGTAGATGAAATAGGCTTTTATTACCAAATGTGGATTCATACAGAAGCAATCAAGAAAATGCCACGTTGGTTTGAACGTATTTTTAACTCACCTATGCACCATCGGGTACATCACGGAAGTAATGCACTCTATTTAGATAAGAATTATGCGGCAGTGTTCATTATCTGGGACAAGTGGTTTGGTTCCTATCAAGGCGAGACAGAAAAAGTAAATTATGGGCTCACCAAGCCTCTGGAGAAACAAACGCTCTTCAATGTCATTACCCACGAGCTGAATGACATTTGGCGAGACGCTTGGCTTGCCAAAAGCTGGAAAGAACGACTCTTTTACATTTTTGGTCACCCTGGAAAGATCGCGCGTTACAAAACAGTTAGGCAGAGAGTCCCTATTGTACAAACGCCTAACGAAACAGAAGATTTCGGAAAAAATCATCTAGAAATGATGCATTAAGCTTCTTCTGAATCCTCAATAAGTGTTTTTTGTTCTTGCTTAATGCTCTCTTTTTCAGTCTCGCAATGCTCACAGAGCCATATGCCTACTGTCTCTTGCCACAAAAGATCTTCTGAGACGGCAGAAACTCCGCAATGCTGACACTGGTGTTGAAAAGCTGCTGTATTAAAATGAATGCCACACATAATGTTATAATTTTAAAAAGATACAAGACATAAGATACAGGACGCTAAACTAGCTTATAGCACCTATTTTTCAGAAAGAATCGCTAGTTCATCTAACTCTTCTACTTCCATTAAGCCGTTGGTGTTGATAGCCGCCATACGTACCTTTTTCAAGGTATTAATCAGTAATGGATCATATTTAGCTACCACCCGTACATAATTTTCAGTAAAGCCTTCCATTAGCCCTTCTGCGATATCCTTCTCAAATAAAACAGTTCCAGTACGGCCTACGTTCATTTCGTAAAACTGACGGCGCTTCTTGTCAGAGAGGTTGTGCAATTGTTTGGAGCGTTCACTACGAATGTGCTTAGGAATCGCACCTTCTAACGCTACTGCCGCTGTATTGGCCCGCTCTGAATAGGAAAAAACGTGGAGATAAGAAATATCGAGCGCATTCAGAAAATGGTAGGTGTCTAAGAAATCTGCTTCAGTCTCGCCCGGAAAACCTACAATGACATCTACTCCTATACAAGCGTGTGGCATTTTTGCTTTGATGGTCTGTACCCGTTCTTCGTACAACTCCCGAACGTAACGGCGGCGCATCGCGCGAAGTATTTTGTTGCTTCCTGATTGTAATGGAATATGAAAATGTGGCACAAATTGCTTTGACTGCGCCACAAAGGCAATGATTTCGTTTGTAAGTAAGTTAGGTTCTATGGAAGAGATGCGGAAGCGATCGATGCCTTCCACCGCATCCAAAGCTTTTACAAGATCAATGAACTTCTCTTGGCGCTTCCCTTCTATGATGCCGAAGTCGCCAATATTGACGCCTGTGAGTACTACCTCTTTTACTTCCGTTTGTGCAATCTGCTGCGCTTGTTGTACCAACTTTTCGATAGTAGTACTTCTGCTCTTACCGCGTGCCAAAGGAATGGTACAAAAGCTACAGTTGTAATTGCAACCGTCTTGTACCTTTAGAAAAGTACGGGTACGATCCCCAAAAGAGTGCGCTTCTACAAAGTGATGGCGCACCTCCTTCACCTCCGAGGCAAATACCTGCGGGGCAGGCTTGCGCTCAAAAGTACCTAGTAAATCAATCAACTGGAACTTCTCGGCAGCGCCGAGTACAGCATCTACGCCTTCTATCTCAGCAATTTCCTTGGGCTTTAACTGAGCATAGCAGCCAATAATGGCTACGAAAGCATCGGGAGAGATTTTTCGTGCCTCTCTTACAATTTTCTTACACTTCTTATCAGCATTTTCTGTTACAGAGCAAGTATTGATGATAAAAATATCAGGTTGCGCTGTAAAAGCTACCTTCTGAAAGCCACGTGCTTCGAACATACGTCCAATCGAAGAGGTTTCAGAGAAATTGAGCTTACATCCTAGGGTATAGAAGGCTACTTTTTTCATAGTGGCGCAAATTTACCAAAATTGTGGGAAACTTGCTAGTAATCAAAAAGCGATAATAGGTTTTACTATCCAGTATACTTTGTACTCACTACTTTGTACTAAATACCAATAACCTACAAAATCACTACCTTATTCCTGATGGCGTAGGCCATTAAGCCGGAGCGGCTCTTTACTTTTAGTTTCTTAAAGAGGGCGTCTCGGTAGCCGTCGACGGTTCTGGGGCTTACTCCCATTTCTTCAGCGATGGTTTTATAGGTTTTCTCGGTACAGATCAGCTTCAAAAACTCTATTTCTTTGTAGTTAAGGTTTGCTATTCGCTCTGTTTCTTGGCTAGGTTGTAGAGAATTAGCAAGCGCTAATGAGGCGATATCGGAGTAGTAAAAGCCTTTGTCCATCACGGAATCTAGCGCAAACTTGAGCTCGTGCGTTTCAACGTCTTTTAAAACGTAGCCGTGTACACCTGCTTTTACCATGCGAATGATGGTAGCATTTTGGTCGTACATAGAGAGCGCAAGTACTTTTATATCAGGATATTCTTGGCGAAGTGCCTCACAAGTATCAACGCCATCCATCACGGGCATATTGATGTCGAGTAGAATTAAGTCAGGTAAGTCTTTGATTTGTAATTGTTCTAGTAAGTCCTTGCCGTGATCTGCTTCTATCACCACCCGATAATTATCAATGGTACTGATGATTTCAGCCAGCCCTTGTCTAAAAAGGCGGTGGTCGTCGGCGAGGGCTACTTTAACAGTTTCATTACTCATAGGCATATATTTTATCGTTTTCGTACGGGTAGGTCAAGGTAAAAGTGGCACCTCTTTCTTCATTATTCTGCCAATGTAGTGTGGCGCCAATCAGTCCTGCCCTATACTCCATATTCTTAATGCCCGACCCATTACCAACGAGTGGCTGATCGCCCAATCCTTTCCCGTTATCAATCACTGCAATCACCAAGTTGTCTTGCGTATAGGTAATCTGCACGTCAATCAATTGGGCTTGTGCGTGCTTGATGGCATTATTGAATAGTTCTTGAAATATTCTAAAGATAATAATTTTTACCTTTTGATCCAGCCGATAGGCCTCTCCATTTTGTATAAAACTTACTTGGAGGTGTTCCATCTCAGGCACTTGCGAGAGTGCAGTACGAATACTTTCTACCAAGCTGATGTCGGCAATGATGTCACTATTGAGTAATTTAGAGAGCCCGCGTAAGTCTTGGATGGCTTTGCCTACTAAGTTTTTGGTGGTGGTGATTTTGTTAGAAGCCTCTTCTATCTTTGTGGTATTGATGGCATTGAGGTTGAGCTTCGCCAGAGAAAGAATCTGCCCAATGTTGTCGTGGATTTCCCGCGCAATGTTTTGCATCGTTTGGTCCTGAATTTCTAGTTGGGTTTGAACGATTTCTTTCTCATAGTTTTCTTTTAATGTGACGATGTCTCGCTGAAACTGGTGCCGTCTTTTCTGATAGAGAAAGACAAAAATAACAATGAAAGTGCCTAGGCCAACGACCAGCAGTACTGTGGCCAAGAGCGTAAACGCTATTTCTGATTCAGTGGTCTGCATAAAAATCCGATGATAAAGCATATGTACATAATGATAATGAGTATGTGCGTAAGGAGCATATACTCTACGGCCATTTGCCGATAGTGTTGATTCAAATAATTAAGAATTCCGTGAAAGGGCGTATTACCAATATAAAAGAAAAGTAAGCCTACACTGATCCAAAAGAGGGGCAGACGTATCAGGTCTACTACGGTTGGTTTTCTGAGCAAGTCGAGAAAGTAAGTAACAATGATGAAAATGATAACTATATTGCTAATGAGTCCCCCTGTAGTATTGTATTGATGCCAATCTGTAAGCGTAAGTATAAATACTAAGGGTGCTACAATCGTTATAATCGTAAGAATTTGTCTGGTGATCCCCTTATGAACTGCCCTTGAGTATAACCAACATAAGTAAGGTGTTTCGATGAGTCTATAAATGTTGTATATTATATGATTATCTTTCTCCCACCAAATAGGAATTACCTCTGGTAAGATGGAAATGAAAATAAAACCTACGAAAGTTTTCAAATAATTGGGTTGAAAAAAGGGATATTTTGTCAAACCTATGATAAAAGCGATAATCATTAGTGGTAAATAGAATTCAGATAAGCCAAGTGTCATATATTCAGGGGTCGTAATATGATACAACACCCCGAATATAGACTAATTGTAAGTGAAAAGCTAGGATTTAATAGGGCGGAGAAAGTTTTCCAAGATTTTGGTACTGTCCCTCAAGGTCATTCCCTGTACTTTCGTTGTTAAAACTACTTTCACTCAGTTTAGAGAAAGTCACCAACGACTCATCGCTTGCTAGTTTCTCAGGCTTTTTAGTTTCTTTACTGGCGGTGGGTACAAATACCAACGTATGGCTCCCTTCTGAGTCACCGCCTTTTCCTTTGGGATACATCGCATAGTGAAAACGAATCCCATTTACTCCTGACTGCCTTACTTTTTCAACAAAGGCTTTTACTTCCTTTTCTGGTAGCTTACAGCCAAGTGCTTCTACAAGTTGGTCGACATTAAACCAGCAACTTTTGGCATCTTCAAACTTTGTTTTTTTGGTAAGACTTAAGCCGAGCTTGTTCATTTGTGGAATTCTCTCTACCCCGTAGGCTTTGATCATTTCTTTTAATTCCTCCTGTGTCATTTTGTGTTCAAGGTTTAATTTTACAATGGTTTTCCGAAGATAAAACATTCCTAATGAAATATCCTAATCCCAAAAAAGTGTAAAAATATTAAAATATTGATAATGAGATTATTAACTAAAAAAAATGGGTGTTTTTCCCCGACCCCTCAGTGAAAACACCCTAAAAAATACGTGAAAAACACCCTAAAAAAATGGGTGTTTTTCACGTTGACTTATATAAAAAGAAGGCGTAGCTTTGTTGTGAAGATTAAGTTATATCAGTACAGAACAGAAAGCTGAACACTAATACCTACGCATTTTATAAGACAATAGTGGTATTCTTCATAAAGCACCTTCCCTTTGGGAGGGTGTTTTATTTTATACACAATATTGTGCCAAAGAGTTTATTGTTAAGCGGCTTAGCGATAAATCGCAATCATAATGAGGATGAGGTTCAACACCACGTAAATAATACCTAGTAACCAAGCCATCAAGCGATCCGTTTTTTCAGATTTTTTGAGCTTTCCTTCGTCTTCATAGCGCAGCGAGAGGGCAGAAAAGGCAGTAATCACAAATAGGAAAACGAAAGTAATGCCGTGTAGCATATCGACCAAGGTAAGCTCGGAGGTTTCAGGTAAGAAAGAATCAATGACGTATTTATTACCAACTGCCCCAAAAAGTCCTCCAACGGGAAGACCGAAACGTGGTTCGATGTGCTGTGCATCAATAAAAAAGCTTACAAAGGCAATGGCAAAAGAAACGTACATACCCAGAAACACCTTTAAAAAAAGTCCCCAAGCATCCCGCTCAATGCGGATGTCGATGGTAAATTTTCCGTATTCTGATTCCGTCAAGGAAGTATCACCAAAGCCAGTCGCATACTGGCTAATACCGGTGTGGATGTTGAAATCGGTAATTTTCCAGCCTTCTAAGGTAAGCTCTGGATCATAGAATTTACCAATAGTATCGGGCGAGAAAACCATCGTACGGGCATCGTACATGGCGTTTTCTACCACGATTTTTAGGTTCTGATGGTCGAAGGGATAATCCCGTACTCGCCACGATTGCTTCATAATACAACGCATCTTCATTTGTACCCATTTGTAGTGGTCAAGGCTATCAATAAGCACTTCATCAAAATGAATCTCTTTGGCGTTGGGTACTTCCACGTCGTCGTCAAAGTCGAGCTCTTCATTATCATAAAGCAGCCAGAGCCAGAAGCGGGCAATGTATTCTTTATCTCTAAAGTTGAAATCGTGTAGACTAATGACGTAGCAGCCAATTTTCACGGTATCAGGAGCAGCAGGTATGGGGGCTTGTGCTTCGGCAGTGTGGTTAAAGCTCATCCATACAAGCAGCCAACAGCCACACCACATAAGAAACTTTTTATGCATTACTAACTTAAGATTGAGAAGTGGTGGTTAGGTTAAAAGGTTTTTCGAACATAGGATAAATCATCTGCCAAATATACGAGGAATAATCTCGCTCATCTAGCATAGCAAAGAGAATTTTTGGGTAAGTACATTGTACAAAGTACTGTGCTACCGTTTTACGTTCTTCAGGAGATAAATGTTTTCCAGATTGCTTGTGAGCAGCCGGAAAAGGGGCTTGCGAAAACTCCCGTTGTGCGGTCGTTTCTATGGCTTGGTACTTTGCCTGGAAGGTAGCCTTGGTTTGACGCACCCAGTTGAAAAACTCATCTGGAACACGCTCTAAAAGCGCATCAAAGGGTTGCGCCTCCTTGAGGTAAGTCCAAATGGTACGTGTAGAAATTTGGGTAAGAATACGATGTAAACGTACGTACTCTTCAAACTTTACTTTTACCATAAAGCCATTGCGGAAGCGAATGACAAAACCTTCTTTATTGTCAGCAGGTAAAGCGCGCAGAGATTGAAGGTCATTGATACCGTCATAGCGCGGTACAATCGGAAAACCCATTTCTTCAAGGGGCAGGTACTGCCCTGTAGCCGTATCGATCATCGCTAGCAGTACAAGTTTTTCTTGTGCACCATAATCTACCACAATTCTATTATTAGGATAGATAATCTCAAAAAGATAGGTAACGTCCTTTCTTAAATGAGCGAGGCTATCCCGGTAGGTATCGTACAACATAGCCGTAGCCCGTTGGGCTTGCTCGCTATCAAAAGAACCTCTGGTGGCCATAAAAGGTTGATCGTCAATCCAGTAGAGGATGCCCAACGAGCCATCCATCTTTTCAAATACTTCAAAGGGTTCATTTGGAAAATCACTGGAAGGATGCTCTTCAAGGTTGAAAAATTTAGGAAAAGGGCGGGCTATAATCGCTTGTTGATCATTCAGAATCAACCCTCTACTTGCCAAAGTAGCCGCATTCCAGAGGCGTTCATATTGCGCGGAAGGCGTATAATTGTAAATGTATAAATCGGCTTTGGGGTGTTTTTGTACAGTCACGTACTTTTGCGCTACCATCTGTTGTAGCAAGCCGAAGTCAAAAGTTATCATAAAAAAAGCGCTACAAATATAATACTACTCCGTAAACCTCAGTAAGAAAAAGTAGTTTTATGCCTTGAGAATACGCCATACCTGCGTGCCAATCTCCGTCCAAAGTTGCTTAAAATCTTGTTCACTATCTACTTTACCAGCTTGTTGTGCATCAGCTAAGTCTACCTGAACCGTCTGTAAAATTTGCTGCCACTTTTCCCGTACTTGGCTTGGTTCACCGCTTCCTAGTTTTATAGTACGCTCAGTAAGCATCAAGCGCATTTCTTTCTGGATACCCAACAGTATATTTTGCTGCTCTTGTTGCGCGTAACTGTCTACAGGTGGGTTCTCTTCGAAGAAGTACAGAATTTCTTCCATCTTTGCGATGCGCTTCAAAATGTTGGTTTGTCCTTCAAATTCTGCCTTCAAAAAAGGGAGAAACTTGATAAAAGGCATCACACTCAACTGGGAGGAAGGTTCTAAGAGCCAGCTCCAGTCCTCTTCTTCGGTGTCACTGGACGTATTAGAAGCAGTAGTACGCGGTGCAGCTTCAATTTTCTCTAAAAGTTGTAGCAATTGTGTTCTAAGCCACAATAATTGTTTACGATGGTCTTCTTTTTCTTTCTTGACGGTTGAGTCAAAGTTCTGTAGAATAGCTCTAAAATTGAGTAGCTGCACAAAGTCCTTTCTGATGGCTTCATTGGGATACCGAGCGAGGTGTTCATCAATGGCTTTAAAAATACGGTCAAAAATGGCCACATCGACACTGAGGCTCTGCTGGATGCTTGCTTCGCTAGGGAGTAAAGTGTTAAGGTTCATAAGTTATGGAATGTTAGCTGTAAGAAGGTCAGGCATTTTCTGTCTGCGCTCCTGCCATATAGGTCAGCAACTTACTATAAAATTTTCCCTCTTGCAAGAGCGCTTCATTACCTAGAAGAATCTACTGCTCTCTCGCTCTACTCAAGGCTACGTTTAGTTTCCTGTCAACGGTTTGCGCTGGATTAAACGCTTGTAAGTTTTGCATTTGTACGGGAGAGTTGACGGCCATTGATACAATGATGATGTCTCGCTCACTACCCTGATAGCGCTCTACGGTATCAACCGTCACCATTTGGCGTAATTCTTCATCTAAGAGTTGGTAGATTTCAGCAATTTGCGCCCGATACGGAGTAATGACGCCTACTGCATCGGAATCAAACTGTCCTTTTTCCTTGAGCACTCGCCGCAGTGTATGTAGTAGCTTGACCACCTGTTGGGCTTCCTTGCGATGAAACTTAAAGTTATTCTCTTTTTCAGAAGGGAGGAAGAGAAGCCGACTGGTAGCAAGTAAGCGTTCAAGTGGGTCTTCGGAAGTGCTATCGTACCACTTTAAAGCAGTGAGTGGTTGGGTTTGGCGAGGCGAGCCGTGTTGTAAAGTTTTGTAAAATTCTTTATTGATGAAATCTGCAATAGTACGATGGGTACGAAACTGCGTAGAAAGCATGCGGTAGGCTTGTTGCCAGCCTTTTTGCTGGGCATTGTAAAGCAATCGCTCAAAAAGCGACACGCTTAAATTATTGATTTGTATTGAAGAGAGATGGGTGTCTTCTACTGCTTGGTAGCGTGTAGGTTGTGTGATAACAGCAGGAAGTTGTTTCTCATCGCCTACTAAGATAAAGCGCTTAAAGCGGGTAAGGATACCACAAAGGTGTGGTTCTAAGAGCTGAGAGGCTTCGTCTAAAATGACCGTGTCGAAAGCCATCCCAAGATGCATATAACGATAAAAAGAAGTAACTGTAGAGACAAAAATACGACAGGTTTGAAGCCGTTTTCGTACTTCCTGAATGCTTTCGGCGTGATGAAGATTCTGCGGAGCAAAAGCATGTGCGTCATTTACGTAGCCCAAGCGGATAAAGTCGGGAGTGATTTGGGCTACTTTTTGGCATATTTCGTCAGTAGCACGGTTGGTAAAAGCCAGTAGCACAATGGTTTCTTCAGTTTGTTCGTACAGGTACTTCACCAAATTTTTAATCATTTTGGAGGTTTTACCTGTGCCTGGAGGGCCTTGTAATAAGAAGTAGTCTTTTGCACTCAGTGCTTGTCTAAGAATGTCGTTTTGCTCAGGGCTTACCTCTTCTGCTTGAAAAGTAAAGTGTGGTTCGAAGCGAGGCGCTTCTAGCCCTAATAATAGGCGTTGCTTCATTTCGTCTGCCCCTAGAAAGCTCGCCAAAGAAGCAAACTGGTACTGAAAGCCTTGCTCGCTCATATCGGGTTCTATGGCCCAAAAAGGAAAACGCTCAAAAAACTGCGCGTCTATGAAGCGATTTCGTAAAGAAAGTACCAAATGGGTAGGCGTGATTTCAGCAATGTTGCCCTTTAAAATTTGCTGGCGTAAAGGGAAGGTATCTTCTTGTTCATGTGGGTACAAAACGATGATATCACCTACACGAAAGCTGGTAATGGTAGGAGAGGGGCGCTGTAGCTGTAGTTTTCGCTCTTTCTCATCAAAAGATTGTACGGTGAGGTGGCTTAGGATAATGAAATTACTCTTCTTTTCTTCTAAAGAACTCTTCCAAAGGGTGGCAAAGCCTTCTTCTACAGCCTCGGCGCGTGTAACACCGCCTACTTTCGCGATCAGCGCTTCGCGCGCTACTAACCCACAAAAGGTACTAAAATACGCCTTGACAAGCGGACTGGCCTTCTCCCATTTTTCTTGAAAAATACGCGCATCTTTCAGGACGAAAGGAGGAACTTTTGCTTTTTCGAGTCGGGCAAGAAGGTGATCGAATACCTTACCATTGGCTTGAGCCACTTCATAGTCTAAGCTCACGATGCGATTGCGTAGCATCATCGCCTTTTGTTTTTGGAAGTTGAGCTTTCCACAGTCACGCAACGGATGTTGGGCATCTTGAGAGTACAAGACCGCACTGATGCCGTTACGATCGGGAAAAGTACTGTCAAGTAGGAGGTTATAACAAGCCACCTGAATCAACTCGTTTTCATGTGCTACTTTTGCTACGTGCGCAGGTCTCTTGGTACTTTTTAGCTCAAAAATATCTTTACGGGTACGATGGTGTTCTTCTCGGTATTCAATAAGGGCATCAATACGCCCTTGTAAGCCATACACTGGGGAGATAAAACAAGGATCGGTGGTAATGGCGTGTTCTTTAAAGGCAGTTACTTGATTTTTAAGCGTATAAAACTGCTTTTTGAGTTGTTCATATACTTGCTTGAGCGTATCACGGTCATAGAGCGCACAGTCAATGGATTTATCGTTAAAAGCTTGTTGGGCTGCTTCAGCAAAAGCAATTTCTGGATCAACGACAAGGCTATCAAGGAGGTCGTTCACGAGGTTTCCTGCCAGCATAGCAGGTTTGGTCTCCGTAAAGGTAAGCTTATTTAAAAGATAGAGATAAGGAGAGTTTCCTGAAAAGTGTACACAACGGGCAATGGCCGAAGCATCTACCAGATAGTCAGGACTAGCCACGATCAGCGTATCGTCTGTAGTAAGGAAGTGGTGGTCGTCGAGTACTTCTAGTTGTGTAAAATAAACCGACTGAAACTTACGTAAATAGTGCAGGTTCTGCGTGAGGCGGTGGGTGTAATTACTTCCGTAGCGAATATTGGTTACTGTGATGGTTACTTTTCCAAAAGCCTCTGTATTACACGTTACTTCACTTTGCCCTACGTTGGTCTTCTCTTCGTAAGTAATAGCGGTTTTTTCCAGAAAAGTAGCATAGAGCAAGGAGACTACCTTTTCAGGACGCTGTTTGAAAATAATACAAGAAAGATCAGTATCAGGAAGCCACGCCTGTAGCTTTTCAGGAATAGGTTGCTCCGCAAATTGATCAATGAGATGGGCGACCACCCATACGGTAGCTTTTATTTCTTGTGGTTCTGGTACGAGCCGTGGTTGGCTATTGTACTTTCTGATAAGTCGCCTTACGGCCTGAAGACGATCTTCCCAATCTGCATCGAGGTTATAGGCTTGTATGACGAAGTTGATTTTAGAAAACCAGCCAATAAATACTTGTTTTTCTCGCTGCTCGGTAAGTACATTGATCAATTGAAAAAAGATAAAACCTACCTGTTGCAATTGTAAACGTGTATCCTGTGGTTTCAGGCCGTGTTGGAGATTGTCGTAAAAGTATTGACTTTCAAGCGGTGTAATAAGCCATGACTGCGACATACAAGCGGAGATTTTTGAGAGACTTCCTACAAATATCTGACAAGCTGCTGTGAATTGCAAATAGGAAAAATACGCTATGCTGTTTTAGTACAATAAGTTGGAGGAAATCGTAATAGCAAGCAAGTGAAAGAGCAGTATATATGATGAAATTATGGTTCATTTTTTGAGGAGACTACCAAAATTAGCTGAAATTGCTGTCTTAAGAACCAATTAAACACATAAAACATGTCCCGTTTTAGCCTATTTATCTGGATGCTGGTAAGCTGTATTCTTTACTTATCTAGCTGTAGAGATAACTCAGAACCCACTACCCCTGTTGTAGCCGATCAGGATATCACTTTTCAAGTAGAGGTATCTACTGGTACGTTATATCCAGCCTTTCAACCTGATATTACTGAATACTATATATCTTCCTCAAATACTTTGCGAGAGATAGAAGTGAACGTTAAGGGTGCAAGCGTCTCTGATGTTCGCATCAATGGTAGCGCAACAACTACCAATAGTCGTACTTTTCGCCTCAATAAAGCAGAGGATATTACAGTAACTTTCAATGACCACGAAGGAGAAGCACGTACTTATACAATTTACTACCTGCCAAATGATTTAATGGAGGTAGAAGTGACTACCTCAGACAACCCTGCTGAGGGGTACATACTCATCAATCAAGAGTTGTATCCATCTATGCCAGATGATTCCACTTATATCGCTATTTTAGATAATGAAGGATTTCCAGTGTACTACAAGCGAGTTCTTGGTGTAGCTACCAACTTCCAATACTTTGAGCTTCCTAACGGTACAAAGCGCTTTACTTACCATGAGAGTAGTGGTGATGTAGTGGTTATGAACCTGCAATTTGAAGAGGTAGACCGCGTAAGACTTCTTCCACACGGCGACCATCAAGGCTATCCAACCGACTTTCACGATGTAATCTTACTGGGTGAAGATCACTATGTAGTACCCGCTTACGTTACGCGACAAAATGTAGATCTGACGGAGCTAGGTGGGCAAAGTGCGGTAGATTTAGTAGAGCTTGTCTTTCAAGAGATCAAAGCGGGGCAAGTAATATTTGAGTGGAGTAGCGCCGACCATCCAGCCTTACTTAACGCCACCGACGATGTTTATTTAACCCAGTACGCTACTGCGTCCGAAGTAGACTATTTTCACTTTACTTCATTCGTAATTGACCCCAGTGATAATCACTTTGTGGTTTCAGCGCGTCATACCAACCAAATATATAAGATTCATCGTACTACAGGAGAAATTCTTTGGCGCTTAGGTGGTAAAACGGATGACTTTGAGCTTCCGCAGGTGTTGAAATTCTCACATCAACACCACGCTACTATTACGAAGGACGGCACGTTACTATTCTTTGATAATGGTAATACAAGACCTTCCAGGTTTGGATCTAAAGGATCTAAAATTATGGAGTTTACCCTAGATGAGGTTAATAAAGTTGCTACGTCTGAACTAGACTATCTTGTAGTAGGTAAATACATGGACTTTATGGGTTCTGCACAACGACTGGCGAACGGTCATACCTTGATTGGTTGGGGAGGTAATACCAGCTCCCAGCAGAATGCAGATAAATCTGATATCAGAGAACTTAGCAGCGATAATGACGTAGTACTCGAAATGTTTTTTACCAATCCAACGGATCGTTTTACTTATTCTTATCGCGCGCTGAAATACAACATAGATTTTAACTAATGCAATGACCAAACGTAAGGGTATAAATAGTTGACCTTACATCTTCTGAAACTGATAAGGGCGTCCGTTTTGATCCATCAAGAAACCGCTAATTTGCTGTTGTCCATCGCGTAGAAAATCCATCTTAATGAATCCAGCGTTGAACTCGAAGCTATCCTTTTGTAGGGGAGAGAGCGGAAAACCCGATTCTTTTGTGCTGTAAGCCATCAAAATACCGTCCTTAACGCGTAGTGTCATCTTTACAGGTGATCGGGTGAGTACGTACTCGCCTTCATACTGTTTTAGTTCTTCTGCGCTAGGTTGGTAGAGTTCAAAGGAAGGAATATCGTAATCGCCTCCAAAGTAAATCTTGAATACACTCCGCATGAGTTCTATCAAAGAATAGTTAGAACCGTTGGTGCAAAGTGAGATAGAGGTTTGGCTATCAGGGAAATACGATACTGTCGCCGCAAAAGCATCAATACCACCATTATGACCGTAAGCGCTTTTTCCTTCAATAGGAAATTGAAAAAGACCGTGCCCAAAGCCATCATCGATGGTAGTCATAGTGTCCAGAGAACGCTGACTGACCAAGGCTCCTTCAAAAAGTGCGGTCATAAAGCGGTTAATATCTTGTGGGGTAGAAACGATTGCACCTGCTCCGTGGGCTACGCTCGGATGGGTGATAGAGTTGAGGTACCAAGCGTATTGCTCGTAATAGTAGGAGCGCGTAGCAGAAGTATACTCTGTAGCAGCAGAAGTATTCTTGAGCTTGGCCTTTTTGATTACTTGCTTTTTTAGCACCTTTTCGTAAGACTTTCCGCTAATGTCTTCTATGATATACCCTAAAATAAGGTAGTTGGTAGGGTTAAAACCGTGTTCGTAGCCAGGGTTCATAATAGGCTCACGCTTACTAAGTAAATCGACCATTTGTGCTTTGGTACGTGGTTGTTGATACCAAGTTTGGTAGGTACTATCCATAAGAAGATTATACATACCGCTTTGGTGGGTAAGTAAGTGCGCAACAGTAATCTCTTTGGCGTTGGGGAGCTGTGGATAGTAAGTATCTAAAGGAGTATCTAGAGACAGCTTTTGGGCGTCAATGAGTTGAAAGATCATCACCGCTGTAAACATATTGGTCAGTGAGCCTATACGATAAGTCGTGTTGGGTAGAGAAGCAACGGGTGGTTCCAAAAGGGATTTACCAATGGCTTTATTGTAAACAATTTCCCCTTTTTCCATAATGGAAAGGGTTCCCATCACACGGTCGTGAAAGGCCAAACTATCAAATAATTGACTCAGTTTAGCTTTATCAAAATTAGTTTGTGCTTGTAAGCCAGTACAGATTAAAAAGAGGAGGAAAAATAAGGGATAAATTCTCTTAAAAAATAACATATTTTACATTTCTAAAAAACGTTCTCTTTCTTCTGGGGTAGGCATAGGACAGACCTCTTTTCTACCAAACCATTTGTAGCGGTAACGTGCCACTATATCGTATACGAAATTTCTAATAAAAGGTGGTACAATGACAAATATGTACAATAAAAACCAAGCCCCTTTCAACTGTCTTGTCATTTCTAGTGCTGCTCTAGACTTTTTATAAAGTTGATTGTTTTTGATGAGTACTACGCTGTCAAAGGATTTTGAATCTTTGGAGAAATACTGAAGTAATTCTTGTGCAATGCCACTCTGTAGGCTAGCAAAAACAAAGTTTTTATCTGGGTCTCGTCGCATTACGAAATTAACCGCTTCATTACAGAGGTTACAGACCCCATCGAACAACACAATAGACTTTTCACTCGCTATGATTGACTGTACTGTCATTTATCTAAGTATCTGTACCCATCCTTGGTACATACGTTCTGCATTACGTGGATCAACAGAGATAAATCTTACCTTGGCGTCGTAGTAATAAATACCAGTAGGGAGCGGATTCCCATCTCCAGGGCTACTTCCTGAGAGCCCTTCTTGGCCATTCCAACGAATATTGATGTCATTATCTCTGAAATATACTTTCTTTCCCCAGCGATTATAAACGGTAAACTCTACCGTTTCTACAAAATTAAGTTCAACCTCACCTGCAGGGGGTAGAATTCTGCCGCCATTTTCTGAAACTACATTTAAGGGGTAATTAACCGCCCTAAAGGTATCACCAATGTTGTCACCATTAGGAGTAAAGACATTGGGTAGCTCAAAGCGTAAGCAGTTGTCTACACACACCTCATTGCTAAAAGCACTCTCATTACCCTCTATATCGACCGAAGTAACCACGTAGCAGCCTGCATAAGAATCAAGTCCATCATGGGTGAAGTTTCTGGTCATGTTACCCGCAATCTCTTCAATCAATGTGTAATTTTCTGTATCTGTAGTGGGTTTATAGTATACACGATAGGCAGTAATAAACTCTTCTTCAAATTCACAATCCCCATTTAACTCGCCACAGTTACCGTTACCTGTACCATTGGCACTGGTTGGATTTACCCAGTTTAATACATTTTCAAAAGGAGGATTAGAGGTATAGTCAAATTGGTCGCAGTCCAACATACTTACTTCCAAAATAGGTGGACAAGGTGGAGTAATATCATCCGTAGTACCCTCCGTCGATTGTGACGTATTCACCAATATGTCAACACTGCTGTAAGCAGCGGTGATAGTAGGGTTGTAATAAGAACCGCGGGTTAAACTTTTATAGCCATAAAGTATATTTTGCGTTACATCATTCTCATCTACAAATGTACCGAAGCCTCGTCCTACGGGGAAGTCTTCTCCAATCTTATCTGCCACGATATCAGGTTCTCCACCTTCTCTTCTGGCTATATCGTGGGTTTGAAACTGGTTACTCCAAGGGACATTATAATCCCAAGTCACCGTGATACAATTCGAAGCAGGTTGTAGAGATAAACGAACTGTAGAGGCTTTATCGGAAGAGTCTCTAAAGTTGCTGAAAGAAGGATTATCCACAAAGAAAGCGATCTGATAATGATAGGCCTGCTCTAATGTATTTAAGTCAGTATCTTCAAAGCTGAAAGTCTGTAAATCACCCAATTGAGAGGTAGCTGTAAAGACTTCTACTGGATTGGCGTTACCATCCAACCCATCGTAGCGAAATACACGATAGGAGAAAGGTGTATTAGCAGATAAGGGTGGATCAAACTGGAAAGGGTCGATAAATTCTACGTCTACTCTTCCAGTTGTTGTACTCGTTTCTAGTACATCTACTTTAGTAAAGAGGGGCACATCCACCAAAAGTGCTAAGCAGACCTCTTCAGAAGCATAACTATCTCCTCTTTCAGGTGCAGGGAATGTCGCTGAAATGCGATAACTGTAAGAGAGTCCAATATTTACATTTTCGTCGATAAAGGAGGTAGCATTCGCAGGGAGTCGAGCGATCTCGATGTAGCCTTGGCCATCGGGAGCCGCTACATCGCAGTTCATCGGTTCGCCTGTGGAGCAGCCTTCCTTCCGCCAAATAATCATTTCATCGGCTTGGTCGACACATTGGTATGTATCCCAATTGAGGGTGATGCGGTCATTGACGTTATCGGGTGTTGCGGTGAGTCCTGTAGGTCTAGGGCCCACCACCTGTATTTCCCAGACTTGAATATCTACCAAAGATTGTGTGGTATTAGGTGGTACATCGCTAGCGTTGAAGATGACCTGATAAGGACGTTCTCTGATTTGATCGCAGCTTGGTGTCCACTCAAAGTTGAGGGAGGCTGGAGAGGGCTGTTGTTGTGGTTGGCTTGGGTCGGTAGTAGCACGAGGAGTAGGAAAAGAAGCGTCAAATACCTGACTGATTGGGGTAATGACAATAGGGTTTCCTTCTGGATCGGTTGCACTGATGGTTTCATCAATTTCTTCACCTACTGCTACACAGGCATTGGTAGGGATCATTAATTGGGGTCGTCGGTTGTTGAAAGTCCCTACAATAATTTGCATATCTCTGATGACAAAGCCGAGGTAATTAAAAGTGCCCTGCGAGTTTTCTCGCCACTCTGTTACACGGATAGCAATATTATAACAACCTGGTTCTAAAGGGGTGTCCCACGTAAGGGTACCAGTAACAGGATCGATACCAAAAAAAGGAGCACCACCTTGCTCGGCAGTAGGGCTTAAAAACTGCGTAAGCGTGCGGTAATTATCTACTTCTTCATCAAAGCCTTTTTTGGGCGTTACTAAGCTAAAAGAAAGACTATCTCCATCAGGATCATAAGCACCTGGATTGTGTAAAAATTTACTACCAATAGCCGCATTGTCTACAGGAAGTGCCAGCAGAATGGGCGTACTATTTCCACCCAGAAAGGAATTGACTATAATCTCTGTTTCTACAAATAGTTCTGTTTCAAGCGGGTTGGTCATGTTCCTAATACAACCGTTGCGAAAGCGCTCTACATAAGATACCCTAAAAGGACCATTTCCTGGGAAAGTAAAACTACCAAAATATTTTCCCTCTTCTATATCATTACCCACAAAGCGCGTTTCAGCCAGTGGGATTTCAATAGAGCCTAGCGAATCAAAAACTAAAACTGCAGTAGGACTTAACTCTACACAGTTAGCGCAGTCATCTCGGTAAACCGTTAAGGTAAAGCGATACTCGAGTGAAGTAGGGCTCGCACGAACAGCGGTGATTTGACCGGCTCTCAAGTGAGTAGCTTGGGCAATTTGAACAATACAACTGAAGAAGAGCGTGAGAAAAACAATGAAGAAAGACTGTAAACGGCTCATAGTTTTTATTTAGATAAACGGCGTGTTTCTAGTTAATAAGAGTAAACGGTTATTGGTAATCGCTAATCTAACAATAAATCGGCTTACTTCGTTACAATCGACCCTATGAATATTTGCATATCGTGAGAAATACTTGATGGGTCTGTAAGGATAACTACCAAATTTTCAATTGGTTGAAAAGGTCATTGTTTAGAATCTTTCTAAACAAGCTTCTATCCGTTGTTTCATAAGCCTTTGACTTGTAAATTGGGCTAAATTGAAAAACAAATTCATTTATCAATTTTTTCTATAATAGTTAATTATAACCTATACAATATGAATTGGGTAGTAAAAACATTAACAAGCACCTTAGGAAGAAAGCTTATTATGGCCCTTACAGGCGCTTTCTTATCATTATTCTTAGTAGTACATCTTATCGGTAACTTACAGCTCCTAAAAGACGATGGTGGAATGGCTTTCAATATCTACGCAGATTTTATGGGACATAATCCGTTAATTCAAACGGTTTCTATTCTCAACTTTACCTTCATCATCTTACACATTATTACCAGTGTGATTCTTACTAGACTTAATAATAAGGCAAGACCTGTTTCGTATGCTTATGATGGTAAGAGCAGTGCTTGGAGCTCTCGTAATATGGGTATTTTAGGGACAGTAATCTTGATTTTCCTAGTAGTACACCTCTCTAACTTCTGGGGTAAAAGTAAGCTGACTACCTTTGAAGCAGGTAGCTATGTGCCTTACGTTACTTATGGAGAAGCAACAATGCAGAATTTGTACGATGTAGTAGCCATTTCCTTCCAAGAGTGGTGGTTGGTAGCATTGTATGTAGTAAGTATGATTGGCTTGGCCTTTCACCTATCTCATGGTTTCATTAGTATGTTTCAGACGTTGGGGCTTAACCACAGTAAATACAATTTTGTGATTAAGATTGTGGGTTATGAGTTTGCTATTTTGGTTCCAGCTATGTTTGCGGCCATTCCAGTGTTTATGTTTCTCAATCTACAAGGGGGACTTTTGTATTTATTTGCTGGCATTGGGGTGTTGGCGTTGGTAGTAGGGGCGATGGTATCGAATGGTCATAAACAACAACTAGCGGTATAAAATCGAAAACCTTGTCTATAAACAGGTAGTCATAAATGTAAAAAATTACCAATAATATGAAGTTAAATGCAAAAAGTCCTGAAGGTGTACTGGCCGAGAAATGGGACAAACATAAATTCAATATCAAATTAGTAAACCCAGCGAACAAGCGTAAGTACGACATCATTGTAGTAGGGACAGGGTTAGCGGGTGCTTCAGCCGCCGCTTCACTCGCTGAGTTAGGATATAATGTAAAGTCGTTTTGTTTTCAGGATAGCCCTCGTCGTGCACACTCTATTGCCGCACAAGGAGGGATTAATGCTGCTAAAAACTACCAAAATGACGGCGACAGTGTTTTCCGTCTTTTTTATGATACCATAAAAGGAGGAGACTACCGTTCTCGTGAGGCCAATGTTTATCGCCTCTCACAAGTAAGTGTCAATATTATTGACCAATGTGTAGCACAAGGAGTACCTTTTGCTCGCGAGTATGGTGGGTTACTCGACAACCGTTCTTTTGGTGGTGCGCAAGTATCGCGTACTTTTTATGCAAAAGGACAGACAGGACAACAGTTATTACTAGGGGCTTACCAAGCACTAAGTCGCCAAGTGGCCAATGGTAAAGTAAAGCTGTATCCACGTACAGAAATGCTAGAGTTGGTAATTAAAGAAGGGAAAGCAAGAGGGATAGTGGTAAGAAATTTAATTACAGGAGAGATTGAGTCGCATTCTGCGCATGCTGTATTGCTTTGTTCAGGTGGTTATGGAAATGTATTCTACCTTTCTACCAACGCGATGGGGTCAAATGCTACCGCCTCTTGGAGAGCGCACAGGAAAGGTGCTTTCTTTGCCAATCCTTGCTTTACACAAATTCATCCTACTTGTATTCCTGTTTCTGGCAGTTATCAATCGAAGCTAACCCTAATGTCAGAGTCGTTACGTAACGATGGACGTGTATGGGTGCCTAAGAAAATAGAAGATGCGGAAGCCATTCGACAAGGGAAAAAAACGCCTGAAGATATTAAGGAAGAGGAAAGAGACTATTACCTAGAAAGACGTTATCCTTCTTTTGGTAACTTAGTACCACGTGATGTCGCCTCTCGTAATGCGAAATATGTATGTGATGAAGGACGCGGGGTAGGAAAGACAGGTTTGGCGGTATACTTAGATTTCCGCGACGCTATTCTACGCGAAGGACGTAAAGTGGTAGAGAGCCAACTGATAGAGTACAACGGAAGTGTGAAAGAGTATGAGAAAGCCAAAGGAAAACCCTACGATGAGCTGATCTATGTAGAAGGTAAGAAAATTATTGAGGCCAAGTATGGTAACCTGTTCGATATGTACCAACGTATTACGGACGATAACCCCTACGAAACGCCTATGATGATCTATCCAGCCGTGCATTATACGATGGGTGGTTTATGGGTAGACTACAATCTTATGACTAGCGTAGAAGGTTTGTATGCTTTAGGTGAAGCCAACTTCTCAGACCACGGGGCAAATCGCTTAGGTGCTTCTGCTTTGATGCAAGGTTTGGCTGATGGTTATTTTGTAATTCCTTACACAATTGGTGACTACTTGGCTAAAATTGGGCACGCTGATAAGCTTGATACTGCCGATGAAGCTTTTAAAGAAGCAGAAACAGAAGTAAAAGCACGTATCGAGAAGCTTTTAGCCATTAAAGGAGAGAAATCAGTGGACGATTTCCACAGAGAGCTAGGTAAAATTATGTGGGAATACTGTGGCATGTCACGTAATGCAGAAGGCTTGAAATACGCTAAAGGAAAAATACAAGAGTTAAGAAAAGAATTCTGGAGTAATGTAAAAGTGACTGGGGAAAATGATGAACTAAACCAAACCCTCGAAAAAGCCCTTCGGGTGGCTGATTTTATGGAGTTGGGCGAGTTGATGATTGATGATGCACTTGATCGCGAAGAATCGTGTGGTGGGCACTTCCGAGAGGAATTCCAGACAGAAGAGGGAGAAGCGCTTCGTAACGACGAAGACTATGCCTACGTGTCTGCTTGGGCGTACAAGGGAGAAAACCAACCCCACGAACTTCACAAGGAGCAGCTTACTTTCGAGAATGTGAAACTTACACAGCGTTCTTACAAGTAAAATCCAGCAACATTAACATATTGTACATCTAAATTGAAGAACCATGAATCTGACACTGAAAATTTGGCGACAAAAAAATAATAAAGAGAAAGGCAAGATGGTAACCTACAAGGTACAAGACATTTCTGATGACATGTCGTTTTTAGAAATGATGGACGTGCTGAATGAGGAACTCTTAAAAAAAGGAGAAGAACCAGTAGCTTTTGACCACGATTGTAGAGAAGGTATCTGTGGGATGTGTAGCATGTACATCAATGGTCATCCACACGGACCAGAGCGAACCACTACTTGCCAGTTGCATATGCGTAGCTTTAAAGATGGTGACACCATTACTATCGAACCTTGGCGAGCGAAAGGATTTCCTGTAGTAAAGGATTTGGTGGTAGACCGCAGTGCTTTCGACCGTATTATTCAGGCGGGCGGCTTTGTCTCAGTTAATACAGGGGTAAGTGTAGATGCCAATGAAATCCCTATTGCGAAAGATGTGGCCAGCGAAGCAATGGATGCCGCTACTTGTATAGGATGTGGAGCTTGTGTAGCCGCTTGTAAAAATGCTTCTGCCATGCTGTTTGTCTCAGCCAAAATATCACACTTGGGGCTGTTACCACAAGGAAAGACGGAGAAGAACCGTCGGGTACAGCGTATGATTGCACAAATGGATGCAGAAGAATTTGGAGCTTGTACCAACACGGGTGCTTGTGCTGCTGAGTGTCCTAAGTCTATCTCGTTGGTAAATATTGCACGTATGAACAGAGAGTATTTTGCAGCCAAAGTGGCTTCAGAGGCGTAATCACGCAATAAACATTTTTTTAGAAGGGCTCACTAACTTGTTGGTGAGCCTTTTTAGTTAGAGGGGTCAAAGCACGGTTTTAATACGGTCGAATACGGCTTGTTCATTACCCTCTCCGTTAACCCGATAGGTATTGGCTACGTGCTCGTCTAGAAAGGCAATAATGGGTTGGGTTTGTTCTTGGTATACATCCAGCCTTTTTAAAATGACCTTTGGGTTGTTGTCATCTGTTCTTTTTTCCTCTTCTGCCCGTTTCATGGCACGTTCAATCAGCTCAGGTTCTGGCACTTCCAATACAATACATACCTTAATGGTAGTTTGGAAGTCTTGTAGGATTTCAATCAGTGTATGGGCTTGTGCTTCGTTGCGTGGGTATCCATCAAACAAAAAGCCATTGGCAGGAAGATGTACTTGAATGAACTGCCTTACCAACTTCTCCAACAACAAGTCAGGAGCCAGCAAGCCTTTGTCGCTAGAAGTTTTTACCCGCATTCCGGTATCTGTGCGTTTCTCAATTTCTCTCCTGATTTCTGCCCCTGTAGAGAGGTGAACCAGTTGAAGATAATCTGCAATGAGTGAACATTGTGTTCCCTTTCCAGAAAAGGGAGGACCAAGTAGTACAATATTATTCATAATGAACCATTATTTTATAGATTATTGAGATAAGATAGTGTATAGACAAAATACGCTAAAAAGCACTTCTTTCAAAAGAAGTGCTTAGGAATACTGGGTGATTTAAAAATAATTTATTTTTTGTTTTCTGCTACACCTTTCATGAGCTCAACACTATTCACCAAACGAATAAACTCAGAACGATAACCGTTCAGGTCTTTGCCTTTGGCAGACTGAGCCAGAGCGATCACTTGCTGGTAAGTAGCTTCTCCTTTTAGCGGTGAGTCTCTCAAAAGCATACCAAATGCTGCTACAGCCGAAGCCCAACGAAGATTTTCAGAAGTCTTCTCAATGGCCACTGATTTACCAGAAACTGCTTGTTCAAATAGCTTACTTTGTGTTGCGTCAGGTAATTTATAGCGGAATTTAACATGAAACAATTCCTTACTTTTACTAGCCTTAGTATTTACCTGCTTTTGATATTTTAAATCACCTACAGGCTTAGTGTTGTCACCTTCTACACCCACAGGTACGAGCTCGTACAGCGCCGTTACAGTATGTCCAGCACCTAACTCACCAGCATCCTTGGTATCGTCATTGAAGTCTTCTTTATTAAGAAGGCGATTCTCATAGCCAATTAGTCGATAGGCTTTTACTTGTGTAGGGTTAAACTCTAGTTGTAGTTTTACGTCTTTGGCCACCGTAAACATTGTACCGCCAAACTCATTGATGAGGACTTTCTTAGCCTCTTGTATATTATCAATGTAAGCATAGTTGCCGTTACCCTTGTCTGCGATCTTCTCCATTTTGGCATCTTTGTAATTTCCCATACCAAAGCCCAAGGTAGTAACGAATATACCCGTTTTACGCTTTTCTTCGATGAGTCTAATCATATCATCGTCGCTAGAAGCGCCTACATTAAAATCTCCATCAGTAGCGAGAATCACACGATTATTACCTCCTTCCATAAAGTTTTCTTTGGCTACTTTGTACGCAAGTTCGATGCCTGCACCACCCGCAGTGGAACCTCCCGCGTTGAGTCGCTCTAGTGCCTCAACAATTGCCTGTTGGTTATTACCTGGTGTAGGAGGAAGTACTAAGCCTGCTGCACCAGCGTATACCACGATCGATACCTTATCTTGCGCTCTAAGCTGCTGCGTAAGAAGTTTGAAAGCAGATTTTAATAGAGGAAGCTTATTCGCTGAACTCATCGAACCCGACACATCTATCAGAAACACTAGATTGGAAGGAGGGAGGTTGTCTGTGGGAATTTTCTTGGCTTGTAGATTAACAAGGGCAAGTTGATGTGCGGTATTCCAAGGACAAGCAGCTACTTCCGTATGAACGGCAAAAGGATGCGCACCAGTAGGTTGAGGATACTCATAAGCAAAGTAATTGATCATTTCTTCAATGCGTACGGCATCCTTGGGAGGCATTTGACCATTATTGATAAACCGACGCACATTACTGTAAGCAGCTCTGTCTACGTCGATAGAAAAAGTAGAGAGAGGCGTTTTTTTAACTTCTAAAAACTGGTTTTCCTTGATGATTCCGTACTCTTCCGTGTTTTGATCAGGTGCGTCTGTTCTCAAGTACTCACTAGATGTGTCATATACACGTGGCGAAGGAGCCACACTTCGGTGTGGTCTGGTTCGTATCTTTTTACTTTCAACTGATTCCTGCGTGAAAACTATATCCTCTTTAGTGACAATCATCTCCTCGAGCTTAGTAGTTTTAAGGTGAATTTCATAATGATTTTTATTAGTTACTTTAAAGGTTTTTTCATCAAAACCTACGGCACTTACCACTATTTGACTACCTAAAGGTGCATTGATGGTGAACTTTCCGTCGCTATCAGTTACCGTTCCTTTACTAGGATCGCTTTTTAGATAGACCGAAGCGCCAGTAAGGGGACTCTTTTCATTATCAAATACTTTTCCTGTGATGGTCTTTTCGGGGTTTAGCCCGAAGCTGAGTAAAAAAAATAATACAAAAGTAGCTTTCATAGAATAATATATTTTATGGTTTTATAATAAAGGCGCGTTCAAAATGTAAGTAAAGGATGGTAGGATTTACAAAAACACAATTGCAAAATCACTAAAACTATACCATAGTAAGGAAATGGGTAAATAAATGAAAAAATACTTGTACAACAATGCATTGTAATCTCAAAAACTTTGTTCATTACCAGTTACTGAAGCAAACCTGTATGTACCTCAACTGTAAAAAAATAGTATGTTATGCTGCTTTGTCATTTGTTAATTAAAAATTTGCCACTATCTTGTATTCATCTGAGTATAACTATTTTAAACACCCAGAAGTGCATATTCAGTTTTTCAACTAAAGAAGGAACTCTATCTTAATTTAATGACTGAGTTCCTTCTGTTTTATAAGGAGTAGAAGCTCTTCACCTTAAGACATTTATTCATATATATTGACACTCTTCTGTGAAATAAGCTGCTAAAAATAGTAAAAGGCAGCCCAATGGCTGCCTTTTGTAATGCTTGACAAGTAAGTAAAGATTACTTGCTTACTACCAGTTTTCTAGTAACAGTTCCTCTCGAAGTATGTAAACTAAGTACGTAGATACCATTTTCGAGGTGTACTGCATCGTAAGTAAAGGCATAGTTGCCTCTATTTTGCTGCTCGTTGAGTAATAATTCAAGGCGCTTTCCTTGCGTATCACGTAGCTCAATGGTGATGGTTTCTTTCTTGTTAAGTACGTAGTTCATCAACACTAGGCCAGTAGTAGGGTTAGGATAGATGCTCATCACAGCCAAGTCTTTGGTGGTTTCCTCGGTGAGGTTAGTGATAAGTAAGGGGCGGTTGGGCGCGGGTGTATCTTGCTGTGCTTTGGGAGTACTCTCACTGTCACTTTCTTGTAAGTGATTTTCGCCAGCATCACTAAATAAGCTTTTTGAACGACTCTCTTGGGTAGAAGGCTCTAAAACAGTGTTTACCAAGTACCAGTCGGCTTGTGCCTTGTCACTCTGCAAATCCAGAATAAAATAGCCGTGGTCAATCAGGTTGACGTATTTCATATGCGGATTTGGATTAACCCCATCTACGGGTGTACCTGGTGCAGAAAGTGGGTTATTAATTTGTACTTGGAACCCTTGCGCAGTGGCTAGTCCCAAGGCAGGATCTCCTAAGTCTGTGGCTAAATTCTCATCAAAATTGGCGGAGCAAATACTAGGTGTGGCAAACTCTATAGCTAAGGAACCACTACCATCTTCAGGATTGTAGGTAGGTGTAACAGGTACAGGCACATTATCTGCTACTGAGGCAGCGATGTTACCTCCTGAAAGACCAACAGGTTCTTTGGCTACATCAAAACCAAAAGAGCAGTGGAAATCACCTGTAAGGAAGATGACATTGTCAATTTCTTCCTCTTCAATGTGGTCTAGAATGGCTCTTCTTTCTGCAGGGTAACCATCCCAAATATCTACGAAGGTACTTTCCAGTCCAACGGCAGAAGTAGTAGGATCTTCTGGGTCGTTTGCCCACCATACATTAAAATCAGAGAAGATCACTTGATTCCCAACTACTTTCCATTGCGCAGTAGCATTAGAAAGTTGATCTAAGAACCACTCTCTTTGTGTAGTACCTAGCAGAGTTCTAGACGCAGCGTACATGCTGGCGTCAGTTACGTCATTGATTTGTTGCTCTCTTCCCTCTAGGCGGGTATCGACCATAATCAAGTCCATTAAGTTACCGTAGTTAATCGTGCGGTAGAGTGGTTGTGTTTCTGCCTCTCGAATAGGCATCCACTCGTTGTAGACTTGCTTAGAGATAGATTTTCTATCTTCCCAACTCCCTTCACCTTCGTTATGGTTTTCTGCGCCATCTTTGTACGCATCGTTGGCACTTTCGTGGTCGTCCCACACGGTAATAAATGCGTGTTGCTGATGCGCACGGCGTAAGTCAGGGTCTAAGCGATACAAGGAGTAGCGCGTACGGTAGTCCGCAAGCGTAAGGATTTCAGTATCAGGAATGTGCGCACGATTGGGATCATCTACGCCATAGAAGCCATTTTCGTATTCGTAAATATAATCACCTAAGTGAATGACAGCATCTAGGTCAGTACGATCGGCGATTCTTCCAAAACCATTAAAATAGCCTGCTTCGTAATTGTTACAAGATACCACCGCAAATTTCAATTGATCCGTATCACCCTCAGGGGCTGTCTTGGTTTTACCAATCAGTGAGTTTTTTCCTAGTGCAGAAAAATAATAGTAATAAGTAGTGCCTGGTGTGAGGTCTGTTACGTCTACTTTTACGGTATAATCACGTGCTGCATTAGTAGTAAAAGTACCAGTGGCTACCAAGTTGAGAAAAGAGGTAGAGTCGCTTATATACCAAGTGACTTCAATATCTTCTTCACTTTCTGCTTCTGGTGTGACGCGGGTCCATATGATCACACGATCTTGAAGCGGATCGCCAGAGGCTACTCCGTGGTAAAAGGGAGCTAAGGCTTCCTCAAAAGGTAAATTGGCGTTACTTCTTTGTCTTTTTAGCTCAACACTTTTAGCGGGTCGACTCGTATGGCTTCGGAATGTTTGTGCCTCTACCACAAACTGCGTAAATAATAAAAGCGCTACGAGAAAGTATATCTTTTTCATTTTGTAGAGATTTGTTGAATATGTTGATGTTTATTAGCTACAAAGTAACCACATTATGCGTAAAGAAAGAGATTTAGAAGGTTGCCACTTCGTTAAATAAATGCTAATAAATGTTTAAAACCTTAACGTTTGGGTAATGTACCAAAAAGGAGAAATAGGCTCTCGCTTCTAGAGTAATAAATTCCTTCTGGCACTGATCATAAGACTTATTTAGAGAGCATAACAGCTACTTTACTACTTTAAGTAGTGCTAAAGAAGAAGACATCTACAAAGGGATTTTTCACTAAGTATAGTCGATTACCGACGAAAGTAATCGCGAAGAGGGATACAATTTTATCCATATAATTACGTGTAGAGTATCACTGTATTAATCTTCAAAATATTGATTGCTTTAAGGGTACTACTTCTGCAGGATTCTCTTATAATTAACCTAGATAAAACCTAGAAAAATTGTAATTTGCTAGGCGAGCAGTAAAAACCGACTATGACTACCCAAGAAGCCTTACAACAATATTTTGGTTATCAAACTTTCCGTCCTATGCAGCAAGAAATCATCGCTGCTGTGTTGGATGGAAAAGATACGTTGGTGTTGATGCCTACGGGGGGAGGGAAGTCCATTTGCTATCAAATCCCTGCAATAGTAAGTAAAGGCACTTGTATTGTTGTTTCCCCCCTGATCGCCCTCATGCAAGACCAAGTACAGGCGCTACAAACAAGTGGTGTCGCGGCCGCTTTTATGAACAGTGCGCAAGATGAGCGTACCCAAGCAGAAGTAAGACAGCAACTGCTACTCGGAAAGCTGAAATTACTCTACGTCTCTCCAGAAAAGCTACTCACCCAAAGTTTTCTGGAGTTATTAAATATGAGCCAAATAAGCTTTTTTGCCATTGATGAAGCACATTGTGTATCGCAATGGGGACACGATTTTCGACCTGAATACAGCCAATTACAGATACTTAAAGAACAGTTTCCTGGTAAGTCGCTGATTGCCCTCACCGCTACAGCCGATAAAGTGACCCGCGAAGATATTATTACACAACTACACCTTACCAAGCCCGCGCAGTTTGTAGCCTCTTTTGACCGTAAGAACTTACGTATAGAAGTATCAGAAGGAACCAACCGGCTTAAAAAAATTATAAGCTTCCTAAAAGCCCATCCCAAAGAGGCAGGTATTATTTATTGCTTAAGTAGAAAGTCTACTGAAACGCTGTGTGAAAAGCTGGCCGAAAAAGGTCATAACGTAGGTTTTTATCACGCAGGAATGTCGCCAGAAGAACGTGCAAGGGTACAAAATGCCTTTCTAAAAGATGACATTCAGGTAATGTGTGCCACGATTGCCTTTGGCATGGGGATCGATAAGTCCAACGTTCGTTTTGTCATTCATTATAATTTACCTAAGAATATTGAAGGGTATTACCAAGAAATTGGGAGAGCAGGGCGCGATGGGTTGGCCAGTGAGACGCTTCTTTTCTACAGCTACAGAGATGTACAAACGCTCAAAGGTTTTATCGATCAGATACCGAATGAGCAGTTCAAGGCCTTACAAGAAGCCAAATTGGAACGTATGAAACAATACGCAGAGGCACAAACCTGTCGTAGAAAAATATTGCTGAGTTATTTTGGTGAGGTGTTGGAGAACGACTGTGGCTATTGTGATGTATGCGAAAATCCTAGAAAGCAGTTTGATGGAACCATCTTAGCGCAAAAAGCGCTCTCTGCAGCCATCCGTACCAAAGAAGAAGTAGGGTTGAACTTATTAATTGATATTCTGAGAGGGGCACGCAACCAAAAGGTGCTTGAGAAAGGCTATCATACCATTAAAACCTATGGTGCTGGGAAGGAGGTCTCTGCCTTTGAGTGGAAGCAATACCTCCAACAGATGATTAACCAAGGCGTACTAGAGGTAGCTTACGACCAACACTATGCTTTACAGCGAGGAGGGTTGAGTCAAGCGGTGTTACAAGGTAAAAAGAAGATATTTTTAGTAAAACCGCAGCGTTTTAAAGCAAAAACTACTTCCTCTAAGACAGCGCTACAGCCTACTCTGTTCGATGAACTATTTGAAAAGCTGAGAAAGCTCCGTAAACAACTAGCCGATGAACAAAGAATGGCACCCTATCTTGTTTTCAATGATGCGACACTTACCGAAATGGCACGCGAGCGCCCTACCAACCAGGCAGAAATGCTTACCATCAATGGGGTAGGACATCGAAAGATGGACTTGTTCGGTACGTACTTCTTAGAGGAAATACAACAGTTTATCAAAGAAAAAACTTTAGCAGGTAAGCAAGTAGGTGGTAATACCTATCAAATTACCTACGAAATGCTTCAGCAAGGGCTCGGCTTACAGGAGATCGCCCGTAAACGTAACTATAGCTTACAAACCATTCAGAATCATCTCGTGACACTCTACGAGAAAGGGCATAACCTCCCGCTGGCTGACTTCATCCATGCAGATGAGGTAAATACATTAGTACATTACTGGAAAAAGCACCCGCAAAGTACGATGAAGGCTTGCTTTGAGCATTTTCAAGAACGCTTTAACTACTTTAAGATACGTCTCTCGCAAGCTATTTGGCTCAAAAGTAAACCACAATTAAAATAATTAGAAGCGATACGCGAGTGATACAGCACCTCCTAGGCTTTTTCTCCGAAAACGATCATTATCAAAAGTAAGCGTTTGATCGGTGGTATATTCGGAAAATAAGTACGTAAAACCACCTCGTAAAGCCCAACGATCATTAAGTAGATAGTATACATACAATTCAGAATTTAGGCTACCCCTATCATAGTCGCCAGTTAGGAGTAGATTGAAGTTAGAAACGGAGGCGTCAACTTCAGTGGTACTTCTTCCTTCACTATTGGCAGTAAATACACCAGCTTGATCAGCACCGAAGCTTACGCCAATGAGATCAATATTAAAGCCTACTCCCCAGCGATCCGTGAGCGTATATACAACATAGACAGCGGCATTAAGGGCATTTGTTTGTGCATTACCAAGTTGTAAGGTATCTAACCGATCGTCGTTAGGAGCTGTAAAGAGGTTACCTTCGGTTACATCTGCAGGGGCAGTGATGTAGTCTACCTCGCTCCCGAAGTAATTGCTAAAGCGCAACCCATAACCTAATTGTAATTTACCATTGAAAGCTACAGGATGCAGCCGGTAGCCAGCTAACGCCATAGAGACGCCCCCTTCGTATACACCGAGTGTAAAGTCTGCTTGGAGATAGGCAGGCGTACTTTGTGCCTTTACCTGAAAAAAATATAACTGTGTGAGTAAGAAAAATAAATACGTGTACTTCATAGGTTTACTTCTTTTTTTCAAAGAAATAATAATGGATGTAGCCAATAGGTCGGCTGAAAGACAAATTGATAGAAATAAGTGATAAAAAATGTAGCAGGGCTATAAAAGGGGAAGAGAGATTTGCAGGAGGCCTGCAAATCTCTCTCAAGAAAAATTATGAAAAAACAACTATCTTATTTGTACAAATCAACAAAAATTGAATTACAAAAACAAGTCACACGTGTATTTTTTTTCATAAAAATTATACTTTTCTGATTAACGTATTGAAAACTTCTGTTTACCAGAAGTTTATGAAAAGTGAATTGCTTGATTTTTTGACTAACAAATAAGAGGTATTTTTCTTTCGCAGCTTTCTTATTATCTTTGCAGTCCTTTTAGAAAAAGCATGGGCAAGAATAAACTAAAAATACAGAAAACAGTCAACATTAAGAACAGACGGGCTTCTTTTGAGTACCAGTTTCTGGATACTTATGTGGCGGGTATTGTCCTGACGGGTACGGAGATCAAGTCGATTAGACAGGGAAAAGTACAACTACAAAGTGCTTACTGTTACTTCGAGGAGGGCGAGCTTTGGGTGCAGCAAATGCATATCTCTCCTTATGAAGAGGGCACCCATTACAACCACGAGCCTGCTCGCAAAAGAAAACTATTGCTTACGAAGCGTGAGCTAAGAAAACTAGAGAAGAAAATGGAGGAGAAAGGCTTAACAATAGTTGTAAGAAGGCTTTTTATTAACGACAAAGGCTATGCTAAGTTAGAAATTGCGCTCGCAAAAGGAAAGAAACTTTACGACAAACGCGAAGACCTTAAAGAGAAGGATGCCAAAAGAAGTTTAGATAGAACACAATTGTAAGACGACGCTTCTTTTGATGTAAGAAATACAACTGAAAAATATATTTATCTAGCTATTTCATCACTTCTACCCATCCATTACATTCTTGTCCATTGGGTGTAGTAACGACATAAAAATAAACACCTACAGGGATATTTTTTCCCCAATCGTTTTGATAATTATCGGATTGATAGATACGTTTTCCCCAACGATTAAATATTTCTAAACGATTATTGTCCGTAAACAGATCAAAAAAGTCGTTTTTTCCATCTTCATCGTAAGGGGTAATCACATTGTTAAGCCGATCTGTCGATTGTGGAATGGTGACTTCCTCCTCGAAGTCAATTGTACAGCCTAATGTATCTGTAATTACTAATGTTACTAAATAAGTAACAGGCGTTTGACCCGTATTTTCTGGGTAGGTATGGGCTACTTCAAAATTAGTAGCGGTGGTACCATCTCCAAAATCCCACTGAAAAGTATATTCTTGCACTGCTCTGAGGGTTGTATCGACATTTCCCCTCAGGACATAAAGGCCATCACAATCTTTCTCTAAAGCAATGGTAGGAGGTGTATCGGGAGAGGCTTGTATTACTACTGTTACCTCTCGTAGTGTTTCACATCCGTCACCATCCTGCATTTGCACGGTATAAGTAGTCGTTTCACTAGGAGTAGCAACAGGATTAGCAATGGTGGGATCGCTTAGTGTGGCAGCAGGCGACCATAGGTAGCTAGTTGCTCCACTTGCTTCTAGCTGCGCTGAAAAGCCGGGGCAAATCACTTGATCTGGGCCAGTGGCAAATTGAGGAATCGCCACCTCAATCGTTTGCGTAAGAATGTCTTCTGTTGGGCAGCTAGCAATCGCAGGGCGGGTTACGCGTAGTTGAAGGGTATACTGGCCAGATGCAGGAAAAGTAAAGTCAAAATCTTCTCTACGTGCTTGTTCAGCAGGGGTAAGTGGCAAGGGATTCATACTTGCATCGAGAATAGTCCACTCGGCTGTTGTTTCGTTCCTTGCTTCATAGCGCACCCGCACGGTAGCATTACAGAGTTGCTCACCATCTGCTATGATGGTAAAACCATTGGCAGGGTCTAGTAAAGTGAAGTCGGCAACAATACCAGGGGTAACTTCCACCGTTGTCTGTCTTGTATCAGTACAACCATTGGCATCGGTAAGCGCTACGGTATAGGTGGTGGTTTGTTCGGGAGAGGCGGTTGGGTTGGCAATGGTAGGATCATCCAAGCTTTCTGCAGGCGACCATTCATACGTGACAGCGCCACCTGCTTGCAAGCTGGCGTTTTCTCCCTCACAAATTTGTTGATCAGGATTGATGGTAAAATTGGGAAAAAAGACATTGAGGGTTTGTGAACGGCTTTGTTGTGTAGGGCAAGTAGGTGGATTACCGTTTGTTACCAGCGTGATTGTATACTGACCAGGATTTGGAAAAGTGAAATTAATATCGCGGGTAGCACTTTCAGTAAAAATGGGCGTTGGGTTACTGCCTTCATAAATTTGCCATTCAAAACCATCCGCTCCTTCTGCAGTATAGTCAAGGCGCACCGAAGGTGAACAGAGGTCTTCGCCATCTGGAATGATTTGAAAGCCTTGCGAAGGATCAAGTACATTAAAATTAGCATTCAACCCAAAGGCAAACTTAAAGGCGGCGCAGTTACAATTAACTTCCGTGCTCTTAGTGGGAGCCCATACGTTACTTGGAAAAGTAGGGAAGTCGTTGCCAAAACCACAAGAAGCACATACGGCTTGGTAGATGGTACCATCTTTACTAAAGCGGCACGTACCGCCATCCACGTGATCATTTGAGATTGCCAAGGCATCTGGTTCTCCGAAAAAGGTAGCATATAGGGGTGGCCCATCGAGATTACCATCGAAAACTGCCAGATAAAAGTCGTTTCCTCCACTGGTAGCAATAAAAGCATCAGGCGTGGTAAACATTCCTGCTACGTTGGTTGCATCAATATTGGGATCACCTGCAGCAGTATTACCCCCCCAGCCTGCAATGTACACATAGCCACAGTTATTCTCCGTTTCGACTAAAAAGGCAGTAGGAGAGAGGTTAGGCGTAGTGCGATTGGTACCAAATCTCGTAGAGCGTAGGTTGGTGGTTAGGTCGTCGCTGAGCTGATGAATGAACTGCTTCCCTCCCAGATCGCTAAAGGAAGTATTGAAAACAGGATAATTACCTAAGGTAGTCCCGAAAGCATAGATTTCGTCGTCATTATTCAGGTCAATGAAGTAAATAATATCTGCTTGGTTAGTACCTAGATAAGTACTTTGTTCAAGTGTACCTGCATCAGAAAAGCGTGCTATAAAACCATCGTCTGATCCTTGGCGACTAGCTAAAAAACCACCTGCTGTACTAGGGAAGTTATCACTACTGGTACAGCCTGCCACAAATATTTGTCCTGTACTATTACGCTTGACAGAAAGGGCTACATCCACACCATCCCCTCCTAAATACCGCCCCCATTGTAAATTAAAGTTCGGATCTAACTTAAAAAGAATGCCATCGAATGATCCACGAAGTGTTCCTGAAAAGCCGCTAATAGAGGTGGAACGAGTAGTAGAAGCGACAAATATTTCATTGGCATCGTTTACTAGAATATCCCCGCGAAGCCCATCACCATAATTATGTATTTCGGTAGCATTAGCATCAGGAGGCTTGATGCCATCATCGCCTGTTCCACCGAAAAACCTTGCCCGCACTAATTGACCATTCTCTTCAATCTTAGTAAGTACAATGTCTGCACCACCTCCGTAAGTAAGGCCACCAATGGGCTGAATATTAGAAGTACCTCCTTGAAAAGTATTGTCAGCGGGATAGTTGCTAGAGCTTGTGGTGCCTAAAATCAGTAGGTGATTGTTGTTGTCTACAATAAGGCTATGCGGTATTTCATCATCAGTACCCCCAATGAAAGTAGCGTATTCCATTACTGTACCAGTAGCGTTATAGCGAAATACGCCTATGTCTGGATTAAAACCACTATCACGTGCATTACTATTGGTAATATTGTAGATACCCGGAGTAGTACTAACGAAACCAACCCCAAAGGCAGTGGCGCCTGCATAGAGCCTTCCTAGGTCGTCGAAACAGGCGGTATTTCCCCAGTTGTCAGAACTCATCCCCGAATAGGTAGAAAAAACTAGTTCTGGGTCTATCACCAAGGGAAACTGAGAATCATAGCCTGTTGGGAAGTGAAAGCTTACCACTTTTCCTTTCAGTACAAACTGAGTAGGGACTTCCACTCTTTTCTCGTTGATGATCTGGTAAGAATAAGGGGCTTTCTCTACTACCTTTCCAAAGATGGTAGTGATCTCCAAATTCCCATCTACTAGCTGCAAATCACTGGCGTATTCATAGGCCATTTTGATCTGATGGGGCTCTCCATTTGGTTGAACGATAAACTCATACTTTAGCTGTTCGCGCTGAGAGTAAATTTTTAGATCAGTGTCGTCGTAGAGGTTTTGATAGGTAAGGGTGCGGTAGGCAGGAACATTGTTGGCCCAACGAGCGGGCTGCTTACCTAAGTAGTAATTTCTTTTGAGTAGTGAATGATCCTCTTCAAGTACAGCAATGGAAGCATTAGCACCCAAAAATCGTGTAAAAAAGGTATGGGCTTGTAGGGAAGAAGCACCCTGTTTCGCTTGGGCATTTACTTTGGCTTGTCCATGATGACGCGCAGCCATCTGCCTAGCATCATAAAAAGTATACTGAAAGGTTTGGTTGTAAAGAAAGAGAAATCCACCCGGAATTTCCACGCGATAGCGTAGCGAATCGTTGTCCCACTGTGACTGGTTTTTAACGAACTCAAAAGAAGGGGTAGTTGGCTGAACGGCTTTGGCTATCTGGGCACTTGTACAGTGGCCCCATAGGACAAGCCAAAGTAGAAGAAATACTCTCATGAAATTGATCTTGTTAGGTGTTTATCCTCTCAAATATAGGAAATTATCTTAAAACTTGTGCCCATCCCTTGCAAATCTGCCCTGTTTCTGAGGTGATAAAGTAGTAGCACCTGCATAAAGCTTCCCTTCTTCATCAAAACAGGTAGTATTTCCCCAGTTGTCAGTCACCCCGAGTAGGCAGCGAAAACCAGCTCTGGGTCTATTACCAAAGTAAATTGAGGATCATAGCCAGTTGGGAAGTGAAAGCTCACCACTTTTCCTTTCAGTACAAGCTGAGTAGGTACTTCCACTCTTTTTTTCTAGTTCAGTAAAATTTATAACTTCTGCTGTATAGGTACGTGTCACTCGCTCTCCATTGAGTTTGATAATTTGTTTAGTATGTAGAAAGGCTCGTGGCATGTACTTACAAATATTTATAGTTAATCACAATTGGCAACAAAAAGGGGATTATTATCACTCTTAATGCTAGTAGTTTCGGTTTTGGTTATGTTTATTTTCGTAAAAGGAATTAGTTCATTAGGACTGATATTTTCTTTATCTTTAAGGGCTGGAAAAAATTCATTTCTATATTCTAATACGTCTGGTAGTAATGATTTTCCACCATATTGTTTTAAGAATTCTGTATCTTCTTTATTCCTTGTTTTGAGTGGTCTTCTAGGAGATCCTTTGTCATCCGGGCCAAAAAAAAGTGTATGGTCTTTAAAAATTGCTTTAAAATCTGTAACAGCGGTATACTGTCGTGAAAGGGTAATAATTAGTATATCATTATGCTTCTCTGGGATGGTGTAGGTAAATACCTGATATGTAGCGTCTGTATCCGACAGACTATAGCGATTGCTTTCTTTTTTTGCCAGGCGTAAGGTGGTAAATGGTTTTGGTACCTCTATTGAATACTCAGGTTGAAAACAGTTTGCTTTTTTGTTAAAAATTGGGCGAAACGGTTGATCATCTGCTAACTGGGCATACACCTCCTTTTTATCATCAAAGCCAAAGCGAAGGTGTTTTTTGTTTTCGATGTTTGTATTTTCTCTGCTATATACTATGAATTTGGGTTCTTTCCTGGGACTAAAGGAAATAATACTATCCTGTATTTTCCAGGTTCCGAAGTTGATTCCCCCGAAATATACCACATAGAATGTTTGATCCGCCCGCATAATAAGGTGGACTCCTCCCTCTGGGGGAGGGTTTTCTAACATATTGTAGGTACCTTCGATATCTTTAAGTATTTCCTTCTTTTGTTGAGACCATATCGGTTGCGTATGGGCAGTAAGTAGCACCATAAGGGTTACTATTGTCTTATATGTTTTAGCGAGATGCTTCATATATTTTTATCTTAGCTTTTTCTATGACTACCGTATCGTTTTCGCTTTCTAAACTAATTCTTAGGTTGCTGTTATATTTATCGATTTCTATGACTAGTGCTGATTGCGTAGTTTTCGGATTAGCGTATATTGTTTTAAATGCTTCCCATATTTCGGTTTCATCAAAATAGACCCTACCACCATATTTATTACCGTTTTTATCGCTCCAACCAAAAAATGTACATTTTGTAGGTGGGAAGTTTTGGTACTCGCTTATTATCGGATTATCCAACTTGGCTAAATAAAACTCATTTAGACAATCTGACACGTTACCACCGTCTAGATGTTTAAAGCTGGGTTTCCAGGTAAACCGTTCTCGATAGGTGTTTATCCTCTCAAATATAGGAAATTATCTCAAAACTTGTACCCATCCCTTGCAAATCTGCCCTGTTTCTGAGGTGATAAGGTAGTAATACATACCCGCCTCAACACCTGCTCCCCAGTCATTCTGATAGTTGCTACTTTGGAAAACACGCTTTCCCCATCGGTTAAAAATCTCAATTTGAAAGGGCTCACCTACTAGCTCAAAAGTCTCATTATAGGCATCTCCATTGGGGGTAATCACATTCGCTATGGCTACACTGGTATTCAATACTTCGATAGTCTGTTGGGTAGCGTAGGTACAATTCCCTATTTCTCCTTCTACCGTGATGGTATAAGTACCAGGGCTTTCATATACGTAGGCTTCTGGTTGCTCACCTGAAAAAGTAGTACCATCTCCTAAATCCCAAGTGAATCGTTCAGCACCCGTAGATTGGTTAGTAAAAACAGCGGCAGTAGGCTTACCACATTCTTCTTGAAGGTCGATAGTAATATCGAAGTCTATAGTAGGTACAACTGTAATCAAGACAGTACTATCTACCCGACAACCACTGATATCGGTTAAAGATACGGTATAAAGGGTAGTGGTGTCTGGACGAACAATGGGTTGGTTGCTATCCGCTCCTTCCATACGCTCGGTAGGTGACCATTGGTAGCTCAGTGAGCCATTTGCTTGTAATTGTATACTTTCTCCTTCGCAGATAGTGGCTGGAGCGCTCACGCTGAAGGGGGTCAGGTACTCGGGTTGTACTGACTGGGTAATACTTTTACTACATAGAATATTACGGGCAATCAGTGTTACTTCCTGTGGGCTTTCTTCATCGTATAGATAAGGAGGCGGCGTAAAGGTATCAAAGGTTTGTCCATCAATCAGCCACGTGTAAGTATCAGCATTTTGCGAAGTGTTAACGAAACCTATTCGGGCGGGTTGTCCACAGTCTTTCACCAATTGCCAAGTGAAGCTAGGTTGTATATCAGGTAATACATTCACCCTCACTGTCTCGGTGGTGGTACAGCCATTTTCATCGCTCATTTGTACTTGATACAAAGTAGTATCAACAGGAGAAGCAACTGGGTTGGCGAGGGTAGTATCGCTAAGCGAGGCAGCCGGCGACCAAGCAAATTGTGTATTTCCTGTGCCGCTGGCAGAGAGGGTTACAGATGCTCCAAAGCAAATGGTTTGCTCACCTATTACTTGGAAGTTGGTCGGAAAGACCTCAATGTTTTTCTCCACAATGACTTCTTGGGTGCAAGAGGCTTGGTTGCGCACTGTCAGCCTAATGGGGTAAGTGCCACCCGTGCGAAAGGTATAGGGGATATCTGTGACGGTTGTTTGGCTTATAGTATCCAAACCAATGATTTCCCAAGTAGCTTCTCTGGCACCAATACCATCGTAACGAAGAATCACCTCCAAATCAGTACAGCCCTCCGAAATTTCAGTCAAAGTAACAGGATCGAGAATCTGGAAGTCAGCTTGGAGAATATCTGTATTAAATTTAAAAGCGGCATTATTACAGTTAAAACTATTATTAGTACGAGACCAAGCGCCCGGTGTAGTGGGGAAGTTATCAAAAAAACCACCACAAGCACAGGTAGCGTGGTAAATCGTACCATCTTTGGCAAAGCGAGAGGTACCGCCGTCTACGTGATCTTCGTCGGAACCGCCTAAAAAAGTAGCATATAGCAAGCTGTTAAAGTCTTTTTCTAACACCATAATGTAAAAGTCGCTTCCGTCTGTATTACTATCAAAAGCATCAGCGGTAACGGGAAGACCAAAAGTACTACTTGAAGGATTACTACCTGTGTTAACAATACCCCCCCATCCTGTGAGGTAAATATTACCACACTCATTGACCAAAAAAGCGGTAGGGGATATATCAGGCTGGCCATCGCCACTCCCAATAACAGTGGAAAGCAATGAAGTAGTCAAATCACCACTGAGCTTATGAATAAATTGTCCGCTGTTGGCGTTTTGGTAGACACCTGCTGAGACAGGGTAGCTCCCAACGTTATTCCCAAAAGCGTATACATTTCCTTCGGGATCCAAGTCAATGAAGAAAATTTGGCTGGCTTGGTTGGCACCTACGTAAGTAGCGGCTAAGAAATTACCAGCGTCATCAAACTGCGCAATAAAGCCTTTCTCGTTGCTGTTAAGTGGATAAGTAGGAATCATAGCCGTAGGAGAGGTAGGGAAGTCATCGCTTTGGGTTGCGCCTCCTACATATACCTCGTTGTTGGCGTTCAACTTGATGGAGTGCCCAAAGTCCGCCTCACTACCCCCTAAAAAAGTACTCCAAACGATGCTCGAAAGGTCAGACGGTAACTTCATCACTACTGCCTCTTGCGCACCTGCGCTGGTGCTTTGATAAGCATTGACTTGAGGGAAATCACTAGACTCAGTTGTAGTAGCGATGTAAATGAAGTTGAGCGAGTCGGTAATAATATCTCCTCTAAAGCTATCACCATAGTTCCTAATGACGGTAGCATTACTTAGATTGACCCCATCGTTTTGATTACCGCCGATGTAAGTGCTTTGTAAGAGTTGTGTACCGTCATTGCTGAGTTTACTAACGATCAGGTCACTCCCTGCTGTATAAAATACGCCACCAAAAGGAGAGAAGGGGATACCGCCATTAAAGGTACTTTGAAGTGCTCCTGCTGTAGTAGGGAAATCGTTAGAGCTGGTAGAGCCTAACACTAGTAAATCACCGTTTTGATCTACTACGAGGCTATGGGGTGTTTCTGCAGCAATGCCTCCTAAGTAGGTAATATAAAGCGCATTTGTACCTGTAGCATTGTACTTGATAATCCCCATATCAATATTGCCATTAAAGTCTACATCAAACGCACCGGTGGTGGTAGGGAAACCCATCCCAAACACGATACCACCAGAGTAAAGATTGCCTTCCCCGTCATAGGTAGCGGTATTACCCCAGTTGTCTTGAGGGGAGCCAGAGAAAGTAGAAAATACCAACTCAGGATCGATCAAGAGCCGTTGGGTACGTCGGTAGTTTTTATCTATTTCAAAGGAGACGATGTTGTCTTTTAGCTGGAAACTGCTCGCTATTTTCTTCCATTTACCACTTACTTGTTGAAAGGAGATGGGGTGTGACTCGATCACCGTACCAAAGGGGGTGGGAATTTCTAAATGGCCTTCCTTCAACTGTAGATTATGGGTATGCTGGTACTGTAACTGAATTTTTTGATAATCTGCTCCTGGCGCTACTAGAAATTCGTACTTGAGTTTTTGTCCTTTCTTGAACAGACGTAAGTCGATGCCTGGATAAACATCCTGATAGACTACCTCACTGTAACTTTGTACATTGCTTGCCCAACGATGTGACTGGTTTCCTAAAAAAAATTGATAAGGGGTTGCTTTAGTGGCTGCTTTTTTATGGAAAGTAACTTTTGGAGAAGTGGCTAGCAATTTTACCTCATAACTATACGCTTGGATGCGCGAAGAGGGAGCGAATTGTCGTCGATGTTGGTGCTTATGCTCGTGAGAACTGTCGTGGGTATGGTGTAATGCTTTTACGGCAGTTTGGTCATAAAAGCTAAATTGTAGTGCCTCTTTTTTTAGAAAAAGGAAGCCATTAGGGATAGCAGCGCGAAAAAGTACTTCTTCGTCCCATTGTCCTTTATTTTCTATGAAGACAGGCAAGGAAGCCTCTTGGGCGTAACAAGGAGAAAGAAAAAGGCAAGTGTATAGTAAGAGAAGTAGTAGTTTTCGTTCCATATAAGTAATTGAAATTACCTAGCATATATCACCCAAATATACAAAAAGTGACTATTTATCAGTCTCCTTTTTGGGATTGAGTGTCACATCTTTTTTATATTCTTTATAAGTTGCTTGTGTCAATTCAGTAGGGGCAGCCTTTGCTGAGGGTGCTTTTAAAATTTTCGTGAGCAAATACTCTGGGGTGTATATGTAGCGCGTGAGGCCTCGCTCGTGTTGGTGCTCCACCAACTGCCCCGCTGGATTATAACGATAGATATTTTCCACAGGGGCTTCCTGAAGAAATTGTTCGTATGTTTTCACCAAAGTATTGTCTGCATAGTACTCGTAAATAGTTGTTGAGATCACTTGGCTGCTGTCTGTTTTTTGAAATACGATTTGTTCCTTAAAACCTTCAGGATTGTATGCATAAAAGGTAGCCTGACTAGAAGGGACGAACTGCTTGGTAACAGGATCAGGGTAAAACTCTTGTACTTTCATCAACTGATCTTGTGCATTGTAAGTATACGTTTTTTTATTCTCGGGTGTATGTATGGCTGTTAGACGCCCCTCATAAGTACGCAGGTGTTCTTCTACTATTTCTACTTTATTTTGGGCGCTATAGTATATCTTCTTCTTAAGCTGTCCAAGGCTATTATAGGTATACTTGATGTAGGAACCATCGAGATGATTGCTTTCTTTGATTACTTTTCCTCTTCTAGAAAATACATAAGAGGTTTGCACCTTTCCTTTCCCTTGAAGCTGATTGTTGGCCAGTAGATAAGTAGTGAGCGTAGCGGTTTGTACATTATACTTTTGCATCAAAGAATCTGGAAAGCAGAAAGGGTTTTGTGCCATAGCAGGTAAACAACCCACTGACATGAAAAAGAGGTATACACCAACAGGGAGGATACCATAGAATCGTTTTTTCTTCATTCGTATAATCTTATTTTACAACCATTCCCAAGCGCTTCTGTAAGCGTCTATCTTTTCAATGTAAGCTAAGAATGCCTGGTAGAACGGATGGTTAGCCAAGGTAGCGCTATCGCCTACAACTACCAATTTCTTTTGAGCACGCGTAAGGGCTACATTCATACGGCGTGTATCACTCAGAAATCCAATCTGTCCTTCGGCGTTGCTACGTACCAAGCTTATGTAAATAATAGCACGCTCTTGCCCTTGAAAACCATCAACAGTACCTACAGAGATACGTGCTTCTGCTTCGTCAAGTTGTTCTTTTAAATAGTTTACTTGTGCTTTGTAAGGACTAATGATCCCAACAGTCGCCTCTGTATTGGGAAGCAACAAGCGCAGGTGTTTAAGTAATAAGTCGGCTTCTTCTGTATTGTAATTGCTAAGGCTTTCAGGGTCTATTTTTTCTTCAAAACCACAGCCTGCTGTATCAACGAACTCGATAGGAGCCGCTAAGAAGTGTTCTGCCAAAGCTAAAGTGGCTTGTTTAACACTTTCATGTGCTTGCAGTTGGTTGTTATAAAATTGCTCGTTAGAAAAACCCATAATCAATTCGTGCATGCGGTATTGTACGTCTAGCAACGTACTCGTCTCAGGCTTTTCTTCGAGTAGCTTCTCCATGAGTGTTTTTCCTAGACCTTGGTTTTCAGCCTCTACTGCCTTGACGGTAGGTGGTAATTGGAAAGGGTCGCCCGCCATGATAATCCGTTGTGCCTTACTGACGGCAATCCAACAGGCGGGTTCTAATGCCTGGGCAGCCTCATCCATGAATACTGTAGAATAGGTAAGCGCGTCGATGAGCGCGTTGGCTGCGCCTACCAAGGTACAGACAATCACTTGGGCTTTCTCTATTACCTGATCGGTAATGAATTTCTCTAGTGAGATGGCTTCTTTCGATATTTTTCTCGCTTCGGCATAGAGTAGTTTACGCTGGATTCTTTCTTCAGGGCCAAAACGACGTTTGTATTTGGCAGCCATCGCTTGGTGCTCTTGCGCGCTCTTGCGTAATTTTTTGATACGCGAGAAGTCTTGGTGCGTCTGCACTTGTGCATCAAGGGTAAAATAGAGTAAGTGTTCGCTTACCCGAGAAGGGTTACCTAGCCGAACTACGTCTACTTGTCTACTCGCTAGGCGCTCTACTAGTAAATCTACCGCCAAATTACTCGCAGAACATACCATTACTTGTTTTTCTGTTTGTAAAGTATGAATAATAGCTTCTACCAGTGTAGTGGTTTTACCAGTACCAGGTGGCCCGTGGATGAGGGCAACGTCTTTGGCTTGGTTGACCTTTTTAATTGCTTCATTTTGAGAAGCATTGAGTGTTGGTAAAGCGCTGTAAGTTGTTTCAGTCATAAATTCAGCAGAGCGACTGCCCAAAATAATATCCCTCAATAGAGCAAGTCGATTATCAGAGGCGTCTTTGACCTTTTTCAGTGCCTGTTCCATCGCTTGATAGCTGGTAGTATCAAAGAGTAAATCTACCCCAAGTTTTCCCTCCTCAGTCCAGTCTGGCAGTTCATCTGTATTCAATAAAAGGCTCAATGTATCTTTTTTTATAGCGGAGATTGTTCCGTTGATTTGGTGAATAACTTTATCTCCTACACGGCAAAACAAAGTAGCGGGTCGACCTGACTGCATTTGATGTGGTTCCCCTTGCAGGGTGGTTCGCTCAACTTCGAGGATTAGCCGATCGCCTACCCCATAGCGTTCTTCAAGAATGCCGACAGGATACCAGCTTAAGCCTTGCTTTTTTCGTTCAGCCAGCGGAGTTTTTAAAAAGTTTTCTTTGAAAGAATGGAGGTCTTCTTGCTTTTCTATTTGTAAAAGTGCTTCCATTTTCTCAAGATGGGTAGTACTTGGGTTCATTTACACAGTAATCTTACGTGAGTATTTGTTTGCTTACTAAATAAAGATTTTCTTGTAAGATAAAAAAATGAGGTGGTATAGTTACGTTAAATAAGTCTACTGTTTATAAAGGGGATGGCTGAAAAAGATAGTAGGAAAGTATAAAATAATTTATTTAAAAAATAAACTTACATATGTTAACAATTTTATGAGTCGATGGTTATATTTGCATTGGAAATAAAAACAACTTACTTATTTACTAAAACAACAACTATCCTATGCAACTCAAGGCAATCCCATTTCATATTGATAAATTTTTGTGATGAGTAGAGAACTCATCGGTGCGATTAATATGCTTCGTTGTGTGAAATAAGTCGTTCGTCGATTTAGCGTAACACAATGTAGTCAAATCATTACTTTTGATTTTCCAGAGACGAAAGAACACTATGCTTATTAGTTCTCTCTTCTGGCTCGAATATCAACTATCTTAAAGAGGGTTAAATGAAAGAAAAATTACTATTACTACTATTTCTTTGCTTTACTGTACAATGGGCTACCGCGCAGAATGCATCCTTTACAACTAATATTACTGCTAATGGTTGTGAGTTAGCTACTTATGAATTTACAGACACATCCACTGGTGTTGACGCGAGTACACAGTTTTATGAATGGATTTTTGGTAATGGTAACTCTGTAGAATTGGCTGCCAGTGATCCCGCGGCTTCGGTACAGGCGGCTACTTACAGTGGCGCGGGAACCTACTCAGTAACGCTCAACATCAAAGATGGTCCAGGTGCAGGGGGTAATATCTTATCTACTGCTACTGAGCAAATCGTTGTTTACGAACCCGCCGATCCCGACTTCGTTGCTGATGAGGTTTTTGGCTGTACTAGTCACACCGTGACCTTTACAGATTTAACGGATACCTCCGACCCACTAGTAGGCGCTATAGAAGAATGGACGTGGAACTTTGGAGATGGTACAACCATCAGTGGGCCTTTTTCTACCATTACTCATACTTATACCAATCCTGGTAATTTTCAAGTAACACTTACAGTAGAGACATTTGCTGGAGGGCTTCAAAACTGTATTGCCTCCGAGGTAAAAGCTGATTATATTCGTGTAAGACATACACCTGAGGCAAACTTTACCGTGCAAAATTTACCCGCATGTTCATTGCCTTACGTGGCACAGTTTCAAAGTACCTCCACCGTACCTACCAGCCCACCACCACCGGGTACAATCAATGCCTATGAATGGACTTTTTACGATACAGATGGCGTAACTGTACTGGGTACAAGCACACTCGAAAATCCTGATTTTACCTATATCGATTATGGCGTATATCCTGTGATGTTGATGGTAAGAACGACAGATGGCTGTACTGACGATCGCCTTATTCTGAATGCTGTACGCATCAATGAAAACATAGCGGACTTTAACTTGCCTACTGCTGCTACTTGCCAAAATGCTAATCTTGTATTTACAGATAATTCATCAGCGGGGGCGGTAGGTTGGTCTTGGAACTTTGGCGACGGCTCCCCACCAGCGACCGCCCAGAACCCTACACACGTTTATAACACACCCGGAACATACAATGTAACACTCACTACTACCTTTTCAGATGGTTGTGCTGTTACTTCTGCGCCACAAAGTATCACGATTAATGCAGCACCTAATGCTAATTTTTCTATTAGTCCACCTGATGTACAATGTGCTGTACCGAGTACATTAACCTTTACTCCCGTCTCGACAGGAGCTGGTTTTACCTACAGTTGGAACTTTGGTGACCCTACGTTTATAGAC
>CALEMF010000032.1 GCA_937911505.1 uncultured Cytophagales bacterium
ATGCACACGCCTTTGATGGGCTCATCGAAGCGGGCTTAACAGAAAAGTACCGTCTCATTTCTGTTTCGTTGCGTGGAAGAGGATTGAGTGAGAAACCTCAACAGGGATATGACATACCAGCACACGCCAAAGATATTATTGGCTTGCTCGATGCCCTCCAACTGGACAAAGTAATAATGGGCGGACATTCCTTTGGTGCCTTACTTACTTTCTACCTAGCTTCTCATTATCCAGAAAGAGCTACCCAACTTATTTTAATGGACGCGGCTATGCGCATGCACCCTGACACCAAAGAGCTATTAAAGCCAGCAATGGGACGCCTTGATCAAACTTTTGACTCCTGGGAGCACTACCTAGAAAAAATCAAACAAGCGCCTTATCTACAACATTACTGGGAAGACACGATGCTGAGTTACTTTGAAGCAGATGTAGAGAAGTTACCAAATGGGAATGTAATACCCCGCCCTCGACTAGCGAATATGGCAGAGGCGGTCAATGAAGTATTGTCAGAAGATTGGCTAACCTATTTGCAGAAAATTCATCATCCAAGCATACTGATTAATGCCACTGGGCCGTATGGTTTGGCAGAGGCGCCTCCCTTACTACCTGAAGAACTCGCAAAAGAAACCGTGGATTTACTAAAAGATTGTACTTATAAAAAAGTTTGGGGAAACCACCAAACGATGCTTTACGGACAGGGGGCAGAAGAGATTGTAGCCGCTATTCATAAATTTGTACAGTCATAAAACCAGTATTCCCTTGGAAGTAAGTGCACTTTATACCTATCCAATTAAATCATTGGGAGGTATTACTTTACAGAAAGCAGCCGTAGAGGCACGGGGGTTAGCTTACGACCGTCGTTGGATGCTAGTAGATCAGCAAGGAAAGTTCCTTACACAGCGCCAACATCCTACGATGGCATTGCTACAAGTGACTTTAGATGAACGGGAGGAGACATTGACCGTTTACCACAAACAACAGCCGCAGCAAACCATATCAATACCGCTAAAAATAGCGCAGACCACTACCAGAACTGTAGAAGTATGGGGAGATTACTGCGAAGCCCAAGGCTGGGGAAAATTATATGATGAATGGTTTAGTGATATGCTACAGTTCGACTGTCAACTGGTATACATGCCTACCTCCACCAAAAGAGCGGTAGAAACCGCTTACGCCAAGCAAGAAGAAATTACCAGCTTTTCGGATGGCTATCCCTTTCTATTAATTGGTCAAGCGTCGCTCGATGCCCTCAACCAACGGCTTCCAGAAGCGATTCCAATGAATCGCTTTCGTCCTAACATTGTTTTTACTGGTGGTGAAGCCCACATAGAAGATACTTGGCAATATTTCAAAATTAATGAGATCACTTTCCAAGCTGCCAAACCCTGCGCACGATGTGTGGTAACTACCATCGACCAAGCAACGGCCACCCAATACAAAGAGCCCCTCAAAACATTGGCTACCTACAGAAAAGTTGGAAATAAAATTCTGTTTGGGCAAAACCTCCTCCACCAAGGAAGTGGTTATATTCATGTAGGAGATAAAATCGACGTACTTTCTCTACAGGAGCAGGCCTCTTAGCTGGCAGGTTTTCATTATGAATAATCTTTGAAAAATAGTATCTTGCGTAGTGCAGGCTCACCCTTATTTTAGCTAAAACAAAGATTTAACAAGCTTTCTATATAAACGCACATATAAATAGTTATATATATGACATTTCTGGCAAAAGATATTTTACAAGACTTACAACTCACCAAACAGGAAATACTCAACGACTATCGTTTGGCCTGTGAAAGTAGGGAGGCAAGTCTGATGGGACGTAAAGAGGTATTTATGGGAAAAGCCAAGTTTGGTATTTTTGGTGATGGAAAAGAACTCGCCCAAATTGCGATGGCAAAGGCTTTTCAAAAAGGAGATTTTCGATCGGGGTATTACCGAGACCAAACCTTCATGATGGCCATTGGAGAACTAACTACAGAGCAATTCTTTGCGCAACTCTACGCAGATACTAATCTAGAAAACGAACCCGCTACTGCTGGAAGATGTATGAACGCACACTTTGCCACCCGCCTGCTCGATGAGCAAGGAGAGTGGCGTGCGCTTACCGAGCTAAAGAACTCTTCGGCAGATATCTCACCAACCGCTGGACAAATGCCACGTTTGCTAGGACTTGCGTGGGCGTCGAAACTCTATCGTCAAAATAAAGACCTTCATAACCATACTGACTTTTCACGTAATGGTAACGAAGTAGCTTTCGGTACGATTGGTAATGCCTCTACTTCTGAAGGAATGTTTTTTGAAACCATCAATGCTGCGGGTGTCTTACAAGTACCTATGCTGATGTCAGTATGGGACGATGACTACGGTATTTCTGTACCAAAAGAATACCATTCTACTAAACAAGACATCTCGAAGGCATTAGCAGGCTTTCAATCTGATGAAGATGGAAAAGGCTTGGAAATATTTAGGGTAAAAGGTTGGGATTATGTGAAATTGATAGAAACCTATCGTGAAGCGGCACAAATTTGTCGCACCAGCCATACACCTGTACTTATTCACGTGTTAGAGATCACCCAGCAACAAGGACACTCTACCTCTGGTTCTCACGAGCGCTACAAATCGAAGGATCGCTTAGAATGGGAGGTAGCCTTTGACTGTAACCGTAAGATGAAGGAATGGATGCTAGAGCATGGCATCGCTACGATCGATGAGCTGAACGAGATTGAGCAAAACGCGAAAGAACGCGCCAAAGAAGCTAAAAAAGTAGCTTGGAGCAATTTTAAAAACTCTTTAGTAGTATATACCAAAGAAGCAGGGGCACTGGTAGACCAAGCTATTACCCAGAGTAATCAAACACAGGCGCTTCAAGCGATCAAGAAATCATTTGAACTAGAGCAAAATCCCATTAAGAAAGATGCTTTTGTAATGGTGAAAAAAGCACTACGGGTAATGCGAAATGAGGAGTTACCTATAAAAGCTTCTTTACTACAATGGCTGCAAGAAAAAGAAGCACTTGCACAAGAAGAATATAATTCTCACCTGTATAGTGAATCACAGTATGCTGCCTTAAAAGTACCTGTCAATGCACCCACATATGCCAACGACGCCAAGCAAGTAGATGGACGAGAGGTACTACAGGCTAACTTTGACCAACTTTTTGCCCGAAATCCTTTGCTAGTAGCTTTTGGAGAAGATTTAGGAAAGATTGGGGATGTAAACCAAGGCTTTGCAGGCTTACAGGAGAAGTATGGCAAGGTTCGTATCACCGATACGGGAATTCGTGAATGTACCATCTTGGGGCAAGGCATTGGGGCTGCGCTACGAGGCTTACGCCCTATCGCAGAGATACAATACTTGGATTACCTGCTTTATGCGTTACAAACGATGTCTGATGACTTGGCTTGCTTACAGTATCGTACCAAAGGAGGGCAAAAAGCTCCTGTGATTATCCGTACGAGAGGTCATCGCCTAGAGGGTATTTGGCACTCAGGCTCACCTATCGGCATGATCTTACATAGTATCAGAGGTATTCACGTGCTGATACCACGCGACATGACTACTGCCGCTGGTTTCTATAATACGATGCTACAATCAGATGAACCAGCACTTATTATAGAATGCTTGAATGGCTATCGTTTGAAGGAAAAGCTTCCTAGTAATTTAGGTGAATTTACGCTACCGTTGGGTGTACCTGAAACGCTCAAAGAAGGAGAAGATGTAACCATCGTGACGTACGGCTCGATGTGTCGTATTGTAATGGAAGCCGCCGAGCAACTGGCAGAAGTGGGCATTTCTTGTGAAGTGATCGATGTACAAACGTTACTGCCTTTTGACATACATCAACACATTGTAGCCTCTGTGAAAAAGACTAACCGGGTGATTTTTGCAGACGAAGATGTAGAGGGAGGCGCTTCTGCTTTTATGATGCAGCAAGTACTGGAGAAACAAAATGCATATCGTTATTTAGATTCTGCGCCTTTGACGATTCACGCCAAGGATCATCGTCCAGCGTATGCTTCCGATGGTGATTACTTCTCTAAGCCTAACGTAGAGAATATTTTTGATAAGGTATATACCATGATGCGGGAGGTAAATCCTAGTCAGTTCCCTGCTATTTATTAAAGGAGGTAGAAACGCCTACAGAGGTTTAAGGTAGGCGTTTTTATAGTTATAATAGGCGTTGTATAAATCAATTTAGTAGACAGTATATTACTTGTTAGAGGTATGTACTACTATTATCTTATCCTTGGCTTCTTGATGGGTGAGGGAGTAGTGAACGGTTTTACCAACGACAGCAATTACAATCACTAACAAGAACCCTTTTATGAGCAATAAATTTTTATTTTGTAAGGCATTTAAGTTTTTCATGACTTTGTGTTAATTGTGTTGCCTACTATATGCCAAAATGTATGCAAAATTTATAAGTATCTGATAATCAGTAATGTGATGTAAAAATTGTGTTCGTAATCGTACACTTTCGGACACTTCTCCTTACGAAATTGGAACACCTCATAGAACACGAATCCTGAAATACTAATTTTCTAGAAGCGGTGTATTCGCTTTCATCAATTTTCCTATCTTTGCATAATTTTAACTACATCCAACAGACTCTATACCCATGCCTAAGCATTCAGCGATTCAATCTGTACTCATTATTGGTTCAGGCCCCATTGTAATCGGGCAAGCCTGTGAGTTTGACTATTCTGGTTCGCAAGCCGCCCGGTCGCTTCGAGAAGAAGGAATCGAAGTCATCCTCATTAACTCGAACCCTGCTACCATTATGACAGACCCCGTAACGGCTGATCATGTATACTTAATGCCTTTAGAGAAAACCTCTATCATACACATTCTGGAGCAACATAACATAGATGCGGTACTACCTACGATGGGCGGACAAACGGCGCTTAACTTAGCGATGAAGTGCCATAAAGCAGGTATTTGGGAAAAATATGGGGTAGAGATGATTGGCGTAGATGTAGATGCCATTGAGACGACTGAAGACAGAGAGCAGTTTCGGTTAAAGATGCTCGAAATTAACGCCAACGTATGCCAAGGAGAAACGGCTACTTCCTTTTTACGTGGAAAAGAAATCGCCCAAGAAATAGGGTTCCCGTTGGTGATTCGACCTTCTTATACCCTGGGCGGTACAGGAGGAGGATTTGTACATACCCCAGAAGAATTTAACGAGGCGCTTACACGTGGTTTGAAAGCTTCGCCTATTCACGAAGTACTGATTGAGAAAAGTATTTTAGGTTGGAAAGAGTACGAGTTAGAACTATTGAGAGATAATGTGGGAAATGTGATCATTATCTGCTCTATCGAAAACTTCGACCCTATGGGTATCCACACGGGCGACTCCATCACCGTAGCACCAGCCATGACGCTCTCTGATAAAGTATACCAGCATATGCGTAACTTGGCCATTAAGGTGATGAATGGGATTGGGCAGTTTGCAGGAGGCTGTAATATTCAATTTTCGGTAAATCCAGAAAACGATGAGATCATCGTCATTGAGGTAAATCCGCGGGTTTCTCGTTCCTCTGCCTTGGCAAGTAAGGCAACAGGCTACCCGATTGCTAAGATTGCCGCCAAACTCGCCATTGGGTATAATCTTGATGAACTTCCCAACCAAATTACGAAAACCACTTCTGCCTACTTTGAACCTGCGCTCGACTATGTGATTGTGAAAATTCCTCGTTGGAACTTCGACAAGTTCAAAGGATCTAATAATCAGTTAGGTTTACAGATGAAGTCAGTTGGGGAGGTGATGGGTATTGGGCGTAACTTCCAAGAAGCCCTACAGAAAGCCTGTCAGTCTTTGGAGATCAAACGGAACGGCTTAGGGGCAGATGGGCGCGAGCTTACCAACCAACAGGAAGTATTGGACAGCCTAGCGAACCCTTCTGGTAATCGTCTGTTTCATATCTACGATGCCTTTAAAATGGGTATTCCCTTTAAAACCATCCAGAAGCTTACCAAGATAGATAAGTGGTTCCTACACCAGATAGATGATTTAGTAATTCTTGAGAAGGAAATCCAAAAATACCCTTTAGCTGAGCTGCCTAAAGCGCTCCTAATGGAAGCCAAACAAAAAGGTTACGCCGATCGGCAAATTGCCCACTTATTACGCTGCTTAGAAAGCGAAGTATACAAGAGACGCCAAGAACTAGGGATTGCGCGTGTGTACAAGATGGTAGATACCTGTGCGGCAGAATTTGAGGCACAAACGCCTTACTATTACTCTACTTTTGAGGAAGCGCCGCTTACAGAAAAAGGAGAAGTCTTATTGAATAATGAGTCGATCGTTTCCGAAAAGAAAAAAATTATTGTATTAGGTTCAGGCCCTAACCGTATTGGGCAGGGCATAGAATTCGATTACTCTTGTGTACACGGCATACTCGCCGCAAAAGAATGTGGTTACGAAACCATTATGATTAACTGTAATCCAGAGACGGTTTCTACTGATTTCGATATTGCCGACAAGCTTTACTTCGAGCCAGTCTTCTGGGAGCACATTTACGACATTATTCAGCACGAGCAGCCAGAGGGCGTGATTGTACAGTTAGGTGGGCAGACGGCGCTCAAATTAGCCGAAAAGCTTAACCGCTACGGCATTCCTATCTTAGGGACTGCTTACGAAGCGCTTGACTTGGCAGAAGATCGTGGGAAGTTTTCTAATCTGCTGAAAAAATTACGTATTCCTTACCCTAAATTTGGGGTGATTGAAGATGCAGAACAAGCGGTAGAGTTGGCTAAAAACTTAGATTTTCCACTGTTGGTACGTCCTTCCTATGTATTGGGCGGGCAGAGTATGAAGATTGTGATCAATGAACAGGAGCTAGAACAACACGTGGTAGATATTCTCAACCAAATTCCTGATAACCAGATTTTACTAGACCACTTTTTAGAAGGGGCTGTAGAAGCCGAAGCGGATGCGATTTGCGATGGGGAAGACGTGTACATTATTGGGGTAATGGAGCATATAGAGCCTGCCGGCATTCACTCGGGCGATTCCAATGCGATGTTACCGCCTTTTTCGCTAAGCCCTATGCTAGTAGAAACCATTGAGCTGTACACCAAGAAAATCGCACTTGCCTTAAAGACAGAAGGGCTGATTAATATTCAGTTTGCCATCAAGAACGATCAAGTATACGTGATAGAAGCCAATCCGAGGGCTTCTCGTACCGTGCCTTTTATCTGCAAAGCCTACCAAGAGCCTTACGTAAACTACGCGGTGAAGATTATGCTGAAAGAAAACAAGCTCAAAGACTTCACGTTTGCACCCCGCAAGAAAGGTTACGCCATTAAGCTGCCTGTTTTCTCATTCGATAAATTCCCGAATGTGAACAAAGAGCTAGGCCCTGAAATGAAATCGACAGGTGAGGCCATCTACTTTGTAGAAAATCTACAAGACGAGCTTTTCCAAAAGCTTTACGACGAGCGTAACTGGTATTTGAGTAGGTAGGTGAGCGTACGAAGTATCATACTGTCCCTTTTCGTGTATACCTTACTTTTTATTGGAACTGGTATAAGTGCTTGTGATACAAAACACACAATAGAGCAAGCTAATAGGGATACGGTAAAAGCGTACTTTACTAAAGAGGCCTATAAAGAGGTAGTGGCTTATACCGATACTTTTTTAAAAGCAACGCCCAACGATCCAGAACTTTGGCTATATAGAGGACGTGCACTATTCCACTTAGGGAAAGAAAACGAAGCGCTCAGAATGTTCAACAAGGCAATTGAGGTAGATTCTACTTTTTATAAGGCTTACGGGGATCGTGCTATTTTATATAATTATATAGGAATCTCCGATACATTACAGGCTTTCGAAGATATTGATGTAGCCATCAAGCATTTCCCCAATGACTTAAATTTATATAAAGTGAAAGCGAGTCTTCTCTACAAAACAAGAAGATTTGAAGAAGCAATAGAGCAGTATGATAAAATACTTGCTAAAAATCCTAATGATTACAAAGTGATTACCTACAAGGCAAGAATGCATCGAGAACTCAATGAAAACGACAGGGCTTTAGAGATGTGTAATAAAGCTATTGGAATCAAGCCGCAAGACTTATTTGCGTATGAAGAGAGGGCTTTTGTCTATATCGCAATGGAGGAATACAGTAAGGCAATAGATGATTTTAATAATGTTTTTCGCTGCTTAGAGGAAAACTATGATCCAAAAAGGGAAGCGTATACCTACGATAACAGAGGTTTTGCTTATCATAAACTTGGTGATGACGAAATGGCTTTAGAAGATATTAATCATTCTATACTCCTTCGACCTACCAACTCCTACGCCTATAGAAGTAGAGCACTTGTGTATATACACCAAGGGAAAACAACTCAGGCTTGTACTGATCTCAAAGAAGCGCTTCGACTGGGCTTTACAAAAAAATATGGAGAAGAGGTAGAACAGTTAGTAGCACAGCATTGTCAGTAACCATCCAACAAGGTATGATAAGCAATGAGTTGTGCTATCAACGGATGTAAAAATTACGCTGCTGGGTTACTCATTTCCCACAAATAATCTACTTGAAGCTTTTGGTAATAAATACCTAGCGTACACTGTACCCCGTCGAGAACAATGCCATTCGCTTTAGGAAGGACATCAGGTAAAGGCATCGCTTGTAATCTTTCCAGTTCCTTCAAGAGTACTTTGGTATCTGAAGTAGATAATGTTTGTGCTTCAGTAATAATACGGAGATTGTCTAAACGATAAATACCTAGATGCCAATTACTAAGTTTATACGCTGAATCCCACTGACGGAGTCTAGAACGAATACCGTTATGTATATTTTCTGTAACTATAATTTTGAATGGCATACCCACCAACGCGGGAAAAAACGAATAGTAGACGAGCACACGCTCCTCAGAAGGAATCTTAAAGGCCTCTATTTCTTGGCGTGCAACGACAAGTAGTTTGTCTATATTGTTGGTAAGCTGTGGCATAAAAATATTTCTCAAAAAACTTCCTGCTATGTAATGAATATTTCTAGCATACAACGAATAGATCATTAGCAAACTACCTCTTTTTTTACTTTCTTACTACTGAAAAATGGTCTCTTTCAGATACATAATTACTCCTTAATGAGAAGAAGTTGTTTATACCTCATTCTTTTATTAATCGTAATTTCTTGTCGAGAAAGTACAAACGAACAACAGACTTCCGAAGAGAAGAAGCCCGTAAAAATAGTAGAACAAAAAATTTTGGATAGTGATTATTATATCTCGTTGCCTAGCGATTACACCATTACAGAAAGCGTAGGGCCTGACTTTGTAGTATATTACTTTGCTTCTGAAGATACTACAGATACGGAACGTTTTAGTGGAGGATTCTATGAAGGTTACCACCCTATGCGATATACACCAGAAAAAGATTGCCAAATCACTTTGCAAGAGGCACAATTCCTCGGTGAGGAAATTGAGTGGACAATTACTAAATGTAAGGATACTTATACCATCCAAACCTACGTAGGTGAACAAGAAGAAGGGGAGATGAATTTAATAATAGATGCTTTTGGAATGGCTAAATCGACCGAAGAATTAAATCGCCTCCTGAAGGCATATACAACCCTGCGTGAAGAACGCTAATTAAAATGGAATAATGATAGAATTTTCTTTTGTAAAGCAAATGGGTAAGCAATTAGGCTGGTACCAGAACAATTACGCTATATTTGGATTGTACAAGGGTTATTTTTTTACTGTAAGCAAGCTGAACTGGTTAAGAGACGAACAAAGACGAGTAAGTGCTACATTAAACTATCTTGATTCAACCCAAGAAGAACAGATCAAAACTATTTTGGAATCTCATAAAAAGAAAATAGGCTACGATAAATTTACGGTTGAGTACGGTACTGTAAAAGTAAGTTTTGGTAAATGGCGATTTAAAGGAGCAAAAGCTATCTATCAATTATTAGACTTGCTTGTCACATTATTTCAAAAGATGGACTTAGCAAAGACGGAAAAGTGTCCTGATTGTCAGAATAATCAGGTGACTAATTACTATTCGTTAGGGCATACAGGTGCTATACTCTGTCAAACCTGCTTTAATGAGTATGAGCAAGGCAATCTAAGAGAAAAAACAGTAGAGAAAAGTCATTGGGTAGGGCTGATAGGTACTTTTGTTTTCTCACTACTCGGTATAGTAAGCTGGGTAATATTAGAGGTGTACCTGAATGTTGTGTCAGTACTTGCTGCTTTGCTTATTCTTCATCTAAGTGAAAAAGGCTATACCTATGCAAAAGGAAAGACAGATCATCTCAAAAAATACATTATTATAGGTGTTAGTATGTTTAGTATCCTTCTGGCAAGTATAATTACACATATAGTGTTACTACTACAGCAAGGCGTTATTTTTGAGCAGGCGATTGAATTACTATTCTCTGAGCCTAAACTATTAAGACATATGTTGGGAAGTGCATTATTCGGCTACTTCCTTCTCTTATTTTTCGGTTTCGCTATATGGTTACCACTTATTGATGGAGAAGAAGAAGTAGGATTGGCGAGAAGGATAAAGTAAAATATTACCTAAGCTACAACTTACAATGCCTTCCCCACTCCATAAAAAAATACTACTCATCCTCGATCTGGATGAAACCCTCATTTTTGCTACGACTGAGCCGCTTACTAGAAAAGAAGACTTCAAAGTAGGCGATTACTTCGTTTATAAGAGACCTTACCTAGCCGCTTTTCTACAAACTATTCATAAGCATTTTACATTGGCTGTTTGGTCATCAGCTTCCGACGATTACGTCACGAGCATTGTAGAACAGATTACGCCACCAGATGTATCTTTCACTTTTATCTGGGGAAGAAGTCGCTGTACTTATAAGCGTAACCATCTAGCGAGTAGCTACCTACACGATGACTACCAAGAATACTATTATACCAAACCTCTCAAAAAAGTAAAGAAAAAAGGATATAGCCTAGAAAAAATACTGATCGTAGATGACTCTCCTTATAAAGTAGTGCAAAACTATGGTAACGCCATCTATCCGAAAGAATACAGGGGCGATCTAAGAGATGAAGAATTGAAGTACCTGGCCACCTATCTTGAAACGCTCAAAGACTGTAAAAACGTAAGAACAGTAGAGAAACGAGGCTGGCGAGCGCAGATAGATAGCTAACACCTACATTTCTAGTCGTTTTTCATAAACGGACTACTATCCACATCTTCTACGCTATTGTACCAAGCTTGGGGAATGTATTTTTCTTGGGTCGACATCATCACGATACCGCCCACAATAGCACAAATAGTATCACGATCACCTAAAACAGAGACAGCTTTCCAGAGCGCTTCCTCAAAGTTTTGTAAGTTGTGCGCGGCGCACCAGATAGCAAAAGGAACCGTGTCTTGTGCAGTCATTTGATGACCATTCCCCAATACAGTTTTAATAGTTGCTGGATGATAATGATAGGGGATAGCAAGTGATTTTACCATTTTGGCTCTTGTGTCAGTGTCTGGCAATGCCTCTACTACTTTGTTGATAAATACCTGTGGAGAAATCTTTTCGCTTAGCGTCCTGATTTGGGTAGCGAGCGCGGTTGCGATGGCGCTTGCAATCGCTTCTGGATGTGTATGCGTTACTGTTGCAGATTGCATCGCTAACTGCTTCACTTGCGCTAAGTCATCAAAGTAAAACGCCCCGATAGAGCTTACACGCATTGCCGCACCATTTCCCATGGAACCCATACCCTCAAAAGCGTTAGGGGCTACCACCCGCCAGTCTTGCCCTTCGCTGACTTCTCGCAACAAGCGCCTTACAGTAGCGCCATATCCTCGATTAGGATCTTTTTGGAGATTGGTAATAAATTGTTTCACTAGTTGATCTTGATCGATCGTCCCGTGTTCAATGAGTTGCTGATAGATAGCAATAGTCATCACCGTATCGTCTGTAAACTCCCAACTGGTAGTAGGAATCGTCCTCTCTTGAATATGTTGGAGGACTATATCTGTTTCACCAAAAAAGCTCTCTCCAAAAGCATCCCCTATAGAAGTTCCTTTTAGCGCTTTCTTAGCTAAATTTTCTCGGTGCTCAATAGATATTTGATTCTGTAAGTCAATAGTAATGTGTTTAATCTGTTCATAAAGATAGGGGCTTTCTATAGGTTGGTTAGGTTACTAGCTATTATTTCCTAAATGCCTATTACCTGAAGAGGAATTACTTAAGTACATTACTTAAAATAAAAAGATAATGAAAAAAGCCTTTAACTCTGTAGAGAAAGGCTTTTTTATTGTAAACAAGTAGTCTAGTTAGTACCAAAAAGAAATATTTTTACCTGTTGTGCCTGCGTTTTTTCTGGATTGTAAAGCGCATACTCTTCTTTAGGTAGTAGATCAGCAGAGGGTGTAATTTTATAAACATCTTCTGATACTTTTTCGATCTCGTAAGGAACATGATATTTCCCTGCCATAGATTTACCTCTTGCACCTAATGAAGCAAAAGCACTTACTTTAGCAATGGGTATGTTCCTCTTTTTACTTCTAGCGTCTGTTCTAGTAAGTATAAGTAGACTATCGAGATCTACACCCTCATCTACCCATATAAGAAAAGAGGGCTTTCTAGAGGTACGTACCGGAGAGGTACCTCCAGGAACAGAAATTTCTTGTTGTGTACCTCCATAGCCTAAAGCTTTTACCTTTACCTTCATTTCGGCTGTTTGTCTTTCGAGCTTTTGTGCGGCACCATCTTTAAATAAAACTGGCTGATTCTTAAAGTCAGGCTTAGGGTAATCTTGTGCTTGGAGGGTAAAAATTACAGATAGAACGAATAAATAAGTAATAACAATGCGTTTCATGAATTTATTTTTTGATTATGAGCGTAAACTTACTAATAAGAATTCACGAAAAAAATCTAAAAAGGTTATGCATGAAGAAAAACTTATACTTAGCGAACTTATGTAAGCTCAACTACTTAAAAAATAGTTGAGCGTTTAACCCTAGAAGCACTACGTGTCCTTGATAACTGTTCTAAGATAAGTGTCTTTGGGCCGATAAATTTTATAAAAAGATAAGTATAAAGAGGCATTGACAAACATTGGTGAAATCTTTTTTGTAGAAAATCAAAATCTACAAATTACAAACGTAGATGAACTAATAGAAATACAGGTGCAAACACTCCCGGAGGTAATTCTTGAACTACCCGAAGCTTTTTTGAGGAGTATTAGGAAAAGTAAAACTAGCAGAAATCAAGTTCCTGTTTTCAACGCACTACTTCAAAAAGCCACCAGCTTTTTCACTTGGTCATTGAGAAGCTGATTATAAAAATCGTTCGTAATCTTACCATCTACCAAGTTTTTCTCAATCTGCATGAGTTTTACGCGCGTACCCAATACGTTAGCATTGAGGTAAGCAAAAATATCGCTCAAATGGCTTAGGGCTAGCGCACCGCCTTGTATGCCTGAAGAAAGCCCTACTAAGGCTATTTTCTTGTCTTTAAAAGGACTAGGATAGGGGAGACCATCAATAAAAGCTTTCAGTACACCTGGAAAAGAGCCATTGTACTCCGGCACAATGAACACAAACTTCTCTGTATCTATAATGGCTTGTTGAATAAGGTTAAAGCGCTCGTTTTTACCTGCATTGTTGTAAAGGGCTGTGAAAATAAAGTCGGTGGGGAGGTCAATCAGGTTGATAAGCTGGCTGTCAGCATTTTGTGCTTTGAGCAGGATTTGATAGTAAAGGGCTACTTTTTCAGAAGTAGCTTCTTGGCGATTAGTACTTACTACAATACTGATCATAAAGGTTAGGTATAAAATGAAAATACATAAAAAAGACGCCCAAGGCGTCTTCTTTATGCAATGTATATTAATAAGATTTGTTTCTAACCAACACTACCTTCTAAAGAAATAGCGAGTAGTTTTTGTGCTTCTACCGCAAATTCCATCGGTAACTGATTGAGCACTTCCTTTGCATAGCCATTCACGATAAGGGCTACGGCGGCTTCTGTCTCAATACCACGTTGGTTACAGTAAAAAATCTGGTCTTCTCCAATTTTAGAGGTAGTGGCTTCGTGCTCGACTACACTATTTTTGTTCTTTACCTCTATATAAGGGAAGGTATGCGCACCGCATTGATCTCCTAGCAGCAGAGAGTCACACTGAGAGAAGTTTCTAGCGTTTTCTGCACGTTTATGAATCTCTACGAGTCCTCTGTAAGAGTTTTGGCTTACACCTGCCGAAATACCCTTAGAAACAATTCTACTCTTGGTATTTTTACCAATATGAATCATCTTCGTACCTGTATCGGCTTGTTGGTGATTGTTAGTAACCGCCACAGAGTAAAACTCCCCGATGGAGTTGTCACCTTTCAAGATCACCGAAGGGTACTTCCAAGTCACAGCAGAACCTGTTTCTACTTGTGTCCAAGAAAGCTTGGCGTTTCTTCCTGCGCAGATGCCTCGCTTCGTTACGAAGTTGTAAATACCTCCTTTGCCGTCTTTATCGCCAGGGTACCAGTTTTGTACGGTGGAATATTTGATCTCAGCATTCTCTTGTACTACAATCTCTACCACTGCTGCGTGTAACTGATTCTCATCACGCATTGGAGCAGTACAACCTTCTAGGTAAGAGGCGTAGCTACCTTCCTCTGCTACAATCAAGGTTCTTTCAAACTGTCCTGTGTTGGCCGCATTGATACGGAAGTACGTAGATAGCTCCATTGGGCAGCGAATTCCTTTCGGAATGTACACAAAAGAACCGTCACTAAATACCGCTGAGTTGAGTGCTGAGAAGTAGTTGTCATTAGCAGGTACTACCGAACCTAAGTATTTTTTCACCAACTCAGGATGATCTTGAATGGCTTCACTCATGGAGCAGAAGATGATGCCTAATTCACCCAATTTCTTTTTGAAGGTAGTGGTGATAGACACACTATCAATGACAGCATCCACTGCCACACCTGTCAAGCGCTTTTGCTCTTCTAGCGAAATACCTAGCTTTTCAAAAGTACGGAGTAGCTCTGGGTCTACCTCATCTAAGCTTTTGGGAGATACCTTCTGCTTAGGAGCAGAATAGTAAATAATATCTTGGTAATTGATTTCTGGAAACGTCACGTTCTGCCATTTAGGCTCTTTCATGGCCAACCATTGGTGATAAGCCTTCAAGCGCCACTCAAGCATCCAAGCGGGCTCATTTTTCTTAGCAGAAATAAAACGAATAATATCTTCATTGAGTCCTTTCGGTGCTGAATCGGACTCTATATCTGTAACGAAACCATATTTATAATCAGAGTTGATATGTTGCTCTAAAACATCCTCTATTGGCTTGCTCATATAATTCTTATTTAGAATGAATCTCAATACAAATATACAACAAATAAAGCAGAATATAGTTTGCCTTATCGCCTTTTTTTGATAGTAATACTATTATACCCAAACGAGGCTACACAATAGGAGGCTGTCTGAACTGATCTTCCAAAGAGATAAAAGTCTCTGTGCGTTGAATCCCTTCTAGGCGCTGTATTTTATCGTTTAAGACCTCTCTGAGGTGCTCCGTATCTCTACAAAGTATGCGTAAAAAAATACTGTAAGCCCCTGTGGTATAATGAATACTTACAATCTCTGGGATTTCATTGAGCTGCGCTACGATTGTATCATAAATAGAGCTTTGATTGAGATAGATACCAATGAAGGCCGAAACATCCCAGCCAAGTTTTTGGTAATCGAGTAGTATTTGTGAGCCCTTTACAATACCGAGCTGCCTCAATTTTTTCATTCTTACATGAATAGTACCAGGTGACACAAAAACCCTCTCGGCTACTTCGGTGTAAGGCATAGTAGCATCTTTTAGCAACAAGTCTAAAATCTTTAGGTCGGTATTATCAATCTGATAATTTTTATCGGACATTTTAATTTTATTTATATATTCAGCAATAAAATTGTTATTTATTGCGAAATATGTAAAAATAAATTCATTTTATTAAAATATTTGTAATAAAAATATATAAGACTTATGTTTGTATCAATGAGAGCGTAAAAGATGCTCGATCAACTAGATACTGTAAGGTGGTGAAACAGGCAGCCACGCCCTCCTATCTCGGGGGTGGAGATAAGGGATAAACTTTGAGATGCTCGGTTGAGGCTACAGCTTTCAACGAAGCATCAAGCAGCTAACCGCTCCGTGGAGGTTCGACTCATTCCTCTACAGCTTAATGTGTAAATTTTTCATCAGTAATGTAGAGAGAAAGGTCGTACGAATATTTGTACGACCTTTTTGATTTCGTTATATATGGCTTAAAAATTAGCCTTTTTGGGTAGCCAAAACCATATTGTCGATCAATTCCTGAACTGACTTATGTAAGAAAGCGGTAAATTGTGTTTCGGTCATATTTGGATTTTCTACGAAAGAATCATAATTGGACGTCCATACTATCATACATTTTTGATACCCTAAGTCAATTACCTTAAAAGAGTTGACCATTTCATTCGCTGGAACTCCTTCCAATACTTGATATGTATAGGTTCGGTTAGCGTCGTCAAAACTTATAATTCCTTCTGTATAATGACTCTTCTGATCAGGAGAATAACAAACTCTTTTGCCGCCTTCGCCTTTATTTCCTTGCCATTCTACCCGAGCTACAAGAGAAGAGTATTGATCAATATCATCCATTACGCGAAGTAATTGCCAAATTTTATCAGCGGATTGGTCTATCACTTTTGTAACGGTAACTTGGGCGTCAGTATTTTGCGCCTGAATTTTTGAAAAACTTAATCCTAACAGGATAAGCATAAAGAAAATGAAAGATCTCATATGATTGGGATTTAAAGATTTAATAAAAAAACTGTTCAGCTATAATTTTACCATCAGCCACTTGATAAACGATGAGTTCGTCAAGCGTAACAGTATCACTATTCTTCGTTGTAAAAGATATTCTGTATGGAATGGCAAAGAAATCTTTACTAACAATTGCCTCTCCCACCTTTAATTCTTGTACTTCAGCTATTTGTGCACTCATTTGAGCATCTTTCTCTCTAATAGCTTTTACGCCTACTAAATGAGGAAAGTGTGGTGATTGAGGCTCTATATGTGCTACTTTTTCGTGATCGAAAAGATCATTGTAAATAGTCTCGAATTGTCCTTCTTTCAGGAGTGAAGTCAGCTTGTCAGCTAAGGCTTGTGTATTCATGGTCAATAAAAATTAATGGTTAATGTCAAGCAACTTTAGCTGCCATTTTTTCTAATTGCTTCTGCTTTCTAGGGTGTGGTTGCCCTTCATGTTCTAGGTAATACTGAAAATCTTCCAGTGCTTCACTGAGCAACTTATTCATTTGCATTTTCATGAGTGGTGTCATCACACTTCCCATGAGCCCTTTCATCTTTACTACCGTGTTCATTGTTACAATGGTTTGATTACCTTTCGGTGTAAGTGACCAAGTATTGATAGCTGTGTCTACAAAAAATGGAAATCCTTCCATTACTTCGTAAGTGAGTATGTGATGATCGTGATCTATCTTTCGGAGTACTTCTTTGATCTTTCCTTGGGTAGTATCACAAGCACGATTGCTACACGTGGCGCCTTCTAGTACTGGCGTACCATAACTTTCAGAGTAAATAAGAGAAGAAGCCCATCGGTATGCTTCCCCGAATTGATGGCCTAACACTTCCCATACACGGTGGATGGGTTGGTCGATAATGGTTTCTTTAAGAAAATTCATAAGATTAAAATTTATGGGTAACTAATTGCTTACATCGGTTAGATGCAGCAATAGAAGAGGTGTTACAAAGGTCTATGTAGTAAAAATAAAAACCCTCTGATGAACACTATCAGAGGGTTTTATCGCTTATTCTTGTAAGGTTATTTAAAGTGTTTCATAAGCGCTTCGTCGTTCAGGATTTCTTTAATAATCGTTTCACTATCAAAGCTGTCTTTGGCAGGATGAGCACGGAACAAAGCAGTATATTTTTCCTCAAATTTATCTCTAGCCTCTTCTTCGTGTGCATCTACGTAATCTGCAATACGCTTTTTATAGGTCATATTAAACTGCTTGCTTTCTTCATTAAGTGAGCCTAGTGAAATGAGTGCCTTTGCTTTCTTAGGGCATCTACAGGGGTTGCTTTTATTCACTAAACCGCACTTATTATTCATAAAACTATAGAGGTCTTTTCTAGCTCTATGTAATTTTACCCTAAAGTTTTGAGGTGAAATATCAAACACTGCTGCACCAACTTTATGATCTACTCCAAATGAATCTCCTAAAATATAGATAAGGCGTTGCTCTTTCGTTAAACACATTAGCATACCAGACATACATCTAATTTGCATTTCTTTGGAGAGCTCTTTATGAGTAATTTCTTCTTCTATAGTTAAATCCGGATTGGGAATGGCATCTAGCTTTGCTCCATAGGCTTCAAAAGAAGAGAATTGCGCTTCGTGCTTTTTTCGCTTCGCCTGTAGAAACTCATTGACTACAATACGATAGAGCCAAGTTCTAAAAGAGCTTTTAAAATTGAATTGCGAAAGCTTCGTAATTACTTTTAATAAAGTTTCTTGGGTAAGATCGAGGGCATCTTGAGGATGATGGGTCATTTTCCAAGCTACATTGTAAATAAAAGGCTGATGAAGTCGAATCAGCCTGTCTAGGGCTTCTTTATCGCCATCAAGAGATTTTCTTACAAGTACCTCTTCCTGAGAATCTTCTTCAGCTTTTTTGATTGATAGAGGGTTGAGCATTGTGATTACATTAGATATGAATGATCGTTTTATAAGCTTAGATGCTCTGATTCAACCGGTGTTACAAAAGAGGAAGGCTACTGACCAGAAATACCTAACCTTTTCACCAAACTACCAATGGTAAGCCCTTGTACAATAATCGAAAAAATCACCACGATGTAGGTCATACTTACCCATAGCTCTCTCTGCATATCTTCGGTAAGCGTAAGGGCTAGCGCTACTGAGATACCTCCGCGTAAGCCTCCCCAAGTAAGAATACGTACTGTTTTGGGGACAAACGCACGCCGCAGTTTCATCAACGAAATAGGGAGCCATACCGCTACAAAACGACTTACCAGCACCAATACAATAGCAATGATACCAGCAATAATATACAGCCGATCGAAGGGCATCACAAGTATTTCCATCCCGATCAATACAAACAAAACCGCATTCAATACTTCATCAATCAGTTCCCACGATTTATCTACATACTCTCTGGTATTTTCAGACATGGCTTTAGTACGTCCTTTATCGCTCATCATTAAACCCATTACTACCACCGCCAGCGGCCCAGAAATATGTAAGTTGAGGGCAAGGGTATAGCCACCCATTACCAAAGCAAGTGTAATCAACACCTCTACAATATACTCGTCGATACTTTTCATCAGGTAAAAACCTGCATACCCTAGGGCAATTCCTAATACGATACCCCCCCCTGCCTCTTTGAGGAAGAGTAAGGCAATATCTAAGGTGCTCACTTCTCCAATGCCCAAGCGTGCCATCTCGAAAAGGCTTAAAAAAACAACTACCGCGATCCCATCGTTAAACAAAGATTCTCCTGTAATCTTTACCTCTAGCTGTTTAGGAACACGTGCATTCTTTAAGATGGACAGTACCGCAATAGGGTCTGTAGGGGAGATGAGTGAGCCAAATAGTAAACAATAGATATAATCAACAGGGTAGCTCAAAAGCTGAAACATAAAGTACACCAGCGTTCCTACCAAAAAAGTAGAAATTAAAAGACCAATGGTGGCGAAAGCAAGAATAGGTTTTTGCTCGGAGGCCAAAGTACGTGTATCTACGTGAAGCGCACCCGCAAACAGTAAAAAGCTCAGCAAAACCTCCATTACTACTTTCGAGAAATTGAGACTTCCCACCAGCGCAGTAGATTCTTCGTATATAGCTGGAATGGGACTCGCTAGACCGATAATCACCAGAGATGTAATCAGCGAAACGATCATAATCCCAATAGTTCGTGGAAACTTCAGGTAGCGTTCATTGATGTAGGCAAAGGTAGCTGAAAGTACAATGAGAATAGTAAAAGTGGTAAAGAGTTCCATAAAAATAAATTAGGTATGGTAAAGAAGTTAAGAACAGGTCTGAGTTTCATTAACTGTCTGTTTTTAAGATTGATATAAGTGTGTTGGTCTGAAAATCCAGCGGGGAGGCGGGTTGGATTGTGGGTAGAAGCTTTGGATTTAGCTGCGCTGAGCTCCTTCGTCGGTTTCTTGATTTGGCTTCGCCGAGCTCCCGTTGGTCGGTTTTTGGTTCGTTTTTCATCAAGGAAAAATGAATAAAAGGTAAATCGAAGCATAATCAATAAAAATTTTGACCCTGTCAATTATACAGAATTTAATTCTTAAACATTCTCCTACGCTTTGTGGGCCAGAGGCTCACACGGGCGAAGACGCCCGCGCGAGGTACTCACTACTTCATACTACTTAACGCAAGTTGCTAGCGTATGGACTTTTGTGGTAGCGTTTGCTATCAAAATATATAGCTATCACTAGTAACTTGAGTTAATTACCAGTTCTCTGTCTTGTAATGATGCCTTTCGTGAATAATCTTTCCTTCTCGCCAGCGTTGTACAGAGAGCTGCCGAAAATCTTTCTTTCCCCAGTCCTTATGATCGAACTGGTAGCGCCACTCTGCTACGCTCATATCATCAGAGATGACTAAATTTAACAAAGTAGCACGTTGGTTACTAATGGCAGCAAGGAAGCCCTGCATAGCCTTACGGTTAGGCGTTAAGCCTACAATGGGGGCGTTTTCGTTTTCGTGTTTTACGAAAGTATTATGATAGAAACGATCAAACGCTTTATCATATTCAAAGTTCTCAACCAATTGGTTAAATGCTGCGATGATTTCCTTATTGATAGTAGACATTGTATTGAAGATTTTATGGTGAAAATTGTAATAAAAATTGATTAGGAAATACCGCTGGTAAAACGATAGTCTTGTGCTGCAAAAACAAAGTAAAGCAGCGCCGCCCCAGCCATACAGGTATCTCTGAAGGTAGCAATTACACCTAGAAAATCACCTGAGATTACTTTAGGAATGTGAATGGTTGCTACAAAAGTGATCAACAAAAAAGCCAATAGAAGTGAGGCTAGCCCATCGAGCTTTCCTGTGAAAGCACTGAGTGCAAAGGCGACTAAGCAAGCGCCTGTAAAATATACCCAAAAAGCAGGAATGGGCAACCAAGCGGGTACATAAGGCAAGCTAAAGGCAATAGGACCAAAATGTAAAAAACCAAAGGCGGCGAAAGGGAGAATGAATAATCCTTTCCCTAATTTTTTTAAAGTTTGCATCTTGTTAAGTATTTAAAAGTGAACGAACGATACAAAGATGCTACTTCCCTTTCTCAAAAGTTTTGACCTAGGTCAAAGTTTGGCCTTCAAGCGGCTTAATGTGGCTTCTGAAAGACTTAAGTAAGAGGCAATCAGGCGGTTGGAAAGGCGCGTAAAAATAAGAGGATGTTTGGAGAGCAGCCATTTAAGTCTGTCGAGTGCGTCCATTCCCATCAACGTCTGCACGCGTTGTACGGAACGGGTGTAGGATTCCTCTAGTAGGTTTTTATAGAGCCGCTCAAAAGTAGGAATCGTGGCAGAGAGCTGATCAAATTGTACTTTATGAATAGCAAGCAAGCTAGAGGGCTCTACGCAAACGATTCTCTCGTTGGAAGGCTACTGGTTGATAAAACTATACATGGCAGTGCGCCATTCTTGCTCGAAAGCGATTTGTAAAGTGCTTTCTTCCCCATTAAGGTTATAGCTACTAATTTTAAGACAACCCTCTACAATAAAGAAACACTGCTTACAAACTTCTCCCACTTCTATCAATACCTGATTACGCTTTGTCCTTATTTCTTTGAAGCTGTCCAACACAACCGACAAGTTATCAGGACGTTTGCCTACCTTTTCTATGATATATTGTTCCAACGCTTCTTTCATTGCTTAGCGAGCGTACGTTTCGCTTTTTTGATGATCCGTTGGGTAGCTTTGGTAGGAGCATTCTTCTCCCATGCTGCACAAAGTTCTTGTACAAAGTTTGGCTGTGTTTTACTAGCATCATTGAGCCAGTTACCCACACTATCTTGCACATACTTAGAGGTGTCAGCTTTAAGGGGCTCCAGAATAGGTAAAGCCAAGGCAGGGTTTTCTTTTAGTGCGTCAATATGTTTGCACCAAACCCCTCTAGGGCGCGTAGCCTCGGTAGTGAATCTCCGTATGTTTTCATCTTGGTTATGCGTCCAAGTGCTCAATAAAGTGATGGCCGCAGCTAAGTTTTCAGCGATAGCGGGTCGTAACGCTAGCCAAACGACCTCTCTTACCCCAAAATGTTCATCTGCTACCAAAGGTAGGGATTGCGTAAGCTTTTCTTCTAAACTAAGGATTGGGTCAAGCGCTTTGAGGTAGCAAGCATAGCACCTAACCGTGTCGGAAGGGTGCGCTAACATCGCTTCAAATACTTGCTGGGTAATACCCTCTGCTTGGCAGTACGGAAACAAGGCTTCTCCTACTAACTTGATGCTTCGCAGGGCGGTAGGCTTTTGCTGCGCTTGCAAGGCAGCTTTGAGGGTAGCTACTAAAGCTTCCAACCCTAAAGCTGGAAAAGTATTTTCCACGAGTTGACTTTGATCTAGCGCGAGCCACTCAACCAGATTTACGGTAGCGATTTCTCCCTTATTGAGCAAGTGAAGTACCTCTTTGGGAATATCCTCTATTTTTCTAGCGCCTGTGCGCTGTGTTATGTTTTCCATCGAAATGCATTTAGCTAATAGTACTACCGTTATGTACAAGATCACCAGGTTGTATAAACTGTAACTTTCCGTCGCTGTCTTCAGCCATCAGAATCATACCTTGGGATACTTCCCCTGCCATCTTCTTAGGCTTAAGATTGGCCACGATACAGACTTGCTTGCCAACGATCTCCTCTGGTTGGTAATGTTTAGCAATTCCACTTAGTACAATGCGCTGATCTACACCTGTATCGAGGGTGATTTTGAGTAGCTTATCGCTATTACTCATCTTTTCTGCTTGCAGAATAGTAGCCACACGCAGGTCGAGCTTCATAAAGTCATTGAATTCAATCATATCTTTTATTGTAGGGATGTTTTGTGAGGCTTCGTTGGTTGTCTTCGCCGCTTCTTGGGCAGTGCGAATCGCCGCTAGTCTTTCTTGCTGTACTTGAATGGTCTTATCTTCTATTTTTTCAAAGAGTAAACCTGTTTTTTCAATAGGTTGATCTACCGCAAGTAAATCGGTTTTGCCTGCTTCCTGCCACGAGGACTTTTCTAGTGCAAGCGCTTTCTTTAATTTCTCTGTGGTAAAAGGTAAAAAGGGTTGTGCTAGTATCGTAAAGTTGGCGACTACTTGTAGCGCTAAATGCAGCGTATTTTCAATTTGAGCACGATTCTTTTCAAAATCTTTTGCCAACAGCCAGGGTGCCTTTTCCTGTAGGTATTTGTTACCTGTACTAGAAAGCTCCATGATGTAACCGAGCGCTTCTTTAAAACGGTATGCCTCAATAGAAGCACTTATCTTTTTGGGATAAGCACTCAGTCCCTCTATCAGTCCCTTATCAGTAGCTTCTAAGAAGTTGGTATGTAAGCGGGGGACTTTCCCCTCAAAGTATTTATGGGTAAGGGTGAGCACACGGTTTACAAAATTCCCTACGTTCGCTACGAGCTCATTGTTGTTACGTGCCTGAAAATCTGCCCAAGTAAAATCGTTGTCTTTTGCCTCAGGTGCATTGGCAGTCAGTACGTAGCGTAATACATCTTGTTTATCAGGAAAATCCTCTAGGTACTCGTGTAGCCAAACTGCCCAGTTTCTAGAGGTAGAGATTTTTCTACCTTCTAGGTTGAGAAACTCGTTAGCGGGTACATTTTCGGGTAAAATAAAATCGCCGTGTGCCTTTAGCATTGCTGGAAAGATAATGCAGTGAAACACGATATTGTCCTTACCAATAAAGTGTACCAACTTTGTTTGCTCATCTTGCCAGTAAGGTTGCCAAGCTGCCTCGTCTTTACCTTGCTGCTTAAAATAATCTTTAGTGGCAGAGATGTAACCAATCGGTGCATCGAACCATACGTAAAGTACTTTTCCTGCTGCCTCTTCTACAGGAACAGGTACGCCCCAATCAAGATCGCGGGTAACGGCACGGGGTTGTAAGCCTTGTTCTATCCAAGATTTACACTGTCCATATACGTTGGTTTTCCAATCTTTCTTGTGCCCTTCCAAAATCCATGTGCTAAGCCAGTCTTCGTAGTCATTAAGAGGTAAGTACCAATGTTTGGTAGCTTTACGAATAGGAGAAGCGCCACTCAACATGGAGCGAGGATTACCCAAATCATCAGGGCTAAGTGAAGTACCACAGCGTTCGCACTGATCACCATAGGCTTCAGGATTACCACAGTTGGGGCAGGTTCCTTGTATATACCGATCTGCTAAAAACTGTTGCGCTTCGGGATCATAATACTGTTCGGCTGTTTTTTCTATGAATTTTCCTTCTTCATACAGCTTTTTAAAGAAATCGGAGGCTGTTTGATGGTGTGTAGCGTTAGAAGTGCGCGCGTAAATATCGAAGCTCATGCCAAAAGCCTCAAAAGACTCCTTGATGATGGTATGGTATTTATCGACGATTGCTTGTACAGTGACACCCTCCTCCTTAGCACGAATCGTTACGGGTACACCGTGTTCATCAGAACCACAAACGAACATCACATCTTTGTGTTGAAGGCGTAGGTAGCGGGCATAAATATCAGCGGGTACATATACCCCTGCCAGGTGTCCAATATGTACAGGTCCATTGGCGTAGGGAAGGGCAGCCGTAATGGTATGCCGTTCAAAGTTTTTAGTCATTGCGTATGTGTATTCTTAGTTTTCTGAAAGGGCAAATATAGTAAGGTTTTGAGAGAGTGGGAAGTCTAGCATTACGTAGATAGTAGTTAGTAGCAAGTATTGAAGGAGATGTAAAAGCTTAAAAAGACAGTTGTATGATTTTTGTCTCCATCGTTCTGCGTTTTTAATATAATAAAGATGAAGATATTTCTCACAAGCCTTTTTATTGTTATAGTAATGCTACTGCCGCTAGCCTTAAAGGGACAAGATGCCTTGTGCGATTCATTACACCAAGCCATTGAAGCGCAAAACATACAGAAGGTTGAAAGGTTGCTTAAGCTTGGGGCAGATCCTGACTGTTATCGCATCAAGTACAATGCTAGGTACTATCCCGCAGGATTTCTCAAGAAAAGCCTTTACGTTTTAGATGACCATCATACACCCCTTTATACAGCTACCATCGTTGAGAACTTGACTATTATTAAGATGCTAGAAGCAAAAGGCGCTGACCTTCAAAAGTGGCAATACCGTACAAAAGATACACTGACTGGTAAACCAAATTTAGAAAAGTGGCTGGTAGTAGATGGTGCCAAGGAAGGGACTACTATAGAGACTTATTTTAAGGAGAAAGGTGTCCTAGGCTATAGTGAAAGAGATAGTGTTATAAAAAGACTGAAGTATTTATGCTGGCAGTCACGTAAGAGCAAGGATTCTTTACAAGTACTAAAGCACTTAATTGAGGTGATAGGTTCACGTAAAATTGATGTAAACCTCGATCTAATGTATCGTAGCTTTGATGACAATCTTCCTTTCCTCTATCAATACCTTATTGAACACCAGAATTATCCCATAACTGAGCAACATACTACGCGTTGGCGAGAGGGCTTATTTAAGCAGAAAAATCGGGCTTACACGTCCAGCGTTTGGAATAGTATCTTGTATACAGATTATCCTACTATTGAGCAGGTTGAGTATTACCAGCAATACCAAGACTTAACCCAAGAGCAACTTGTAGCGTTGAGTAAATCGTATAGGGATGAATACAAATACAGAGATAAGTATTATACCTACTACCTTGCGCTGCAAAATACAGCACTCAGTGCGTCTAAAAAGAAGAAATACAAGAAAAAGATGGACAAGATGAGAGCAAAGCTACGTGTATTATACAGTATCGAGGAGGCTGTACCCAGTCGTTAGCTTTTTATCTTACTCACCTTTTCTCTTATAGTAGGCTCATTCTTGAAGAAAAGGTTTAAGATAACCCCCGTTACCACTAAGAGCATGCCTGTTAATACTTGCCAAGTGAAGGTCTCCTCAAAAAAGACAAAACCCAGCCCTAAGGCGTAGAGCAATCCTATATAACTAGTACCTGCTACACGCGCTGCCATCTCTGTTTGGTAGGCTTTGGTCATGTATACTTGGGCGAGCTGCGTAAGTAGCCCAATCCCCAATAAATACAGCCACTCGATGCCTTGAGGCGTTACCCACCAAAAGAAAGAAGCAATACTTACAATTGGCAACGTGACCAAAGGAAAATAAAATACAATGACTAAGGGGTGCTCGGTCGTTTTGAGCTTACGGATACAATTGTAAGCACAGCCCGCAAAAAAAGCAGAAATAACCCCTGTAGAAAAATATAATAAAGGAATTTCGTCGTCGAAGTTTTTAATAAAAAACACGCCTGTAAAAGAAATAAGGAAGAAAAGTAACTGCCACCAGCGTAAACGCTCGCTCAAAAAAACAGCCGCAATGATAGCGGTAAAAATAGGCGCTACGTAATGGAGCACGGTAGCCCTTGCCAAAGGAATATTTTGTAACGTAATGAAAAAAAGTACTAATGAAGTGGCGCCAAAAGCCCCGCGCGCGATTAGCACAGGCTTATTATGCCCCCAAACAGATACTTTTTTGGCACGTAGAGAGACGAGACAAATGACAAGGGAGATAGCAGAGCGAAACAAGACAACTTCTACAGCAGGAATACGATCGACTTGCTTTACTAAGACGTTCATAAAGGCGAATAGTAAAGTAGCCAGTAGAATGTATTGAACACCTTTAGAAAGTCTCATAGTTCGATGCTTAACCCATCGTACGCAATGGCTACGTGTGGAGGAAGTTCCTTTGAAACCTCCGCGTGAAAGCCCATTTTATGACTGATATGCGTAAGGTAGGCTTGCTTTGGTTGTAATTGCTCAATGACCTCAAGGGCTTGTTGCAGGGTAAAGTGAGAAATATGATCTTCTTTTTGTAAAGCGTTGATCACGATGACTTCAGAGTTTTTTATTTTGCTCATTTCAGCATCTGAAATAGCATTGGCATCGGTAATGTAGGTAAAATCTTTGATTCGGAAGCCAAATACAGGTAATTTATAATGTAGTACTTCTATTGGTGTAACTTTTAAATCTTCTACACAAAAGGGCAGGTTGGTAATAATGTGTGGCTCTACACTTGGTACACCTGGATACTTATGCTCAGCAAATACATAGGCAAACTCCCTTTTGAGTTGCTCAAGTACCTTTTCGCGCGCATAAATTGGCATGTCTTTCTTTTGCTTAAAGTTGAAAGAACGTACATCGTCCATACCTGCTGTATGGTCTTTGTGCTCGTGAGTATAAAGGACGGCATCTAACTTTTGTACCTTAGCGCGAAGCATTTGCTGCCGGAAGTCAGGGCCTGTATCAATCACAAGGGTGAGGTCATCTACCTCTATCAATACAGAAGTACGTAAACGCTTGTCGTGTATATCTTTAGATTGACATACAGGGCAATCGCAAGCAATCACAGGAATTCCTTGTGAAGTACCTGTACCTAAAAACGTAACTCTCATATGCTGGCTGTATCGTATGGCTACACAACCTTTTCGTAGATAGATTTACTTGGGGGTGTGAGCTTATCGTGATCAATAGCAATTTGCTTTAATATATCTATTAAACAATTTATTTTTCCTTCTGTTGTAAAATATTTATTGATCACAACCACCCGCTTTTCTCTAAGTATACAATACCCTGATTTGAAATTACCTTTCTCGTAACGTAAGAAGTAGTTGCTTTCAGAAAAGATTTCTTCCAGTTTGGTGAGGAAGGCGGGTGTATACTTTATCTTCATGGCTTAGCTCGTAAACTTTCTGACGGTTTCTATCAGGATATCAAAGTTAATAGGTTTGGGAATATATTCATCAATGCCCATCGCCTTAAATTCTTCCATCGTGTAGTTTTTGGCATTGCCTGTAATGGCAATGACGGGTGTTTTGGCCTTTTGCGTATCATCGAGTGCTCTAATCTGCTTTACACATTCTACACCGTCCATTACGGGCATATTAATGTCGAGTAAAATCACATCAAAGGCTTCTTTTTGTAACATATCCAATACTTTCTGACCGTTTTTAGCAATTTGTATATCGAAGTTTTGAAAGCTCAATACACGCTTGGCCAAGTTCTGTATGACGGAGCTATCTTCTGCGATCAATATTTTTTTTTGTGACATAGATACATCGCTTTAAGTGGAAAGTTCAAGACTTGCAATTTAAAAAAATATAGACAGGATTGTACAATACGTATATAAATATGCGTAGTAGGGGAGAGTAGGAGTATTGAATAAGATTTACTGATGGCGTTCTTACAGTAATGGTTTCAGCTTCGAAGTCAAGTACTGGGATTTATAAAACTATTTGTACACAAACAGCGTAATAGTACTACTTATTATTTTGGAAAGCATCAATTTTACGGCAAGAAATCTCTACTTGTAGCCTTGTTACCACGCTACACCTATGAAAACACTCATCAGTAATTTAGCTTTTTTATTACCAACACTATTAGCCTTTGTATGCATAGTAAAATGGTTTTTACAAAGGAGCAATCGCCACGCACAATATTTCTATGTAACACTACTGATGATTGCGCTAGCCCTTATACAAGGCTACTTTCTTATACAAAACGAAGTACATACTGCGCCGCTTTCTTTTCTTTTGCTACATTTTCCTACAGAAATAGTAGGAATGGCTTACTTCTTTTCTTTCATAAGCCAGTATTTACCCCATCGGCATAAGTACCAAGTATATGAACGCATACTGTTCTCAGTGTTTTGGCTTTTGCTAGGGATCGTATTGTTACTTATGGTAAGCCTCGCTACACCTTACTTTCAACTTATAAAAGAGTGGGCTATCCATTGGGCTATTTACAGAAATATCATAGCAGCTATCTTTTATCCTATCGCAGGGATTTTTATGTATCAAGTAATCAGACAGTTTGAGGCAGCGAAGGCGCATCTTGCCTTTCGGCAAGTGGCTGCACAAACCCAGTGGCTCAAGTCTTTTATTACCGTTCTTATCGTAATCAGCCTTATTTGGATATTGATTGCTTTATTTACACGTGAAGCTCCTCAGCAGACACGGCAGTTATCATTATACCTGTATATCATTGTCATCACTACCTATATTTTATTTGCTTTAGCAATAGGGATGCTACGATGGTGTAAAGTACAGAGAACTACCCAAGCAATGACCGATACTTACACTACCCAGCTACAGCGCTTTCAGTTATCAGGCATTCACCACCTCTTCGAGCAAGAAGATATCCAGTACATAGAAGCCCATCCAGCAGAAACAACAAGCATTCTTAGCTACTTTGCCACTTCTTTATTCGACAAGCATGTGTTAGATGAAGTACTTTGGGATGTAGTAGAAAACTGCATCGCCCAACTACAACTAGAAGATTGTGTAATCTATATGGTCGACGAGGAACGAAACATACTCGTACAGAAAGCGACCTATGGAAACAAACAGAAGGCTTATCGAGAAATTCTTGACCCAATCGAAATTCCCATAGGAAAAGGAATTGTGGGTAAAGTAGCCGCTGACGGGGAGCCCGTATGCTTAGACGACATCAGCCAGTATCCTGATTACATTGTCGATGACATACCGCGCGCTTCAGAGCTTACAGTACCTATTTTGGATAAAAAAAAGGTAATCGGTGTATTGGATACTGAGCATTCTCAGAAAGGTTTCTTTACAAGCCAGCATCTGTTCATCTTCAAGCTGATTGCACGATTGCTGGAGAAAAAACTGGTTCATCTACGAGAGAAAAAAGAGCAGCCCATTACTGATGATAATCAGTATCTGAAATACTTACACCAATTAATCGAAGAAGAGAAAATATACCGTGATCCTCAACTGAATTTGAATGGTGTGGCTGAGCAACTCGGGATTAGTGGCAACTATTTATCACAACTGCTCAACAAGGTAGTACAAAAGAAATTCGCTGATTACATCAATGCTTTTCGAGTAGCAGAAGCAAAACGAATGCTCGAAGATCCTCAATACACTGACTATACTATCGTAGCAATTGGTCTGGAAGCTGGCTTTAACTCCAAATCTACCTTCTACAAGGCATTTAAAGAACATACAGGGCTATCGCCCAAGACTTACCTGGCTTCTAGCTCGGAGGTATGACTCACAGGCTAAGTCAAGCATTTCCCCTTTTTAATTACTAAAATATCCTATTTTTTTGAAAGTCAAAAGTATAGGACACCAGACTAGTGGATTGCTTGCAGCTTTACACCTGTGTTCAATTTTAAACTATTTCAAACTATGGATTTAATGAAAAAAATGGGGCAGTTTTGTTATCTGGCTCTTTTAGTAAGCCTTGTTGCCTGCTCTGGCGACGACGGCGAAGTAGGTCCCCAAGGGGAACAAGGACCAGAAGGACCTGCTGGTACTGCTAATGTGATTTATTCGGATTGGATAGATACGGGAGGAGATTTTATTGAAGATGGCAGTTTAAGTATAAAAACTTTTACACTCGCCAGTGCAGAAGAAGTAACTGCCTTAGGGATAGACCTCAATACAAGTCAGGTATTGGTTTATGGAGGGGGATTTACTTCTCTTGTTACTCCTGAAACAGTATTACCATTACCTCATGTAAGTTTTGGGGGACAGTTTTACACTTATAATATTAATAATGGTGAGATAAGAGTAGTGGGTTTCGCTCGTGATAGTGGTGATAATGCTTTCAACGAATTCGATGAATACCGCTATGTCATCGTTCCTGGCGGGGTGCCTGCCGGTGGCGACAACGCTCGTGGTCTACAACCTGACTATCAAAATATGTCGTACGACGAGATCGCTACCCTGTTCAACATTCCTGAGTAAGAAGAAAAATATTTAATTTAAAAATAGATACAGCGGGTAGCTTTGCCTGCTGTATTTTTTGTATAGAAGGAACTTGCTAATTATTTCTATTATCTTGACGCTTTATTGGCTATTCGTAGCTTTGATCGCCGAAAATACAACTCCGCTACGAAGCAACGATTGTACTTTATCTTCAGGATGCTTGTGTTTACTTTTTGTGGAGGCTGTATTTCTTATAGAATGCGCTACATAAAAAAGCCGCCAAAAATACAGAAAGACCCTCTCGGCAGGCGATTCAGTACCTACAGACGGTTCATATGGCGCCCAAGACTTACTTGGTTGCTATCTCGGAAGCCTGAATTATAGGCTAAGCCAAGTATTTCTCTCTTTCTCATTACTAAAACATCCTATTTTTTTGAAAGTCAAAATTATAGGACACGCTGCTGGTGGATTGCTTGCAGCTTTACATCTATGTTCAATTTTAAATGATTTCAAACGATGAATTTAATGAAAAAAATGGGGCAGCTTTTCTGCCTATGCCTCTTGGTAAGTTTATTTGCCTGCTCTGACGGCGACGACGGCGAGGTAGGTCCCCAAGGAGAACAAGGAGAACAAGGATCAGAAGGACCTGCTGGTACAGCTAATGTGATTTATTCGGATTGGATAGAGTCAGAACTAGGGGATGATACGCAATCTCCGCGTGACGGGTTTGATATTGGTGAACTTTCTTCGGATGAATATAATATCGAAACAGATTTATTATTGGTGTATGGTCGACGACTTACTTTTGGTGTAAATGGGATTTATCCACTTCCCCATTTGGATATTACAGGTGACCATTTTTACAGCTTTCTCTATAATACCATGGGTAATGTGTTAACGGTAGAGGTAAGTACTACAGACAGTACCCCAGTTGATGGCGGATTTTTCGATGAATTCCGCTACGTTATCATTCCTGGCGGGGTGCCTGCCGGTGGCGACAACGCTCGTGGTCTACAACCTGACTATCAAAATATGTCGTACGAAGAGATCGCTACCCTGTTTAATATTCCAGAGTAATGTGTGAATAAAAAAGAATAAGTACTAAACATCTTGAGCACAGCAGGCAAGCTTTGCCTGCTGTATTTTTTGTATAAGGTTTTTAGCCATTATTACAGAAGGCAATATTTGTACTTTTTGAAAAGAGCCTTTTTCTTTGTAACATCCTGATGGGTTATACAAAGCGTTCAAACTGACTCTTATTTTTGCCTTCTGTTGATTATGGCTATAGCACTTTACCACCTAGTTACCCTCATTACTACGCTCATTTTTTTAGCTAGTAGTTTACAAAGGTGGTTGTTGTCCTTGTCAAAAGTAAAATACGAAAAGTACTTTTATGCGGCTACAGTCATCGTCGGGATCACGTTATTGCAAGTGGTGCTATTGGACGCTTATCATTTTACCCATCCACTGGTACTTTTTTTACTTCACTTTCCTGTTAAATTCTTAGCAGCCATCTTTTACTTCGCTTTTAGCTGCTATTACCTGAATCTAGACGAGACCTTCAAAAAATATAGTAAAATCCTTTTTTTACCATTTTATGCCTTTACTATTGTGCATTTATTATTGTTTATCAATGCGCTTTATGATTACTCCTTGCTCAAAAGAGAAGTAGCGCTTATCATTCTACAATCAGAAGACCTGTTTTCGATCATTGGTAATCTTGCTATATCTGTTCTCAACTATTTCGTCATCAAGCAGTACGAAAGTACCCTCGGTAGCTTCTCCTACACCTATGTAATAAAACAAACCCAACCCGTAAGAAACTTGCTTATTGGTTCTATTATCTTGACGCTGTGCTGGCTACTCGTATCCGTGATCGCTGAAAATACAACCCCTGCTACGAAGCAACTTTTGTATTTTATCTTAAGGATGCTTGTGCTTGTTTTTTATGGAGGCTATATTTTTTACGGAATGCGCTACATAAGAAAAGCCCCTAAAAGAATACAGAAAGCAGAAGAACCTTCTCAGCAGGCGATTCAACACCTACAGATGGTTGGTATGGCGCCTATTTTTACAGAAAAAGAACTGACCAGCAGCAATACCGATATTTACGAAGTAACAGGCATTCTCAGCTATTTTGCCACCTCCTTATTTGATAAAAATAAAGTAGAGGAGGTGCTGTGGGATGTAGTGGAAAATTGTATTACCTATTTACATTTAGAGGACTGCGTGATCTGTATGTACACGCCAGATCGTACGAAATTGGTACAAAAAGCTGCTTTTGGCAATAAAAATAAAGGAAAAAGAAAGGTGCTGTCTCCTATGGAAATTCCTGTAGGAGAAGGTATTGTGGGAAGAGTAGCAGCAACAGGCAAATACCTTTACGTGCCAGACACTAGTAAAAACCCTCATTACCAAGTAGATGATATGTTTCGCTATTCGAAATTGGTGGTACCCATTTACGTAAAAGAAGAAGTAGTGGGCGTACTAGATGCTGAGCACTCTCAAAAAGCCTTTTTTCAAGAGGAACATATTTTTAAACTCCAACTAATTGCCAAGCTGTTAGGAAAAAAACTAGAAAACCTGAAAACCAAAAGCAATACAAGTATTACCAACGATAGTCAGTACATCAAGGCCTTAGACTCACTGATGACCCAAGCCCACATTTACAGAGATGCTCAGCTGAGTCTCCATAGTATTGCCAGTAAGCTCAATATTAGTAGTAGTTATCTCTCGCAAATAATCAATCAACTAACGGGTAAGAACTTTTCTGACTATGTAAATCAATTTCGGGTAGAAGATACTAAAAAAAAGCTGAGAGACCCTGCTTTTGCAGATTATACCATTATTGCTATCGGGCTAGAGGCAGGCTTCAATGCTAAATCCACTTTTTACACTGCTTTTAAAAAACACGTGGGGGTATCACCTAAACAATACAGAAAACAGGTGGCTAAAGTCCCGATTGTTTAAGTCTCTATCTTTTCGGACATTTTACTGGGCTGACCTAATCGCAGAAAGCAGGTCGTAAAGCCCATTTTTACAGTAGAAAACAGCCAACTTTATCCCGATTCCTCGCTGGTCTATTTTTCTGGATAAGCGAGCAAAAGACACCCCTTACCTTTGTTTCATTGTTCATTTAAAAATTAATTATAAATATGAATTCGATGAGAAATTTGGTAAATCTAATGGTTCTCTTTTTTTCGCTCACCCTACTTGCCTGCTCAGGCGGAGACGATGGCGCCGTAGGTCCGCAGGGCGTACAGGGAGAATCTGGTACGGCTAATGTGATTTATTCTGAGTGGATAACATCTCCTTTTGGCCCACCCGAAGCTGCCTCAAAATTCTTCGATCTGGTGGATGGTGCCGCTTTCGATTTTAACAATGATGTGGTGCTGGTGTATGGAAGAAGAAGCGTAGGCACCATCGCCAACATTTTGCCTTACTACGAGGTAGAGGAACAAGAGTATTACCGTGTAAACATAGTTTCTACCACAAGAACCATTCGTATAGTGGCTGTAACAACCGACGGGGTCAATAGTTTTTTCGATGAGTTTGATGAATTCCGCTACGTTATCATTCCTGGCGGGGTGCCTGCCGGTGGCGACAACGCTCGTGGTCTACAACCTGACTATCAAAATATGTCGTACGACGAGATCGCTACCCTGTTCAACATTCCTGAGTAAGGAGAACCAATGAATAAATAAAGAAATACAGCAGGTAAGCTTCGCCTGCTGTATTTTTTGTATAAGGGGCTTGTTAATAAAAGTTGGCAAGGTATTGGTGAAAGTGTGGGCAGCAGCTTAGTTGAGTGAAAGGCTTACGTTATTACAAGCTATGGAAATAAATTGTGTGGAAACTTTCAGAAATAAAAAAGTTTCCCTAGTTTTACCTCAATTGAGTTATCTTATTTTTTAACCGTTACTTTAACATTTTAAAAGAATTTATTTATGCAAAACGTGAAACACACAGTTTTTAGAGTACTGAAAGAGAAGCTAGGTTTTTCTGACTCTGAAATCACGTTGGATGCCAACTTTGCCAAGGACTTAGGCATTGACTCCCTAGATTATATGGAGTTGGTGATGGAATTAGAAAACGCTTTCCAAATGTCTATTCCCGAAACAGAGGTAACCAAGATTCGTACCGTAGGCGCACTAGTAGACTACGTAGAAAGTAGACTCGCGGCCCAGAGAGAGGAGGCTGCCTAGTGAAACAGCCTTTACGATATTGAGATTTTCCCACCGATTACTTACAACTTAAACCGCCTACAACGCTTCGTAGGCGGTTTCTCTTTTTAGTTAAGTTTTGTCCAGATCTCCCAGGCTTTCTCTGCTTGTAGATGAAGCATTTCTAACCCATTTTTCACCTTTGCCCCTTGTTGTTTCCCATATTGCATAAAGCGTGTTTCTGCAGGATTATACACTAAGTCGTAAAGGTAATGTTGCTCGCTCAATGGCTCGTAAGGAATAGCAGGAGCTGTCTCCACCTGAGGCGACATCCCCAAGGGGGTCGTATTAATAATGAGCGGATAATGTGAAAGCGTCTCTGCACCAAGTTTAGTGTAGTCCCAAATATTTTCTTTTGCTTTGCGCGATACAAATTGGTAAGGAATCCCTAGGTCTTCTAGCGCCACTGCTACAGCCTTGCTGGCACCACCTGTACCCAAAATGAGTGCCTTTATAGAGTGACCGGGGAGCCAGCGCTCTAAAGAGGTTTTAAAACCCCAATAATCAGAGTTGTAGCCACGTAACGATCCATCAGGTAAACGCTTGATTACATTCACTGCACCAATACGCGTTGCTGTAGGATCAAGCGTATCGAGATAGGGCATCACAGCTTGTTTGTGAT